>NZ_CP180210.1:1263210-1894815 GCF_047556435.1 Alteromonas sp. H39
AATTAACTCTGGAACGTTTTGGGCCGGATTATCTGGCCGAATACCGGGATTTTCAGTGCGCAAAACGCCCATATCTGCTTGAGAAGTAGAGCACTTTGACTCAAGACAATTTATTTTTGGTCGATAGTTAATTAAGAGTTTGTTTCCGAAATCAGTATGAAGCATATTGCATTAATAGAGTCACCTTTTCACCTGATTTGTCTGAGTGAAGCCATCGATGAATTTACAATATCGGCATTGGATATTGTCGTTGTGACATCACATTCCAGCAGGAATTTCGCTCAGCTTGAAGCCGTGAAATCGTTTTACAAAAATCTCAATGCGGCTGGCGTAAAATGGTACTTCGGAGATACAGACACTGCCTCTGATACTGATTTAAATGAACGTATTGGGGTTTACGCCCGCGTTTATAACGAATTGAAGCATAACGACTACAGACGCTTGTTTATTTCAGATTTTCGTTCGCAATGGCAAAAAGATATTGCAGCAACGAGCAATGCGCCGGAAAAGTGGCTACTCGATGACGGCACGGCTACCCTGGCTTTCTGCTATTATCACTTGCCTAAAGGGCGGCTGTTTAGCCTGCCTGTCTATGGTTCTGGGGCGCGCCTGCGGGAGGCGCAAAAGATTAAAGAGGACTATGGGCTGTCACTGAGAGACGTAACAAAATTAAACATGTTTACGGTGTTTGATAAGCATGTTCCTCAGCAAATACTGACACGCCATAACACTCTTCGGAGCCTGCAAAAATCGTTTGATAGTCTGGCGACTGATACAACGCTGATTATTGGCGCCAAAATTCTTGAGAGGGATTTTTGTTCGGTACGTGACTATCACGCTTTCATCGAGACGATTATTGCCGAGGCGACAAGCGAAGTGGTTTATGTGCCACACCGGGGACAGTCTCAGCATTTTAACGATGCCCTAGCAGATGCGTTTCCTCAATTGGAGATCCTGTACATCGACTCTCCCTTGGAAATCTGGTTTTATCAGCAGGCATCTCCGCCTGCACATGTTTGTGGCTTTGTCTCGACGTTCTTCTATGTTGCCGCTCAGGTGTTTGAACAGGTTAAGCTTACCTGTTATGCCCCGACCAACGATGTTCTAAGTCAGGCCGATAAAGCGGGAGTCTACGGCAGCGACTTATTTACCAACAGCGAAGCGATCCGCATAAATTTTCAGTGCCTTCCCGAAGCGGTTGAGCGCCGCTATATCGAAGCCGAGGTATGTGAAAGTGACTGAAAAGACAGTGTGTATTATTCCTGCCCGGGGCGGCTCCAAAGGCCTGCCCGGAAAGAATATTAAAGCCTTAGCCGGTAAACCTCTGATTGCGCACAGTGTGATGCACGCGAGGGACGCTGAGACCATTGATGACGTGTATGTATCCAGTGATAGTAATGACATTCTGTCGATTGCAGCACAGTATGGTGCAAAACCTATCGTTAGGCCTGACAGCATAAGTGGTGATGAAGCATCCTCAGAGTCGTCACTTCTTCACGCATTGGAGTTTTTATCCCAGCAAGGTGTTGAACCTTCACTGGTCGTTTTTTTGCAATGCACGTCGCCGGTGCGAAGCGCGCGGGATATCGATAATGCAGTGACAACGTTGCGTAAAGAGCGGGCAGACTCTTTACTTTCGGTTGCAGCTTCACATCGTTTTCTGTGGCAGCGCGATGAGCATGGTGTTGTGCAATCCCTAAACTATGACTATCGCAATAGGCCGCGTCGTCAGGATATGCAGCCGCAGTATCAGGAAAATGGCTCTATTTATGTATTTACTCCTGACGTTTTAAAAACGTACGGTAATCGGCTGGGAGGGAAAGTGGCACTTTATGAGATGGCAGAGGATAGCTGTGTCGATATCGACAATGAATTTGACTTTTTCCTGGCAGAGCAATGTTTAAAAGAGCAGGCAGAGGTCTGATATGATTATTGACAGGGATATTGAACAGTTTACGTTGCTTAATACTGCCTCCGTCGCCGAGGCGTTACAAAAGCTTAATAAAAACAAACATCAGATCCTGTTTGTGGCGGATTCCCGCAAGCACCTGAGAGGATGCTTTACCGACGGTGACTTTCGACGCTGGGTGTTGAAACAATCGACAATCGATTTGTCACAATCCGTTCAGGTCGCGATGAACGCGAACTGTATGGCTGTCCATGAAGAGCAGGATAGCCTGATGCTTGAATCGATGTTGAATGAAAGGATTCGGTGTATTCCGGTACTGAACCATCATTCGCAGATAATTGGAGTCGCTCGTCGCACCTCTCCGGTTATTTCCATTGATAATCATGTGATTGCACCGCAAAGCAAAACCTTTGTGATTGCTGAAATCGGTAACAATCATAATGGAAGTCTGAAGTCAGCGCTGAAGTTAATTGATCACGCCGTGGCGGCGGGGGCGGATTGCGTAAAGTTCCAGATGCGGGATCTCGACTCTCTCTATATCAACAAAGGAGATGACGCAGACCCCAGCGAAGATCTTGGATCACAGTATGTCCTCGAACTGTTAAATAAATATCAGCTTGGTGACGATGCGTTTAAACAAATAGCAGATTACTGTCTTGAGAAACAGATCACTTTTCTGTGCACGCCATTCGATCAGGTAAGCTGTGATAAACTGGATGCGCTTGAGGTACCCGCCTTTAAAATGGCCTCTGCCGATCTCACCAATCATCCCCTGTTGTTGCACACAGCCAAAAAACATAAGCCGATGATCATTTCTACCGGCATGGCTACCGACGAGGAAATTGAAGAGTCGGTCGCACTTTTAAAAGCACAGGGAGCACGTTTTGTGCTTCTGCACTGTAACTCGACATACCCCGCACCTTTTAAAGATGTGAACCTGAAATACCTTCAAAAGCTAGCAACCATAAATCAGGGGTTAATCGGTTATTCCGGTCATGAGCGCGACATACACGTGGCGGTTGCCGCCGTTGCCCTTGGGGCTAAAGTGATAGAAAAGCATTTCACCCTGGATCGGAATCAAGAGGGAAATGACCATAAAGTCAGCCTGTTGCCCAACGAATTTGCCGCCATGGTAAAAGGTATAAGGCAAGTAGAGCAGGCTATTGGCAGTGGCGCTTCAAGAACGCTGAGTCAGGGCGAAATGATTAACCGGGAAGTGCTCGGGAAAAGCCTGTACGCGGCATGCAACATTGCCCAAGGCACCGTGATTACACGTGACATGATTGAAGTGAAAAGCCCCGGCAAAGGGCTATCGCCAAATAAAGTCGGCGATCTAGTTGGCAAAGTCGCTACCAGAGATGTGAACAGGGGCGGAGCGTTCTTTACCTCGGATATCAGTGAAACCCGCAGAAGCGAAAATTTAAAGTTTGCGCTGCCAGGCTGTTTCGGTATCCCTGTCCGCTATCACGATGTCAGACTGGCACATACTGGGAACATGGGACTGGTTGAGTTTCATTTGAGCTTTAAAGACCTGGACTTAACTCCTTCTGATTATCTGCAAATCGATAATCAGCGAAAAGTTGTCGTTCATGCGCCTGAACTTTTCGCGCAGGACCACACGCTGGATTTGGCGTCTCCCGACACTGATTATCGTTCCCGGTCTGTTGAATGGTTAAACCGCGTTTTCGATGTGGCACGAGAGATTGGAAAATTCTATCCGACCCAGAAATGCATACCGGTAGTGGTTAACGCCGGAGGCTTTTCTCAGGATGCCTTTGTCGACGAGGCAACACGCGAGCGAATGTATAAGGTGTTGGGCGAGACATTGACATCGCTGCGGTTGAAAGGTATCGATTTACTGATCCAGACCATGCCGCCATTCCCATGGCACTTTGGTGGCCAGCGCTATCATAATTTGTTTGTAGATCCACACGAAACAGCACAGTTTGCCGATACCTATGACGTGAATCTTTGTCTTGATGTTTCGCACAGCTGGCTGGCGGCAAACTTTCTGGACATTGAGATAGAATCTTTTTTCACTCTGTTAGGTGATCGCGTTAAGCATTTACATATTGCGGATGCGAAAGGTGTTGATGATGAAGGGCTGCAAATCGGGACAGGTGAAATTCCGTTTACGAAGTTATTTTCTCTGATGCAGCGATATTGCCCTGATGCCACCTGGCTGCCGGAAATCTGGCAGGGACACAAAAACGAGGGGGAAGGGTTCTGGCAAGCTTTTGATGCCTTGCAGGATAAGCTGGATGCACAGCAAACACCGCTGTCAGTTGCAGGAGGGTAATATGATCTCCCGAATCACATGTGAAGCGCCTTATGTGCACACCGCAGACCAGCAATTTGACACCATTGTTAACGATACCTTCGAGAATAAAAAAGGCGTGGTGTTCATCGTTGATGAAAACAACAGCCTGTTAGGCGGCGTATTTAAGAGTCAGCTGTTGAAAGCATGTCGGAGTGGTGGGCCTCTTTCACTTGAAGCAGTGATGGCACCGGTTAATATCACGGCCAGTACGTCACAAGCGGAAGAAGAGATAAACCGGTTATTCAGTGCTTCAGTCCAGGTCTTACCTCTGTTGGATGGGAAAGTGTTACATTCTCTGGCGGTGCCTACTCCTCACGCGAGGGCGCAGCGGCTGAACTTAAATGTGGGCGCCGGTGGCTACTCTATACCGGGCTTTGTCAATCTCGATTACCCCAGCGACTGGTATCAAAGCCAGCAGCAGCAACCATTTGTATCTTACGACATGCGCGGTGATGATCTGCCATATGCTGATAATACGGTGGATAATATTTACTGTTCTCACGTGATTGAACATATCGAAACATCCCATGTCATTCACTTTCTTCAGGAGGCCGCCAGAGTCCTGAAGCACCAGGGAGTATTGAGAATAGCCTGTCCGGATGCTGATTTTTTGAAACAGGTTTCTTCTTTTGAAAATGATTTCTGGACGTTTAGAAAAAGCTGGTTTGAGAATCATGCAGAGCGGAAAGGGCAAGTTAGTCAGGCAGATTTTTATGTTCGGGAAATCGCGACGCGAAGAAGTCGTTTTTTACGTTCTGGCGAGCAGCAATGTAGTCTCAGCGGTAAGCAATTTCTCAGACAAAATACAGAGAGTCTGGTGGCTCAGCTGTGTTCCGGGCTGACATTCGATAAGCAGCGTCCCGGGGATCACATCAATGGCTGGTGGTATGAACGGATACAGGCGATAGCCGAAAAATTACCTTTCACTCATTGCATCCGAAGCCGGTTTAATGGTTCCGTGAGTGGTGCTATGCAGGGAAGTGACATCGATCAAACCTATCCACAGATGTCGTTATACGTTGATTTGGTGAAATGATGAACGCTTCATTGCAAAGCCAGTCCTGTCACCCCAGCGTCACGCACTTTGCAGCTAATGGAATAAATGACAGAGACGCGTTTTTGAAAAAGGTAGCGATGCTGTCTCAGTCCGCCGAATGTGCGCGGGCAGACATCAACACCGTGACGTTTGAATTCGCCGCCAAAAACATGACAAGCATTACCCGGGCACTTCGTCATTATGGCGTGGTGTGTTTAACTAACGTCGTGTCAGAGCAATCCATTAACGACTTCAACGGCAAATTTGATGCGCTCATGTCGCGCCTCTCGGACGACGCTGCCAATCCAGACACTGAGCACGGCTGTATTGACGGAGTGTCCTGGCAACGCAACCTGAAGCTGGCAAATAATTTTAATGAATTGGTGGAGTTCGGTGCACCTATTGTTAATATCCGGGGAAGTGAGAGCTCCGACACCGGGATGCGGGACGTTTTCAACGTTCAGAAAATCAAAGATTTTGCATCCGACTCCCTAATCACAGAATGTGAAGCTCAGTTTTCTTCCGGGCTGGTGCAACAAATTGTCAGACAAGTGTCTCCTTTTCTTTATACCAATACTCAGGTGTATGAGAATCAGTCCATCACTGACACCCGGGGGTTTCACATCGACAATATTTTTGGTACGCACAAAGCTTTTTTATATCTGACAGATGTACTAAGTGAGGGTGATGGTCCTTACTGCTACGCACCCGGTACCCACAAATTACCGTATTTACACCGGCTGGAGCTGCGCTATACAGAACGAATGGGCATTCGTTCACGGGATATGCTAAGTGGCGATTATCTCCACGCAATCAAGATGATTGCGCCAAAAGGCACATTAATTATCAGTAATCAGACGGGGATCCATCGGGGCATTCCACAGCGAAAAGGCGCTTTCAGAAGAGTGTTGGTGGGTAACTTTAGTGAACACAATAAAGTTGCCAGAAATTATTAATTGAGAAGATATCGGTAAAGGGGAATGCATGCCGACTGAGCACGGGTTCATATCCGACCTTAAATATTATTCAAAAAAGAAAAGGCTGCTAAGATATTTCTATGGCGAGGCCATGGGGCTCTATTACCGCACTCGTTATCAGCTTATTCCTAAGCTATGGTTACTCACCTACGGGAAGTTAGATAATGTCCTTTTTTACAGATTTGATGCCAGAAGAGTTCTCGCAAAAGAGTTTGAAGACGCATTGCGTCAGCCAGACGGGACGCTTATCCGGATGGGGAACTATCTTATTGACAAGCAGCAGACGTTTTCTGAACCACCCGTGGTCTATTCCCTTGGCGTACTTACTGACACCAGCTTTGATGTCGCAGTAGCCGAGCATTACGATACCCACGTTTATTTATTTGATCCCGCGCCAATAGCGGCCGACTACATCAGTAAAAATCCGCACCCACAGTTAACCTTTTTCGATTACGGCGTGTGGACTGAAAACACGACTACGGTATTCTCTTGCCCTGAGAAAGAGGGCAGAAGTCCGTCAATGTTAATGGCACATAAGGGCAAAAAGTTTACCGCTGAGTGTCGTACCCTCGAAGACATAATGAACTCGCTGGGCCATGAAAACGTCGATATTTTAAAAATGGACATTGAGGGAGCAGCATTACCCATACTTGAGGACTTGGTTGAGAAGAACAGAAAATTGCCAACGCAGATTGTGGTTGAATTTGAAAGATATGAAGCTGAAATAATTCAGTTTTGTGAGTTTTACGTGCGTGTACAGAAGCTGATGGACGCGTTTACAGAGCGTGGATATCAGGTTTATAACCTACCCCGGCGTTATCACAAATATAATTGCCTAGAGTTATTATTTACCAAACGAAAGTCGTTTACTCATCAATAAACTGAATCGCCACTATTAGCCTAGACACTTCCCAGCTGTTGAACATGGCGTTTTTCATACTCTACTGGTGACAGTAAATTATTGGAACCATGTTTGCGTTTGCAGTTATAAAACATTTCGATGTAATCGAATATGTCAGCACGGGCATCATCTCTGGTTGAGTAGATTTTCTTTTTGATTCTCTCTCGCTTCAGCAGCTGGAAGAAGCTTTCTGCAACAGCGTTATCATGACAGTTACCTCGTCGGCTCATACTTCCCTCTAGACCATTCGCTTTTAGGAATGCCTGCCAGTCATGGCTGGTATATTGACTACCTTGATCTGAGTGCACCGTCACTTGTTGCTTCGGATTCCGACGCCATACAGCCATCAACAGAGCATTGAGCACTATATCTTTCGTTATTCGTTGCTGCATTGACCAGCCGATAACCTTTCGGGAGAACAAGTCCACGACAACCGCCAGGTATAGCCAGCCTTCGTGAGTTCGGACGTGCGTGATATCCGTGACCCAGGCTTCATCGGGTGCGGCGGGATTAAATTCCCGATTCAGACGATTTGGAACTACAACGTGGCTTTCTCCGCCTCGATGACGAGGTCGTCGGTAGCCAACCTGGGCACGTAATCCTTCCCGAACCATGAGCCGGTGAACGCGGTTAATACCGCATCGTTCACCGATGTCACGCAAATCTGAATGGATTTTTCGGTAGCCGTACACGCCACCAGACTCCAGCCAGAATTGCTTTATTAGGCCTGTTAGGCGTCGGTTGGCTTTATCGCGTTTCGACAGAGGCTTACTGCTCCAGGCATAGTATCCGCTCGGATGAACATCCAGCATCCGACATAACCAACGAACAGGCCAGCAATCGCTATTATCCTTGATAAAGGCGTACCTCAATCGGACTGCTTTGCGAAGTACGCCGCGGCTTTTTTTAATATATCCCGTTCTTCTGTAGCCCGTTTTAATTCTTTCTGAAGCCGCTTTATCTCAGCCTGGGCCTCAGATAAATCATTATGCTTCTTGGAATCAGGGCCGAACTTTTTAACCCAGGCATACAAGCTGTGAGTAGTGATATCGAGTCGCTTGGCAACATCAGCGACAGAATGGCCACGATCAACGACTTGTTTGACCGCTTCAATTTTAAATTCTTCAGGGTAGCGTTTACCGCTCATAAGCACCTCTCTTTTCAGTTAGTTTATCTAACTGAGAGGCGTCTAGGAAATTAGTGGCGATTCAAACCGCACTTTGGTTCAGCTGTATTTCTTTGATAAATTTAGAAAACGAACTACGTAAATGACGTCACCACTGCGACGCCAGCTTAATGTTTCAGGTGATCACACTAAATCCTTCATCACGATCATCAGACCTGGATACTGATGAATAGAAAATATGTTGAGATGAGAGTCCGTGTAATCAAACGCTCTCCCCAAATGAACCTGCTTGGTCAAGAAGTTTTGGAATTCATTGAATGCAGTACCGTTTCCGTTTGGGCGGGTGGTTCTCGTTGTATTCCATTCTGAGTAATTGTTATACAAGTCTTCGATGACATAAAACCCATTTCTTCTTAGATAGGGGTAAAGCGCATAAAAGCTCTCAATATAATCTTCAATAATATGACTTCCATCATCAATGATGATGTCATAGGCTTTGTGCCTAAGGCCGATTTCTTTAAGTAGATCCGTATCACGCTGATCAGCTCTATAGAAAATGTATCTCGACTCGTCGAATACCTTAAAGTCACACTCACAGATATCTATTGCTACGACGATAGCGTTCGGAAAACGCTCAAGCCACATATTGACGGAGTTACCACCTCGAACCCCAATTTCCAGAATACGTATCTCTTCATATTGCGACAATGAGGCAAATAACCTTTCATAGATATGAAGATAACTTTTCTTATGGGTAGCAGAAATTATGGTCTTGTCAGTTCCATGTTTGATACCAAGTTCGTAAAGACTGCTCATTACGTGATTTCCTACAAAATAAATACCAATAATACATACAAATGTTATCGACAGAACAGGAAATAACTTAATGGTTGTTCTTACTTGGTGGAATTCTGACTACACAGTTAGCACGCAATATTGACGATGGCTTGAAAGAAGAGAGCTCTGCTTGTATGAAAAGTCAAATGAAAGAGTGTAGAGCGTCCAGTGTGACGCCATGCTATGTCGTTTGCAGCTGGACCGTGTGGAAGCAAAGCCGAAACGATATCAGCACCAACTGAGCTTGATTTTACACAGAGACGCTTGGTGAGATTATACTTAACAGACGGATTAGCATTTTGTCCGAGTGGGAGCGCTGTTTAGCGCTAACCGCTTGCGTATAGTTCTAGGGTTTCACGTATTAAGTTTAACACGGGGCGTTGCTTACTAAACGCTCAATGTCATGCTATTATTTATTAAATAATGAGTGGGGTGGTGTCATGATAAATATTGATGGAGCGCAATCTAACAGTTCGTTACTTCAGCAGGTGCAGGAAAAACAAACCAACCTGATGGAGAAACTGGCCAGCGGCAAGAAGATAAACAGCGCTGCTGACGGCGCAGCCGCGCAGCAAATTATCGACAGACTAACCTCGCAGGTTGAAGGTAACCGCCAGGCTATTAGTAACGCCTATGACGGCATCTCACT
This sequence comes from Alteromonas sp. H39, assembly GCF_047556435.1. Classification (GTDB taxonomy): domain Bacteria; phylum Pseudomonadota; class Gammaproteobacteria; order Enterobacterales; family Alteromonadaceae; genus Alteromonas. Next base: position 1,272,966 of record NZ_CP180210.1, read on the forward strand.
GGCGCAGGTAGCAGAAGGTGGTTTAGGTAACATCAATAATGATGTTAACCGCATTCGCGAGCTTACCATTCAGGCCGGCAACGGGATCCTAAGCGATTCTGATAAACAGGCTATTCAGTCTGAGATCACGCAGTTACAGGACAATATCAGCCAGACCATTGAGCAAACCAATTTCGCCGGAAAGCCGCTGTTATCGGAAAACGGTTCATTGAGTTTTCAGGTTGGGGCAAATGACGGTCAGCAAATTGATGTAAATACGCAGGACATTGGCAGTCAGCTGTCTGATGTGCTCAGCATCGATATCACCGGCGGAACCAGCGTAAACGATGCACTCAGTGCAGCGGATGCTGCTATCGAAGTGGTTGGCGGTGCACGCTCTGATCTTGGAGCAACCCAGAGTCAGTTTGAGAGCACGGCTCGCAACCTGTCTCAAGCCGATGTGAATACGTCTGCAGCGCGAAGCCGAATCGCGGATACTGACTATGCGCAGGCCGTGTCGCAAAGCATTGCCAATGATACATTAGGTCAGGCAGCGTTAACGGTTCAGGCTCAGTCCAATCAGCAGCAGGGACAAGTGCTCAACCTGCTTAATTAATCTTCACTGAATTTGAAAAAAGCAGGGTAACCTGCTTTTTTTATTACTGGAATTCAGGAATCAGCAGTTGCGCTGGTATCTTTTGCCGTTACAATCATGCAGGTGCGCTAAACTGTTAATAATAAAAACGCGTTTTCGGGGAATTGATGAAGGATATTCTGCTCGTTAGTGATAACGGCGACCTTACTCACAGCTTAGAAACCATCATTACCTTCTTGGGTGAGCCATGCCAGCACACAAGCTTAATTGCTTGTGAAGAGGCATTACGCACCGCTTCGGTTGATGCTGTGCTGATTGATTTTGATGACGCGGTGAAAGCCAAGACAGTCATTACGCAGTTTCCTCATATTCCTTTTGTGGCTATTCAGCCTCAGAGCAGCGATATCAAGCCAGACTGCAACCTTGTCAGTGTTATTACTCTTCCACTTACATACCCGGCGTTAACCCAAGCCATTCATCGTTGTCAGGAATATAGCCGCCAGAAGCCCGGTGCTATCCGTGGAAGCGGTGCAAAGACCCGGTTATTCCGCAGCCTGGTTGGTAAAAGTGACCAGATACAGGGTGTACGGCGTCTCGTTGAGCAAGTAGCGCCTACGGATGCAACCGTACTGATCCTGGGTGAATCAGGAACAGGAAAAGAAGTCGTCGCGCGCAACGTACACTTTCTCTCTGCCAGAAAGGATGGTCCTTTTATTCCAGTGAACTGTGGTGCTATTCCTGGTGAGCTGTTAGAAAGTGAGTTATTCGGGCACGAAAAAGGGGCGTTTACCGGTGCTATCAGTGCACGAAAAGGGCGATTCGAGCTCGCTGAAGGCGGCACCTTGTTTCTGGATGAAATCGGCGATATGCCAATGCAGATGCAGGTCAAGCTGTTACGGGTTTTGCAGGAACGTACTTTTGAACGTGTTGGCGGCAACAAGCCTATGCAGTGCAACGTACGTATTATTGCCGCAACGCATCGTGATTTAGAGACGATGATAAGAGACGATAAATTCCGTGAGGATTTATACTATCGCCTCAATGTATTTCCAATTGACAGTCCAGCGCTACGAGAGCGTCGCGATGATATTCCGCTGTTATTACAGGAGTTGATTAGTCGTATCCAGGGCGATGGTGTTGACGGTGTTCGTTTCACCGAGCAGGCTATCGGCTCATTAATGGAACATGACTGGGCGGGCAATGTGCGTGAGTTGTCAAATCTGGTTGAGCGATTGAGCATCCTGTATCCCGGTCAGATCGTCGACATACAGGATTTGCCGCAAAAGTATCAATATGGTGAGGTAGAAGCATATCAGCCGGACTATCCTGAAGAATTACTGGAAAGAGATGCCTTTAATGCGATCTTTGCTGAAGCTGCTGCCAGTGAGCTGCCGGAAGATGACGCGTCTGCGACACAGGATAACGATGCCTATTTGTCTTCGCAGCTGCCGGAAAGCGGCGTAAATCTTAAAGAATATTTGTCTGAGCTGGAAATAAATCTCATTCGTCAGGCACTGGAACAACAGGACTGGGTGGTTGCCCGTGCGGCAGACAAATTGGGGATGCGCAGGACGACGCTGGTCGAAAAAATGCGTAAATACGACATCCAGCGCGAAGAGCAAATCTGATTCTGCGGGGCGAGCTCCTTGCCCCCGACTTTACCCGTTATTACTTTTGGATGTTGACCGGGCTGTAACCGACTTTGTACTCAGGTTTAAATTTCAAGCCCGGCGTTTCTCATATCACTTTTTATCAAGAACGTTGTCCATGTCGACGCCGTTAGCATAACGCCGAGATTTTGCCTTTCCCTCTGTTCAGTAGCGCAACGCCGCTATCTTTGCGCAATAATTTGATTAACAAATTCGGTGACCAAATCAAGTATGCACTAATGCCCTTGGTGTAGAGAGTCGGATCTTTGACGACGATAATAGTGTCGGGATTTCTAGTAACATTATGAATATAAAGAAAAATTAAGTTGGCACGAACCGTGCTATCCACTATGACATAAGCAAGCCGTCTGCTTTTTGACGAGGATACTATGGCATACGATAGCAGTCTTAGCGCCACACCACATTTTGACAATGACGACTCGATGTATACCGCGTTTGGTCAGGACCAAACACGGCGTAATCAGGATGTGTCATCTGCTGATATTACCTCTTTGCGTCAGCAGGCCAGCCGGCTTGAACATTTACTTAAGGTTATGCCAGCAGGTGTGATCGTATTGGATGGTCGCGGTATCGTTCGACAGGCAAACGACCAGGCGCGGGATCTTCTCGGAGAACCCCTGGAAGGTCAGGTTTGGCGAACCATCATTCATCGCTCGTTTAAACCCCGGGCGGATGACGGTCACGAAGTCTCACTAACGGATGGTCGACGGGTAAAGCTATCCATCACGCCGCTGGAAAAAGAACCGGGCCAATTGATTGTATTAACGGACCTGACAGAAACCCGTCAATTACAGGCGAGAGTCAGTCATATGCAGCGTCTGTCGTCATTAGGCAAGATGGTAGCGTCGCTGGCACACCAGATCAGAACGCCGTTATCTGCCGCCATGCTATATGCGTCTAACCTTACCCGAAAGGGGTTGGGTGAAGAGGCATCGCACAACTTTGCCAATAAGCTTTCAGCGCGGCTAAAAGAGCTGGAAAGTCAGGTCAATGATATGTTGCTGTTCGCTAAATCCGGCGAAGAGCAGGTTGTTACGTCGCTTACCCTGCAGGATGTCGATGAGGCTATTCGTACTACCGCGCAAACAATCGCACAGCAGGCAGAACAGAATATCAGGCTGGAAGGATTCGATTCAGACGTTACCTTTACAGGCAACATCACCGCACTTCAGGGGGCATTGCTTAACCTGATTAATAACGCCAGCCAGGTCACGCCGAAAGCGGGCACAATTAAGGTTAAAGCCTTGTGCGGTGAAGGGCAGGTAGCCATTACAGTTTGTGATCAGGGACCAGGTGTACCTGCGGAACTGCAACACCGGATTTTTGAACCCTTCTTTACCACTAAAACCCATGGAACCGGGCTGGGACTTGCTGTGGTCAAGTCTGTGATTAACGCGCACAAAGGCCAGTTATCTGTAGCAAATTTGGTTGACCATGGCGCGTGTTTTACTGTTTCTCTGCCCTGCGCCACTGCGCAGGATAGTCATCCGCATTGTTATGCAGGAGTTCACTCATGAGCAAAACCACCATACTTATTGTTGAAGATGATGCCGGTCTGCGAGAGGCACTGGTAGATACGCTGTTGCTGGCGGACTATCACGTGCTTGCAGCTGACAGCGCCGAAGATGCGCTGATGCAACTGACAAATCAGTCGGTGGATCTGGTCGTCAGCGATATTCAGATGGGCGGCATGAATGGATTGTCTCTACTAAAAAATATTAAAAGCAAGTCGCCGCAAATGCCGGTCCTGCTGATGACTGCTTATGCCACTATCGATGACGCCGTTCAGGCTATGCGTGATGGTGCAACGGACTATTTGTCTAAGCCGTTCGCACCGGAAGTGTTGCTTAATCTGGTTGGGCGTTATGCTCCGGCGCAGAAAGTCGAAAGCCGCACACCGGTAGTCGCTGACTCCAGCAGTATCGAGTTACTGAAGCTGGCGGGAAAGGTCGCGAAATCTGAGGCCACCGTAATGGTATTGGGGCCCAGTGGTTCGGGTAAAGAAGTGTTGTCGCGCTATATTCACGATCAGTCGCCACGTGCGGCAGAGCCTTTTGTGGCAATAAACTGTGCGGCAATTCCTGAGAACATGCTTGAAGCAACCTTGTTTGGATACGAAAAAGGCGCGTTTACTGGAGCGGTTCAGGCGTGCCCCGGCAAATTTGAACAGGCTCAGAACGGTACCTTGTTGCTGGACGAAATCACCGAGATGGATTTAAGCCTGCAGGCAAAACTATTACGCGTATTGCAGGAACGGGAAGTCGAACGTCTCGGCGGTCGCAAAACTGTGCAGCTGGACGTCCGTGTTATTGCTACCAGTAACCGCGATTTAAGACAAGCTGTCGAGGCCGGCGAATTCCGCGAAGATCTTTATTATCGCTTGAATGTATTTCCAATTGTATGGCGCCCGCTGGCGCAGCGTCCCGGCGACATCGTGCCATTAGCGGAACACCTGATTGCGCGTCATGCACAGGTGCAGAAGCTGGGCACGATTAAGCTCAGTGCAGCAGCACGCAATAAGCTTACTCAATATACCTGGCCGGGTAACGTACGTGAACTTGAAAATGTGGTGCAACGCGCGCTTATTCTGTGCGAAGACAATTGTATCGACTCGTCTGATCTGATGATTGATATGGCCGCATCACTGGCCAGTCACTCGCCAGAGCCGTCTGCGGTGGAAGAATCGAGCCGCTTAGGCTCGGAACTGCGTCAGCAAGAGCACCAAATCATTCTGGATACGCTGGAAATGTGTAATGGGAAGCGTAAAGATGTCGCAGAAAAGCTTGGGATAAGCCCTCGGACTCTGCGCTACAAACTGGCAAAAATGCGCGAGGACGGTATCGACGTGCCAGCATAATGTTACGCTATATTCTCAGTAAAACGCCTTAGTTAACTGTTATAACCAAAAGACCGCGGAAGCGGTCTTTTTTATTGCGTAGCGCCACCCCCTGTCATTTTTTTGGCATCGTTTATAACACTTTGAATTAAAAGTGATTTTAAAGTTGGTGCGGTAATTGCTGATGTCCACTTATCAGTGAAATGTCAGCCAATAATCTGACAACCAATATCCCCAGGAGTTGTTATGGACGTGAAAGCCAACAGTTTGTATCAGGAAATGCAAAGCATGATCGGGCAAACTCGTCTTCAGGTTAACGAGCCCCAGGAACTCATCAGGCAAAATCCGTCGGCGAATGAGTTTTCCGATATGCTGAAAAACGCAATCGACGGTGTGAATAGCATGCAGCTTGAATCCAAAGATGCCCAGCAACGCTTTGAAATGGGAGACCAGTCATTGAGTCTTGCCGAAGTCATGCTGGTAAAAGAAAAGTCGGGTATTGCCTTTGAAGCCACCGTTCAGGTGCGCAATAAAGTGTTGGAAGCCTACAAAACTATTATGAATATGCCGGTTTAGGTGGAGTAACCCATGGCTGAAGCGACAGGCACGAACCTGACCGTTGCCGACCAGGCAGCAGGCTCAGACAACGAACCGGAGAACAAATCCGGGTTTATGGACACGCTGGGCAGTGCAGACATGATGCGCCAGATGGCGCTGGTGGTAGTACTGGTTATCTGCGTGGCCATTGCAGTATTTATCCTTATCTGGGCGCAGGAGCCTGACTATCGTCCGCTGGCCAAAATGGAAACGCAGGAGCTCATCGAGACGCTCGATTACCTTGACGCCAATCAAATCGATTATCAGTTGCAGGGCAATACGGTTTACGTTCGCAATGATCAGTTCCAGGACATTCGCTTAGGAATGACCCGCCAAGGCATTTCTAACGAGTCCAGCAATGGCACTGACATCATCATGCAGGACATGGGGTTTGGTGTTAGCCAGCGCCTTGAGATGGAGCGACTCAAGCATGCTCGCGAGCAGCAGATAGCCTCGACCATTGAAGAAATGACCAGCGTGCAAAAAGCCCGCGTACTGCTGGCCATGCCAAAAGAAAATGTGTTTGCCCGCCGCGAGAAAAAGGCATCTGCTACGGTGGTACTCACCGCTAAGCGCGGCACTGTTATAAAAGGCGAAGAAGTCGATGCTGTGGTTGATATCGTGGCGTCGGCAGTGCAGGGAATGGAGCCTTCAAAAGTCACGGTGACAGACAGTAATGGTCGTTTGCTAAACTCCGGGTCTCAGGATTCTATGAGTGCCCGTGCCCGCAAGGAATATGAGCTTGAGCGCCAGCGCGAAGATGAATATCTGGAAAAAATAGACGCCATACTTATCCCGGTACTCGGTATTGGCAACTACACCGCACAAGCCGATGTCACCATGGACTTCACGGCGCTTGAACAAACCCAGCGTAGCTATAATCCTGATTTGCCAGCGGTTCGCAGTGAAATGGTGGTAGAAGAGAACAGCGTAGGTTCGGTGGCAGGTGGCATTCCTGGTGCGTTGTCAAACCAACCGCCGCTGGATGCCAACATTCCTGAAAATGCGATAGGTGATGGTGCGCAACAACCTGTTCCGGGTCGCAGCTCTAAAGAAGCAACACGTAACTATGAGCTCGACACGACCATCAGCCACACTAAGAAACAAACCGGTGTGATCCGCCGATTGAGCGTTTCGGTTGCCCTGGATTATGTGCCAACGACTGCCGAAGATGGCACCGTGACGCAAACGCCACGGGCACAGGAAGAGTTGCTGAATATCCGTCGCCTGCTACAGGGCGGAATTGGATTTGACGTAACCCGAGGAGATTCACTGGAAGTGGTAAGTGTGCCATTTACCCGCATGGATACCGGCGAAGTAGAAGAATTGCCGCTTTGGGAACAGCCTGCATTCCTGCCTATACTTAAGCTGGTTATCGGCGGTCTGGTAATCATTGTACTGATTGTCTTTGTTATCCGTCCGATGCTGCGTAAACTCATTCATCCGGATGCCACGAAAGACGGCGATGACTTTGATGCTGATGAAGGGCTGGATCTGGGCGATGAGACCATTAGTATGCTGTCTCAGGAGTTTGATGAAGGGCAGGTTGGTTTTGCCTCTGACGGCTCGCTGATGCTGCCGGATCTGCATAAAGATGAAGATGTATTGAAAGCCGTACGTGCGCTGGTGGCCAATGAGCCAGAGTTATCCGCGCAGGTAGTAAAAGGCTGGTTGATGCAAGATGAGTAGGAATGGGGCCAATGGCTGAAGAACTAGCAACAGTGGAAGAAACCACATACGACGTCAGTAAACTGGAAGGGGTAGAAAAAGCCGCCATCCTGCTGTTGAGTTTGTCGGAGGAAGATGCGGCGCAAATCCTGAAGCATCTTGAGCCCAAACAGGTGCAAAAATTAGGCTCGGAAATGGCCAAAGTCGATGATATGACGCAGGCCAAAATTACGGCAGTGCACAAGCATTTCATCGAAGAAATACAAAACTACAGCACCATTGGGTTCCAGAGTCAGGACTTTGTAAAACGCGCCCTGACTGCTGCACTTGGCGAAGATAAAGCCGCAAACCTGATTGATCAAATCATGATGGGCACCGGCGCGAAAGGCTTAGACTCACTGAAATGGATGGATTCCAAGCAGGTGGCAAGCATCATTCGCAACGAACACCCACAGATACAGACGATTGTACTGTCTTATCTGGAAGCTGAGCAAAGCGCCGAAATTCTGGCGCAGTTCCCGGAAAAAGTCCGCCTGGATCTGTTAATGCGTATTGCAAACCTCGAAGAAGTGCAGCCAGCCGCGTTGCAGGAGCTCAACGAGATAATGGAAAAACAATTCGCCGGTCAGGCCGGTACCCAGGCTGCCAAGATGGGCGGCCTGAAATCCGCTGCCGATATTATGAATTATCTGGATACGGCTATCGAAGGTCAGTTGATGGATGCCATCCGCGAACAGGACGAAGAGATGAGTCAGCAAATTCAGGACTTAATGTTTGTCTTCGACAACCTGGTGGATGTAGACGATCGAGGTATTCAGGCTATTTTACGCGAAGTGCAACAGGATGCGCTGCTTAAGGCCATCAAGGGTGCCGACGAAGAGCTGAAGGCTAAGATCATGAAGAACATGTCTAAGCGTGCGGCAGAAATGCTGGCCGATGATCTTGAGGCGCTCGGACCTGTGCGCATCTCCGAAGTGGAAACCGCGCAGAAAGAGATCCTGTCTGTTGCACGTCGTCTGGCTGACTCTGGTGAGATCATGCTTGGCGGTGGTGGTGGTGAAGAATTCCTGTAATGGCATCCTGACTTATGAGCAAACAAAAGCCGTTCTCCATTGAAGAGCAAGAGGACGCTAAAGCGTGGGATTTACCCTTCGTTGAGAATCCAGCCAGCGAGGAAAAGGCGAGTCGAACCAATGCGCTGAACCGTCGTTCTGACTGGAAATACGAACCTCCTGAAGAAGAAGAGGAAATATTGCCTCCTACGCTGGAGGAAATTGAAGCGATCCGTCAGGCAGCGCAGGATGAAGGGTATCAGGATGGCAAAGCGCAAGGGCATGAGGAAGGGCGTGCTGCTGGCTTTGAAGAAGGCAAGAATGCAGGTTATGAAGAGGGCCTTGAGCTTGGTAAGGCGCAGGGTCTGGAAGAAGGACAGCAGCAAATTAATGAGCAATCTGAACGTTTCTCTTTACTTGCCGACGCCCTCACTGCTCCTTTAAGTCAGGCTAATGATGAAACACGTCAACAACTGGTAAAGCTGGCAGTGTCGCTGGCTCGCGCAGTGATCCGTACCGAAATCAAAAGCAGTGAAGACGTTATCCTTCAGGCGCTGTCAGAAGGCTTAAAAGCGCTGCCGATAAACGAAACCGCATACCAGATTCACATGCATCCTGATGATGTAGAACGCGTCACTGCCCATTTTGGTGAGGAAGAGGTGAAAGCCAAAGGCTGGCAGCTGATTGGCGCTCCTGGAATGGCGGAAGGTGGATGCGATATCACCACCTCGCAAAATGCTGTGGATGTGTCTATCGAAAGACGATGTCGCGATGTGCTGGAAAAATTCTTGTTAGAGCAGGGACTGGATAGTGAGTAACCCCTGGCACAGCTATCTCGATAATCTGCAAAAGCAGGTGCCTGTACCACCGATAGTCGCAGCCGGAAAACTGGTTCGTGGTATCGGGCTGACGCTGGAAGCTGTGGGATGCCAGATGCCAGTTGGCAGTCAGTGTTTGGTACAAACCATCGAGGGCGAAATTGAAGCTGAAGTTGTGGGCTTTGGCGATGATATTACCTACCTTATGCCTACTGAAGCGGTGCGAGGCATTGTGCCGGGAAGCCGTGTACTGCCGCTGAATCGCGAAAGCGGGCTGGCAGTTGGAATGGGCTTGCTGGGTAGAGTGATTGACGGTAACGGTCAGCCTCTTGACGGACTGGGTGCTATTGTCGCAGATACTCGCGTGCCGACTTCGCGCCCGCCAATCAATCCACTGTCCCGTCGTCCTATCGAAAAGCCAATGGATGTTGGCGTACGAGCGATAAACGCGCTGAATACGGTGGGGATTGGTCAACGTATGGGACTGTTTGCGGGCAGTGGCGTAGGGAAAAGTGTGTTGTTAGGCATGATGACCCGGGGCAGCGAAGCCGATGTAGTCGTGGTTGGGCTGGTGGGCGAGCGGGGGCGTGAGGTAAAAGAGTTTATTCACGATATTCTGACAGAAGAAGAGCGTCAGCGTGCTGTTGTTGTTGCGGCGCCTGCCGATACCTCGCCGTTAATGCGTCTGAAAGGCTGTGAGACTGCCGTGACAGTGGCCGAATATTTTCGCGATCAGGGCATGAACGTGTTGCTGCTGATTGACTCGTTAACCCGTTATGCGATGGCACAGCGCGAAATTGCTCTGGCTGTGGGAGAGCCGCCAGCAACGAAAGGCTATCCGCCTTCTGTGTTCGCCAGGCTTCCCGCGCTGGTCGAGCGCGCGGGTAACGGCAGCGAGAGACAAGGCTCAATTACCGCGTTTTATACTGTGCTGACAGAAGGCGATGACCTCCAGGATCCAATCGCAGATACCGCAAGAGCCATATTAGATGGGCATGTTGTGTTATCTCGTGCGCTGGCTGACAGCGGTCATTACCCGGCGATAGATATAGAAGCGTCGATCAGTCGCGTAATGCCTGCGGTGGTCAGCGATGAGCATCTGATGCAGGCACGACGTATTCGCCAGGTGTATTCCAACTACAAGCAAAACCAGGATCTCATTGCGATTGGCGCATATGCAAAGGGCTCGGACCCTCGCATCGATTTGGCCATACGTGCTGAACCGGCAATTAACGCATTTTTGCAGCAGGGAATGAAGCAGATCCTGCCTTATGATGAAAGCCTTGAGGGCATGAATGCACTCGCCTCCGGTCTGGGAAAAGGGTAGCTAGATGAGTAATCAACTGGAGCGTGTTGCCAAATTTGAGCGGGATAAAGAACAGCAGGCTGCACAGTTATTTCAGCAGGCGCAGACCATCGTTAACCAACAGCGACAGAAATTATCCAGCCTGGAACAATACCGCATCGATTATCTGAAGAATATCCAGCAGACAGGACAGTCAGGCGTCGGCGCAAAACAGTATACTCAGCATCTGTCATTTGTCGGAAAACTGGACAAAGCCTGCGAACAACAAACACACTATGTTTCACAAGCCGCATTGGCAGCAGACCAGCGCAAACGGCAATGGCTGGCACAACAACAGCGGTGTAAAGCTGTCGAGTTATTGATTGAGAAAAAACGCCTGGCACTGGAAAAGAAAGAGAGCCGTCGCGAGCAAAATATGCTCGATGAGTACGCCAACCGTGCATTCTTTCGCCGGTTTCACGCCAAATAACCACTTTTCATTGGCAGTTTTTTCTACTCAGGTTGCGGGGCTGCTGTGTAATTGCTGCTTTTTATGGGTTTGTCTGTAGGCCACCACTGAAACAATAATGCTGACAATAACGCCGCCGCCCAGAATTGCCCATTGATACGTTGGCGGGTGAGAATCACTGTTGAGCATCGCATTGCCACCAAGCCATCCCAGATAAGTGTAAAGGGTGGTAAGTGGAAATTGTCCGACGAGTGTGGACCAGAGATACTGACGAAATTTAACACTGGTAATGCCAAATCCGTAGTTTTTCAGCACCGCCGGAATAAACGGGGTCAGCCGAAGCAATAGGATAAGTCGCCAGGAACTATCTTCTGCAAGCTCGAGCATTTTATGACTGTTTTCATGCTTTTCAAGCCGCTTGACTATCGCATCCTTGAGCCAGAATCTGGCAATCAGAAAAGTCAGGCAGGCACCCGTCAACGCCGCGACAATTGAGACGCCAACCGCTATCCACAGGCTGAATAGTATGCCGGAAGTCACGTTGAGTATCGTGGCGGGGAAAGAAAGCGTGACCAGCAATACGTAGAGAATAAAAAATACAACAACCGCCCAGGCACCGAACGAACGCACATAGTCGATAGCACCGTTACCTGTTGCCGTGTTATCACGTACTTCCATAACAACACCACGGTGATTAAAAACGCGGTTGCCAGCATGCACTTCACCAACCAAGCATTCCTCTTTTTCATTTTTTCCTACTCTCGTTCTGTCGTACGGGGTGTTATCGGTTACGTGTTGTTACCACACATCGCGTTAACACTTTCTTCTGAAAATCATTGGTTTAGCTACGGTGATGAAATGAAAAGGTTTAAGAAATATTAATTTTTAATTTAGCTTTGCTTAACGTGTGGCGTGAGTTTCAGGTGGCGGTGATACAGCGTGGGGCGAGATTTCATGTGCATCTTGAACTGACAGGGCTCTTTGTATTGCGCGACATGAGATTAGCCACGGCATGGTAAACGTGGCAGAGGAGTGCAGGGCGCTTTCTGGTTTGCAGACAGCAAGCGTTGCCTTATTCACTTGTTCTGCGTTATTCCTTTTCATGCACGTAAGCAACGTTGGCGCATCGCATTGTGTGCGAGGCGTCGTAAACCTCAGCAAAGGGAAAGTGAAGCGCGGTGACCGTAGTTGGAACAATACTTGCTCAATCCATCTCAGTATTGATTCATTACGCCTGTTCAGGTCAAGAAAACCGTGAACTGACATGAAAACAGGATTACAGGACTCGGATTATGATGCAACAAGTTGCCACCTCTGGTTCAGAAATTGCCGCTCTGAAAGGTAAGGCCGGTAAAGGCACTCACGATGGCGCTGATCAGGGCTCCGCGTTTGACGCGATGTTCCAACAGGCGAAGTCATCCAGCCAGAAACGCACGGCGTCCGAGACAACGTCTTATCAAACCAGTCAAAAGTCAGAGACGGTAAACGCATCCTCGACTGCGCCCGGAACGAGCAAATCGGCCACCCACGAAAGGGAAAATACTGGTGTTCCTCATGAGGATAATGCAACCCGCAGTAGAGACACATCATCGTCCGATCGTGTTAACGAGCCTAAAGCCGCAGGCATCGGAAATGCAGATGACGGGGTAAAATCCACGATGCCTGTCGACCCTGAAACAGATATTCCTGATGATGGCAACCTGGTCAGTATGGATCCTAAAGAGGTCAAAATGACCTGGGATGAATGGCTGGCCTCACAGGAGGGAGAAGTGGACTGGCTGGCTTACGTCGATGCAGTCAGGCAGGCGAAAGGAGACATTGTTGATGAGTCGTTTAAAAAGGGCAAACCTGGCGATAATGGCGAAATTCTTCCGGTGATCCCATCACCGGTATCAGACAACGACGTGCTTGAAGAAGGGCGTGCCGGACAGTCCGAAGACCACGCAGCGGGAATTATCCCGGACGCACCAGATGAAGAGACGTTGAAGGCAAATATTGCCGTGTTCTCAGAAGTGTTAGTGAAATCTGTGAATGAGTCCGGCGAGCCAAAGCCTGATGATGGCAAGCAGGAAATTCTGCCTATTATGCCAATTATCGAAAAGCTTTCAGAGCTGTTAGCGAAGCAAAGTCAGCAGCAAGCAACTGGCGACTCGACAGAGTCAAACATGAATGAACAAATTCAGGCGCTTGCCGCGCAGCTGACAGGAGCCTTAAAGGCAACTCAGCAAGGGCAATCAGTTGCGGCCAAGGCAAACACAACGGAAAACAATCTTGGTTTTACTATCAATGATTTGATTGCCAGCCTTAAAGGTGAAGCCGAGCCCAGTGGTCATCAAGCAGATGCTGAATTATTGCTGGATCTGATACAAACAGAGATGTTGGCGACGGCCGGAGGTAAAGCGGATACTACCAGCGTTACATCCGACAATCTGATGCAAGCTGGCGCTGGAACGGGTAGTGCCGAAATGGCGGGTGAAGAGGCTATAGCCATGCGTCAGCTAATCAGCGATATGATGCAATTGTCCGATGGCAGCCAGAGTAAAGTTACGCAGTCGCTGGCTGATAAGGTTGTCGCTCTGCTTCCACCCACAGCCAGTGATCAGCAACAACAGACGGTAAAGCAAGCCGTGATTGTCGGCGTGCAGGAGTTGCAGTCGCAACTTTCTCAGGGGCATGAGCCAGGCATAGATTTAAAGGCCATCATTGCGGATGCCATAAAAGAAGCCAACATTCCGGTAACCAGTCAAATGATGACGCAGGCTGAACAGCAGGTTTCACAACTGCATCAATTGCTAAGTACCGCACAGTCAGCCGCCCATCAAAGTGCAACTGCTCAAATGGCATCAGCTGATACTGTGATTCAGGAAAATACGCAGGTACGCACTGAAGCGACGAAGGCACAGCATCAGGCTGATAGTATGGACAAACCAGTAAATATCACGAAAGCCGAAGGACTCCAGCAACTGAATGAGAAAATTCGCTGGATGATGAGTGCCCGCAATATGATGGCTGAAATCCGCCTCGATCCTCCCGAACTCGGTAGTATGCAGGTCAGGGTGAACATGTCGGGTGATACAGCCAGCGTGAATTTTGTAGTGCAGTCTCAGCAAGCCCGGGATGCGCTAGCAGATGCTACGCCGCGATTACGTGACATGCTTGCCGAGCAGGGCATTGAGCTGGGAGAATCGTTTGTGCAGCAGCAATCCAGCGGACAGGGCGAAACCGGCGAAAATGGTGATGGCCAGTTTGCCGGAGGCGGTTCCCAAAGCGCTGGAGAAGATGACACGCAGATAATTGAACAGCCGGTAACCCGTGAATCTCTGGGCGGAATTGACTACTATGCATAAAAACTTATCGACTTTGACTTTAGCAGCATTGCCATTTACAGCTGAAGTCCGATAATACGCCCAATGCATTTTTAGGGATTAGCTATGGCTGAAGAAGAGTTACAAATTGAAGAAGGCGGAAAGAAAGGCAAAATGATGATGCTCATCATTATTGCTGTAGTCGTGGTTGTCGGTGGCGGCGCAGTATACTTCTTTTTGTTTTCCGGTGACGATACCCCTGCTGCTGAGCAGCTGACTGCCTCTGATGGTTCTATACCCCAGCAGGCGCCGGTGTCGAATGCACAGGTAGGAACGGCGTTATATGTCGCCATGCCACGGCCTTTCGTGTTTAACGTGCCCGGTAGTGGCCGCGACCGGTTAGTGCAGATAAAAGTACAGTTATTGGTGCGTGGTTCCGATAACGAAGAAACAGCCAAGTCACATATTCCGCTGATTGAAGGTACGTTGCTACAGATATTCAGTACCGCAAATGCCGATGACCTGGTGACCGAAGCGGGCAAAATTGAATTGAGAGACCGTGCCGTTGAAGAAGTGCAGCGCGCGATGAACGAGATTACCGGCAAAAATGTCGTTGAACGTGTGTTGTTCACCGGCTTTGTCATGCAATAACAGGAAAAGACTGTGAGTGATTTACTATCCCAGGACGAAATCGACGCGCTACTGCATGGCGTCGATGATGTAGAAGAAGAAGAGGCCGGCGATTCGCCCTCCGACGCTTCTGCGTTGGAATATGATTTCTCTTCACAGGACAGAATTGTACGTGGACGTATGCCGACGCTGGAAATTGTGAATGAGCGATTCGCCCGGCATATGCGGGTAAGCTTGTTCAACATGATGCGTCGCTCTGCTGAAGTGTCGATTAACGGCATCCAGATGATTAAGTTTGGCGAGTACATACACACCCTGTTTGTACCGACCAGCCTTAACATGGTGCGTTTCCGTCCGCTCAAGGGCACTGGACTAATCACCATGGAAGCGAGGCTCGTATTCATTCTGGTTGATAACTTCTTTGGTGGTGATGGGCGTTATCACGCCAAAATTGAAGGCCGGGAATTCACGCCCACCGAACGGCGTATTATTCAGATGCTTCTGAAAATCATTTTTGAGGATTATAAAGAAGCCTGGGCGCCGGTGATGGATGTGTCTTTTGAATACCTCGACTCTGAAGTTAACCCGGCGATGGCAAACATTGTCAGCCCCACTGAGGTGGTGGTGATCAGTTCGTTTCACATTGAGTTAGACGGTGGTGGCGGCGATTTTCACGTATCGCTACCCTATTCGATGCTTGAGCCAATCCGAGAACTGCTTGATGCCGGTGTACAAAGTGACAAAGAAGATACGGACTTACGCTGGAGCAAAGCGCTTCGCGATGAGATCATGGATGTCAAAGTGGCACTTACCACGCATATGCTGGATGTGGACGTGCCCTTAAAAGATGTCATGGAATTTAAGCCCGGTGACATTATTCCCATTGATATGCCGGAATACATCACGGTGTTGATAGAAGAATTACCGACGTTTCGCGCCAAGCTGGGACGTTCCAGAGACAATCTGGCACTGAAGATTACAGAGAAGATCCCTCGTCCAACGTCGGTGAAATCTGAGCTACAGTTATTAACACGCGGTGGTCGCATTATTGATAATGATGCGGAACTGCAAGTACTCGAAGAAGACCTGTAAGGTTGTTTGGAAAATGAGGCATTCCTATGAGTGAAGAAGACGGTATGGACGATTGGGCCGCTGCCATGGCAGAACAGGCCGAATCTGAAGAAGGCGGTGAGAACGCCGGCGAAGACGGCGAAGACGTTAAAGTTGCCGAACTCGACGAACTCACTGACGATGCGCCCATCAGCAATGAAGAAAAGAAGAAACTGGATACTATTTTAGATATTCCGGTGACGATTTCGATGGAAGTAGGGCGTAGTCAGATAAGCATTCGAAATTTATTACAGTTAAACCAGGGTTCTGTTGTTGAACTGGACCGGGTCGCGGGTGAGCCATTAGATGTTTTGGTTAATGGCACGTTGATTGCTCATGGAGAAGTAGTAGTGGTCAACGATAAATTCGGGATTCGGTTAACCGATGTTATTAGTCAAATCGAAAGAATTAAAAAGCTTAGGTAAAACTCTTTTAAAAGCAGGAGGTTGCATGTTGCTTCCTCTTGCTTTCTCCGCTCAGGTCAGTGCGCAAAGCACGCAATCTATCACCAATCCAGCTTCCGTAGTGTCAATTTTCCTATCACTTTTATTGGTGTGCGGGATTATTTTTGCGCTTGCGTACATCATGCGTCGATTTAATGTCACTCATGCCGGAAATGGTCAGATGAAAGTGGTGTCCAGCATGATGGCCGGGGCAAAAGAGAAGGTGATGGTTATTCAGGTGGGTGATGAGCAGCACCTGATCGGCGTGACTGCAAACAATATCAATCACTTGAGTAAGCTGGAAAAAAAACTTGAGGTAGCCAAACCATCGGTAAGCGGCCAGGGCGAACAGTTTAAGCAAAAGCTGGTAGCAGCCATGGCGGGCAAACTGAACCCTGCGATTAAGGAGACGGCACATGACAAGTAGTCGTTTCCTTCGCTTCGCAGGCGTTGTACTGGCGCTGTTTGTGTTAAGCAGTGAACCTGTGCTGGCTCAGCAGGGCATTTCTGCGGTTACGGTAAGCACCAACCCGGACGGGACACAAGACTACACCATGACGCTGCAGGCGCTGTTTATCATGACAGCGCTAAGTCTGATCCCGGCGTTTATTATGATGATGACGTCTTTCACCCGAATTATCGTGGTGCTGTCAATTCTTCGTCAGGCGATAGGCCTTCAGCAGTCGCCGTCAAACCAAATCCTTATTGGTGTCAGCCTGTTCTTATCGATGTTCATTATGAAGCCCGTTTTCGATGAAATTAACGAAAGAGCACTGCAGCCGTATCTGGCAGAAGAAATGTCTTCCAAGGATGCGCTGGAAGAAGCCAAGGGGCCGATGCGCGCCTTTATGCTTTCGCAAACCCGGGTGAAAGATTTAGAAACCTTTGTGCGTATTGCCGGTGAAGAAGATAAATACCAGGATCCCGCTGACGTTCCGTTGACGATCCTTATCCCATCATTTGTGACCAGTGAGCTGAAAACCGCCTTTCAAATCGGTTTTATGTTGTTCATACCGTTTCTGATCATCGATCTGGTTGTGGCCTCAATCCTGATGGCCATGGGTATGATGATGCTATCGCCTATGATTGTGTCATTGCCGTTCAAGCTCATGCTGTTCGTGCTGGTGGATGGCTGGAACCTGATATTCGGCACACTGGCCACCAGTTTCGGCATGGGCGTGTAGGAGAGCGGTATGTCACCTGAGGTTTTTGTTGAAATACTGCGCGAAGCCATGTTTATGGTTATTCTGCTGGTGTCTGCAGTGATTGTTCCCAGCTTAATCGTGGGCTTAATTGTTGCGGTGTTTCAGGCTGCCACTTCCATTAACGAGCAAACCATGAGCTTCCTGCCGCGTCTGGTGGTTACCCTGCTGGCATTAAGCTGGGGCGGCAACTGGCTGGTGCAGCAGTTAATGGATTACTTCTATCACATGGTTGAGTTGATTCCTCAGGTTGTTGGCTAATCATGGAATACGAGTTAAGCACTATCAATCAGTTTTTAGCGGATATGCTGTTGCCCTTTATGCGCATCAGCGGCTTGTTTGCCGCCATGATTGGATTAAGTGCGAAATCGATTCCGACCCCAGTGCGCGCGTTACTGGCAATCATGTTGACGTTGGTCATCATGCCGGTGGTGCCGCCGTCTCCGGTCACCGATATGGTGAATCTGGGCACCTTTGTACTGGGCATTCAGCAGCTTCTTATTGGTATCGCGATTGGGTTTGTATCGATGATGGTGTTAAATTCCTTCGTGTTGGCCGGACAGGTGGTAGCGATGCAGACCGGTCTGGGGTTTGCTTCTATCGTTGACCCGGTAAACGGCATTAACGTGCCCGCAGTAGGGCAGTTTTATCTGATTCTGGCTACGCTTCTGTTCTGGGCAATGGACGGGCATTTGTCGATGATCCAGATGATAGTGATGAGCTTTGAGGCTTTTCCTATTGGCGCGGAGTGGTTTAGTGGTGACCAATTACGCTCAATTGCTCACTGGGGCGGCTGGATGTTTGTCTCAGCACTGACATTATCATTAGCGCCAATTGTATCGCTGCTGATTGTTAATCTGGCATTCGGAGTTATGACCAAAGCCTCACCACAGTTAAATATTTTCAGTATTGGTTTCCCTATTGCTCAGGTCATGGGGCTGATTATTATCTGGATAACCATGGGCAACTTCACCAGCCACTTTGAGCAGCAATGGGCACGGGCGCAGCAGTTTATTTGCGAACTCCTTCGCATTTGCCCGCCTTAGGAGAGTGACGGATGGCTGACACTCACGAAAAAACAGAAGACCCCACGGGGAAAAAACTCGATGATGCCCGAAAAAAAGGGCAGTTAGCGCGATCTCGCGAGTTATCTACTGCGTTGGTGCTGATTGTCAGTGCGCTGATGTTCCTAGTGGTCGGTGGCTACATTGCCAAAGCCGTATATGTGGTTACACGTCGTTCGTTTATTCTGTCACGGGACGAAACCTATGATGTGACCCATATGTTTTCTGCATGGGGGGAAGCCATATCGAATATCAGTTTTCCGGTGTTAAGTTATATGACAGTCTCCATGATCGCAGGGATTTACGGTTCCATTGCCCTTGGTGGGTATAACTTCACCTGGGAGTCAGCAAAACCTAAAGCCAGTAAAATGAATCCATTGTCTGGCATTAAGCGCATGTTCGGAACGAACGGCCTGGTAGAGCTGATTAAATCGATTGCCAAGTTTTTTGTTATT
Organism: Alteromonas sp. H39; assembly: GCF_047556435.1. Taxonomy (GTDB): domain Bacteria; phylum Pseudomonadota; class Gammaproteobacteria; order Enterobacterales; family Alteromonadaceae; genus Alteromonas. The sequence continues at coordinate 1,292,144 of NZ_CP180210.1, forward strand.
GCGGCAATGGCCCTAATCGCCTTGTTTATTTTTCGTGATGAAGCACTGCATCTGGATATGGAATTGTATCCAGGAAATATATTTCACGCGCTGGACATGCTGGAGTGGGCGTTCTTTATCCTGGTGCTGGGCATGCTGCCAATTGTGGCGATCGACGTGCCATACCAGATTTATAAGCACAAAGAAGAAATGAAAATGACCAAGCAGGAGGTCAAGGATGAGCGCAAAAATGCCGAAGGGGATCCTCAGGTCAAAGGGCGTATCCGTCGCTTGCAATATCAGGCGGCTGCTCAGCGAATGATGCAGGAAGTCCCGCATGCTGACGTGGTTGTTACCAACCCCACCCATTTCTCGGTGGCAATTAAATACGATGATAACGGCAACCGTGCACCGGTTGTCGTGGCCAAAGGCGTGGATGAACTTGCCATGCATATCAGAAAAATTGCTACCGCCAATGATGTACCGCTGATCCCTTCGCCGATGTTGGCCAGGGCCATTTATTACTCCACTGAAATCGATGAGGAAGTGCCGCAAAAGCTGTTTATGGCTGTTGCGCAGATACTGGCGTATGTTTATCAGTTAAAAGCCTACCGTTCAGGTAAAGGCAAGCGTCCGCGCCCGCTTAAACGTGACCTTCCGATACCGCCGGAATACAGGCGCTAACATGTCTGCTATCGTGCGCGAATCATCAAGCCTAAGGCTATGAAAATTAAAAACTAACTGGAATATTCTGCAACCTGAAATCAAGCTGGCACGGTAGTTGTAATATCACGTTCAGACAGGCAGTAAGTGTCAAAATTCTGATAGTGAGATGAAACGCGATGGTGTTATCAGGTTACCTGCGGCGGTTTGACAAAAACCAATTGCAAAACGTTACCAGCGGGCTCGGTGCGCCGATAGTGTTGCTGGCTATTATGGGCATGGTTATCTTGCCCATGCCGCCTTTTCTTCTTGACGTGCTCTTTAGCTTCAATATCGCGTTATCGCTGGTGATTATTCTGGTAGCGGTATTCACACAGCGCCCGGTTGATTTCGGTATTTTTCCCCTTGTTTTACTTATTGCGACCGTTCTGCGGCTGGCGCTGAACGTCGCCTCTACGCGGGTCGTACTGCTCTACGGGCACGAGGGGGGCGATGCTGCCGGTAAGGTCATTGAAGCCTTTGGTGAAGTGGTTATCGGTGGCAACTATGCTGTCGGTGTCGTGGTCTTTGCAATCCTTTTGATCATCAATTTTAAAGTGGTCACCGCAGGTGCCGGCCGGATTTCAGAAGTTGGTGCTCGCTTTACCCTTGATGCCATGCCGGGTAAGCAAATGGCGATTGATGCCGACCTGAATGCTGGCTATATCGATCAGGACCAGGCGCGTCAGCGACGCGAAGAGATTACCGCTGAGGCGGATTTTTACGGCTCGATGGACGGTGCGTCGAAATTTGTGAAAGGAGACGCGGTTGCTGGCCTTTTCATTATGCTGATCAATATCGTGGGCGGTCTGTTCATCGGTATGATCCAGCACGATCTCAGTTTTGGCAACGCTATTGAGGTATACACCATACTTACGATTGGTGATGGTCTGGTTGCGCAAATTCCGTCGCTGCTGCTTTCGGTTGCCACCGCCATTATCGTGACGCGTGAAAACGAAGACCAGGAGATGGGGAAAGAGATTCAATCCCAGTTGGGCAATCAACAGGCGCTGTACATTGCTGCCGGCGTGTTGTTTGTGATGGGGATTATTCCAGGTATGCCTCACCTTGCGTTTTTGAGTTTTGCGGCGATAGCGGCAGGTTATGCGTACTGGCAGGGTGTACAGGCCAAGCGAGCAGCAGAAGCACCGGCACCCTCTACCAGCCTGGAAAAGCAGGAAGGTGCAACGCCGGAAGTGAAAGAGCTCGGTTGGGATGATGTGCAGCAGGTTGACACTATCGGTCTGGAAGTGGGCTATCGCCTGATTCCGCTGGTAGATAAATCTCAGGGCGGCGAGCTGTTAACCCGCATTAAAGGGGTACGTAAAAAGCTTTCTCAGGAGCTGGGCTTTCTTATCCCGCCGGTACACATTCGCGATAATCTCGACCTAGATCCTAACGCCTATACCATTGCTATGTTGGGGGTCACTATCGGTGATGCGCAAATCAGCCATGACGAAGAATTGGCGATTAACCCAGGGCAAGTATTTGGCAAGCTGGAAGGTAGGGCAACAAAAGATCCGGCCTTTGGACTGGATGCCGTATGGATCAAACCAAATAAACGCGAGCATGCGCAAACGCTGGGATATACCGTGGTAGATGCCGCCACCGTAGTTGCTACTCACTTAAGTCAGCTGCTTACCAACAATGCTTACCAGTTGCTTGGACACGAAGAGGTTCAGCAATTGCTGGATATGCTGGCGAAGAGCAATCCGAAGCTGGTGGAAGGCCTGGTACCGGATATTCTGCAGTTAAGTACCGTGGTGAAAGTACTGCAAACGCTGCTGTTTGAAGGGGTTCCTATCCGCGATATGCGCACGATTGTTCAAACCCTAAGTGAGTACGGGCCGAAGAGTCAGGATCCAGATGTATTGGTGTCAGCGGTGCGTATTTCGCTGAAGCGTTTAATTGTTCAGGAAATTACTGCGGGTAGTAAAGAAATCCCTGTCATTACTTTGGCACCAGAACTGGAACAGATGTTGCACCAGTCGCTTCAGGCAGGCGGAGAAGATGGCGCAGGCATTGAACCGGGACTGGCAGATAAGCTACAGCAGTCGCTGCAGCAGGCCAGTCAGCAGCAGGAACTGGCGGGCGAACCCGCAGTATTGCTGACATCCGGTATGTTACGCCCTGTGTTGTCACGTTTCTTAAAATATTCAGTCGCCGGATTACATGTTCTGTCTTATCAGGAAGTACCGGACGACAAACAAATAAAAATTGTCAGCTCTGTGGGTCAATAATCTGACACCCGGCGAGTAACGAGGTTGCAATGAAAATCAGACGTTTTTTTGGCAAAGATATGCGTGAGGCGTTAAGCCAGGTGAAAGCCGAGCTGGGTAGCGATGCAGTGATAATGTCTAACCGTAAAGTGGCGGATGGCATCGAACTGGTCGCGGCGTATGACAAGGAACCCGATGCAAAATTGTCGTTTGGGAAAAAGCAAGGTATGGCGACAGCCAAGCCCGCACAAGCGAAAAGCAACGGCACGCCCAGTCTGAGTGAGATTATTGGTGATGATGGTCCTGACTCGTTACGTGCACTGCTGGAAAAGCAGCAACAAGCTCGGGCAGAAAAACTGGCTGCAGAATCTCCCTCACGCCAGGCTCCACAGGCACAGGAATCATCACAGGCGCAACCTGAAGCGACGGGCACAACCCGCCAGTCTGCTTATGCCGATACACGTCCTTCATTTGAGAAGATGCAGAAGGACAGCGGTTCGGATTTCGCTAACTTATTTGCTGATGTCACTCACGATGCATCTGCTGTTGAAAAGCCTCCTGTGATGCAGTCAAACAGCGAACTGGAAAGTATTAAAGAAGAACTAGCATCACTACGTAATGTGTTGCAGTTTCAGGTTGCGGATTTGATGGAAAACAAACAGCGCCGTCAGCGCCCGGTACATCATTATCTCTCACAGCGTTTACAGGAAATGGGTATAAGTTCATCACTGGCGCAGCAACTCATTCACTATACCCCGGCAGAGAGTAACGAGCGTGACGCCTGGCTGTATTCTCTTAACTTGCTGGCAAATCGCATCAACGTAAGCGGTAACGATATTCTTAAACAGTCTGGTGTGGTGGCATTGGTAGGGCCAACCGGTACGGGGAAAACCACTACCGTGGCTAAACTTGCTGCGCGTTATGCACAAAAATACGGTGCCGATCAGGTGGCGATGATAACTATCGATACCTACCGTATTGCGGCATTTGAGCAACTGGCAACGTATGGAAAAATTATCGGCTGCACCGTGCGAAAAGCACAAAGCAGCGAAGAACTGGCCGATGGTCTGTTCCAACTGCGTCATAAGCGCCTGATCCTGATTGATACCGCCGGTTTCAGTCAGCGCGATAGCCGTCTAATCAAACAGTTAAGTCAGTTTGATAATGGCCAGATGCAACCGGTGCGTAAATACTTAGTTGCGCAGGCCAATACGCAATATCCTGCGTTACAGCGTATCATTGAGGCCTATTCTCCAGTGAAACTGGACGGATGCATTTTTACTAAGCTGGATGAGTGCTACAGTTTAGGTGAGGTGATTAGTGCGGCAGTGGAATACCAACTGCCAGTGAGCTATGTTACTGATGGGCAGCAGGTTCCTGAAGATATTAAAGTCGCAGAAGCGAAATCTCTGGTATCTGCTGCGGCAAAGCTTTATAAAAAGTACGGATTGAATCATACTAGTGGCAACAATGAAGTAAATGCAGCACGAGCAGTATGATCGAAGATCAAGCGAGTAGCTTACGAAAGATGAATCAGTCACGATTAATCAAAGTCATCGCCGTTACCGGAGGTAAAGGCGGTGTAGGAAAAACCAACATCACGCTGAATACCGCCATTTCTATGGCGAAACAGGGTAAGCGTGTCATGGTACTGGACGCCGACCTCGGTCTGGCGAACGTCGACGTGATGCTGGGACTGCGGGTAGAAAAAAACCTTTCCCACGTGCTCTCTGGTGAATGTACGCTAGACGAAGTGTTGGTAACCGGCCCCCACGGTATTAAAATTGCGCCCGCTACCTCCGGTACGCAATCTATGACTGAACTCACTCCGACAGAACATGCCGGACTCATCCGTGCGTTCAGTGAACTACGTTCCCAAATAGATGTGCTTATTGTCGATACCGCCGCGGGTATTTCCGATATGGTGCTGAGCTTCTCGAAAGCCTCACAGGATATTATGGTGGTGGTTTGCGATGAACCCACCTCGCTGACGGATGCTTATGCACTGATTAAAATTCTGAACCGTGAACACGGCGTGTTCCGGTTTAAAATTGTCGCCAATATGGTTCGTGATGTCAGGGAAGGGCAGGAGCTATTTAGCAAGCTGTCGAAAGTAACGGGGCGTTTTCTTGATGTCGCTCTGGAATTGGTCGCTACGGTGCCATTTGATGAGAACATCCGCCGGGCAGTAAGAAAGCAAACGGCTATTGTCGATGCGTACCCTGGTTCTCCTGCTGCCATGGCAATTTCTCAGCTGGCGAAAAAGGCGATATCCTGGCCTATTCCAAATCAACCAGGCGGCCATCTCGAATTTTTCATTGAACAATTGGTTTCACATAAAGTCGCGGGAAGTCAACGTTGAATAGCAAAGCTGCTGCTTACCAACAACAAACAGACAAGTCACAACTCGTCGAAAGGCATGCTCCGCTGGTAAAACGCATTGCGCATCATCTGATGGCACGTTTACCTGCCAGTGTGCTGGTGGATGATTTAATACAGTCTGGCATGATTGGATTGTTGGAAGCAGCAAGGAACTTTGACGGCTCAAAAGGCGCAAGCTTCGAGACCTTCGCGGGTATTCGTATTCGCGGCGCTATGCTTGATGAAATCCGTAAAGGGGACTGGACGCCGCGCTCAGTGCACAAAAATGGTCGTGCGATAACGGAAGCGATTTCGTTGGTTGAAAGCGAGACAGGCCGTGACGCCAGAGATGTGGATGTTGCCGCAAAGCTGAATGTCAGCTTGCAGGATTACCACCAAATGCTCAATGAAGTCAGTGCCGGGAAAATACTTGGTATTGAAGATCTTGGTGTTTCCGAAGATGTCATAACCACCGAACAAAACCGCGGTAATGATTCTCCGCTAGAAGATTTGATGCAAGGCGCTTTTCAAAAAGCACTTGCTCATGCTATTACTACATTACCTGAACGGGAAGCGATTGTGCTGTCTTTATACTATGATGAAGAGCTAAACCTGCGTGAGATTGGTGAGGTGCTTGAAGTCAGTGAATCGAGAGTCAGCCAGATACACAGCCAGGCCATGTTAAAACTCAAATCACGAATGAAGTCGTGGCAGGCTGATGAGTCATAATTATTAATAACGATTAAACCCTCACTGGAGGCCATTTTGGACAAGAATATGAAAATTCTCGTGGTCGATGATTTTTCCACCATGAGACGTATCATAAAAAACCTGCTTAAAGATTTGGGGTTCTCCAATATCCAGGAAGCGGACGATGGAAACACCGCATTGCCCATGTTACAACAAGGCGATTTTGACTTTGTCGTTACAGACTGGAACATGCCCGGTATGCAGGGGATTGACCTGCTTAGAGCTATTCGTGCTGACGATAAGCTTAAGCACCTGCCAGTACTGATGGTAACCGCTGAAGCTAAGAAAGAGCAGATTGTTGCTGCGGCGCAAGCTGGCGTGAATGGCTATGTTGTGAAACCGTTTACTGCAGCAACGCTTAAAGAGAAGCTTGATAAAATCTTCGAACGTTTAGGTTGATCCAGACGCTTCCCCAGAACTATGAGGTCACTGGATGTCAACGAATGCTAATGTCCCCATCACGCTCGAAGAGGCTAAACAGTTAGTTGCGTATCTGGAGTCGGGCGATAACGACTCTGCAAACGCCATACTCGAAGCTGTCTCAATGAAAGAGTCTGTTGAACTCTTCGCAGAAGTCGGGAAACTCACACGTCAACTTCATGACGCGCTAAATAACTTTCAGCTGGACGAGCGAATCGCAGGTCTGGCTAATGAGGATATTCCTGACGCGCAAACTCGTCTGACGTATGTCATTGAAGAAACCGAAAAAGCGGCTAATACTACAATGGATGCGGTTGAAGCCAGTATGCCGATAGCAGAAACCCTTTCAGAGCGAATCGATAAGATTATGCCTGACTGGAAAAAACTGATGAGTCGGGAAATCGAAATTGGCGAGTTTAAAACACTTTGTGGTGATTTAGACAAATTGCTAGAAGACGCATCCTCAGAATCGACTAAACTAACGGGACTGTTGACAGAAGTGTTGATGGCACAGGGTTACCAGGATCTAACGGGTCAGGTAATTCGGCGCGTAATCGAGCTGGTCAAAGAAGTAGAAGATAGTCTGGTCAATATGCTCACAATGTTTGGTGACGCTGAGACAACAACGCCGGTTACTGCTAAACAATCTCGAAAAGAGACCGATAAGATTGGTGCAGAAGGGCCAATTATCGATGCAGACAAGCGCGACGATGTCGTGCAGGGCCAGGATGATGTGGACGACCTTCTGTCGAGCTTAGGTTTTTAGGGGAGCGGGCGCATGTCGTTTGATGTGGACGAGGATATACTACAGGACTTTCTGGTTGAAGCTGGCGAGATCCTGGAACAATTACAAGAACAACTCGTTGATCTGGAAAACAATCCAGAAGATGCTGATTTATTAAACGCCATCTTCCGAGGCTACCATACTGTTAAAGGTGGAGCCGGATTCCTTTCACTGACAGAATTGGTAGAAATCTGCCATGGTGCCGAAAACGTCTTTGACGTGATGCGCAATGGTCAACGCACACTCACACCTGAGTTGATGGATACCATTCTTCAGGCCACGGATGTGGTCGTAGAAATGTTTGAAAAGGTTAAAGCGCGTGAGCCGCTTGAGCCTGCAGATGCTGGATTGGTCGACATTCTTCACAAACTCAGTACGCCCGAAACGCCTGATGAAAACATTTTTGGCGACGCGACGGCGGTAGGAGTGCAAACCACGGCTCCCGATTCCGAAGAGCAAGAATTTTCAGTTGAGGAAGTGCCTGAAGCACCTGAAGTCAAAGCAGTACATGAAAAAACCGGTGATGGCGGAATTGAAGACATTACCGAGGACGAGTTTGAAGCGCTTCTGGATGAACTCCACGGAAGCGGTGCACCTGGCCGTTCAGCAAAGCCTGAGACGGCGGCGCAAAAATCGGAATCGATGGGCGTAGCGCCTGAAAAGGCCGCAGCATCTGATTCTGAAGATATCACCGATGATGAATTCGAAGCGCTGCTTGATGAGTTACATGGTAAAGGCCAGTTCGTCGCAGATACCGCTCCTGCCAGTAAACCAGCACCTGCACCAGTAGAAAAAACGTCGGCGACTTCAGGTGGTGACGACGAAATCACTGACGATGAATTTGAAGCCTTACTCGATCAGTTGCATGGCAGTGGTCAGGGACCTTCAAAGGGGAAAGCGGAAACGACAGCTGCCGGGCCGTCAAAAGCGGCAGAGAAGCCACCTGTCAAAGTGGATAAAGATGCTACAGACGCAATAAAGAAAGCGAAGGCCAGTCAGCCAGCAACTTCTGCGCCTGAGAAAAAGGCTGAACCGGCCGCCCCAGCCGCCAAAGCTGCACCGAAAAAAGAAGATAAGAAAGCCACACCTGCCCAGCCTGCTGCTGAAACGACAGTTCGCGTCGATACCAAACGACTTGATCAGATCATGAACATGGTGGGTGAGCTGGTATTGGTAAGAAACCGCTTGCTGAGCCTTGGCATCAACATCGCTGATGAGAGTATGTCCAAAGCGATAGCGAACCTGGACGTGGTAACGGGCGACCTGCAGGGTGCGGTAATGAAAACCCGCATGCAGCCAATTAAGAAAGTGTTTGGCCGCTTTCCTCGCGTGGTACGTGACCTTGCGCGTAGCCTGAAAAAAGAAATTACCCTTGAGCTTCACGGTGAAGAGACCGACCTGGATAAGAACCTCGTTGAAGCGCTTGCCGATCCGTTGGTTCACCTGGTTCGAAATTCGGTTGATCATGGTATTGAAATGCCTGATGAGCGCCAGTCTGCCGGTAAACCCCGTATGGGAACCGTTACCCTGTCTGCATCACAGGAAGGGGATCATATTCTGCTGACCATCGAAGACGATGGTAAAGGAATGGATCCTGAAAAGCTTAAGCAAATAGCGATTAGCCGCGGCGTGCTCGATTCCGATGCGGCCGCTCGAATGTCAGATGTTGAAGCATTTAATCTGATATTTGCGCCAGGCTTCTCCACCAAAACGGAAATCAGTGATATTTCCGGGCGTGGTGTAGGCATGGACGTGGTGAAAACTAAAATTAATCAGTTAAATGGCACCGTCAGTATCGACTCTCAGCTTGGTAAAGGAACCCGGCTCGATATTAAAGTCCCACTGACACTGGCCATTCTGCCTACACTGATGATCGTGGTGGGCAAACAGACCTTTGCATTACCGCTGGGCGCGGTCAGCGAAATCATCAATATGGACATCAAGAAGACGAATACCGTAGATGGTCAGTTAACGATGATAGTCCGCTCCAAGGCGATCCCGCTGTTTTTCCTTGGAGACTGGCTGATTCGCGGCGCTCCAAAACGTATTGATCGTGAAAGAGGTCACGTGGTTGTTGTGCAAATTGGCACGCAACAAGTTGGCTTTGTGGTTGATGCGCTAATCGGACAGGAAGAAGTGGTAATCAAGCCTCTGGATGCGCTACTTCAGGGTACACCCGGTATGGCAGGTGCCACAATTACTTCTGATGGTGGTATCGCCTTGATCCTCGACATCCCCAGTTTATTGAAGCGGTACGCGCGTAAGGCGCTGAAGTAGGCAAGACGAATTAAGGAAATCTCAATCCATGGTCTTTAAAGTCCTGGTAGTCGACGATTCTACGTTTTATCGTCGACGTGTGCGCGAAATTCTGAATGAAGATCGTGAGTTAGAAGTGGTAGGTGAAGCACGTAATGGACAGGATGCCCTGGACAAGATCGCAACCCTCTCTCCTGATGTGGTAACAATGGATGTAGAGATGCCGGTTATGGACGGCATTTCTGCTGTGAAAGCGATAATGGAAAAGCGTCCGCTACCCATTCTGATGTTTTCGTCACTCACCCACCACGGTGCCCAGGCAACACTGGATGCGCTGGAAGCGGGGGCACTGGATTTCTTACCGAAAAAGTTCGAAGACATTGCTCAGGATCGCAAAGAAGCCGCCAGCTTGTTGAGAACCAAAGTGCGCCTGATTGCGCGCCGGGGTATTGGGATCCGACGACCCAGCCTGTCACAGGGTCGAGCGATGCCTTCCAATGCACCCAAGCCGCGATTCTTTCGTTCATCCAGTGTACTTACCGGCCGCAGTGATGCCGTTTCGCAGCCGACGATGGCATCTGTTAAGCGCTCAGGAAAGCATTACCAATGCTTGGCTATCGGCGCATCTACAGGGGGGCCTGTTGCACTTCAGAAAGTGCTGAGTGCGTTACCCGCAAATTTCCCTTATCCCGTGGTACTGGTACAGCATATGCCAGGCACCTTTACGCATGCTTTTGCTGAGCGCCTGGATAATCATTGCAAAATTGCTGTGAAAGAAGCTGAAAATGGCGATGTGTTGAAGCCGGGTCATGCTTATCTGGCACCCGGTGGCATGCAAATGCTGATTGAAACGCAGGGCTCACAGCATAAGGTCGTGATTTCGGATAAAGTGCTATCTGACAAAATAAGTTATAAGCCCAGCGTGGACATCACATTTGGTACACTGGTTAAAGCGTTTGGTGGTGATGTGCTGGGTGTCATACTTACTGGCATGGGGGCCGATGGGAGAGAAGGCTGCCGAATGCTGAAAGATAGCGGCGCGACCATCTGGGCGCAGGATCAGGAGTCTTGTGTAGTATATGGTATGCCACAGGCTGTGACTGCAGCAAATATCTCTGAAAAAAGCATCAGTATCGACGATATGGGTCAGTGTATCCTCACCGAGATGGGGTAACGAGCGATGCTGTTAGTTTGCCGTAGGATCACACAGTGAAGATCTGGACTATTGCCAATCAGAAAGGCGGGGTAGGTAAAACCACTACCACCGTAACGCTCGGCGGCATACTTGCGCAGCAAAATAAGCGCGTACTACTAATCGATACTGACCCACATGCCTCGTTAAGCTATTACTTTGGTATTGATTCTGAAGAACTTTCCAGCTCCGTATACGATATTTTTATTAATAACGGCCCTGTTACTGCCGATACAGTATTAGATTGTTTGTGCCCATCGAAGCTGGATAGTTTGTTTATTTTGCCAGCAACCATGGCGTTGGCCACGTTAGACAGGTCTATGGGAAGTCAACAGGGTATGGGGCTGGTACTAAAAAAGGCGCTGGCCGCTGTCGAACAGGAATTCGATTACGTGCTGATCGATTGTCCACCTGTACTGGGAGTGCTGATGGTAAATGCGCTGGCAGCCTGCCATAAGGTGGTCGTGCCGACGCAAACGGAATTTCTGGCGTTAAAAGGACTGGACCGAATGATTCATACCCTTGAAATTATGGGACGTTCTCTTAACAAAACGTTTGATACACTGATCGTACCCACTATGTTTGATAGGCGAATCAATGCGGCAATTCAGGCACAAAGTCGACTTATGTCTGATTACGGCGATAAGGTCTGGCAGGGTATGATACCGGTGGATACACATTTTCGCGATGCCAGCCAGGCGCAGGCCCCTGCATCTGTTGTGTTTCCGAAAACCCGTGGCGTCTACGCCTATGCTAAGCTATTAAAAGTGTTGGAGCGAAAGTAAGCAAGATGAGTAAAAGTACGCCGTTCGCGCGTGAAGATGTAATGGAAGCCTATCTGGACGGCCTGCTTAAGGCGCCGGAAGACCCTGCTGAAGTTACTGCTCGTACTGCCAAATTACTGGAACAGGCGTCGCTGCCCGTTACCCAGGACAATACTGTAGATGTAGTGGAAGAGGCTCAACCGCCGGTAGCGCAGCCTGTACCCGATATACCGGTTGAAGAAGAAACAGTGGAAATCCCAGAGCATATCGAGCCGGCTCCGGTTTCCTCAGTACCCTTACAAGAGCAGCTCGAGGAGCGTTTTCAGGCACTGTTTTTTGAAGTGGCAGGGTTGACCATGGCGGTACCGCTCACCACGCTGGGTGGGATCCATCGACTGGAAAAGATTGGTCCGCTTTTCGGCAAGCCGAAATGGTTCAAGGGTGTCATGCTTCACCGCGACGAAAAGCTGAATGTCGTCGATACCGCGATGTGGGTAATGCCAGAAAAATACGATCAAAAAATGGCAGAGACGCTAAACTATCAATATCTTATCATGTTGGGTGATAGCGAATGGGGCCTGTCCAGTGACAAGCTGGTTAACACCGTGACCCTTACCAAGAGTGAGGTGAAGTGGCGGGCCGCTCAGGGTAAACGGCCCTGGTTGGCCGGAATGGTGAAAGAAAGAATGTGTGCGTTAATTGATGTATATCAGTTAATATCAATGCTTAACAATGGCTTAGGCAGTAACGACCAGACGCCTTAGCGAAAGGAGCCAGGTTCATGAATGACGAAAGAACAAATAACAATGCCGCTGATAGTAATGATGAAGTGTTGCAGTGGGTAACCTACAGACTGGGCGATGAAACCTATGGCATTAATGTCATGCAGGTACAGGAAGTCCTGAGACATACAGAGATTGCACCGGTTCCGGGGGCACCTGACTATGTACTGGGTATCATCAACTTGCGTGGTAACGTGGTTACTGTCATTGATACCCGGGCCCGTTTCGGTTTACCTCCTTCCGATATTACTGACAATACCCGTATTGTTATTATCGAATCTGACGAGCAGGTCGTGGGGATCCTCGTCGACAGTGTCGCTGAGGTGGTATACCTGAAATCTTCAGAAATCGACAGCGCGCCAAACGTTGGCACCGAAGAAAGTGCCAAGTTTATTCAGGGCGTGAGTAACCGCGACGGCGAGCTCCTGATTCTGGTGGATCTGAATAAACTACTCAGCGATGAAGAGTGGGACGAAATCACAAGTTTATAATGCTCGCAGGAAATCTCGAAAAGCAGGCTGTCGCCTGCTTTTTTTATGTCTTCGGCCCGTTTTTTGATGAGCTATGAGTTACGATGGCAAGAGCAATAACAGCATCTCACTGTGACACAGCCAGAAAGGTTGTCATGCCACCGGCATTGGTATTACTCCGTCGCGCAGGTCGCCGCGTTACACCAGGATAACCCGCATCACTTTTCGCTTTGTTGTTGGTTGTTAAGCCTTTTTCAGGTTTAATAGGCTATTATCATGAATAGCTTAATTTTACGATTCAGCAAAGGCGGATTACCACTGTATGCTTGCACCTACTGCTGACAACCTGATCATGGTGGCTCTTTTTCTGGTGCCACTGGTTGTGTTAGTCGTTGTCCTTCTTATTATGCGGCGCCAGCAACGCGTGTTGGCCGAGCGAGCTGATAACGCTGAAAAGGCTGCTGTGGCGCTCGCCGACGAAGTCAGGCGCATCGCACATCAGCAAAATGAGGATCAAACCCGGACGGTGGTGGTAACCAAACACCTTAAAGCTATAGAGGAAAAACAAACGCAACTGGAAAACCAGATGCGGGAAGTGAAACAGCAGGATCCCGCGATGCGGCTCTATCAGCGCGCTGCGGAAATGGCTAAAAGTGGCGCATCCATCGACGAAATCATGCAAGCCTGCGATATTCCCCCCGCGGAGGCTGAACTTCTCGTCAGCATGCATAAAGGGTAGGGGAGCGCACCTGCACTGGTAATGGACGTGTTGCGGTATTGTCGATGTGACTCCCCCGGCTTTATTGTTAGTCATCCAGGCTCGGACAGAACTGGCATATAAAAAAACATTTAGACGTCTAGACGTAAAGATGTTGACAATTGTCGCGCTTTGGCCACAATAAGGGCATGTTTATCCACCACCGGACCGTGTCATGCCAATACGTATTCCCGACCAGTTACCCGCCCAGGACGTTTTACTTGGTGAAAATATCTTCACCATGGACAGCGACCGCGCGGCAAATCAGGACATTCGTCCGCTGGAGGTGGGGATCCTCAACCTGATGCCAAACAAGATTGAAACCGAGGTGCAGATACTTCGGTTGCTGTCTAACACCCCACTGCAAATTAATGTTGACCTGATTCGTATTGATAATCAGGCTCCGAAAAATACGCCGCAGTCGCATATGGATGCGTTCTACCATGACTTTTCACAGGTGGCAGGCAAAAAGTATGACGGGTTGATCATTACCGGTGCGCCACTGGCACATCTGGATTATGAGAACGTGAAGTACTGGGACACCATGACCACCATTCTGGAGTGGGCACAGCGGCATGTGCAATCCACCCTATATCTTTGCTGGGCTGCTCACGCGGCCATGTACCATTTCTATGGGATTCAGCGTCGGCTGCGAGATGAGAAATTTTCAGGCGTGTACGAACATAAGGTGCTGGATCCTAATAACGAGCTTCTTCGTGGTTTTGATCCGCTGTTTTATGCACCGCATTCACGTTATGGGCACATCGATGTGGATCAATACAACAGCGTTGAGGGCTTAAACGTAGTGGCACAATCTGATACCGTAGGAGCATATGTTGTAGCGTCAGAAGACAAGCGTATGGTGTTTGTCACTGGTCACCCTGAGTACGATCCGGAAACCCTTCACGACGAGTTTGTGCGCGACACCGAAGCGGGTCAGTCTCCTGCAGTGCCACTGAATTATTATCCGGATGATGATCCAGCCCAATCGCCCCTTGTCAGGTGGCGTTCACATGGTAGCCTGCTGTTTACCAACTGGCTGAACTATTATGTGTATCAGACAACCCCTTACGATTTAGAGCAACTGGCGGCAAAAGCACAGCCAACGAGGTAATGCGTGGTAACAGATTCTCAACACCCTTTATTTCAGGCAGCCCAGAAACGCATTCTTATTTTAGACGGTGCGATGGGAACGATGATCCAAAAGCACAAGCTGGAAGAGGAAGATTATCGCGGTGAACGTTTCAAAGACTGGCACTGCGATGTGAAAGGTAATAACGACTTACTGGTACTTTCCCAGCCTGAGCTAATTTACAACATTCATTGCGAGTACCTGGAAGCCGGCGCTGACATTATTGAAACTAATACCTTCAACGCGACAACCATCGCCATGGCCGATTACGACATGCAGTCGTTATCTGATGACATAAACCGTGAGGCGGCCAGGCTGGCGAAGCAGGCAGCGGAAAAATTCAGTACGCCTGATAAGCCACGTTTTGTAGCCGGTGTGTTAGGGCCCACTAACCGCACTGCATCGATTTCACCCGATGTGAACGATCCGGGAAAACGCAATGTGTCTTTTGATGAGTTGGTTGAGGCCTATTCATCGTCTTGCCATGCGTTAATTGAAGGCGGCAGCGATTTGATCATGCTGGAAACCATCTTTGATACGCTGAATGCGAAGGCGGCGGTGTTTGCGGTGGAGACAGTGTTTGATGAACTGGGCAAGCGGTTGCCAGTGATGGTGTCGGGGACAATTACCGACGCGTCTGGGCGCACCTTATCAGGTCAGACAGCAGAAGCGTTTTATTATTCCATGCGTCACGTTACGCCATTTTCTTTTGGACTAAACTGTGCACTGGGTCCGGATTTATTGCGTCAGTATGTCGATGAAGTGGCGGGCGTGGCAGAATGTCTGGTATCAGCACATCCGAATGCCGGACTCCCTAATGAGTTTGGTGAATACGACATGGAAGGGCCGGAAATGGCCGAACATATCGGCGAGTGGGCCCGTTCCGGACTGGTGAATATTGTTGGTGGCTGTTGCGGCAGTACCCCTGAACATATCCGCTGCATCGCCAGTGCGGTTGAGGGAGTTTCTCCCCGTGCATTACCGGAACTTGCGCCAAAGATGCGCTTATCCGGCCTGGAACCGTTTGTTCACTAAGAGAGTATTATGTCCGCAGAATTTTCCAGTTTCATAAATATCGGTGAGCGTACCAACGTTACCGGTTCTGCAATGTTTAAACGTCTGATACTCGACGGGGATTATGAAAAGGCCCTGGATGTTGCCCGGCAGCAGGTTGAGAATGGCGCGCAGATTATCGATATCAACATGGATGAAGCCATGCTGGATTCGGTAGATGCTATGCGTACCTTCCTGAATCTGATTGCATCAGAGCCGGATATCAGCCGCGTGCCTATCATGATTGACTCTTCCAAGTGGGAAGTCATTGAGACCGGGCTCAAATGCGTGCAGGGTAAAGCTATCGTTAACTCGATAAGCCTGAAGGAAGGGGAAGAGAACTTTATCCATCAGGCCAGGCTGATAAAACGCTATGGCGCAGCCACCGTGGTAATGGCCTTTGACGAGAAAGGTCAGGCAGACACGAAAGCCCGTAAAATTGAGATTTGTCAGCGAAGCTACAAAGTATTAACGGAGCAGGTTGGCTTCCCGCCGGAAGATATTATCTTCGATCCCAATATCTTCGCCGTGGCAACCGGCATTGAAGAGCATGATAATTACGCGGTGGATTTCATTGAAGCGACACGTGAAATCCGGGCTACCTGTCCACACGTGCACATATCGGGCGGTCTGTCGAACATTTCATTTTCTTTTCGTGGCAACAATCCGGTTCGCGAAGCCATGCACTCGGTGTTTTTGTATCACGCCATTCGTGCGGGTATGGACATGGCAATTGTCAATGCCGGCCAGCTGGAAGTGTATGACGAAATCCCCAACGAACTGCGTGAGGCTGTAGAGGATGTGATCCTCAACCGTCGTAGTGACGGCACTGAACGACTTTTGGATCTTGCACCAAAATACCAGGGTGATGGCAAAGCCGCCGCGAAGGAAGATTTGAGCTGGCGTGAACAGCCGGTGAACAAGCGTCTTGAGCATGCGCTGGTAAAAGGCATCACCGACTATATTATCGATGATACCGAGGAAGCCAGGCAGGCTGCTGAAAAACCACTGCATGTGATTGAAGGTCCACTGATGGACGGCATGAATGTGGTGGGAGACTTATTCGGCGAAGGAAAAATGTTTCTGCCGCAGGTAGTAAAGTCTGCCCGGGTGATGAAAAAGGCTGTCGCCCACCTGCAACCCTATATCGAAGCCGAGAAAACCGACGACACCAAAAGTAATGGTAAGATCCTGCTTGCCACGGTAAAGGGAGACGTTCACGACATTGGTAAAAACATTGTTGGCGTGGTGCTGCAGTGTAATAACTTTGAAGTGATTGATTTGGGCGTAATGGTGCCCTGTGCCACCATTTTGCAAACAGCCATCGATGAAGATGTCGATATGATTGGGCTTTCAGGCCTTATCACGCCGTCATTGGATGAAATGGTGCATGTGGCCAAAGAAATGGAACGGCAGGGCTTTACCATGCCACTGTTGATTGGCGGTGCCACGACATCGAAAGCGCATACTGCAGTAAAAATTGAACAGAATTATCATGCGCCGGTGGCATACGTGGCAAATGCCAGCCGTGCCGTTGGGGTGTGTCAGAAGCTGTTGAATAAAGGGACTCGCGATATTTATGCGGCAGAACTTACCGTAGAATACGAGAAGGTGCGCGACCAGCATGCCCGTAAGCAGCCGCGCAGTCGTCCGGTAACACTGGCAGAGGCCAGAGAGAATGCATTTGTACCGGATTTCTCTGACAAGCCATGCGTACCCAAACAACTTGGCGTGACACCGGTCACCGCAGATCTTGCCACACTCAGGCAGTATATTGACTGGACGCCGTTTTTCCTGACCTGGTCTCTGGCGGGTAAATACCCCAGGATCCTGAACGATGAGGTGGTTGGTGAACAGGCGAAGGAGCTGTTCAACGATGCCAATGCAATGCTTGATACCGTCATTGCCGATGGTTCGCTGACGGCCAAAGGGGTGATGGGGTTGTTTCCTGCTAACCGTGTTGGCGATGATATTGAACTCTATCAGGATGAATCGCGCCGCGATGTCATTGGGGTTTCCCATCATCTGCGTCAGCAAACCCTCAAGCAGGGTTTTGCAAACTATTGCCTGTCAGACTTTGTCGCATCGAAGGACTCCGGGATCCAGGATTATATTGGTGCTTTTGCCGTTACCGGCGGCATAGGTGAAGATGAACTGGCTGATAGCTTTAAAGATAATGGTGATGACTACAATGCCATTATGGCGAAAGCGATAGCGGATCGTCTTGCTGAAGCCTTTGCCGAGTATCTGCATGAGCAGGTAAGAAAACACTATTGGGGTTATGCGCCGGATGAGTCGCTGGACAACGACGCCCTGATAAGAGAAAAATATCAGGGTATTCGCCCGGCACCAGGCTATGCGGCCTGTCCGGAGCATACCGAGAAGCAGTTGATCTGGGATTTACTGGATGCGGAAAAGCATACCGGCATGAAACTGACCGAAAGCTTCGCGATGTGGCCCGGGGCATCGGTATCAGGCTGGTATTTCTCACATCCCCAGTCACGCTACTTCGCGGTAGCTAAAATTCAGCAGGATCAACTCGAAGACTACGCCCGTCGTAAAGGATGGTCCCTTGATGAGGCAGAGCGCTGGTTAGCGCCAAATCTGAATGACTGACAAACCTTTTAGCCAGGCCTGCGAAAATAATAAACGTCCTATTCTGGAGGTGCTTGAGCAGGCTTTTGCGACTCGCAAACATGTACTGGAAATTGGCAGCGGTACCGGTCAACATGCAGTATTTTTATCCGCAAACCTGCCACATCTTCTCTGGCAAACCAGCGATCAGGCCGAATATCACGCCGGTATTCAGGCATGGCTGGACGAGGAGAATGTACTGAACTGTAAGTCACCAATCACCCTGAAGATAGGCGAGCAGGCTATCCCCGACAAACTCTATGACGGCATTTTCACGGCTAACACTGCGCATATCATGCAGCGCGATGAAGTGAAGCTGATGATGAAGCAAGTTAGCAACGTGTTGCCCCCTCGCGGCGTGTTCTGTCAGTATGGTCCTTTTACTGAAAATGGTGAATTCAGCTCGCAAAGTAATGCTGATTTCCACGCCTCACTGCTTGAGCGGGGCTGCGGTGGATACCGGGATATCAGCGAATTAACCCAATGGGCGCCATCGTTGACCCTTGAAAGTATCTACCGAATGCCGGCTAACAATTTGTGTCTGGTGTGGACAAAATAGCCGCACCTTACTTCACGCTGTTTACAGAGAACAATAGCCATAACTCTCTCCAGACTAACGCTGGTACCGACGGTAGCTAAATCACCTCAAGAGCCCGTCCGTGACCCTCTCTCACCTGCTCTAAAGCATTGGTAAACTTATTGTTTAATAATGCTTTACCTGTTGTTGTCGTCGTAATAAAAACCAACAGACACTGTCAATTTTGTGCCAGTTTGGTATAACAAATAAGGAGGGGATACAGAACGTCTGTCGGTGCCATGGTCGTGTTATCGTGAATGGTGTCTGTCGCATTGCGGTTTTTTGCTGAGCAAATTGACATTATATTCGTCTGATATGGCGGGTACGCTATACGGCAGTAGCAAACAGCGTAATGTATCAAACGATTATGAAAGTTATCCCGGATCGGCTTCAGTCAGAAAGCCGGCCGTGTCACTGTTCATCATCGCTTTCCCCATATCCGAAAAAAGAGCAGGGACTTGTCTGGAAGTCAAAGCTGCCAATAAAAACAATTACAAAACAATGAGTGAACTTATGAAGTCGATGTCTCTCCAGAAGAAATTTATGCTTATCGTCGGCGGAAGTATCGCCGTGATGCTGTTTATCACAGCCCTGTTTGTGGTAAATGTTATTGCAGGGAAAGCCGAGCAAAGTATTCAGCAGGAAGTCAAAAACCTGGTGAAATTAGAAGCCCAGTCAGTGGAAAGTTTTTTTTCGCGCTATGGCGGCGTGGCTAACACGTTTTTAAGTAATCCCTTTCTCAAAGATTTTTTTGCGCAACACAATGCGCGCGGTGCACCTGAATCAGCACTTCCCCGTGCCGAGGAGATGTACACCCTGTTTCGAAACATCAGTGACGATGATGCCAACATCAAGTCTGCTTTTTTTGGTTCGGCAAACACAGGTGAATACTTCTATGAAGCCGGCAGAGTAGGAGTCGAAACCGAAGGCCCCGATGCTGGCGATCCGGCAAAAGGTTACTTTGCAACCAAACGCCCCTGGTTTAACACGGCGGTAAAAAAGAGAAAACTTTACGTTACGCCACCGGCGGTAGATTCACAGGATGGTACTGTCTCGGCAGTGGTGCAGAAGCCTGTTTTTCACGACGGTAAGCTGTTGGGGGTTGGCGGCGTTGATATACTTATCAGCACGGTAGGTGATGTTATTGACGACATTCGATTTCAGGGTAAAGGCACTGCATTTTTGCTGGATGATCAGCAGAATATTGTCTATTTCCCGAAACAAGAAGTCGACTTGCCGTTAAGTTCACCGGTTGCGAATTTTGACAATGCGTTTTCAGACACAGAAGGTTTTGGCGAACTGGCAAACCGGATCCGCGACTCCAGATCTGGCATTGTACCGGTTGTCTGGCGTGGTGAGTCCTATTTTGCCGTGTATGAGCACGCTGCCCTCGAAGAGCCGGTGATGGACTGGAGTCTCGGTATTCTCATTCCGGCGTCCCTGATTGATGAACCGATTAATGACGCCATTACCTCAGCAACGCTCATGTCGGTGATTATTATTCTGATTATCGCGGCAATTACGTTTGTAGCCGGCTCACGAATTACCCGCCCAATTCTTGAAATGAAAGAGGCGATGGCAGAAATAGCCAGCGGTGATGGCGATCTGACTAAACGGCTCGAAATAAAGAGCAATGATGAAATTGGTGCGCTGGCGGCAGAGTTTAACCGCTTTACCGATAAACTGAGAGAGTTGCTACAACAGACCGCCACACATACTACCGCCGTGGCAGAGGCCGCTGAGCACCTACGCGATGTTTCACAGAAAACCAATTCTGAAATTCAGAAGGAACGGCATCAGGTTGATAACGTGTCCAGTGCGGTAACTGAAATGGCGACAACGGTAGTAGAAATCTCCGAAAATGCGGCACAATCGAGTGAAGCTGCTGACCTGGCTGACAGCCGGGTAAGGGAGGGAACCCAGCAGGCTAAGGAGGCTATGCACGAAATACAGTCGCTCGCCAACGCCATTAATCAGGGCGTTGAAGTAGTAAGTGGCCTCAGTAAAGAGTCCGACAATATTGGGGCAGTCATTGACGTGATAAACAGTATTGCAGAGCAGACCAACCTGCTTGCACTGAATGCCGCAATTGAAGCTGCACGAGCGGGAGAGCAGGGTAGAGGTTTTGCCGTTGTAGCCGATGAAGTTCGCTCACTTGCCAGTCGCACTCAGGACTCCACCGATGACATTCGCCGCATGGTTGAAAAGCTGCAAAATATGGCCGAGCAAACTGATGCCGTGATGCAGGAAGGTAAATCACAGTCGCAGCGGGGCGTAGAGAAAACCGAACTGGTGGTGACGTCACTGGAGCACATCAGTTCGGCTATCGGTACGGTACAGATACAAAGTAGCCAGATTGCGCAGGCAACAGAGCAGCAAACCGTAGCCGCCGAAGACATCAACAGGTCACTGGTGACTATCTCAGGCTCCAGTGACCGTACCAGTCAACATGCGGAAGAACTTGCGGCAGAGGCCACTCAGCTTAGCGGCGTGTCGTCAGAGCTAAGGGACTTGGTAAATCAGTTTAAGATTTAGGCTGGTAACTGGCAATAAAGACCGGTCTCATTGCCATACTCAAAAGTGAGTTTGTATTTCGAGGCTTCAAAGGGCTTCGAGATGAACCGCGCCAAAGTGCAGAGGCACTCTGGCGCGTTTTGTGATCTCAATCCTGTTCAGGAAATGTTACATCTCAGCTCTCGCTTTCTGAAGGCGATGAATGCGATAAGGAGCGGAAGCATTACAAAAACAGAGCCGCCGCTTTTTGATGAAGCCGATGGTTCTGTAGTTGGTGGCGCAGGGCTTGGTGTAGATGGAGTCTCTGGTTGAGTTGAGGAGTCATCATCGCCTTCCTGTGTCACGTTACTCAACACAATTACTGCTGCTTCGGATACCGCAGGCACGCCTTGAAACTCGACCCACACTTCCAGACTTTTGTCCTCTTCTACATCTGGATCCAGCTCTGTGATAAGTGTGATTGCTTTCTGTAACTCACCGTCTTCAAAGCGAACGGTTTCGTTAATTGCGGTATAGTCAGAGCCGGACGCTGCACTAACATCTCTGGTAAAGACTCTTGCCTCAAGTATGCCTGTTGTTCCCTCTTTCCGGACTAAAGTCACATCTACCGACTCGCCTTCATTAATTGTATACAACGCTTTATCCAGAGTAATAAATCCAGATGGAGCCTGAGGAAGCGAATCGTCTTTCAAAGGGTAAGTATCTGTCTGTATGCTCACTATCACACCATTCGTACTCACGGCAGTCAGATAGCCCTGACCGTTCAGTGACATAGATGCGTGAACAGGCGCACTAACCTTCTCAGTCCAAAGTTGCACGCCGTTGACATCTATCGCCACGATATCGCTGTCGCGGGTAGCGAAGTACGTGGTGCCATTGGTTGCAGCAACAGGAGCACTGTCAGTGACTGCGCCCAATGAATAGCCCCATATTTTTTCGCCTGAGATGTCTCTTGCTGTGACGCGTCCTTTGATATCAACCGTAATGAGTGCGCCGTCTGCATTGAATGTAGGCGGGGCCCAGATTGGTCTCTTGCCCGTCTGTATCCACCGCAGTTGTCCTGCCTTTGTCAGTGAGATAACGTCGCCTCCCAGAGAGGTAAAATAAACATTACTGTTACTGTCAAAAGTAGGCGATGATAGACGGGTTTCAGACTGGTACTCCCAGAGTAATACACCGGCATCATTGAAGGAAAGCAACCGTCCATCATTGGTATTTGCTAACATTTGCCCGTCAGGTGAGCGTGTCATTTTGCCGTCCAGCGCCGCACCAACGTCAAATGAGAAGTCCACATCACCGTCGCTCGACAAAGCAAAGATCTTGCCTTCCTTTGTTCCGACAAAAATTCGATTTCCAGTAGACTCTATGGCAGCGGCTTCAATAGCTGCTCCAAGGTCAATGTCCCAAAGTGACGCTCCGTCTTTCGACAGGCTGTACATAATTCCGGTTTCAGAACCAAAGACAAATTGCCCGTTTGACAACTCGATAGGTGATGAATGGAGCCGGCCTTTCCCGTCAAATTTCCACGCCTCATTGCCATCAGAAGCAAACAGGAAAACATTGCCTTTGTCGGTGCCAATAAGTAGCTGGTTATCACTTGTACTTAACGGACTTGACCACACCGACAAACTGAGTTCATTTTCCCAATGAACAGAGTATGAGTTGGCGATGACTGCTTGCGGAATAATCGCTATGACAACAAGAACGGCATTCAGCAATCTACGTAGTTTTTGGCACCTAGAACTTTTCATGATGTTCAACTTCATTCAGGACAATCAATTTAGTAAAAATGTGTGAACTGGCTGTCAGTCACAGAGGCGCTCAGAGTATCGAAAAAGCGGTAAAAGTTGATTATCTGAAATGAAACACACAGTTTGAACGTAATACCTAACGTGTCCATCTACAGATGGTAGACTGGGTACAGAACAGGTGAGATGAGTAATTTTTATGCAAGGTCAAATTCGCCCTTTTTTCTATCGTGCTATGTGCCTTTTCACTACGGCTTTTCTTTCAACAGTGGCTATGTCGGCCAGTGCCGCTGACTATAATGTTCAGGAACATTCGGTTCTTTTAGGCAAAAGTTACGAATTGAGAAGTCTCGGCGGCTTCAGGTTAAAAGATGGTACGTCAGGAACATCACGGGCCGCTTATGGGACAGGTAAAATTGCAGTCTCAGATGATGACAAAATGTTGTTTCTTGCTGGTCATGCTCATCATTTCAGCGTGGGGGCTTTTGATATTGAGGACAAACTGTCATTTGGGAAGATAAGTACGCTTCCTATAGCACCTGTAGCGCAACCCTTCGTCAAGGTTAAGCCTCAGTTCGTCTTTCAAGACAGCGCCACGCAGATTACAGGTCTGGAACTGAACGAGGGAAGTTTGCTGGTAACCGTAGACAAATATTATGATGCTGCGAGAACGAACAAAGAGAACTTAATGTTCTTTGCCGATGCGTCAAATCTGAATGATACCGCGCAAATAGGCTTTTATACTCTGGCTGCGAGAAGCCATGCTACAGGGTGGATGACAAAGATCCCAGCGCCGCTTTCACAGACGCTGGGTGCGGACTACCTGGTAGGTTCGGCGTCCAATCTGCCGATTAATTCGCGTAGCAGCATTGGACCTACGTTGTTCACCTGGACGCCTCCGACTGTAAAGGCTTTGCCCCCTTTAGGACGGCGAATTAGTACAGTGAAAAAGCTGGGATATTCTCTGGATAACCCCATCGTGGACGATCGATACAATGAAACCCGGGAAAATGATATATGGACCGAGTTATCTACCGCTGAGATTGGGTTTATCTCACCAGACCAGACAAGCTATATCGTAATAGGACAAAGTGGCGGGCATAACAGCGGAATTGGTTACAAAATCACTCAGGACAACGGCAACGTGTGTGGCGGACCCTGTGCTTATGAACATGATGACTACTACAACTATTACTGGATTTATGACATAGACGACATTATCGCTGTGCAAAACGGGAATAAACTTCCTCATGAGGTGCTTCCAGCGTTTTACGGTGAACTGCCCACTTTCGGACACCAGAATACTATCACTGGTGCAGACTATAATCCGGTCTCTAAGCGACTATATCTGACGCTTTCGAGTATTGATACAAGCCAAAGCGATTATGAAAAAAATCCAATTATTGTCGCATATGAATTTGTGGAATAGCAGATAGAAAACGGATGTCATCATTGTTGAACATCCTTCTTTTCTAACTAAACAGAGACATGATGCCTATTGTTAGCCTACAGGTTCGGTGCCTTGTGTCCGACAGACATTGCCAATTCAATAAATGCTGTCAGATATGAGGGAAGATCGTCCTGGGCCCGTGTGCCGAGGTAAAGCTGCTTTTGGATACCATGCTCTCCTAGTCTGCAACACCTTAACTTTTGCGCCAAAGGGCTTTCTTCAATTAGCCAGTGAGGTAGCGCGGTAACACCACGCCCTGCAGCGACCATTTGTAATAGCATTTCGGTTGTTTCTATCGTTTTATGGCGGCGCACACTCCCGCCTGCCGGGGTAAGAAACTGTGAAAAGATATCAAGCCTGCTGGGTTCGACCGGGTAGGTAATCAGAGTTTCATTGTTCAGATCGGCAGGCGAAATCACCCCCCGGGATGCCAGTTTATGTGAAGCTGGCAACACCAGCATCTGCTCGTACTCAAAAACCGGTGTGTAGCTAACCGACTTCAAAAACAGCGGATCCGGCGTCAGCAACAGATCGATATCATAGTTGTGAAGCGCATGCAGACCGCCAAAGGCAAATGCCTGTCTGACATCGACATCGACGTCCGGGAACGCTATTAAAAACGGCGAGACAACCTTCAGCAACCATTGATAGCAAGGGTGGCATTCCATGCCAATGCGAAGCGAGCCCTGCTTGCCGGTGGCGATTTGAAGTAACAGTTTTTCAGTATGTTCAAATTGCGGGAGAAGACGACTCGCCAAGTGGTACAGCGCGATTCCTGCTTGAGTAAGCTGAATACGCCGACCGTCTTTTTTCCACAGTGAAATGCCCGCCTGATGTTCCAGCTTTTTCATCGCGTGACTTAGCGCTGACTGAGTAAGATGCAGTGCCTCGGCAGCTTCAGTCAGGGTGCCGTGATCATAAAGGTAGTGGATGATTCTTAAGTGTTGTCTTTCAATCATAACGTGAATGAAATTCATGAGTTTATGAAAATATACCATTATTTTTCATGTTATGTGTGATTTAAAGTGGCACTCCAACTTAATCAATGGACGTGTAGATGGCTAAAATTCACAATTTGGGATTTCCCCGCATTGGCCCCGAAAGGGAACTGAAAAAAGAGCTGGAGACTTACTGGCGAGGCGAGATCTCGGGTAATGAACTGGTGGGTCGCAGTGAGTCGTTATGGTTGCAAAATCTTCAGCGACAGGCTTGCCTCGACGTAGTGCAGGTTGGTGATTTTTCGCTTTACGATCATGTGCTCGATACCAGTTTCCTGTTTGGTGTTGTTCCCGAACGGGTCCGTCGGGAGAGCGATGATCCTCTGCAGCAATATTTTCTGAATGCAAGAGGAACCCGCACTGACTCTACCTGCTGCGGCGCCAGCGCGGGGGAGATGACCAAGTGGTTTAATACGAACTATCATTACATTGTGCCCGAATTGGTTGCCGGGCAGAGTTTCCGACTACAGGCACAGTCGCTTTTACATCAGGTCACGCTGACGAGGCAGGCCGGTTTCGACGCCAAGCCTGTCGTTGTGGGTCCGTTGACTTACCTGTCACTGGCTAAGTGTGAAGAGGGTGTCAGTGCACTGACCCACCTGGACAACCTGTTACGTGTGTATAAAGAGCTGTTGTCGTTACTGGCGCAAAAAGGCGTGGAATGGGTGCAGGTTGATGAGCCAATATTGTGTACCGATTTAAGCGCGGAATGGAAAATGGCCTTTCGGTACGCGTATGAAGTTCTCAGGCATGCGCCTGGAAAACGATTACTAACAACCTATTTTGGCAAGCTGCAAGATAACCTGTCGCTGGTAACTGAACTACCTGTAGAAGGGATCCATATTGATGCTACCCTTCATCGCGAGGAGTTACCTGCTATCGTTGATTCGCTGGCTGACGAGCAGGTGCTTTCGCTGGGGGTGATTGATGGCAGAAATGTCTGGCGCGCACCAATAGCAGAAACCGCGAGCTGGCTCAGTCCCTATCATGACAAGTTGCAAAACCGTTTATGGCTGGCGCCAACATGTTCACTGCTACACGTGCCGCTTACCGTTAAGGCTGAAACCGAATTACCTGATGCAATTACCTCGAGACTGGCATTTGCCGAAGAAAAAATTGATGAGTTAGCCGAGCTTCGCACACTGCTGCACAGCCACAATCACGACAGCGGTGTCTCAGGCCAGCGCAATAACGTATCAACGCCGCTATTAATTGATGATGCAAACGCGCCTGTTTTGTTCAGAGATGCATCGTTTACAAGCAGACGTACCACCCAGGCAAAGGCGCTTAACCTGCCCCCCTGGACAACCACCACCATAGGTTCGTTTCCGCAAACCCCCGCGATAAGAAAGGCACGTGCGCAATGGCGAAGCGGAAAGCTCAATCATTCTGAGTATCAGGCGTTTATTAAACAACAGATTGCTGAGTGCATCAGAACACAGGAGCAATTGGGACTGGATGTGCTGGTACACGGTGAGGCTGAACGCAATGACATGGTTGAATTTTTTGGCGAGCTTCTGGATGGTGTAGTCATTCTGAAAAATGGATGGGTGCAAAGTTACGGCTCTCGTTGTGTGAAGCCTCCGGTTATTTACGCCGACGTAACGCGTTCGTCACCGATGACTGTAGCGCTCACATCGTATGCACAATCTCTGACATCTAAACCGGTGAAGGGCATGTTGACGGGGCCGGTAACTATCCTCAACTGGTCGTTTGTTCGGGACGATATTTCTCGCGCTGAGGTCGCTCAACAACTGGCATTTGCTATTCGGGATGAAGTGCTGGCACTGGAAGCGGCGGGAATACGGATCATTCAGGTGGATGAAGCTGCACTGCGAGAGGGAATGCCACTGCGAAAAGCGGAAGCAGATGACTATCTAAACTGGGCGGTTAATGCGTTTCGTCTGGCAACCAGCGGGGTCAGAAATGAAACGCAAATTCATACCCATATGTGCTATTCCGATTTCAATAATATTATTGACGCTATTATGAAGATGGATGCGGATGTGCTTACCATCGAAGCGGCCCGCTCAGGGTTAAAGGTGTTGTCAGCATTGAAAGCCCATGGCTATCAGAACAGTATCGGTCCTGGGGTTTATGACATACATTCACCTGCTATCCCTGACGAAAACGCGTTGGCGCAGCGGTTACATACCTTCGCTGAGTTTTTAGATCAGCAGCAACTTTGGGTGAATCCGGACTGTGGGTTAAAAACACGAAGCTGGCATGAGGCAAGCCGCGCGCTTGGTGCGATGGTCAGCGCTGCCGATCGCATAAGAAAGCAGTCTGCAAAGGCATAACTGCCGCTGTTATTCAACGATGAACCCGGTGCCCAGGCACCGGGCTACGCAGAAACAGAAAGAAAAATGTGCTAACGGGCTGCCCACCTCATTCTGCTGGCTGCTCAGACACGATCACCGCTTCAGACAGTCGTTCACTGATTATCTCACGCATCAGCGCAGCCAGGGCGCGAAAACTCTGCCGACCCGGTGATGTATTGCGCCAGGCCAGTGAGTGTTCACGCTGAATCGGCATTCCTTCAATTTCGCACACGTGAAGCGCCTCGGGTTTGTGGAGTTCTGAGTGAATATACAACCCGGGTAAAAACGCCACGCCCATCCCCATGACTACCATCTGACGAAGCGTGTCCAGACTGGTACCTTCATAATCCCGCTGAAGTGACGCCCCAATTTGCAAACAAATTTCATGAACCTGGTAGTGAAAATGATGGCGGTCTTCCAGTGTCAGTACTTTTTCGCCACCCAACTGGCTGGGATGCACTAATTTCTGGCCCGCTAAATGATGGTCTGACGGGATAACAAACTTCAGCGGTTCTGTGAAAAGCGGTTGGACGACAACCTGAGAACTTTTGCTTGATAACGGTGAGAGGATGAGATCGTAATCGCCATTTAATAAACCGTAATGCAGCTGTTGAGGGGCCCCTTCACGCACATAAAACTTGAGGTTCGGCTTTCTGGCATGAAGCTCTGGTAAAATATGCGGGAGCAGGTAAGGGCCCAGAGTTGGCGGGATCCCCAACCGAAAAGTTGCACCCTCACCATCAGAAAGCCCTCGCGCGATTTCTGTAAAACGCTGCCCTGCCTGGAGGACGTCTTCGGCGGCATCCAGCAATGCTTTGCCTTGCGGTGAAAGCAATGTTCCCGAGCGGGAGCGCTCCAGCAAAGAGACACCCAGCGTCGTTTCTAACGCGTTGATTTGTGTGGTTAACGTTGGCTGGCTGATTCCCAAAGCGGACGCTGCGCGCCGGTAGCTCAAGTAGCGCGCAACGGTGACAAAATACCGGATCTGGTTCAGTGAAAGCGTTTTACCGTTGAACTGCATGGATTTCGCTCACGTAATAAACTATTATCTTGAATGTGATAGCCTGAGGTTATCACGACAAGGTATATTATTCTATAAATCTATCAAGAGACACTTTTCTCCTGTTAATTATTCATCTTTAGTCTAAGTATTCGGAGTGAATCATGGATCACGTAATTTCAGGTGTAGCTAAATTCCAGAAGGAAGTTTATCCAGGAAAAAAAGCCACCTTTCAAAAACTGGCAAACGGCCAGAATCCAGAAGTTCTTTTTATCACCTGTTCTGATTCACGTATCGACCCCAACCTCGTAACGCAAACTGGTCCAGGTGAACTTTTTATTTGTCGTAACGCCGGAAACGTTGTGCCACCGCACAGCAATCAGACGGGTGGTATGACAGCGTCAATTGAATTTGCCGTTGCTGCCCTTGGCGTTAGCCACATTGTTGTATGTGGACACACTGACTGTGGTGCGATGAAAGGCGCGTTGAATCCGGAAGCATTAAGCGGTCTGCCGCACGTGAAAGAGTGGCTCGGCCACTGCCGCGTAGCCAGTGAAGTGGTGAAGGAACGTTGTGGTAAGGACGAACTGTCTCACGAGCATCTGGAAGAGGTCACTCAGGAGAACGTAGTTCAGCAGATTCAACATTTACGCACACATCCCGCTGTTGCCGCGAAAATCGCAACTGGCCAGGTGAAGCTTCATGGCTGGGTATACAATATCGAGTCTGGCGATGTACTTTGCTATGACGAGAAAACCGGTAAATTTGAAGCAATGGATGAAGCCTACGCTGAAGAGCAGCTGTCACGCTAAGCTCAGGAGCGGGAGAAGTAGATGAAGTTAGATTTAAGTAATTTGCGAGGCGACATTACCGGTGGTTTAACGGCTGGTATTGTTGCATTGCCGTTGGCGTTAGCATTAGGCGTAGCGTCCGGTGTAGGCCCGATGGCCGGGTTGTACGGGGCTATCGCGGTGGGCTTTTTCGCTGCACTGTTTGGTGGTACCCCTTCTCAGATTTCAGGACCAACAGGCCCCATGGTGGTGGTGCTTGCTGGCCTTTTTGCGTCACTGTCAGGTGACGTATCATTGATTTTCACGGCTGTCGTTTTGGCCGGTATATTCCAGATCGTGTTTGGTATGCTGGGGGTGGGTCAGTATATTCGACTGGTACCTTATCCGGTTATCTCCGGGTTTATGACCGGGATCGGTGCCATCATTATCATTCTGCAAATCGGGCGCTTATTAGGACATGAACCTCCTGGCGGTACGATCGGCGCGCTTAGCTACCTGCCAACCGCGCTCGCAGACATTAACTTTGCAACGCTTGCGCTTGGGCTTGGAACGTTGATCATTGCCTACAAGTGGCCTGCCTCCCTGGGTAAATATATTCCCGGCGCACTGGCCGCATTGATCATCGGTACCTTGGTTGCCTTATTTATGAATGTGCCGGTGCTGGGAAATATTCCTACAGGCCTTCCTAGTCTCCACCTGCCAGTATTTGACCAAAGCAAAGCCTGGCTGATCATCGAAGCTGCGTTTATTCTCGCCATACTGGGTGCTATTGACAGTCTGCTAACCTCGCTGGTGGCAGACAACATGACGCGTACTCGTCATGACAGCAACCGCGAGCTGGTAGGGCAGGGCATTGGAAATACTGTTGCCGGTTTGATCGGCGGTATTGCTGGTGCAGGTGCGACCATGCGGACGGTAGTGAATATTCGCAGCGGTGGTAAACAGCGAATCTCTGGTATGGTCCACGCACTGGTGCTTTTGGCAATCGTATTGGGATTAAGCCCTTTGGCAGCCCAGATCCCCCATGCTGTTCTTGCTGGTATTCTGGTAAAAGTAGGCTTGGATATTATTGACTGGGCGTATTTGAAACGTGCGCACACCGGTCCGCGCTGGGATTTTGCATTAATGGCATTGGTGCTTGGCCTCACGGTATTTGTCGACCTTATCACTGCAGTTGGTGTGGGTGTGGTATTGGCTGCTCTGGCTTATGTGCGTCAAATCGCGCAGCTTCAGATTGAAGAGCTGAATAATATTCCGGATACGCTTAGCGACCCGGAGGAAAATGCATTGCTTGCCAAAACGGAAGGCAAGGTATCAATTTTCAGTTTTGGCGGTCCGCTGAGCTTTGGCGCTGCAGCTGATCTTGGACACCATGTACGTGAACAGGTGAAGCCTGGCTCACGGGCATTGCTCCTCGACTTTACTCTTATTCCGGTTGTCGATGTGTCTGCCGCGATGGCAGTACAGACAATTACTTCTGATGCTATTGCCTCTGGCAGAACACTGCTTATTTGTGGTGCGAATGAGAAGGTGAATAAGGTATTAGAGAATATCAATGTCCATCATTACGACATCCCGATGTTTTCGACGCGTCGAGAGGCGCTTGAGGCCGCAGTAAAAATTGTTCAGTCCGGCAGTGATGATGGTGAGACCGTCTTTACTCCGAAGAAGCTGGCCGAGTTAAAGTAACACGTTTCCCTTCATGTGTGCAGAGGGGCCTTCGGGCTCCTTTTTTTATGAGTGACAATATAAGTATCGCGTACAACACCAGCGTACACATTGTCTCACCCCTTCTGTATTTCGATACCGGTAAAATAGCCCCGATAATGTGATCCGAACTCTGCTTCTCACAGGCACAGAAAAAGCCTGCAAGGCAGGCAGTTCGGCGCCCTTGCCGAAGTAAAGTGCGTTGGAAGCTAGTGGATTTGAAGCCATTTTGCGTAATAGCATTTGTAGAAATAAGCAGTCGCTGTTACAGCTACCACGTTGTATAAGTTTTGCTTCACGGCATGTTGTTGATGTAATATTAAAAGTCTTTCACCCTTGCGTTGACTACATTCATTTAACTTATTTGCGCGGTAAGGAAAAGCTTAATTGAAATACGTCGTCACCACATCTTTGCAAACCAGGTTATCGCAGTTAGTGATGCTATCGGCGTCGCGGTTAATGATTGGTGTCTTATTCTGCCTTTCTATCACGCCATATGGCTTGGCTGCTCAGGATGAGAGTCTGGTTGTTGTCGTTAATCAGGCGAGTGGTGTGGAGACGCTGACAAAAAAAGAAGTTGTCGATATTTTCATGGGTAGGTACAACCGTTTCCCAAATGGTCAGATAGCCTATCCGGTCGATTTGCCGTCAGGCTCCAGTGGTAAATCTTATTTTTATAAGCAACTGGTTAATCAATCGGAAAGAAAAATCCAGTCATACTGGTCCCGTTTGTTGTTTTCAGGGCGAGCGAAGCCCCCGGAAGCAAGTAAATCGTTGCCCGATGTTGTGAATTATGTGGTAAGCAACGAAGAAGCTATTGCTTATCTTCCCCGCACGCTGATTACTCCGGAGATGAAAATTGTTTTTCAGTTTAGTTCGTAATCGTCGTCAGTTGATATCTGACGTAACCATCTCTATTGCGATCGTAGCGGTTTACCTGATGGCTCTTCCGGCAATGGCTGAAGTCAAGTTTAATGGATTTGCGACGATAGCAGTTACCACCCATAGCAACGATGACATCTTGTACCGGTCAAGTCTCGTCAACCGTCCCCGCACCTCGCCGTCACTGGCACCTGATTCTGTGCTGGGCGGTCAGATAAATTACTATATCAATGACAGATGGGACGCTGTGGCGCAGGTCGTGATCCAGGACCGGGCTGACACCGCCATCAGCAATTATCTCGAAATGGGATTTTTACGTTATCGGCCAACACGAAACTGGGCATTCAAATTTGGAAGAGTTAACAGTAATTTGTATATGCTGTCGGAGTATAAGCCAGTAGGTTATGCTCAGGTATG
Organism: Alteromonas sp. H39; assembly: GCF_047556435.1. GTDB lineage: Bacteria > Pseudomonadota > Gammaproteobacteria > Enterobacterales > Alteromonadaceae > Alteromonas. The sequence goes on from NZ_CP180210.1 coordinate 1,324,804, forward strand.
GGCCCGCCCGCCGCTGGAGTTTTACTCCAATGCTTCTGTGGTATCGAATGTCGATGGTATTGAAGTGGTCCACTCTCAGAATATAGGCGATGGCTTTCTGGAGTTGGGTATTATTGCAGGACAATCGCAGCCGCGATTAAAAGGGAGCGACGGTAAGCTGCGCGCTAATTTTAAGGAACTTATAAGCCTGAGCGCGCGCTATACCTGGAACGAATGGCAGTTCAAATCTACCTATGCCCGGGGCAGAGTCGACAACCCGCAGATCCCCCAGTTCGACCTGTTCGAGCAGGCAGTCGCCGCTGTCCCCTCTGAGTTATTGCCACAGAAAAGCGAATTGTTGTCACGGTTTTCCGGAGACGGAGACATTATAAAGTACCTGGCCGGCGGTATGAAATACGACGGTGAGCGTTGGAATGTGCAAGCTGAAGCCGGCTCCGTGGACGTAGACTGGTTGCTTTTTACATCTTTACGGTTCGGATATGTTTCAGTGGCGTATTACATGGATGAATTTTCGCCGTTTCTTGCCGTCTCTGGTGCGCAGTCAAAAGATAAGGAGTTTCGGTTCTCAATACCGTCGTTTCCGGCTGGCACGCCACCGGAGCTGGCCGCAGGAATTGTGGGGCTGATAACCGGGTCAAATGCGAACATTTCAGATTTGCTGGTTGATCAGTATTCGCTTAGCGCTGGGGTGAACTGGCATTTTTATCCGTCTTGGGTCGCGAAGGCGCAGCTCGATCATATTCGAATGGATAACCCCGGCACCGGCTTGTTTGGTAATAATGCTCTGATTGATGACGTGGGCCAAGAGCGAATGAACGTATTTACGCTTAGTGTAAGTACGGTATTTTAGGCCATCAATGATGCCTCTGAACCGCAGACTTTATGTACGTGTAGCCGTTGAACTTGCGCTCCTGGCGCTGACGGTAAGCCTGGTGATGGCGGCCGCGGCCTACTGGTTAAGCCTGACTCAGCAGCGTGACGTGAATCGACAGTTAGTTGTGCAATTGGCTGAGAGTGCGCAGAATACCTCTGCTATTGCGGCGTACCTTGCGGATGAAGAGCTCGCACAGGAAATTCTTAATGGGCTCGTGGCCAATAATCTGGTTGAAGGTGCCAGAATTGAAGTGGCCAAGGGCAGTGTTATTCAGTCGGGCATTAGTGAAGGAAGCGAAGACCCGATAGCCGTTCCCCTTTTTGACCCCTTTCTTAAAGAAGACCGTGTCGGTCGTTTAGTCGTTCTGCCAGACGACAGGTTTATTCAAACACAGGCGCAGAAAATCGCCTTACAAGCCGTTATCGGGCTCATTGCGCTGAGTATTCTTATCGCCTTCGCGGTATCAATGCTGGTTCACAAGAGGCTAACCAGTCCGCTTCGCAGGCTGACAAAAGCATTCGAGAATGTCGATGCTGGACAGCCGGAATCGATGCAGGAACTTGATATCGGTTACAAGGAAAACGATGAATTAGGTGTCATGATCCGCAGAATCAATGCACTGATGGCGGCACAGAAAGATACGCTACTGAATGAGCGCTTGCTTAGGGAACGTACCGAGCGTCTGGAGCAGCGTTTCAGGCTGATTTTCGAACAGGCCAGCGCAGCAATAGGGTTGATCACAGCGGATGGAAAACTCCTTACCACGAATTCTGCTTTCACTGTAATGTTCTCGCCAGCGGAGGAAAACCCCGACTTTGTTGCTTTGTTCGTGGACCGTGAACGGGTAGAGAATATCTTGCAACAGATGCGTAGTGTGGAGTTTCTGGATCATATGTCGCTGGACTTAGAGTATGTGTGTGACAGGGAAGTGAAATGGGCGCATTGTTTATTCGCGAAAGTCACAGAGCAGCGCAATGCAGAGCGGGCAAAAGACAACGCTCTGATAGAAGTGGTTGCGTATGATGTTACAGAAAGAATAGAGCGTGAGAAGAAAAACCGTTTTGAAGCCGACCACGATGCGTTAACCGGATTACTAAACAGACGTTCAGGAGAGCGCCGGCTTAAACAGTCTCTGGCGACAGCAAGGGTCAGTGGTCACCAGTTTGTGTTGTTTATGATCGACCTGGATAATTTCAAGCCGGTAAATGACACATTCGGTCACGATGCAGGTGATGACGTGCTCGTGGCAATAAGCGAGCGTATCAAGGGTCTTCTCAATCTCGATAAGGATATCTGTATTCGGTGGGGCGGTGATGAGTTTGTTATTGCCTTCGTTGATCATCACGAACACACTCAGGCCATCTCCCGACTGGCGCAGACAATACTGGATGAGTTTCGTGTGCCGATTTCAATAAGCAACGGTGAAGCATGCGAGATTGGCGCAAGTATAGGCATCGTGCTGGCTCCACAGCACGGAGACACTATAGAGCAACTGTTGGCCAAAGCAGACAACCTGATGTACGACGTCAAGCAGTCAGGGCGCAATTCTTACAAAATTGCAGACGGATAACTCAGCCAGAGACACTAAACGCGACGCGTTATATTCAACCTCGGCGATATCAGCCTGTGGCCGCCAAATATTAAACTTTCCCCCGCCGCTAATCGTTACTTGAGTTGCCTTCGTAAACACTTGTCCAACACGACAATGCCCACCTTCATCATCTGAAGTTATGGAACTGGGCCACACGCGAAGGAATTTCTATGTCTGACGTACAAATCAACGGCGACTCCTATACACTACCTGACGATCCGCGAACCACTTTGCTGGATTTTTTGCATCAGAACCTGGCTCTCTTCGGCACTAAGAAAGGCTGCGATCACGGCCAGTGCGGGGCCTGCACGGTTCTGGTCAACGGACAGCGAATGAACGCCTGCCTGATCCTGGCATTTCAACTTAAGGGAAAAAGCATTACCACAATTGAAGGCATTGGAAGCAGCAACCAATTACACCCGTTGCAGCAGGCCTTTTTAGACAATGATGCATTTCAGTGTGGTTATTGTACCTCCGGACAGATTTGCTCTGGTGTTGCACTAATGAAAGAGGTAGCGCAAAACGCGCCCAGTATTATTTTTACTCAACGGGACGGTTCAACCCGTGAGGACATTGCCGAGCGTATGAGTGGGAACCTGTGTCGTTGTGGTGCCTATCCCAATATTGTCGACGCGATTGAGCAGGTCATTGCATTGGAGCGTCAGTCATGAACCCTTTTAGTGTACAGACGCTGTTAACTGAAGCCGACGTTGAAAACCTGCGGTTTGACGCGCAGGCGCGGTACATTGCAGGTGGGACAAATCTTGTCGATTTGATGAAACATCAGATAGAAACCCCCGTTAGCCTGGTAGATCTTAGTGAATGGGAGGAAGCCAGCGACATTGTGAAAACCGGGAATGGCTTTCGCATTGGGGCGATGGTTACCAATTCAGCACTGGCTAACTTTGCTTACCAGGAACCCTCGTTATCCATGCTTTCACAAGCACTGCTGAGCGGCGCTACGGTGCAACTGCGTAATCGCGCTACCACGGGGGGAAATTTGCTGCAGCGAACCCGTTGTTACTACTTTTACGACACCGCAAAACCCTGCAATAAACGCGAACCCGGCACAGGCTGCAGTGCATTTACCGGGATGAACAGGATTCACGCCATTTTTGGTACCAGCGAGCAGTGCATTGCGACACATCCATCGGATATGGCGGTAGCGTTGATAGCGCTGAATGCCTCGGTCAGCGTTAAAACCGCCGAGGGTAAAACCCGGGACGTCGCCTTACGCGAGTTTTATTGTATGCCTGGTGAGACACCAGACCGGGAACATGTGCTCAAGCAGGGAGATTTGGTCACCAGTGTATTTATTCCAGCAAAGACGCGAGGCACACAGCACTATCATAAGGTGCGAGACAGAGCGTCTTATGCGTTTGCATTAGTGTCTGTCGCCGCGGGACTTGAGCTTTCTGGAGAAACCATACGCTCAGTCAGCCTGAGTTTTGGCGGTGTTGGAACAATTCCATGGCATCCACAAAAAGCCCTGGACGTTCTGGAGGGAAGTGATTTTTCGGTGTCGCTCCTGGAAAAGGCCATCGACGCAGAGCTTGCTGATGCAAAGACATTTGGCAGTAACGATTTCAAACCAGGGTTACTGCGCCGTGTTTTCTTAAGCGTAATGCTTTCGCTGGCCCAGCGTCAGAAAGCGCAGCACGGACATGAGGGAGCGTTGTATGAAAACCATTAGCGATAAGCGAGTTTTGGGTGAGCCGGTAAACCGCGTCGACGGACTGTTGAAAGTTACCGGGCAGGCCAGGTATGCTGCTGAACACCGACATGAGAAGACACCGTATGTTGGGTGGCTGGTGGCTTCAGACAGCGCTGTCGGTGAAATAACGACGCTGGAAACACATGCGGCAGAGCAGGCAGATGGTGTTGTCGCGGTACTAACTTACAAAAATGCGGGCCCATTAAAACCTTTCAGTAAGCCCGCCGATGAAAGTCGTTTCACGCAAAGTCGTGCGGTATTGCATGAACCGCATATCCGTCACTACGGTGCCCCAGTCGCGTTGGTGATAGCACATACGCTGGAACAGGCGAGATATGCCGCCAGTCTGGTCCGCTTTTCAATATCCAGAGCGACGCCTGATCTTCTTGAAAACCCCGACGACGCACAAGTCATACCGGATACACTGGACGGAGGCTTTGAACCTGACGTGCATGTGAAAGGGGCGCCGCAGGATAAGCGGAATCTCTGGTTGGAAGCGGATTATACTACGCCATCGCAAATCTCAGCCGCGATGGAACCTCATGCCACCGTCGCCAGTTTTGACGGTACTGCATTAACGGTTAATTGCAGTGTGCAGATTGTAGCGTCCGCCGTTGAAGCGCTGGCAATCACACTGGAAATGGCGCCTGAAAATATTGTGGTGAAGAGCCCGTATGTAGGCGGCGGCTTTGGCTCAAAGCTCGGTTTGCATTATGACGCAATACTAGCCTGTATTGGGGCGCGATACCTCGAACACCCGGTAAAGGTAGTGCTTTCGCGGCGTCAGGTGTTTTACAACACGCCACACCGGGGGAACAGCTATCAATCAATATCGCTAAGCTGTGACAGCGACGGAAAGCTGGGGTATATCGGTCACAAAAGTGCCATGCCGCGAGCAAAAGGGTACCAGTTTGCGGAAGCTTCTGGTGCTGTTGCCAGGGTGACTTACAGTGCTGAAGAAATCGTCAGTACGCATCGTGTAAAAGACGTAGATTTGCCGCTTATCGACTCCACCCGCTCGCCAGGGGATGCTATCGGTTCACTGGCGTTTGAATCTGCTATAGACGAACTGGCGGTGAAAGCCGGTATGGATCCACTAACCTTTCGGCTTCGCAATATGCCTGATGTGCACCCGGTCACTAAAAAGCGGTTTACCAGTCACCGGCTGGCGGATTGTCTCAGACAGGGTGCGGAAAAATTTGGCTGGCAGAATAAGCCGCAGGCCAGTGGAGAGATTGTTTACGGGCACGGCGTTGCCAGCGCGATGCGTATAAATATGTTAACGCCAAGTCGAGCCAGCATCTCACTGGATCAGAACGGGCAACTGACCGTTCGCTCTGACATGACGGATATCGGTACAGGAACTTATACCATTCTTGCTCAGATAGCCGCAGAGGTACTGGGCACCGAACTGGATAACGTGAGAGTTGAACTGGGAGATAGTCGTTCACCCGCATCCTGCGGTTCTGGGGGCTCATTTGGAGCCGCAAGCACAGGCTCTGCTTTACACAAAGCCTGTGAATCACTGCGCGACAAATTAAAAGCTGCGTTGGGCGAAGACTTTGCCGACACGGCAATCAGAGTAGACGGCGCGATGGTCCTCTGTCCGGATCATAAAGACAGACACAAGGTTCCGTTAGTCACATTATTTGACTCGTCGGCATTTCCACTTGAGGAAACCGGCGAGGTTGATGAAGATGATACCAGTGACGATGCTCAGTATTCCTGCGGTGCCCATTTTGCAGAAGTGGCAGTAAACATGACCAGCGGCGAGGTTCGACTGAAGCGTCAGTACGGTATGTTTTCGGCAGGCAAAATCCTCAATCGAAAAACAGCATCGTCGCAGTTAAAAGGGGGCATGGTGTGGGGAGCGGGTTATGCACTCACTGAAGCCATTCATCATCATACGCAGTCGGCGAGCTTTCTAAACCCCGATTTCGGGGAGTATCACATTGCGGTAAACCGCGATATTGGCGAGGTGTCACTGGACTTCATAGAAGAGGCTGACTATGAGGCTTCACCCATTGGCGCCAAAGGGATCGGTGAGCTGGGGATCACCGGAGCCGGTGCTGCAATTGCTAACGCGATTGCCGATGCCTGTGGTGCGCGCGTTCGCGACTTTCCGATAACCCTTGATAAGGTGATGAGTCAGCTAAAAGCGCTGGTTTAGGCGAGATGTAAATTTAGACGCGACACACCAGAAGCTGACCGTCACGGCGGCAAGTTTCTGGTGTGTCATGCTGATGAACAAATGAAACAAGTTGGATTATCAGCCAGCTTATTTTCTGAAAACCAGTGATATTGCTACCGTTTGTTGTGTTTCCCGTAGACCCGGCATAGCCCCTGGTACTCCGCCACCCCGTTGCCGTCTGCATCGAAACCCGTGCCGGTCACTTTCAACCTGCATTGGGTGCGCTTTCCGGCCAGAGGTCTGTTCAGAAATACATCTCCGTGTGTATCACCGGTATGTAAATCAACCCTGAACATAAAGTTGTCGTCCAGAATCATCACAGGGTCACCCTCTAGCACCGTTCCGGAAAACACCTGGTAGCCTGTATTGATTAATGTGCCCTCGATAAAGTTAAATTCAGAGGTGACGTGATAGACAATGCGACCACGAATGTCGCCGTTTAAATCGATAGTGTCTGTGCTTCGCTCCGTCTTGCCTTCCCCGGTTGGCTCGGATGTGTGCAGGATGGCCGTCGGAAAGTAATGAGTGGCTGTGCCAGACACTGGCGTCCATCGCTTGTCACGATGTTGATCCAGGGGGGCGCTTACCGCTGTGGCGCTGATGAAGATGCCATAAAGCGCGACATGTTTAGCCAAAACTGAGAGAGTGGTAATAGGTGTAGTCATGGTATTTCCTTGCAGATTGGTTACCCGCAGACCACTATAGATGTCAGCAAAAAAAGCGAAACGGACACAGCCGGTCATGAACGGTCATCCATAACTGGCACAATCAGATAATTACCAAACAACAGCAGACAGTATTCGGACAGTCTCTGAGGAGCCAATGCAAAGCCATTATGAACACACAGGGTGATAACGTCTTTCGCTCATGGAAGGCGATTGCAAATTATTTTGGCAAGAGTGAGCGCACCGTGCGGCGGTGGGAGTCACAGGAAGGGTTACCTGTGCACAGGCACCAGCATCAGTCGGCAGCACGTATATTTGCTTATCAAAAGGAGCTTGATACGTGGTTTGGTTCGCGCTCAGATAGTGAGAGTAATAAGCCGTCAGAGCCGGTTCCGTCACTGTGCCTGGCATTGCTGCCGTTTGAGAAACTCATTGACGAACCCAGTAGGGCTTTCGTTGCCGATGCCTTATGTGAGGACATAGTTGCTGATTTATCCTATCTGCCGGCAGTGACCATGATTAGCTACGCCTCCTCACGCCGACTGGTGAACAGCACGGAGGACCTGGCTGCGCAGTTATCGTCGCTGAATGTTCATTTTTATGTAGAGGGCAGTATCCGGCTTGCGGGAGAGACATGTCGAGCCCATGTGCGATTGATTGAACTGACTTCTCAACGGGTAGTCTGGAGTGCCCGGTACAACGATACTCCGCCTGATTGGCAGCGCCTGGGACAAATGATTGTATCAGAGCTCATCACCAGCTTGCCGCTTTCACATACATCTGTTGCACTGGCGCATAGTGAGCATCAGCGGATACATAGTCAGGCTGCCTGGGAATACCTGCACAAGGCAAGAGCGGCGTCGCTCCAATGGCAGCCTGATGCTATTACCAGGGCGATAGCGCTCCTTCATGCTGCGGACACGCTGGTCGGCGGAAGCGCATTGATACAGGCATGTCTGGGTAGAGTGTATCTGCAACTGCGGGAATCCGGCATCGACTGTTCTGATGCACCGGTTGAGAAGGTCTCGCGTATTCTTCAGGCTTTAAGAAAAACCCATCCAAAGGGATTCTTTACGCTATCGCTACAGGCATGGTTTGACTATATCAACGGCAAACTATCCCGTGCGGTCAGAGCCTTGACGCAGGCACTCCAGGCTAATCCGAACGATCCGGATGCTCTGATTTTGATCGCGAACTGCTATTTACTGGCTGGCCAGCCTGAGCTGGCTAAGCCCTACATTAGAGCGTTGCAAATTGTGGATCCGCTTACGCCGTTAAGCCGGTGTATGCCGGGTTATTACCGTCTGATGACTGGCGATTACCGGGCAGCGGTTGCGCCTTATGAGGAGATGCTGGCGCTGGATCCTTCAAATGACATGGCCAGACTTTTTCTTGTCTGGGTATTGGCAATTAATGGGGAGACAACACGTGTCGGCGACGTTTGTACGGGGTTTCAAGCGCAGCAGAAAGATACCTTGATTACCAAGCTGGCGTTTGCTTTTTATGCAGGTCTGCAAGGGGGCAGTGTGGATTTAGTGCTTCTTCCACAAGAGAAAAGCAGCGCCAGGGTAAATGGGATGTTGGCGCGCTTTACGGCGTTTGCCTATGCGGCGACAGGGAATAGCGAGGAAGCTGTCGCCTGGTTAGCGATAGCCATTGATCTTGGCTACTTCCCGTACCCATACATGGCCGAGCACGACACCTATTTCAGGCCTTGGCATAACGAAAGTTCGGTGAAAAAACTGCTGGAGAAGATGAAAACGAAATGGCGCGGGTTTTTAGATGAAATTTAATCCACTAAAAGCGCGCACTCTGTCCTTCATTGAGAATATGCAAAGGCACATCGGTGTGAAGTTGCGCTTTCATATGTAGCAATCGAAAAAGCGCAGAATGGGAGGTTTTATCCCCCATGCGCCAACTGGCATTACCGTAACCCCAGGGGATCATCACTTTGCAGTTTAATTCGGTGGCAGCTATCAGGGCGTCTTCCGGTGTTGTATGGACCTTACGATACCAGCGGGGAGACTCCTCACTGAAATAAGAAGCAATGGGCAACAGGCAGACATCGATATCGCCGTACTTTTTTGCAATGTCCTTAAAGTGAGGCGAGTACCCTGTGTCGCCGGCAAAAAACAGGGTTTTGCCACCGTGTTCCAATACCCATCCACCCCACAGGGTTTTATCGTTATCCTCGTATATATAGGGCACCCAGATGCGGCTGCTGAAATGGTGCGCCGGCACAAAGTGCGCAGTAGTCGCGCCTATTTTCTCGCTGGCATACCAGGCCATTTCCGTCACCCGGTAACCGTCTTCAGAAAAATGGTCTGCAAATCCCAGAGGAACAAGGTAAGACGGAGTCGGGCCGATTTCGGCAATGTCCCCCTTATGAAAATGATCGTAATGAATATGGGAATACAGCACTGCGTTGGTTTGTTCAATGGACGCTGCTTCGGGCATTACTGCGGGATTACGGTTAAACCCTTCGGCAAGACGAAACGCCCAGTTGACCGGCCAGTCAAACTGGTTAAAAACCGGATCAATCAAAAACTGCTCACCTGAGGCAGTTTGGATTTGAAAGCTGGCATGACCGAGCCAGGTTACGGTAAAGCCTGCGTCGAGTTTGCTATCCGGATTGGGGCCGGTATATTGGCAGTTCTGCATATAAGTTTCACAGGCAATAAGCGGTGAGGGAGGGTAGCAATTTTCCTCGCAGGTAACCGGGTAGTCGCGAAAGTCGTCATACAAATTACTGAACCGGTCTTCATAGCCTGTAGCGTCAGTGTAATTTAGTACCGCATTGTCCGGGACATTTCTATTCACCGTATTGCTGGTGGTGCAGCCGGCTAGAACAAATAAAACAGTCCATATTAATGCTTTCACTGAGTTTCCCTGTGCGCTGATTGCTGGAAAGTGTACCAGCAAACATACCCGTGACATACCCTCTGAAAGTTTCTGTTACACATAAAAAAGCTGCAATGAATTGCAGCTTTTATCACGATAAATAGAAGGTTACGCTTCTTACCAGATGCGAACGCGCTCTTCTGGTGCCAGATACAGTTCATCTTCCGGCTGCACGTTGAAGGCTTCATACCAGGCGTCATGGTTACGTGGCGCGAGCGCACGATAGCGACCCGGAGCATGGGTTCCAGCACGTAACTGATTCAGCATACTTTGTTCAGTGCGTTTTTCTTTCCACACCTGCGCCCAGGCCAGGAAGAACCGCTGATCGCCGGTCAGGCCGTCAATAACGGGCGCTTCTTCACCTTCCAGGCTTAGCTGATAGGCTTCATACGCCATAGCAAGACCACCCACATCACCGATATTTTCACCCAGGCTGTTACGGCCATTTACGAAGTTACCTTCGATAGGCTCGTACTGACTGTACTGCTCAGCCAGTTTGTCAGCTTTGGCTTCAAAGGCGGCGCGGTCTTCGTCCGTCCACCAGTTACGCTGGATACCCATGGCATCAGATTTTGAACCCTGATCATCAAAACCGTGACCCATTTCGTGTCCGATGACCGCACCAATGGCGCCATAGTTAACGGCAGGATCGGCGTTAGGATCGAAGAACGGTGGTTGCAGGATAGCAGCCGGGAACACAATTTCGTTGAACGAGCTGTTGTAATAAGCGTTTACACGTTGTGGTGTCATGCCCCAGCGCTCACGGTCAGTTGGCTTGAGCTCTCGCTCAACATCTTGTTCCTGGAAAAACTTGCGCAGATTACGGACGTTTTGTACCAGCTTGTCAGAGGTAATTTCCAAGCCGTCGAACGTCTGCCACTCATCCGGGTAACCGATTTTTGGACGGAAGGCCTGTAGCTTTTCATGCGCATTTTTCTTGGTTTCTTCGCTCATCCACTCAAGATTGTCGATGCGTTTACCCAGCGCCTTACGCAGGTTTTCCACCAGCTCAGACATCTGCTCTTTTGAGCTTTCAGGGAAGTATTGGTCCACATAAATTTTACCGATAGCAAAGCCCAGCGACTCGGTGCCCGACATTTCACTGATAGCGCGCTTCCAGCGTGGGCGAGGCTCCTGCTGTCCGCTTAATGTGCGACCGAAGAAGTCGAAGTTTTCCTGATAGACGTCTTCTGACAGTAAAGAGGCATTGTTTGTCAGTGTATGGAACGTCAGGTAAGCCTGCCAGTCTTCCAGCGGCTTGTCGTTAATAATGTCGATAACATCGCGAACAGGCTCTGGCTGAGAGATATTCAGCGCAGGCACTTTCAGGCCGCTTTGGGCGAAAAACGTATCCCAGTCAAAGCCTGGGTACGTGTCAGAAAGCTCGCTACGTTCGATTTGGTTTAATGTCAGGTCACGGTCGCGACGTTTCTCACGCGGCCACTGCACATTGGCAATAGCAGTTTCCAGCTCAAGAATACGTTGCGCTTTATCCGCCGCGTTCTCTTCCTTTGCCAGCGTTAGCATATTCTCAATGTGTGTAACGTAAGCTTCACGAATTTTTACGAAGCGCTCATCATCGCTTAGGTAATAATCGCGGTCTGGCAGACCAAGGCCACCCACACCCACACTTAACTGATATTCATTTGGATCCAGGCGGTTGTACCAAAGCCCGGCCCAGATTGGGGTGACCGCGCCAGTCAACCAGGCGTTACCAAAGACTTCAGTTAAATCCTGACGGTTCTCAATACTATCAATGGTGTTAAGGACATCAGAAATAGGGGAAATGCCTTTCTCATTAATTGCATCGGTGTCCATGTACGCCTGGTAGAAGTCATGCACTAACTGCTCTTCTGCGTTCAGGTCGTCTTTGACCATGATGTCATCAATGATAGTTTTCACTTGCTTTTCACTGCGATCCGCAAGCGCAGTGAAGGCACCGTAGCGAGTTTTGTCCGCGGGCAGTTCGTAGTTCTCATACCAGTTACCGCTGGCGTACATGAAAAAATCATCTCCCGGCTTCACAGATTCATCGCGTGCTGACAGATCAACACCAAACGTACCCAGTTCAGGAGCTTGCTCGGTTTGTGAAGTCGCGTTTTGCGCTGATGCGGTGTCTGTCTGTTCTGAGGTTTGCTCTGGCTGACTACAGCCCGTTACACCCAAGGATGCTGCAATCACTGCAGCAAGAAACTTCATTTTCATTTTAGTTACTCTTATTGTTATCGATAGAAAAGGCCGTTGTGTCTACAGACGAGGCCTTCAGCCTGGATTGAAAGTTTGCATTAAACGGTAAAACATCTCGCGCCTGATTGAAATACCCTACCATCGCAGGCGTCTCGCGATGTAAATAATCTGCCACAGCCATATGAAATTCATAGGCGAAGAGTTTGTGAAAAGAACGACAAAAAACTGGTTCAAAGCCGCGTAGAATCTTGTGCTCGCCTTGGGTGCCGGGATTAAAAAGTGGCAGTGCCTTCTCGATGGCAAAATGAATTCCTTCAAGATAACAGCAGAGAAAGTGCAGACCGTCGATGTCTTCAACGCTTCCCCAATAACGGCCATACAGGCCACTGTCATCAAAAAAGAAGAGCGCACTGGCGATTCTCTTATCATTTTTTTTCGCCACAACCAGCAAAATCTTGTCGCGAAGCGTATCAAATATTTCGGTGAAAAACGCTTTGGTAAGATAACCGGTATGACCGCTTCGTTTCAGATAAGTCTGCATATAGCAATGATAGAAAAATGTGCTGTCGTCTTCCGTTATCGCGTCTCCCGTGAGGCGGGAAATGGTAACCCCCTGCTGCGGCAATTGCGAATATGCCTTCCTCAGGTCTTTTCTTTTACGAGACGTTAAGGCTGCAAGAAAATCGTCGTAAGTCTGGTAGCCATAGTTGTGCCATTGAAACTGCACACTGTAGCGGGTCAGATAGCCCGCATGGGATAACAAGTCTGGCGTGGCTGCAGGAAATAGCACATGTAAAGAAGAGACGCCTGCGCCTTGCAGCGAATCGAGGCTATCGAGTAACGCACTGTCTACTGCTTCTCTGACGCAGTTGGCGGTAAGTAAGACTCTGGGGCCTGTCACGGGAGTGAAAGGCACAGCACTTATCCATTTCGGATAATACTCACGTCCATGCTGGTAGTACGCGTTCGCCCAGGCGTGATCAAACACATATTCCCCGTAGCTGTCGGATTTCAGATAGCCGGGCATTGCAGCGATGAGGTCGTTGCCTTTTTCAATGAGGAGGTGGTGTGGTGTCCATCCGGTGTCAGGACCTACGCTGCCGCTATTTTCCAGCGCGCGCAAAAAAGCATATGTGACAAACGGCCCTCCCTGTTGAGAAAGTCGATCCCACTTGTCTGCATCCACCTCGTCTATATGCTTGATAAACCTGAACTGAAATCCCATTTCATTTACTATCTGAGTAACCATCTGATTAATTGTTTAGGTTAACAACCGGAATGTGGCTGCGCGGATATCACCTTAAGCCAGATATCAAGCCATTACGTCATTCCATCTTAAAAGGTTTCGTGTATGAACAACAATGCTGGCCACGCCGATGCTGATAATACGACTATGACCGAGCCCGACCGAAAAGTCATTGTTGCATCGATTACCCGCATGCTGGCACGACGAGAACACAGTGCACAAGAGATTGTACGTAAGCTTTCACAAAAAGGGGTTGATGAAGCGGCTATCTGGCCGGTTTTGGATGAATTCCGGGAGGCTGGCATACAGAGTGATGCGCGTTATGCCGAGGCCCGGGCGAGGGCGCTCATGCTGAAAGGGTCAGGGCCGCAAAAAATCAAAGCAGACTTACATCAGCATGGCGTCGCTGAAGGCCTGTTCGACGAGGTATTCAGGGAGCTTGATGCCGACTGGTTTGAACTTGCCCGACAAGTTAAGGAGAAGCGCTTTGGTCAGCAGTATCCGCAGGAGTACAAAGACAAGATGAAACAGATGCAGTTTCTCAGTTATCGGGGATTCTCACAAAGCCACATAAATTATGCGGTTAACGGTGAGTAAAATGCACGCAATCGCTTAACATAGTTGCGCTTTCCGTGATATTGTTGCGCCCTCCAGGGCGCGTGTGCGGCCGTCCTCAGGATGACCGGTCGCAGCAACATTTCGTTTTAATAGAATAGGAAGTTAGGATCTCAATGACATTATCTACAGCTGACCTTCGCCAAACCTTTTTTGATTATTTCAAACGTCATGGTCATCAGACCGTGTCGAGCTCGTCTCTGGTGCCAGCGGATGATCCAACACTTCTGTTTACCAACGCCGGTATGAATCAATTCAAAGACTGTTTCCTGGGTACGGAAAAACGCAGTTATACCCGGGCTGTCTCAGCACAGCGCTGTGTGCGTGCTGGTGGTAAACATAACGACCTGGAAAATGTTGGCTATACTGCGCGCCACCATACATTTTTCGAAATGTTAGGTAACTTCAGCTTTGGCGATTATTTCAAAAAAGAAGCCATTCAGTTCGCCTGGACGTTTTTGACAGAAGAATTAAAGCTGCCAAAAGAAAAGCTGCTGGTTACGGTTTACACCGAAGATGACGAGGCGTTTTCTATCTGGGAAAACGATATCGGTATACCAAAAGAAAAAATAATTCGCATCAGTACCTCAGACAATTTCTGGTCGATGGGCGATACCGGCCCTTGCGGCCCATGTTCTGAGATTTTCTATGATCACGGTGAGCATATCTGGGGTGGACCTCCGGGAACACCGGAAGAAGATGGCGACCGCTTTATCGAGATCTGGAACCTGGTATTCATGCAATACAATAAGCAGGCAGATGGCACCATGGAGCCGCTTCCCAAGCCATCTATCGATACCGGAATGGGGCTTGAGCGTATTTCTGCCATTTTGCAGAACGTACACAGCAACTACGAAATCGACCTGTTCCAGAACTTAATTCAGGCTGCCGCAAAAATTGTTGGTACTGACGATTTGGAAAATAAATCGTTGCGCGTGATTGCCGATCACATCCGTTCTTGCAGCTTTTTGATTTGTGACGGCGTTATGCCGGGTAACGAAGGCCGTGGCTATGTACTTCGCCGCATCATTCGTCGTGCGGTTCGCCATGGCTATAAGCTGGGCGCCGATGGCATTTTCTTTTATAAGCTGGTGGCCGCACTGGCAAAAGAAATGGGCGCGGCGTATCCAGAGTTAGTAGACCAACAGCCTGTTGTTGAAAAAGTGCTTCGAGTAGAAGAAGAACAGTTCAGTAAAACGCTGGCACGCGGTATGGCCATGTTAAATGACACGCTGGACACACTGGGAGGTGACACCATTCCGGGCGATGTGGTCTTCAAGTTATATGATACGTATGGCTTTCCGGTTGATTTAACGAATGACGTTGCCCGTGAACACGATATGAAGCTTGACGAAGCGGGTTTTGAATCGGCCATGCAGGAGCAGCGCAAGCGTGCCCAGCAAGCCAGCCAGTTTGGTGCCGATTATAATTCGCAGTTAAATGTTGATCAGCAAACGGAATTCACTGGCTATACCGATGTGGATGGTGAAGCCAACGTGGTAGAGCTAATCACAGGCAATGCGTTTTGTGAGCAGTTAACTGATGGCCAGGAAGGGGTTGTGGTGCTGGATAAAACGCCGTTCTATGCTGAAGCTGGTGGTCAAAGTGGTGACACGGGCGTGCTGCGAGTGGCAAACGGTGAGTTTATCGTCAATGATACACAAAAAATGGGCAATGCTTTTGCACACCGCGGCACGGTTAAAGGCACCATTTCCAAAGGCGACAAAGTCGAAGCCGCCATCGATACGCCAAATCGCGAAGCGATCAAAAAGAACCACAGCGCCACGCACTTATTGCATGCTGCGCTTCGTGAGATTCTGGGTGAACATGTGTCTCAGAAAGGCTCTCTGGTTGAAGCAGAACGTATGCGATTTGATTTCTCCCATTTTGAGTCAGTAACCGAAGCACAGTTAGCGCAAATCGAAAGACGGGTAAACGAAGAAATCCGTGCCAATCACCCGCTGAAAACGGAACTAATGGACCTGGAAGAAGCTAAGGCATCCGGTGCGATGGCACTGTTTGGCGAAAAGTACGATGAAAAAGTACGAGTGGTCACCATGGGGTCGTTTTCCGTTGAGCTATGCGGCGGCACGCACGTAAACCGTACAGGAGATATTGGTCTTTTCAAAATTACCAGTGAAAGTGGTATTGCCTCAGGTGTTCGCCGTATTGAAGCCATTACTGGTGCGGCGGCAATTGAGTTTGTTCAGTCTCAGCAAACCCTTATCAACCAAGCTGCGGGAATGCTGAAAACGGATAGCATGGGGCTGATTGACCGCATCGGTACTTTGCAGTCTCAGTCGAAAGAGTTAGAAAAAGCGCTGACGGCGGCCAAGCAAAAACTGGCAAGTCAGCAGGGCGCTGATATGCTTAACAGTAAGCAGCAAATCAATGGCGTTAATGTTCTAGTCTCAAGACTGGATGGCGTCGAAGCGAAATCATTGCGTGGCATGGTAGACGATATTAAAAACCGAATCGGCGAAGGTATCGTAGTATTAGGTGTAGCAGATGATGACAAAGTAAATCTGATAGTCGGTGTAACTAAATCTCTGACCGGCAAGGTAAAGGCTGGAGAGCTGGTTAACTTTGTGGCGGCACAGGTTGGCGGTAAAGGCGGTGGTCGTCCTGACATGGCTCAGGCTGGCGGTGATAAGCCGGAAAACCTGCAGGCTGCGTTGGACTCCGTTACCGGCTGGCTAGAAGATAAGCTATAATCGGGTTCATGTTGTTTTTCAGTGAGTTTTTGAAGTGACACAAAAACAAGGAATCGCTGACATTGTGCTCCGGGTCGTGCCGGGGCGTAATACATTTTGAAAGGATTGTTCGTAAATAAGGAACAGGAGCAAGCGAATGCTTATTTTGACTCGTCGTGTAGGTGAGACCCTGATGGTTGGTGACGATGTGACCGTTACCGTTTTGGGTGTTAAAGGGAATCAGGTACGAATTGGTGTAAATGCGCCCAAAGAAGTATCGGTGCACCGGGAAGAAATTTATATGCGGATCCAGGCTGAAAAAGGTGGTCAGCCCGGTAGTCCCGATAAAGAGTAAGTCAAAACAAAAAGGCTGGTGTTAACCAGCCTTTTTTTGTGAGAAAACCAACAAATTACTGCTTTTTTGCACAATTTGTTTAAAATGCCGTCAGGCAGTGTTTTTTCACGAAAAAAGGTTTGACTAACCTCAGTGAATCCGTAAAATGCAGCCCCACTTAAGGAGAGGTGGGTGAGTGGCTGAAACCAGTTCCCTGCTAAGGAACCATACGCATTACGCGTATCGAGGGTTCGAATCCCTCCCTCTCCGCCATTATTCGTTGATGGTGGCAGTCAACAACAAGTTTTGCGCGTGTGTAGCTCAGCTGGATAGAGTACCTGGCTACGAACCAGGCGGTCGGAGGTTCGAATCCTTCCACACGCGCCACTACTTTAAATAAGTGCCATCTTTTGTGCTAAACTACAAAAGTAAACAGTTTACGCGTGTGTAGCTCAGCTGGATAGAGTACCTGGCTACGAACCAGGCGGTCGGAGGTTCGAATCCTTCCACACGCGCCATATTGAAGAGCCCACCCTTACGGTGGGCTTTTTCATTTCTGTGTGTCGGATTTCCAGCCCCTCGCAGAGCTCGGGTCGTTCGCGCGGCGCCAGCCGAAGTGTGCTATGTGCTTCCGGTAACTCCATCCACCGTCATTTCACGCGTGAGCAAAATCGCAGCGCTTCAACCGTGGCCGCCTTCATCTTTGAGAAAGCAACACCGTCTATCTGGCAGCACTGTGGTGCCCGCACTAAACTTTGTAATGAAATCATTCGTAACTATAAAGCGTATATACCTGATGAATGAATAGTGCGGTTATATTTAAAAAAGTCGCATAAAACATCAAAAAAAGCCGTCTAAACAGAAAAAGTTTGACTAACTATTCAAAAGTAGGCGTAAAGTCGTGTTGTTTTTTATAATCCGGCATGATACTTATCTACCTCCTTTACAACGAGAGAACCGTCATGGCAGCAGAATCCGTTAGCAGTCAACTCATGGAAGCCGCCACCCTGATGCTGGTGGGCATGGTCTTCGTATTTGCGTTCCTGAGCCTCCTGATTGTGGGCGTCAAGTTGATAGCTAAATTTTGCGAAGCGTTTCCCGGAGAGCCGGAAGTACAACCCTCGGTGAAACGTTCTCCAGCCAAAGCGAGTCCTGCTGCACAACAAGAAGATAGTGGTGTCATTGCTGCTATTACCGCTGCTGTCCACATGCATCGTCAATCGAATAAATAACCAATACCCTAGGAGTTACCATGTCTAAGCCTCTGGCGTTAACTGAGCTGGTTTTACGTGACGCACATCAATCTTTATTGGCAACCCGAATGCGTATTGAAGATATGTTACCGATTGCGGAAAAGCTGGATAAGGTTGGCTATTGGTCAGTAGAGTCCTGGGGAGGCGCGACCTTTGACAGCTGTATCCGATATCTGGGTGAAGACCCGTGGGAGCGGATCCGCAAGCTGAAAGCAGCCATGCCTAATACCCGGCAGCAAATGCTGTTGCGTGGTCAGAACCTTCTTGGGTATCGCCATTATGCGGATGACGTAGTCACGCGATTTGTGCAGCGTGCTCATGAGAATGGTGTCGACGTTTTCCGGATTTTTGATGCGATGAATGACGTTCGCAATTTGCAAACCGCAATAAAAGCGGCAGTCGATTGTGGTGCACACGCTCAAGGCACCATTTCTTACACGGTAAGCCCGGTTCACAATTTGTCGCTTTGGCTGGAAATGGCAAAGCAACTTGAAGATATGGGCGTGCATTCTATTTGTATTAAAGATATGGCTGGTCTGCTTAAGCCGTATGACTGCGAAGAGCTAATAAATGGTCTGAAAGACACGGTGTCTGTGCCTATCGCGATGCAGTGCCATGCGACTACAGGCTTATCTACTGCCACCTACCAGAAAGCAATTGATGCCGGTATTGATATGCTGGATACCGCCATATCCTCGATGAGCATGACGTACGGTCACTCAGCGACGGAAACGGTGGTAGCTATCGTTGAGGGCACTGAGCGAGATACGGGGTTGTCACTGCCTGACCTGGAAGAGATTGCCAGCTACTTTCGTGACGTACGTAAGAAGTACGCGAAGTTTGAGGGTAGCCTGAAAGGAGTTGATGCCCGTATCCTTCTTGCTCAGGTGCCTGGGGGCATGCTAACTAATATGGAGAATCAGCTTAAAGAGCAAAATGCCCAGGACAAGTTTGATGAAGTGTTAAAGGAGATCCCTCGGGTACGCGAAGACCTTGGATTTATTCCGCTGGTAACACCTACCTCACAGATTGTCGGAACTCAATCGGTGCTTAATGTCCTTACCGGAGAACGGTACAAAAGTATTACCAAGGAAACCGCGGGTGTACTGAAAGGGGAGTACGGTGCCACCGCTGCTCCTGTAGATAAAGAATTGCAGGCGCGGGTTCTCGATGGTGGTGAGGCTATTACCTGTCGTCCTGCGGATAATATAGAACCAGAAATGGACAAGCTGACTGACGAGTTGAACAAGCTGGCAAATGAAAAATCTATTACGCTGGCCGAGCAACAGGTAGATGATGTGCTGACGTACGCATTGTTCCCACAAATCGGGTTGAAGTTTCTTGAAAATCGCAACAATCCAGATGCCTTTGAACCGGCCCCCGGCAACGAACCAGAAGAAGCGTCAGCACCGGCACCTAAGACCAGTGATACAGCACAGGGAAATAGTCGTTACGATGTAAAGGTTGACGGTAAAGTGTATCAGGTCGAAGTGGCTGCATCGGGCTCCCTGACAAGCGTCAAGCAGGCAAAAGACAACACTCAGGAAGACGCTGCTCCCGCCCCGACACCGTCAGGTGATGCTCAGCATATTGATGCGCCGCTTTCAGGTAATGTATTTAAAGTTCTGGTACAACCCGGCGATGCCGTGGAAGAGGGAGATGTGGTGATGATCCTGGAGGCGATGAAAATGGAAACCGAAATTCGCAGTGCATACACAGGCACCGTTTCCGAGGTTCTCGCGAAAGAAGGTGAATCTGTGTCCAGCGGACAGCCGTTGATCGCACTGGGGTAACCAATGGAAAAGCTAGGTATTTTATGGAACAGCACAGCGCTGGCGCACTTTGAGACAGGCCAGCTGGTGATGATGGCAGTAGGGTGCTTGTTACTCTATCTGGCCATTGTAAAAAAGTTCGAGCCGCTTTTGCTCATTCCGATCGGCTTTGGGGCGCTGCTAACCAATATTCCGCTGGCCGGTTTCACGGAAGTGGGTGGCTTGCTTTACTACATTTACAAAATCGGCATTGATACCGGCGTATTTCCGCTGCTTATCTTTATGGGCGTAGGCGCGATGACTGACTTCGGGGCGCTTATCGCAAATCCGAAAATGCTGCTGTTAGGCGCGGCTGCACAGTTTGGTATATTTGCCACTCTGTTTGGCGCTATTGCGCTGAACATGGTACCGGGCTTTGAGTTTTCGTTAAAAGACGCCAGTGCTATTGCCATTATTGGCGGCGCTGATGGCCCCACTGCTATTTTTCTGGCGTCACGTTTAGCGCCAGATTTACTTGGTGCGATCGCGGTAGCGGCGTATTCGTATATGGCACTGGTGCCGATTATTCAGCCGCCTATAATGAAAGCGCTGACGACACCGGAAGAGCGAAAAATTCAGATGGCGCAATTACGCCCTGTATCGCGTCGTGAAAAGATTATTTTCCCTCTTGCAGTATTGATCCTCACTATTCTCTTTTTACCGTCTGCGACGCCGCTGGTAGGCATGTTTTGCTTTGGTAACCTGATGAAAGAGTGTGGTGTTGTAGAGCGCTTGAGTAAAACCGCACAAAATGAACTGATTAACGTGGTCACTATCTTTCTTGGACTTGCTGTCGGGTCTAAGCTGTCGGCAGAAGCGTTTCTCACGGTAGAGACGCTGGGCATTCTTGGGCTGGGAGCGGTTGCATTCGCTATTGGCACGGCAACAGGTGTGATCATGGCGAAAGTTATGAGCAGACTTTCAGGCGGCGCTATTAACCCGCTCATTGGCGCGGCTGGCGTATCGGCTGTCCCAATGGCAGCCCGCGTAGTGAACAAAGTCGGTCTGGAGGCAAATCCGCACAACTTCCTGCTTATGCACGCAATGGGGCCCAACGTAGCTGGCGTATTAGGCTCTGCAGTAGCCGCAGGCATATTGCTGGCGTTGGTAGGATAGCGGCGCGACACAAGTTGTATCGATGGCCAGAATGGCGTGTCCGCACCGGCACGCCATTTTTTTAAGCAGACAATAATTAGTTAGATTGTGAGAAAAATGGTGCGTCTGAACCCCGTTAGCGGTGCTTTTTTATGTTGAACCGGTTTGTGAAGAGGAAAGGCTGCGGAAACTAGCGAAGGGTTTGCTGAGGCACCAACGACTGATAAGCCATGATCAGCTTTTTAGTGAGCTCATGCTGCGGCCACCGGAATATAGTTTCAGTTTTCCCCGACTCAACGATTTCGCCGTTTTCCATCACTACGATTTTATCGGCAATATGACGGACGATACCTAAATTGTGAGAAATGAAGATAAACGCCAGCCCCATTTCCTGTTGCAGCTTTAGAATCAGGTTAACCGTTTGCGATCGAATCGACGGATCGAGCGCGGCAAAGGGTTCATCGGCAACCAGTACTTTGGGTTGCAGCATGATAGAACGGGCCAGCGCTACGCGCTGTTGCTGTCCATCTGATAACATATGACGGTAATAATAATAGTGCTCTCTCAGCAGTCCGACCTTTTTTAACGTCTCTTCAATGACTTTCTTGCGCTCAATATCAGACAACGTGGTATTGAGTCGAAGCGGCTCATCCAAAATCTTTCCCACCGGGATCCCCGGGTTCATCGCTTCACTACTGTGCTGGAAAATCATACGGATATCGTGTGTTCGTGATTGTTCTTTGGCAGAAGTTTTCACCCGGGCATTGTACAGCTCGTTATTCAGCAGAATCTCACCATCGTCAGCAGCCAGAGCACCAACCAATAACTTAGCCAACAGCGACTTTCCCGCCCGGTTCTCGCCAATAATAGCAATGGTTTCGCCGCGCTTTACCGTCATATCAATGGGGCCGAGCTTGAATATTTCAGGACGCTTCAGCCAGCGCTTAGTATCGCTGTGACGAAATGTCAGTCCCTTTACCTGCATCACGTCTGTCATAGCTTCTCCATATGTAGCGGGAAGTGGCAATTATACGTATGGTCGTGGATTCGGCGAACGACAGGGGTGATAACGCAATCTCTCTGCGCCCTGGGGCAGCGAGGGCCCAAACGACACCCAATGGGCATATGTTGTAGCGGCGGGATTGTACCTTCCAGAGTCGGCAGTATTGACTTGGGCGGCAGGTTTGTTCGGAAGCTTGGGGCACTATCTAAAAGCGCCTTAGTATATGGGTGCAGTGGGCGCTTACGTATGTGCTTCATCTTACCGGACTCTACGGTCTGACCTGCATACAGGACGGTCATGGTATGGCACATGCTGGCTATCGCTAGCAAATCGTGACTGACAAACAATATTGATAACGACTTGGTCTGATTCAATCGCGTAAACAATTTAAGGATTTGTGTCTTGGTCGTGGTTTCCATACCGCGTGTAGGGTCATCGGCAATCAGCAGTTTTGGCTGCGATACCAGTGCCATCGCAATCATAAATTTCTGACAGATGTCTGTAGGCACCTGATGGGGATAAGCACTTAGGTAGTGCTTGTGATATTTAATACCGACTTTATGTACGGTGCTGACTGCAATTTTTTTACGGTGTTGTTTTCGTTGCCAGAACCAACTCCCCTCAACAAATTCCTCTGGGATCCCTTCTTCTAATTGTTCTCCCAGTGTTGCCGACGGGTCCAGTGCTGTCACCGGATTCTGAAATACTACTGCGATATCACGACGCATAACTTCCCGTCGTTCTTCCGCTGTCATGCTTAATAAGCTTTCCCCTTTCCAGCTTAACCGGTCCGCAGTTAATCGCCACTGGCCAGGCAGCGCGCCAGAAATGGCTGACACAATTAAACTTTTGCCCGAACCTGATTCACCGACCAGAGCCCGGATTTCACCACTATTCACGGTAAGGTTCACTTTATCTAATGCTTTCACCATGCCCTGACCGGTGTCTATTTCCAGTGTCAGGTTTTTAATATCGAGCATTGGCATTAGTGGCTTAACCTCTTACGTAGTGCTGAGCGCAATCCATCGCCAACAATGTTAATGGCCAATACCATAAGGAAGATAGTCAGTCCCGGCAGGGCGACGTTCCATGGCGCGAGATAGGCCACATCAAGACCGTCAGCCAGTATGGCTCCCAACTCAGGCAGCGGGGGCTGCGCCCCAAGGTTTAGAAATCCCAGCGCGGATATATCGATCACCGCAATAGACAATGACAGCGTCCCTTGCACGACCAGCATTTCGATCATGTTAGGTAAAATTGAATTGAAAAAGATTTGTCGGTTACTGGCACCGTCGAGACGAGATGCCAGTATATATTCCTTTTTCATCTCCGCCCGGACAAAAGAGCGGGTATGGTGAATAAATTGCGGAATGAGAGCCAGCGTAATAGCCCACATACTGTTTACCAGGCCGGTCCCCAGGATTGCCACAATAATAATCGCAATTAGCAAAGTTGGGATTGCCATAAGCGCATCAAGCAGGTGATTGATTACACTGGAGCGTACACCTCTCATCATTCCTGCCATGGTGCCTATGCTGACTCCAACCAGCATCGCCAGCAATACCAGAATGATACTACTGCCTAAGGTTACCCGACAGCCGTAAATGATTCTGGAGAACACGTCCCGTCCCAGCGCATCAGTCCCGAACAAGTGACTGATGCTGCCGTTTACTTCCCAGCTGGGGGGAATAAGCAATGCATCAATATTCTGTGCAATCGGGTCGTAGGGTGCAACCAGCGGCGCAAACAGCGAAAAGAACAGGAAAATTCCCAGCACGATCAAGCCAACAAACGCCACATGGCTCGCACGGAATTCGTGCCACGTTCGTTGCAGTGGTGACGGATGATATTCTTCTTCGTAAAGACTAAACTGTGCCACGTTCGTATTTTTCCCTGCTTGGATCAATGAGCCGGTTAAATAGGTCGATCAGAATGGTCAGTGTAATGACCAGGGTAGATACCGCAAGCATACCAACTCTGAGAGCCGGGTAGTCGCGTTGATAGATTGCCTGAATCAGCCAGTTTCCAATACCTGGCCAGGAAAACAAGGTTTCTACAATCATCGCGTTGGTGATTAGCGTGGTAATCTGAATTGCCATCAAAGGCAAAATTGGCAGCAGGGCGTTACGCAGAATGTGACGCGAAAAAATCTGCCAGCGTGACAAGCCGCGTGAGCGGGCAGCAGTGATATAGGGGCGACTGAGCACGTCAATCACTGAGCGTCGGGTGAGGCGTATCATGGCGGCAGTTGTAATGATTGCAATGGCAAGTGTTGGCAGTACCATGTGGTGCAAAGCGTCACGAAATGCCAGGCTACGGTCGATATCTTTGACCAGCAATGTATCGATAAGAATAAAGCCTGTTACGTTGGGAATATCGAAAAGCAGACTAATTCTGCCGGATAGCGGTGCAACTCCCAGTTCCAGGCTGAATACCAGAATGAATACCAGCGCCAGCCAGTATACGGGGAACGAATAACTGAAAAGGCTGATTGAGTTTATGGTGTGATCTGCCGTCGTATAGCTTTTCATTCCCGCGTAATAGCCCACTGGAATACCAATAACAATAGCGATTAGCATTGCATAGGTACTCAGTTCAATTGTGGCGGGCATGGCAATACCGATTTCATCACGAAGCGGCAGCCCGGAAATGAAGCTGTAGCCCCAGTTACCGTTTAGTAATTGTCCAAGATAATGAATAAACTGAAATACGTAACCCTGATCCAGCTTATACTGTCTTGCTAAGGCCTCACGCTGAATCTCGTTCTGTGGCGTGATACCGGTAAGATTGGTTAGCACGTCACCGGGAAAAAGGTACGCCAGCGAGAAGGACAGCGCCGCCAGCACCAGCAGTGTCAATACAAACAACGTCAGGTATCGGGTAAGAATAGTAATCACAGCGCTTTTGATACCCCACCAAATCTGACTCCACCATAAGGGTTTATTGTCATGCCCTCCAGTTCATCCCGATAAGCGCGATACCGATAGGCATGTGCGATGGGAACAATGGGAAGTTGTTCATAGAGCAAGCGGTTGACCTGCTGATAGATAGCTTTACGTTGTGCGGTGTCTTCGGTCTGAAGGGCTTCGTTGAGCAACGTATCGTAGTCATTATTACACCACATGGCGCGATTCGTGCCGGAAGGGATCGCACCACAACTCAGCAGTGGCCGATAAAAGTTGTCAGGGTCGCCGTTATCAGCTGACCAGCCAATCAATACGGAGTCGTGCAGTCCCTCACGCAAATGACGCCGGAACGTGGTCCAGTCGTAGGTAACTATCGTCGCGCGAATACCTACATCAGCCAGGTAACGCTGGATGAGCTCGGCCATCTTAGCGGCATTAGGATTGTAGGCCCGTTCTACCGGCATCGCCCAGATCGTCATGGTGAAGCCCGGCTCTACGCCGGCGTCATCCAATAATTTGCGGGCCAGCACCGGGTTATAAGCAGTATCGTCAGCGTCAGCCTGATACGCCCAGCTTGCGCCCGGTAAAAGTGTTTTTGCCCGGGTGGCACTGCCAAGATACACCGCTTCTAACAACGTGTTTTTATCTATCGCAAAGGCCAGTGCCCGGCGGACATCAGGATTGTCAAAGGGCGGGCGCTGAGTGTTGAAAGCCCAGAAGCCAATGTTGAGCCCGGGTTTTTCTGCCAGTAATAAATTTTCACGATTGCGGATTATATCCAGCTCCGTCTGTGCAGGAAATGCAATCGCATCACATTCACTGGTAATCAATTTCGCGAGACGTAACGAACTTTTTGGTGTGATGTCGTAAATCAGGTGTTCGGCAGTAATTTCATCTTTCCAGTATGCGTCGTTACGCTGATAACGGATAAAGTGGTCCTTACGATAACTGTCGTACTTAAACGGGCCAGTGCCGACAGGGAAGTGATCTATTCGCTCTGGCACACCCCGGTTCAACAGCTGTTGGGCATACTCTTCTGAAAGAATGATAGAAAAGTCGGTTGCCAGGTTGGCCAGAAACGAGCTGTCCCTGCGCTGTAAAGTGATTTCGACCCGGTAGCCGTTAATACGTGACACGCTGGTTATATTTTCCGCCAGCCCGAGACTTTCAAAGTAGGGGTAACGGCCGCCGGACACATTGTGATAAGGGTGCGACGGCAAGCGCCAGCGATTGATACTGAACAGCACGTCATCGGCGTTGAACGTCCGGCTTGGTGTGAAATAGTCAGTAGTGTGAAAGTTAACGTCTTTACGTAACTGAAACGTGTAGGTCAACCCGTCATCTGAGATCAGCCAGCTTTCAGCAAGGCTGGGAATAATGCGACCTGTGTCAGGTTCAAAATCTAACAGTCGCCCATAAATCTGATGGGAAGTGGCATCGGAGGTCGTCCCAGAAGTATCTAACTGAGGATTAAAGTTAACTGGGTTACTTTCTGAGCAGTATACAATTCCTGACTGATAAAAAGACTCCTGAGGACTTTTGGAGCACGCAGTAACACACAGCGCAGTGGTCAGAATGACACAACAACGTCTGATAAAACCTGCAAACATGCTCAGGATCCCATTGATTCTGCGGAAGAGTCCAACAGATTATATTTCTTTAGATAACCTCGCAACTGATGATAAGTAAGACTGAGCTTTTCAGCGGTCTTTTTCTGATTGTACTGACTATCTTCGAGAGCTTGCTGGAGCATCTCTATCTCGAACTGCTGTGAACGTTCTTTAAGATCGATTGGATAACTAAGTGGTTCTGGCGCTGTTGCGACAGCAGGCTCATTGGCGGCGATAATTTCTGATGGCTCACTGTTAACTGGCGCTGCAGGTGCGGGCGAACTGATCCGATCGGCCGTTTTGATGCGTGATTTTGGCCTGAACGGAGATTCGAAGGGGTCAAGGGATATTTCATGCACTGGCAGATGCGGGTTGTTTGTGCGGTAAACCGCTCTTTCCACCACGTTTTTCAATTCACGAATGTTGCCGGGCCAGTCATATTCCAACAGTATCCGTCTGGCTTTTTCCGTAAACCCGCTGAATAGCTCCATCTCCAGTTCGCGGGCCATATTAATGGCGAAATGTTCAGCCAGCATCATAATGTCCTCACGGCGCTCGCGAAGCGGTGGGATAGTGATAACGTCGAACGCCAGTCGATCTAACAGGTCTGCACGAAATTCGCCTGCGTCAGCCAGTGCAGGTAAGTCTTCGTTGGTTGCGGCAACCAGACGTACGTCGGTTTTTATGGTTTTACTTCCGCCTACACGCTCAAACTCACCGTATTCAATAACGCGAAGCAATTTTTCCTGAATCAACCCCGATGTATTTGCCAGTTCATCTAAAAATAATGTGCCATTGTGAGCTACTTCAAAACGCCCCTCACGACGTTTAGCCGCCCCCGTAAACGCCCCGGCTTCGTAACCGAATAACTCGCTTTCTAACAGGCTTTCATTTAGCGCCGCGCAGTTTAGCTTAAGGTAGTTCTGGTCCCACCGGTGAGACAGGTAGTGCAAGCGCGCAGCAATCAGCTCTTTACCCGTGCCGCGCTCACCGATTACCAATACTGGTTTATTCAATGGCGCGAGTTGTGAAATTTGTTCCAGCACTTCCAGAAAACTGTTTGCCTGGCCCAGTAAATTATCCTGTTGTCGGTAGCGACTCATTAATTCCCTCAAATGTTAGTCATTTCGACCAATTAATAGTGTAGTTTAAAATGACTTCAGATTCGATAAGTATTTATACACAAAAAAGCGCTTAAGTAACAACAGGTTAAAAAACCGGACTGATTGGCAAGCAATTTGAATAGTACTATCCAACGAATGCCTTAGTGCATCTTTTCAACACGAGTTAGAGGTAAATATTATGGGTATCTTCTCGCGTTTCACTGACATAGTGAATTCTAATATCAATTCATTGCTGGATAAGGCTGAAGATCCTGAAAAAATGGTTCGTCTCATTATTCAGGAAATGGAAGATACGCTGGTTGAAGTGCGCTCTGCATCGGCAAAGACACTGGCCAGCAAGAAAGAGATTGTAGCGCAAATCAGTAAGTACGAATCTGATGCTTCAGACTGGGCTGCAAAAGCAGAGCTGGCACTGAGCAAAGATCGTGAAGATCTGGCACGGGCTGCACTTCAGGAGAAAAAGAAGTGTGCAGAAGCGGCTGAAACACTGAAAAAAGAGCTGGGGATTGTCGAAGAGCAGATTTCCAAATTGCAGGACGAAATCAGTCAGCTTCAGGAGAAACTGGCGGATGCCAAAGCACGTCAGAAAACCATCATCATGCGTCAGAAGACGGCGAGTTCACGTCTTGAAGTCAAACGTACGCTGGATAGTTCCAAAGTTGATAATGCGATGGGGCGCTTTGAGCAATACGAACGCAAGATTGACGATTTAGAGTCGCAGGTCGACGCTTATGACCTCGGCAAGAAGACATTAAATGATGAATTTGCCGAATTAGAAGCCGGTGATAAGATTGATGAAGAGCTTGCCGCTTTGAAAGCCAAAATGAAAGGCGGCGATAAGAAGCCTTCAAAAGCAAAAGAATAAGTTTGTACCCCACGCGTCAGGATGACGCGGGTCAACACATCACCGTCTTAGAGGAGGTATGGTTATGGAAGAGGGAATTGTAGCTTTAGTTATCGCGCCGCTGATTATCTTTATGATTTTCGTCGCACCCATCTGGCTGATACTGCATTATCGCAGTAAGAAACAGGTGAACCAGGGCTTAACTGCAGAGGAATACGCTTCATTACAGGAGCTGGCAGACAAAGCCGAGAAGATGTCAGACCGCATTAAAACGCTGGAAGCTATCTTAGATAGTGAGTCGCCAGAGTGGAGGAGCCGGGCATGAGACACAGCAGAACGCTTTACCGCGATACCGAGCACGCTCGTATCGCCGGAGTGTGCGCAGGAATAGCCAACTATTTTGGTATTGAGCGCTGGCTGGTTCGGATTCTGGCGGTGACAGGCTTTTTCTTGCTGGCGGGCCCATTCATGCTGGTGGCCTATGTTGCCGGTTGGTTTATACTGGACAAAAAGCCACAGGGTCACGAACCGGTTGCTACGAAGAAGGTGTCTAACGTGTTTCAGCACACTGGTAAGGGCTGGAGAAACGTTATCTCATCAGACAGTGACGATTCTCAGAAAGTCTCTGTTAAGACTAAGGTCTGGCAGGCAGGTGAGCCACCTAAGCAAGCGTTTCACGATATCAGCAAGCGGTTTACTGAAGCCGAGAACCGTTTACGCAGCATGGAGCGCTATGTCACCTCCCGGGAATTTCAGCTTAACCGTGAGATTAGCAAGCTGTAACGTTTTTAATACACCTCTGAAGGCAGCACTCCGCTGCCTTTTTTCTATTTGTCCCCACCTATTCGTTATTGATATGTAAATTTGGTGTTACGCAGGTTGCTGTGGCAGAAAGCCCCCGGGGACTTCTGCGCGACAGGAATTTCATTAGACTGGCTGACATCATAATTGTTAGCGGGAAGGTCTTTGGCAATGGGTAAAACGACGCAGTATAAGTCGCGCACTTCAGACGAAAACGGCATCATTCATTGGAGCGATGACGAAAATCAGATTTGGTCAGAACTGTATGCCCGTCAGATAGACTTAATCCAAGACCGGGCGTGTCAGCAATATTTAGACGGGCTGGAACTGGTGGGGCTGACAAATGACAGGATCCCACAGTTACCGGATATCAATAAGGTCCTGATGCGCGAAACCGGTTGGCAGACCGCAGAAGTGCCTGCATTGATTAATTTTACCGAGTTTTTCCGACTGCTGGCGAATAAGCAGTTTCCGGTGGCAACTTTCATCCGTACCCGTGAAGAATTTGATTATCTGCAGGAGCCTGACATTTTTCATGAAGTCTTTGGCCACTGCCCGTTACTGACAAATCCTGCCTTCGCGCACTTCACTCACACTTACGGCAAGCTGGGACTGGCGGCAAGTAAAGAAGACCGTGTCTTTCTGGCGCGTTTGTACTGGTTTACTGTGGAATTTGGTCTGGTGAAGACGGCTGGTGGATTGCGTATTTATGGCGGTGGTATCCTATCTTCGCCAGGGGAGACAGTATATTCGCTGGAAAGCGACAAGCCTCAGCGCCACCCGTTAACACCGCTTGATGCACTGAGAACGCCTTACCGCATTGATATCATGCAACCACTTTATTATATCCTCGAACAGTTTGACGATCTGTTTTCACTGGCGGAAATGGATATCATGAGTCTGGTGGCTGAAGCAAAAAGGCTGGGATTGTACGATCCACTATTCCCACCGAAGGAAAAGCAAGCCAGTTAAACATTTCCACGGCCTTCGGCATTTTCCAGACAGCCTGTCCGGTGCGCCCTGCACCGGACAATAAACTTCCCGGGTTCTACTTCGTAAAAGTAATAAATTATTGGTTCTTAGTTATAAAGTTGTGATAAGCTGTAAAAATAACTTTACATAAGAATTGGTTATGCGCTTAGAAATCATTTGCCAGGACCGTCTGGGA
The DNA here is from genome assembly GCF_047556435.1 of Alteromonas sp. H39. GTDB lineage: Bacteria > Pseudomonadota > Gammaproteobacteria > Enterobacterales > Alteromonadaceae > Alteromonas. The sequence goes on from NZ_CP180210.1 coordinate 1,355,430, forward strand.
ATTACTCAGGATGTGTTGGACATTCTGGTCACACACGAAATCGACCTGCGCGGTATCGAAATTGATCCAGCAGGGAAAATCTTTCTTAATTTCCCGAATATTGAGTTTGCTGACTTTCAGCATCTGATGCCGCAGATTCGCCGAATTGACGGCATTGACGATGTCAAAACCACACCTTTTATGCCGGGAGAGCGGGAGAAAAATCAAATTTCCGCAATATTGCGCACACTTCCTGACCCGGTATTCTCCATTGACACCAAAGGGCAGGTGTTGATGTGCAACGAAGCGGTAACCAGCGGCCTCGAAATGAGCTTCACAGAAATTGAGGGCGTGGAAATAGCCGACCTGGTAAAAGGATTTAATTTTGGGCGTTGGATGGAGTCGAAAAATCCTGAACATCAGACTGCCAAAGTGAAGTTTATCCAGCAGGACTATCTGGCTGACGTACTGCCTATCTTTGTGCCAGACGGTGACAATAACCCAATCATGGCAGGTGCAGTAGTTATCCTTAAGTCGGAACTTCGTTTAGGTCAGCAATTCAGTGCGTTTCACCAGCCTGAAACAGACAGCTTTGAGCGTTTCATTACCGCATCATCCGCGATGCGTAAAACCGTGAAAGAAGCCAAACAGGTTGCAGACCTTGATGCGCCAATACTGATCTTCGGAGAAACCGGCACCGGAAAAGAAATGATTGCCAGAGCGTGCCATCAGGCCAGCCGGCGGAGCGGCGGAGAGTTTCTGGCTCTGAACTGTGCATCATTGCCTGACAGCGTCGCTGAAACCGAGTTATTCGGCTATGCAGCAGGCGCTTATAATCAGCCTGAAGGCAAAGCCGGGCTGCTTGAACTGGCGAAAGGCGGCACTTTGCTACTTGATGAAATTGCCGATATGTCAACGCAATTGCAGGCTAAACTGCTCCGCGTCCTGGAGGATGGTGAGTTTCGTCGGGTTGGCGATAATAAGCCGGTGGAAGTGGACGTGCGCTTTGTCTGCACCACCTGTCGCGACCTCGGGCAACTGGTAGAAGAAGGGCGTTTCAGAAAAGAGCTGTACTATCGCCTGAATGTATTAAGCCTGATGATGCCATCGCTAAAAGAGCGTCGTGCCGATATTGTGCCACTGGCAGAAACGTTTATTTTACAGCACAGCGGTAAGCTGGGTCGTCGTCCGGCAAAGCTGAGTAAGTCCTGTGTAGAATATCTTCAGCAATATCCCTGGCCAGGTAATGTTCGCCAGTTGCAGAATGCGCTATACCGCGCCTTGTCACTGCTGGATGGCAACGAAATTACCAAAGAGGATATTCAGCTTCCCAATTGTGCACCAAGCGTTACCTATATAGATGAAAATTTCGAGGGCACGCTCGATGAAGAAGTTAAGAAGTTTGAGAAAGATCTTCTTCGGCGTTTATATCCGTCTTACCCCAGCACCCGTCAATTGGCGAAAAAACTCGGCCTGAGCCACACCGCGATAGCCAACAAGCTGCGTGAATATGGGATTAATAAAGGCACTGTAAAATTTTAATTACAGTCTGTCACCCCTGCTTTACGCCTCGCAGTCCGTGCGGGGCGTAATTTACGGCTTGTTTTTCACTTTCTTCTTGTTGTTCATTTTTCTATACGCTTTTCACAATTCCCCAACGTAAGCCTATATCAGGCCAGACACTTCTCTGATTGTAAAAAATGATGTCTAGTATGCAAAAGAATTGTTAAGGCGCATGGCGTAACACGTTACAGCCGTACCCTTTTCGCAAAGGAGCATACAATGACAACGAACGATTTTTCTTACAATCCACTGGGTACCGATGGTTTTGAGTTTGTGGAGTACACCGCCGCTGATGAAAAGGGCATCAATGATTTAAAAGCGCTTTTTTCTTCGTTGGGCTTTGCTGAAGTGGCTCAACATAAATCCAAGCGTGTTTGGCTGTTCAAGCAGGGCGATATCAACTTTATCGTTAATGCTGAACCTGCTTCTCAGGCCGAAGAGTTTGCACGCCTGCGTGGTCCCAGCGTTTGCGGAATGGCGTTTCGCGTGAAAGATGCCGGAAAGGCTCTCAAGCATGCACTTGAGAATGGCGCTAAGCAATTTGTCGGTAACTTAGGCCCTATGGAGCTTAATATCCCTGCGGTTTATGGGATTGGTGAAAGCACGTTGTACTTTGTCGATCGCTACAAAGAGAAAAATATCTACGATGTGGATTTCAACTTTTACGAGGGCTGGCAAGACAAGGTAAAAGAAGCGAGTGCAGGCCTTGAGGTATTGGACCACCTGACGCACAACGTACGTCGTGGCAACATGGCAGTATGGGCAGATTTTTATGAGCGCATTGGTAACTTCCGCGAGATCCGCTATTTCGATATCGAAGGTAAGCTGACCGGACTGGTAAGCAAAGCCATGACATCGCCGTGCGGCAAGATCCGTATTCCGATTAACGAATCCTCAGATGATAAGTCGCAGATTGAAGAGTTTATTAAAGAATATAACGGTGAAGGTATTCAGCACATCGCGCTGTCCACCGATGATATTTATCAAACCGTACGCGACTTAAAAGCGCGTGGCATGGCGTTTATGGATACGCCCGACACCTACTACGAGCAGGTTGATACCCGCGTAGAAGGTCATGGAGAAGATCTGGACAAGCTGCATGAGTTGAAAATACTTATCGACGGTGCACCGATGAAAGACGGGATCCTGCTACAAATCTTTACCGATACGGTAATCGGGCCGGTCTTCTTTGAAATCATTCAGCGCAAAGGGAATGAAGGCTTCGGTGAAGGCAACTTCAAAGCGCTGTTTGAGTCTATCGAGCAGGATCAAATTCGCCGCGGTGTGATTGACGAGAAGCAAAATGCGTAACTGGATTAAATTCCCTGCCGCGCAGGGTACCCATTCCCGACAGGCGCATGCGGATTTCCCGCAGGAGGGAATTTATGAGCGTGAACTGGGACGAAGTGGTTTCTTTGGCCCTGCCACGCACATGCACCACAAGCACGCGCCTACTGGCTGGGTAGAGTGGGAGGGCAATTTGCGCCCTCGCGCTTTCGATTTGAATTTGCTGGAAGAGAAAGCTAACTCTCCGGCGACGAAAAGCCCGTTTGATGCGCCTGTGATCCTGTTTAACGCACATTGCCAATATCGTTTGTGGCATTGCTCAGAGCCGATGACCGCACTGGCAAGAAACGCGGACGGTGACGATCTCTTATTTATCCATGAAGGTGAGGGTGACCTGTTCTGCGATTATGGTCACATGAAGGTAGTTCAGGGTGACTACGTGGTACTGCCACGCTCCACGATGTGGAGGCTGTCACCGCACCAGCCGATGCAGGTATTGATGATAGAGGCCACTAATGACAGCTATCAATTGCCGGATAAAGGCATGCTGGGTGGCCACGCTATCTTTGACCCTGCGGTGCTGGATATTCCACAGATCAACGACACATTTCTGGCGCAACAGGACGAAAGCACCTGGCATGTTGAAGTGAAGCGGCATCAGTCCCGTTCAAGGATCACCTATCCTTACAATCCACTGGACGCCGTAGGCTGGCACGGCGATCTCTGCGTTGTCCGGTTGAATTGGCGCGATATCAGACCACTGATGAGTCATCGCTATCATCTGCCACCTTCAGCACACACGACGTTTGTGGCGTCCCGCTTTGTGATTTGTACCTTCGTTCCACGTCCTATTGAGAGCGATCCCGGCGCGTTAAAAGTGCCGTTTTATCACAATAATGACGACTACGACGAAGTCCTCTTCTACCACGAAGGAGACTTCTTCAGTCGGGATAATATCGAAAAAGGTATGGTGACGTTCCATCCGGCCGGTTTTACCCATGGGCCACATCCTAAGGCTTTTGCGGCAGGCAGGGCCCATAAGAAGACGTTTACTGACGAAGTCGCCGTTATGCTCGATACCCGGGACGCGCTGATGTTTTCAGATAATGCCTCGAAGGTTGAGAATCCAGAGTACGTGTACAGCTGGCGCGTCGACGACAAGTAATAAGGAAGACTATGAAATTCGCAACGTACAAAAATGACACACGCGATGGCCAGCTAATGTTGGTATCGCGTGATTTAAGCCGGGCGTGTGAAGTCGCAGATATTGCAGCGACCTTGCAGCAGGCGTTGGATGACTGGAAGAACCTAGCTCCACAGCTGGAAGCGCGTTACCAGGAGCTTAATGACAATTTGATAGATAGCATGCCTTTTCAGGAAGCCCGCTGTGAATCACCCCTGCCGCGAGCTTATCAGTGGGCTGATGGCAGTGCGTACGTAAATCATGTTGAGCTGGTGCGTAAAGCGCGTGGTGCGGAAATGCCGGAGAGTTTCTGGACCGATCCGCTGATGTATCAGGGCGGCTCGGACGACTTTATTGGTCCGAACGAAGACATTATCCTGCCAAGTGATGAGTGGGGCATCGATTTTGAAGGTGAAGTGGCAGTCGTGACAGATGATGTCCCTATGGCCTGTAGTGCTGATCAAGCCGCCTCGCGCATCCGCCTGCTGATGCTGGTGAATGATGTATCGCTACGCGGGCTTATCCCGGGTGAACTGGCAAAAGGCTTTGGCTTTTTTCAGTCGAAACCCGCTTCAAGTTTCTCGCCGGTAGCAGTGACTCCCGACGAGCTGGGGGAGGCCTGGAAAGACAATAAAGTGCATTTGCCGCTACGTTCTACCTACAATGGCGCACTGTTCGGTAAGCCTCATGCCGGTGAGGATATGACGTTTGATTTTGGCCAATTGGTAGCTCACGCTGCGAAGTCCCGCAACCTTGGTGCGGGGGCGATAGTGGGTTCTGGCACGGTATCGAACAAACAGGGGACTGACCATGGTTCTGCCATCAGCGAGGGAGGCGTGGGCTATTCCTGCATAGCAGAAGTACGGATGATCGAAACCATTCGTGATGGCAAACCGTCTACACCGTTTATGCAGTTTGGCGATCGTATTCGTATCGAAATGCTGGACGACAACGGGAATTCTGTTTTTGGTGCTATTGAGCAGCAGGTGAAGCCGCTTAACTAAGACTATAATCAGGGCATGGCGGACCGCGTTACGTATCTGGCGTTGAGGTTCGCCAGGCTTTGAACAGGCTTCATGGAGTAATATTATGAGTCTTAAGCTATACAGCTACTGGCGTTCCACTGCGTCATACCGAACACGTATTGCGCTTAACCTCAAAGGGCTTGAGTACGAAATAAAGCCGGTGCACCTGGTAAAAGAAGGTGGCGAGCAGCACCTTGAGGCGTACCGACGTCTTAATCCCGCAGAGTTGGTGCCAACCTTTGTGGATGAAGATGAAGATATCATTCTGAATCAGTCATTGAGCATTATCACGTTTTTAGATGAACGGTACCCAGAGCCTTTCCGCTTGCTGCCCCAGCATGCAGTAGAAAAAGCCCGCGTTACAGCACTGGCGCAGGATATAGCCTGTGATATTCAGCCGATTGGCAACCTGCGCGTGCTAAATGCGCTTAAATCCCGATATGACGCTTCGCAGGAGAACGTATCACAATGGGCTGCATACTGGATAGAGCAAGGCTTCAAAGGCATTGAGCAGCGTCTGCAAACGCAGGCCGGAAAGTACTGCTTCGATTTTGATGTGACGCTGGCAGATGTTTGTCTGGTCCCACAGGTTTATAACGCAAAGCGCTTCGGCGTAGACATGACACGCTTTCCGCTTATCAGCAAAATTGCAGATAACTGTAATCAGCTTGAGGCCTTTCAAAAAGCCGCGCCGGAGAATCAGCCGGATGCTCAGGTTTAGGATAGAGGCGATCGCAGCCTTGTATGTATTTCTAGCGTCAAAAGCTGTCAGGTTAGACCAATAAAAAAAGCGCCAGCGGCGCTTTTTTTATTTCTCGTTATTGGTTCTTAATTGGCAGCTCGGTAGTATTTTTTACCTGCTTCAACGCGAAGGTTGAGCTTAAGTGGTCCACCAGAGGCAGGTGAGTAAGTTTGTTTTTAAGCAGATACTCGTATTCTTCAATACTTTCCACAATCACTTTAAGCAAATAATCTTTTTCGCCACTGGTGGTATGACATTCCACGATTTCATCAATTGACTGTACCGCATTTTCGAAATCTGTGAGGGAATCTCCGTCATGATTTTTTAGCGTGACGTAAATGAAAACTGAAACGCCCAGGTTTAGTTTTTTGCTGTTTAACAACGTCACTTTTCTAAGGATGATGCCATCGGCCTCCATACGTTTTACGCGACGCCAGCATGGTGTATGAGAGAGCCCAACCTGCTGACTCAGGTCGGCCATGGATACGGTTGCATCCTGCTGTAAAACGCGAAGGATCTCGCGGTCAAACTTGTCGAGTTTCATTAACGGCTATTTCCACACTAATTATGATGCGTATTATATATTAAAAACATTTATAGGATACATATCCTAGCTTACGAAAAGTTACAAAGATTGCATTTCAGTTTGTAAATTCCATTAACAAAGTTCGCAACGCATGTCCTCAACCAGTTGAACTACTATATTGTAAAATCCAAGCAACCTTTTTGAGTGACTATGTCTGTTTTTGACCATTCCGAATTCGATAACCACGAACACGTAGCTTTTTACCATGATAAAGAAGCGGGTCTGAGTGCGATTATCGCTGTGCACAATACCAACCTCGGTCCTGCATTGGGTGGTTGCCGAATGTGGCCGTATATTAACAGTTCAGAGGCACTGACAGACGTACTCCGTTTATCCAAAGGCATGACCTACAAATCGGCCATGGCGAACCTTGAACTAGGCGGTGGCAAGTCTGTAATAATTGGTGACCCGCGTAAAGCTAAAACGCCGGAAATGATGCGCGCGATGGGACGATTTGTTGATTCTTTAGGCGGTAAATACTTTACAGCAGAAGACTCAGGTATCGCGGTGACTGACTTACAGGCCATGGCAAAAGAGTCATCTTACATTGCGGGTGTAAACGCACGGTATCACTATAACGGCGAAGAGGCGGATGGTAACCCCGCGCCATCAACAGCGTATGGAGTATTTGTCGGCCTGCGTGCAACTGTTGAATATGCAACGGGGAGAAGTCTTGAAGGCGTTTCCGTCGCTATTCAGGGAATGGGGCATGTCGGGTATCGCCTGGCAAAACATCTTCACAACGCCGGCGCGACATTGTATGTCACTGATATTTATCCGGAAGGGGTTGAGCGGGCAGTGAGGGAGTTTGGTGCAACAGCGGTCGCACCCGAAGACATCTTCGGGCTGGATGTTGATGTCATTGCGCCGTGTGCGCTTGGTGCAGCAATTAACGATGAATCGTTGCCCATGCTCAAGGCCAAAGTGATTGCAGGGGCCGCCAATAATCAACTTGCCCGCGAGGAGATGGGCGAATTGTTACGCGAGAAAGGGATCCTTTACGCGCCAGATTATGTGATTAACGCCGGTGGCGTAATCGATATCTTCCATCAACGTATGGAAAGCTCGTCCAACGAGGCACTGCGCGACCATCTCGATAACATTGGCACTACGCTGAAAGCGATATACGCGCGCTCAGATGAAGAAGGGAAAGCCACAAACCGGGTTGCCAATACCATGGCGGAAGAACGATTTAACGCGAAGGGTTGAAACCTTCATAACAAGTCGTCATAATGCGCCGCTCAGTTCAGACAGACACGCTGTTTTGAACTGAGCCAGTTTCTATGGTGGGCTCTTGGTCCTCCCGCAATGATACTCTGTGAATCCGGTCAGGCCTGGAAGGGAGCAGCCGCAGCAGACGACTCATGTGCCGGGATGTGGCTGGGAGTCTGCCACCCAATTCACGCTTTCTTCGGTTTTCTGTCGGCCGCCTGGTCGAGAAATTTCATTGCCTTCGTGACCGCATGTTCTACGTTCATTTCCATTTGCTGTCTTTCACTTTGCGGCAGGTAGAATGCCATATCCACTTCGTAACGAATATAGCGCGGTGGCACCTGATTTAATGCAAGACAGCAAAGGTCAGCCAGATAATCCGCGGACTTGGTTTTATCCAGCTTGAGATCAGTGATCCTTTCCAGTACCAGATGTTCGTAATAATTATGGATATCGTCGTCCAACTTCATTTTCAGATCCCTTTACAGTAATTCTATATACCTTATAGCTGGTTCTCTGTTGATGTCGAGGGCAGGGTGGTAAGATTCAGCAAAATTCGGTGGCAGCAACAGACTGTAGGGCAGAAAGAAGGTCTGCGGTCAATAACAACACTGAGCGAAAACACTACGAGTCTGCGAGAACACTATGAAAAGAAACACCACGCCTGTTTATTACGGTGATTACCTGCAACTAGATAAATTATTAGGTGCCCAGTCTCTCCAAAGTACAAAATATGGTGAGCCCGCGCATGATGAAATGCTGTTTATTATCGTGCACCAGGTTTATGAGTTGTGGTTTAAGCAGGTGTTGCATGAACTCAACGCGGTAATCGATACCTTCAACAGTGATGAGGTTAAAGACCAGCAGCTTATCAGTGTGGTGCACCGTCTTAACCGCATCATTCAGATCCAGCAGCTAATGAACGATCAAATCAGTGTGATGGAGACCATGACGCCGCAACAGTTTTTGTCATTCAGAGATTTGCTGGTACCTGCTTCAGGCTTTCAGAGCATTCAGTTTAAACGACTTGAAATCTCATTGGGTCTGAAGCGCGAATACCGCATCGATTTTGATAAGCAAAGTTTTTATAACCGTCTCAGCGATGAAGACAGAAGCTTACTGGAATCACTGGAAAGCAAGCCCAGCTTATTTGAGTTAATTGAGCGCTGGCTAGAGCGCCTGCCTTTATTAAAGATGAAGAACTTTGATTTCTGGCAGCACTATCAGAATGCGACTGACGAGTTGCTGTCGAACGACAAAGACACAATCGAAACGAATGACACCTTGTCAGAGAAAGAAAAGCAACAGGAATTAAAAGACTGGCAATCTACCCGCGAAAATTTTGATGCACTTTTCAATGAGAGCAGATATGCGGCACTTCAGTCTGAGGGGAAATTTCGGCTTAATCAACGTGCGATGTTATCGGCGCTTTTCATTAAACAATATTCTGAGGAGCCTATTTTCAACCTGCCGTTTCAGGTCATTACGGCCCTGACAGAAATTGACGAAAAGCTGACAATCTGGCGTTATCGCCATGCCATGATGGTGCAACGCATGCTGGGTACGAAAATAGGGACCGGTGGTTCATCGGGACATCAGTATTTAAAGAAAACGACGGAATCTAATCGTATCTTCCTGGATTTCTTTAACATGGCGACGTTCTTATTGCCGAAAGATATGCTGCCACCATTGCCAGATGAAATATCCCGGTACCTTGGTTTTTATCTAAGCGCTGACAGAACCTGAGTGAAATGGGTTTTCCCTGAACGGCCTTCGTCACTAACGCAGGCCGTATGTTGCTGCACCGACACCTGGCGCCTGCCTGAGTGAATATGGAATGACACCGGGTGCAGTAGCAGCGCAAAAGTGTAGCTCCAGAACTGCGTAAATGGGGGACTTTCTTTCTGTAAACACATCGCTGCGAACTCACAGGAAAGGGAAACTGAAAATCGCACAAGTCATAATTCCTGCGCGGCATTTCATCATTCTTTTTACACCAAAAAGAAACTCAAGATCTTGGACGAAACACTCTCTCCTGGTCGGGCCACATGCGTTGAATTTCAGTGAGTAGCAGATAACGTGAGGATAAAAATGATTAAACACGTACCGCGAGTCTGCAAGTTTGTGTTGCAGTAGTATGAAAATTAACCGTATTTTAATTTGAAAAGTAAATTGAGCGTTAATAAAGATGGTGGTGTAAGTTAATTTTTACAGCGAAGTGATAAATGACTGAAAAAAAATTGAACTTTTAAAACCCGCTCGTCGGATCCCAGTTGACCCCCGTTGCTGGATGTGGTTATTATCATTCCTGAGGCTTAGACCTTATAAATAATAAGTCGTTCCAAGCGATTTTAAAAACACACACTAAGAGTTTTAGTGGTCCAGGGAGACAATACATGTTTACAAACTCGAAACTGGCAAAGTCAGTTAAGCTGGCTTGTGCTTTTGGTGCTGCATCTGCAGCCATGATTGCACCTTCTGCTTTTGCACAGGCAACTGCTGAAGTTGATGCTAATGCAGATCAACCAATCGAGAAAATCTCGGTAACAGGCTCACGCATCAAGCGTACTGACCTTGAAGGTGCGTCACCTGTTGTTTCAATCACTGCAGCAGATATCAAACTGGAAGGTGACTTCACAGTTGCGGACGCTCTGCGTTCAAGCTCACTGAACTCTTTCGGTTCTTTCTCTGAGCGTTCAGGTTCTTCTGCACAATCTCAAGCAACTATCAACCTGCGTGGTGCTGGTTCACGTCGTACACTGGTTCTTCTGAACGGTCGTCGTTTCCCAGGTTCACCTACTCTGGGTGGTGCTTCTGCTAACCTTAACGCCATTCCAATGGCTGCTGTTGAGCGTATCGACATCATGACTGAAGGTGCTTCTTCAATCTATGGTTCTGACGCAATGGCTGGTGTTGTAAACATCATCCTTAAAGACAACTTTGAAGGTCTGACGTTCAACATCGGCGCTGGTCAGCGTGATCAGGACGAAGGCACAACTTCACAAGAATTCTCTGTTGTTGGCGGTCTGTCTAACGACAAAGGTAACATCACATTCTCATTCGACCACCAGAAGCGTAAAGGTATTTCTGACGCTGACCGTTCTTACACTCAAGCGAAACTGGGTGACCTGGACGGCGACGGTGACATCGAAGCTTACACTGCGGACGCCCCGGGTTGGTCTATCTACGGTGCAACAGTTGCGGCTCCTGACTTCTCTGAAGCGCAGGCATCTCCTCTGTGTAACGACCTGATTTCTGAGTACGGTAACGATGTATTCGCAGTTGTTGACGCGAACGAAGACTGGAGCCCAGGCTCTACTTACTGTATGTATGCATTCGCTAACGTGTCTTACAACACAGCGTCTATCGACCGTAACACTCTGTACGTAAATGCTAACTATGAAATCGCTGACGAAGTTGAGTGGTTTGGTCAGGCAATGTTCGTACAAAACTCTTCATTCGGTCGTTATGCTCCGCCAGCGGCTCCTTGGAGAAACATGTCTGCTGACAACCCTCACAACCCGTTCGGTGAAGAAACTACTGGTTACTTCCGTTGGGTTGGTATCGGTACTCGTGACGGTAACGTAGACGACTACAACCAAGATTACACTACTGGTCTGCGTGGTACGCTTGACTGGCAGAACGCTTCTTGGGAAGTTTACTACCACTACAACATGGCTGATAACAAGTCTGTTGGTGAATACTACCTGTCTTACGGCGGTCTTGCTTACAACCAGGCAAACGGCATCGATCTTGGCTCTCCTGAAGGTGAAGCCAACATGAAAGCAACTACCCTGCAAAACTCTGGTTCTACTTTCAACCAGTACTTCGCGGGTCTTGGCTTCGACATGTTTGAACTGCCTGGTGGTCTTGCTGGTCACTACGTAGGTGCTGAGTACTTCGAGCAAACTTACGAAGATATCTACGACGGTCAGTCAGAAACTGGTCTGGTTGGTGGTTCTGCAGGTAACTCATCTTCTGGTGAGCGTGACGTAACTGCATTCTTCTTCGAATCAGTACTGCCTGTAACTGACACTGTAGAAGTTAACGTTAAAGCTCGTTACGATGACTACTCTGACTTCGGTGACAAAGTTTCTCCAGCGGCGTCTGTTCGTTGGGAAGCAATGGACAACCTGGTTGTACGTGCATCTTACTCTGAGTCTTTCCGTGCCCCAGGTCTTGACCTGTTGAACGCAGCGACTACGTTCTCTGCTGAAGGCGCAATCGACTACGTAAACGGTGCAACTACTGTTGCTCAGTACGATACTTACTACTCAGCTAACCCTGACCTTGGTGCAGAAACTTCTGACTACACCAACTTGGGTATTGCATACGACCTGAACGATAACTTCAGCGTTAAACTTGACTACTTCATGCTGTCTATCGACAACGTAATCCAGTCAAGAACTCTGCAAAGCCTGATCAACGACGAACTGGCAGGTAACTTCCAGTCTGTTGGTCCAGATGCTGACGTAACTGGCCAGACTTTCTACCTGAAGCGTGCTGACAGTGGTCGTCTGATTGAAGCAGGTACTTCATACTTCAACGGTATCGGTTTCGAAGTTGAAGGTTTCGACTTAACTTTCAATGCTAACCTTGAAACTGAGTTCGGTGATTTCCGCTTCCAGAACGTAAACAGCTTCGTAATGAGCTACGACACAGAAGTTGCTGGTGTAGTTCAGGACATCGCAGGTTGGGCTGGTTCTCCAGACTTCAAATCAGTGGCAACACTGGCTTGGTCTCTTGAAGATCACTCAATCTCTTGGAACATGACGTACACAGACAGCACTTCTGAATTCGAAAGCGATTCAGACGGTGACAACGTATACGACACATTCGAAGGCGAGCTGGACAGCTGGTTAATCCACAACGTAACTTATACTTACGACATGGGTAACTACGGTGCGGTAACCTTCACAGTTAACAACCTGACTGATGAAGATCCAGTACTGTCTTCTGCGGGCACTTGGGATGACCAAGACCTGTACAACAACTTCGGTCGTGACTATCGCGTAGCTTACCAAGTAAGCTTCTAATAGCATGAACGAGTTGTCGTAAGACAAGTCATAAAGAAAAGGCCGATTTTAATCGGCCTTTTTTATTACTAAAAACAGAGAGTAGTGATGAGTAATTACTGGACGGACTATTGGCTGCAAGGTCACCTGACTTCATTTGGTGACGACATTAAGTCCAACTATACGGGGACGCTCTTCTCAAAATGGCAAGACTTCTTTGAATCGTTTAAAGACGAGGCTCTGGTGGTTGTTGACATTGGTACGGGCAATGGCGCGTTAATAGATATTGCTGTAAACGAGGTAGAGTGCCAGGAACCCACATTTATTGGTGTTGATTACGCGAATCTTAAAATTGGCGCGAACTTAACGCAATCCAATGTGTCGTTTTTACCGAACACGCCGGCTGAAAAACTGCCGTTTGATGATAACAGTGTTGATGTCGTGGTTTCGCAATTTGGCATTGAATACAGCGATCTTACGAAATCGATTCCAGAAGTTGAACGGGTATTAAAAGAGCATGGTCGTGTGCAGTGGGTGATGCACGATCGCAATAGCAGTATTGTAAAGCCAAATAGTCAGATATTTGATGCCATTATCGCGTTACAGGAAGATAACGGGCCGCTAAATATATTAAGACAGCTAATTAATGCACTTGCCAAATTTGGACCGCAGTCTGTGCAGGCAGAGAACTGTCGAAATGCATTAAATAGCTCAATTCAACAGGTCGCTTCTTCTAATCAACAAGGGCTATACGGAACAAATTTCCCCTCTTTTCTGAAAGCGGTAATGAACCCTTCGGTTAAGTTCAAAGACAAAAAGCAAATGCTTAAGCTCTTTGAAAAGGAGATGAAAGGGCAGTTTGAACGTCTTCAGGATTTGCTTGAAGCCTCATTGAATAGTGCAGATAAAACCAAGCTGATTGAGGCACTCGAGCAAGCTGGTTTTGACAACATTAATGGGGAAGCAATCAATCAGGACGGGTCGTTGGCCGGCTACCTTCTTACCGCCAGCAAATCTGCTATCTAAGTTTGATTACATTGGCTCAGCCGTATCTATGCTTTTTACGCTGAAGGTTGAAAAATAACCAAAAATGCAAGTCTTGCCAATTGTCACATGGCCTACCTTACCACCATGTGACATGGCCTGCGATAGTAGCGTTGTCATATTTGCCACAGCAATATTAGAACATAACTATTGGCGTAAAAGCGTTTTACGCTGTTGCTCGATGGACTCTGGAGTAATACTAAAGCCATCAAAAAGTACGCGGTATCTATCGCCACTCCCTATACTTTTGGTATTGATCGGCTGCCTGACCTGACTGGCACTCGGAGTCATTACAGGGGTGTCCATTTCGTAAAAACGCAGACAGGCAGGATCGAAATCAAGTCGGCACCAGTTGAGTAGTTTACGGATTACGACCTCGGTATCCTCAACCAGTGCTTCATAGTCGAGAATGTTTACCACCTCAGGTAACGTTTTCTGCCAGTAGCTCATTACACGATAAAATGAATCCGTATAAACAAGCAGATCCTCCGGGTGGTATGCATAATCATTTCCTTTGCTAAATAACTGACGATATACGCTCGCCAGGTTGTCCATGACCGGGCGCGACAAACAGACTATTTGCGCTTCAGGAAAGAGAGTATGGATTAATCCGATATGAATAAAATTATTTGGATTCTTGTCAATGAAGCAACAGGTACCAGTTAGCGGATATTGTCCGGCTTGTTGCAGGTAAAACTGACGGCACTTGTCTCTTTCTCCATCAGGTAAAGCCCCCAGATTTGCCGGATAATATCCTTTGTTCGACAGATAAATGGCAATGCGCTCTATGTAAGGCAGTTCATCAGTGGTGGCAACATCGCTGTGCGCTGCCAGAATTTGTTCGGTCAGTGTCGTGCCGGAACGTGGCATTCCTACTATAAATATCGGGCGCTGTGTAAGCGACTCAGCTGAATGAGTTGGAACGGGAACTTGCACATCATTTGCCAGGCGAGTGAAGCCGTTACGGCTGAAGTTTCTGTGCTTCGAGAACTGTACATTCGCCTCTTTAAGCAAGGGAATCGCCTTTTCTGAGCCTTGCTGTTCTGCAACCCGTTGTCTGGCAAAAGACAGTAATGCCATTTGATAATCGTTATCCAGAGATGCAGTGCCAAGAGCTTCAATGTCGTTGTCAGAAAACCGGTAATCCTTAAGATCGGCAAGTGACCAGAATGCAGTACCGGCGAACTGAGGGGCAAGTTTGAGGTAATCATGGTATGCCTTATCAGCATGATTTGTTTCTGATAATGCTTTATAAGCATGGCCAAGTTGTAATGCGACGGTAGCATTATCGGGCATAGAGGATTCACAAATGCGCAGCTGATGGATTGCTTCTGTAATGGCACCAGTTTGGATAAGCGTCTGTGCATACTGCAGACGACTGTCGTTATCATCCGGAAACATGGAAACTACGCGGTATAAGACGTCGCGTAAGGGGAAGTACAATTCATATTTTTCCAATCGCGAGCGTAATGTAGAAATCAATGCCGGTGAAATGGAGTCTTGTTTGCTAAGAGACGTAAGCAGCAACGTGCCAGTGGGGATGTCACCTTTTATAAATGCCAGCTCGGCATCCGCCATCAGTACCTCTGGTGCCTCGGGATAGTATCGGCGGACTTTGTTTAGCGCCAACGTGGCTGAGGTAACGTTTTTCTGACTTATTGCGCGATTGGCCTTTTCTATCAATCTTTGACTTCGGTCATCCATTTTGCACGCTACTCTTTTTGTTGTTTTGCGTAAGATGGTATCTTTTGTTCTTATTAAATAACAGTGCGAAAAAAATTGAGGGAGTGGCAGGGAATCATGAGCAACCCACAGCAGATTCAGCAGTATTTTAATCAGGCGGTGCAGCTCATGCAGCGAAATGATTTTCAGGCAGCATTGAAAATACTTATAGCCCTTGAAAATACCGGCTTGCAGGATTTCCGGTTGTATCGATTGACGGGCATCGCCTACGAGCGATTGCAACGTAATAAACTCGCTTGTGATTACTTCGTTCGCTCGTTGTCAGCGAATCCCTCGCAACATGATTTGTTTTCATCACTGGCACGATTAAAAGCGGCGTTCCACGATTATTCTGAAGCCAAACGCTGGCATCAGAAGGCTGTTGCTGCCGTTAAAGATGCTGAGACATACCGCAAGTACGCTGCATTTTTGCTTTCTGAGCAAGTGAAAGAGCCAGCAGAAGCATTAATCTGGCTGAATAAGATCCCCCCCTCTGACGTGAACGAACAAATTCTGTTACTGAAAGCACGCGCATACGGGCAGCAAAAAGAGCACGGCAAGCAGGGAGCGCTGCTGGATGAAGCCAGCCAGAAATTTGGTGACTCAATAGCCTTGTTGCAGGCGAAAGCCTGGTTTTACAAAGAGATGGGTAATATTGAAACAGCACTGGATTATTTTAAGGCTGCATCTCAACATCCACACTCTACAGATAAAGACTGGGAAAGCCTTGCATTGTTTTATCTGGGGAACCAACAGGTTGAGCAAGCAGTCACCAGTGCGCGTGAAGGCTTGAGAATACACAGTCAGTCCAGAGCACTTCTCAAACTGCTATCCACATTACGTTACGAGCTGGGAGATGAAGACTATCTCAGCGACTACCGCCGCTCACCGCTCGAGAAGCAACCGCTGCCCACTGCGCTGGACTATGCAGATCAAAGTATTAAGGCAGGAGCACATGAGCAAGCTGCAGAAGCGTTGCAAATGTTAGTTAAAAAACACGGTAACCATCCATCAATACATCAGCGTATTGCATTGCTGGCCTATGAGAAGCAGGATTATGGTCAGGCTATAGAAACCTTTAGCGCACTGAGTATGCATACGCCTGAAAATGATAACCTCAAAGAATGGGTGGTAAAATCACTGCTGGCAGAGGGTCAATATGACAAGGCACAACCGTATATCGCCCAATTACTCGACGCGAAGCCCTATGATCAGCTTTACTGGGGCTTACAGGCTACCCAATGGCGCCTCACTCATGATGAGCGATACCATTGGCTTTGTAACTACGACACGTTAGTAAAGCCCGTCACACTCATTACGCCACAAGGGTATAGCTCTACCGCTGACTTTCTGTCTGATCTGAAATCGACCTTGGTGGAACTACATGCGACTGAGCAGCAACCTCTCGAGCAAACGTTACGTCGGGGAACACAAACCACCGGTGATTTGCTTAAAAACAAAGACCCACTGCTTCAACTACTACGTGAAGCCCTACATCAAACCGCTAGCGAGGCGCTAGCGTCGTTACCCAAAGACTCCGCTCACCCCACGTTATCTCACGCTGGTCGCAAATTTGATTTTACTGCGAGTTGGTCAGTCCGGCTGAAAGACGAAGGGTTTCATATCTCTCATGTTCACCCTAAGGGATGGTATAGCAGCGCCTTCTACGTTGATCTACCAGAGTCCATGACAGCTGCAGAATCCGGGAAGGCCGGGTGGCTGCATTTGGGCAAGCCGGGTATCGCTCTTAATCAAACTATCGATGCAGACCGTTGGATAAAGCCGTCGCCAGGCACGCTGGCACTCTTTCCGTCGTTCGTATGGCACGGAACACAACCGTTCAGTGCCAGTCAGCACAGGTTGACAGTCGCATTTGATTTACATCCTGAACAGCGGCCTTAAATAATTGCTTTTTCCTGATTTGTTGCTATCACTTTAAGCAGCGTTGACGCCATCACTCGATTCATCCATGATGGTGCTATCGGTTGGTTAGGCAATTGTGTAATTTTTTTACAAAATGTGCTGAATTAATCGTCGTTTTCAGACAACTTTCAATTGTGCCTACTCATGGAATGACCTCTGAACATCGAACTTTGCGGGACGTAATTGGTCAGATGGTGAGCAAAAGCGCCACCATGACCGGGTGTTAAGAGGGTGTTACTTGACTACTCCGAGTATTCCATGTGACTATTAGGAGTTCGTAGTATTGGCGTAGTCGCGGCAATTACTACCTTCCTGAAACAAAAATTGTGAAAGTTTATACGCCCCTTGCCGGAAAGTTTTTTCCTTCGTGGCGAGGATTCAAATAAGAAATTTGGTTGGGAACTATGTCCAAAATGAGCAAGAGAACTCTTATTGCTTCTACTGTGATGGGTGCATTCGCACTGACAGGTAGCGCAGTCTCTGCAGATACGCTTGACGATCTTCACAAAGAGCAAGCTAAGATCCACGCAGCTGCAGCGAAATCTCAAGAAAAAATCAACACGTTGTTCGAGCAATCTCAAGAGCTGTTGGTTGAATACCGTCAAACAGTCGATGAGACTGAGAACCTGAAAATTTACAACGATTACATTGCTAGCCTGGTAGCTGACCAGCAGCGCAGCATCGACTCTCTGCAACGTCAAATCGACAGCATTGAGCAAACTAAGCAAGGTATCGTTCCACTGATGTTCCGCATGATTGACAGCCTTGAAAGCTTCATCAAGCTGGATCGTCCTATTCACCTTGACGAGCGTCTTGAGCGTGTAGAACGTCTGCGTGACCTGATGGCTAACTCTAACGTGACTGTTTCTGAGCAGTTCCGTCAGGTTATCGAAGCCTATCTGGTTGAAGTTGAGTACGGCACGAAGATCAATTCTTATCAGGGTACTATCGACGACAACGGTACAGAAGTTACTGTTGACTTCTTTAACCTTGGCCGTACTGCGCTGATGGCTCTGTCGCTTGACCAGAGTGCAGCTTGGGTATGGAACAATGAGACCCGCGCATGGGAGCAACTTGGTGATGAGTATCTTTCATCAGTTGTTGAGGCAGTTAAAATGGCGAATAACGTCGTACCTGCCGACCTAATCAAACTACCAATTAGTGCAGCGGAGTAAGTGTTAATGAAAACTGTATTCAAATCTCTTGTAGCCGCTGCAACGATGGCGGTTGTCGCAACCGGCGCTCAGGCTCAGGAAGCAAAGAGTCTGCAGGAGCTGCTAGACCAGGTTCAGAAGAACCGTGTTTCTGAAGCGCGCATTAACCAACAGCGTGAAGCTGAATTCCAATCAGCACGTGCTGACAAGCAGGCTCTGCTACGTCAGGCGCAAGCTGACTTGCAAGCTGAGCAAGATCGTGGCGATCGTCTGCAACAGCAATTCTCTGATAACGAAGTGACACTAAACGAAAAAGCGGCAGAGCTTGACCAGGCAACTGGTACTCTGGGTGAAATGTTTGGTGTTGTACGTCAGGCAGCTTCTGAAGCTTACGGACGTGTTTCTACTTCAATTGTAAGTGCACAATATCCGGGTCGTGATGACTTCCTGGCAGAAATGTCAGAAGAGTCTAAAGGTCTTCCTAACATCCAGGAACTTGAAGACCTGTGGTTCGCACTGCAAAAAGAAATGACTGAAGGTGGACAGGTTGTTCGCTTCAGCACACAAGTTGTAAACCTTGATGGTGGTACTTCTGAGCAAGAGATTGTTCGTGTAGGTACATTCAACCTGGTTGGTCAAGACGGTTACCTGACTTATGACGTTGAAAACGAAGTGGTTCAGCCGCTTGGTCGTCAACCAGATGGTCACCTGGTAGCATCAGCAGAAGATCTGCTGGACGCTAACTCTGGTATGGTTCCTTTCTACGCTGACCCTTCTCAGGGCGCAATCCTGGGTCTGCTTAAGCAAAAAGCAACCTGGTCTGAGCGTTATCATGCGGGTGGCTACGTAGGTTACACCATCACTGTTATGCTGGTTATTGGTCTTTTGATTGGTATTTACAAACTGATCACTCTGACTATCACTGGCGGCAAAATCCGTTCACAGCTGAAAAACCCAGGTAACCCTTCTGAAGGCAACCCTCTGGGCCGCATCCTGAAAGTCTATCAGGAGAACAAAAATGCGGACGCTGAGAACCTTGAGCTGAAACTGGACGAAGCGATTCTGCGTGAACTGCCTTCTATCGAAAGCGGCATCAACGTAATCAAAATCTTCGCTGCGATTGCACCTCTGCTGGGTCTGTTAGGTACAGTACTGGGTATGATTGCAACGTTCCAGACAATTACTCTGTTTGGTACGGGCGACCCTCGTATGATGGCAGGTAGTATCTCGATGGCACTTGTGACAACTGCACAAGGTATCATTGCCGCGTTACCTCTGATTCTGACTCACAGCATCGTAGCGTCTCGCAGCAAGTCAATCGTACACATTCTTGATGAGCAAACTGCGGGTATCGTAGCGGCTCATACAGAGGCGGAGAAAGCGTAATATGGTATACCTGATTGGATTACTTGAATCGGTCAGGGACTTTATCGCTACCGGCGGTGACGTGTTGTATTTCGTTGCTGCCGCGCTCTTTCTCATGTGGGTGTTAATGATTGAGCGCTACTGGTATTTAACATCGGTGTTCCCGAAGGTGAAGAAAGACATCATCCAAAGATGGGACAGCCGAAGTGATACCACATCATGGTATGCGCATAGAATCCGTGACGCGTGGATTTCTCAGGCGTCAGACGATCTGAACGCTAGAATGCTGATTATCCGTACATTGATTGCAATGTGCCCGTTAATCGGACTACTGGGAACAGTAACCGGTATGATCAGTGTTTTTGAGACGATGGCAACGCAGGGAACCAGTAATGCTCGTTTGATGGCATCTGGTATCTCTATGGCAACAATCCCGACAATGGCGGGAATGGTTGCGGCGCTTTCCGGACTGTTTATCAGTTCTCGTCTTGAAGCTAAGGTGAAGCTGGCAAGAGAAGGCTTAGTTGATAGCCTGCCACATCATTAGAGAGAGAGATTATGGCTCGAAAAGTCAGAACCGAGGAAGAAGACGCGCAGATTGACATGACGCCAATGCTGGACATCGTGTTCATCATGCTAATCTTCTTTATCGTTACCACCGTTTTCGTAAAGGAAGCAGGTATCGAAGTTAATAAGCCAGACGCGAGCCAGGCGGTACTTCATAAGAATGCCAATATCTTCATCGCAGTAACAGAAGATGGCACCGTTTGGTTAGACAAACGTGAAGTATCACCGGACAGCGTTAGAGCGAATATAGAGCGACTGTTAACGGAACAGCCTACTGACTATGTCATTATTCAGGCTGACGTTAAGGCCAAGCATGGTCTGGTGGTGGAAATCATGGACCAGGTTAAAGCTGCAGGCGTTGATCGCGTTTCGGTAGCAGCAAGGGGATAAAATGGCACGATTTATCGTATCTATATTATTAGGTGCAGGTGTTGCATTTGCCTTGTTTGTCTTAATGGCGAAGTTGATTGAAAACTCGTCCAGACCAGCAGATGAAGTACCCGAAGCGCCCGTTATTGATATTGTTATGCAGGAGCCGGATGACGAAACGCAAACGCGTACTCGTGTACCACCTCCGCCTCCACCGCCACCACAACAGCCGCCTAAAGTGCAGCCTGTTGAACCTGAAGCGGCAGAACCGGATGCAGATGGCTTTAGCCTGAACATTCCTTCTATCGACACAGGTGGTGTAGGTGTAAACATAGGTGCTGTTGGCGCGATGCAACGTGATGGTGAAGCTACACCAATCGTTCGTATCGATCCTAAGTATCCACCGGAAGCTGCACGTGACGGTAAAGAAGGTTGGGTAAGACTGTCCTTTACCATAAACGAAGTTGGCGGTGTTGAAGATATCGAGGTTATCGATTCTGAACCACGTCGTATTTTCGACCGCGAGGCACGTCGTGCTCTGCGTAAGTGGAAATACAAGCCTAAAATCGTTGAAGGTAAAGCGGTTAAACAGCCTGATATGTTCGTACAGTTAGACTTTAAACTGGAGCAATGATCATGATGAAACGTACATTCAAAATGTCAGCCGTTGCTTTAGTCATGGGTTTCGGCGCTGCCATTGCTGCTCCTGCAGCTATGGCGCAGTCTGCCGCAGTAGTTTGTCCTGGCTATGAAAAGGGAAAAACAACGCTGGTAGGTGAGCGTACTGGTAAAAAAGTACAAAAGGCGTTTGAAGCTTATAACGAAGACCGTGTCGATGAAGCACTGGAAATCCTGTACGACATCGAACCTTCTGACGACTTCGATAAGTCTTACGTTGGACGCTTTATTGGTAACCTGCTGGCCGCTCGTGAAGGGCAAGGCACAAAAGCACTGGGTTACCTTACCGATGCAGTGCAGCCTAAAGTACTTAATGACACTGAACACGCCCAAACGCTGAAACTGATTGGCGATTTGAGCATGCAGGAAAACAAGTACAATGACGCCGTCAAGTGGTACAAAGAATGGATGGACTTTACCTGTAAGGAAGATCCAGACGTTTATACTCGCATGGCGCAGGCTTACTATGAGTCTAAGCAGTTAGATAAAATGGTAGACCCTGCTGACAAAGCAATTGCGCTGTATGAGAAGCCGAACAAGAACCCTTATGTTCTTAAACTGACTTCTTACTACGAGCGTAAGATGTATCCGGAGACTGTTGCTGTTGCAGAGGAACTGGTTTCTAAGTTCCCTGAAAATGGTCGCTGGTGGACGCAGCTTGGTTTCTTCTACATGCTAGTGGAAGATTTCAAGAAAGGCTTGTCTACGTTTGATTTGGCTTACGAACAGGGTTTCCTGAAGAAAGCGAATGAAATCAAAACGCTGGCTCAGCTTTATGCGACTAATGGCGTTCCCTATAAAGCAGCGAAGTTGATGGAAAAGTACATCGACTCAGGTCTGCTTGAAGATAATGCGGACATGTTGGCAAGCGTTGCTAACTCGTATCATCAGGCGAAAAACTATGACCTCGCGGCAAATTACTACGGTAAAGCTGCGGCGAAGAGCTCAGACCCTGAACATTATCGTAAGCAAGGTACATTGTTACTGGTTGCTGAAGATTACAACGGTGCGATTCAAGCTCTGAACAGTGCGCTCGATCGCGGTGCAGAAAATCCTGCGAGCATTCACTTCTCATTAATGGAAGCGAATTTCTACAAAGGTGACTTCAAAGCCGCATACGAGCATGTACAGGAAGCGAAGAAAGATCGTTCTATGCGACGCAACGCGTCTGCATGGGAACCGTACATCAAAGAAAAAGCGAAGAACCGCGGAATTAACATTTAGTTCTCAGGTATCTGATAAAAAGCCCCTTTTGGGGCTTTTTTTATGTCTGTTGGTCTAACGGAATTACGGTAGCGGTCATTATGTGAGGCTTTGCCAATCGGGTTTGGTTATCCTGTGTAATTGCACTTTCGGCACCAGTTAGCCATGTTGTGTAAAATATTAGAGAGCAGGGGATAGAGGCATCGTCCACATCTTGCTGGGTCGAGGCGTGACACCAGCGGCAAGGAGAAGTCGTTAGCACAGGCGAAACGGCTTGCTGAGCGGATGAGGGCAATATCGTGCTGCAGAGCCACCATCATTCCAAAGCGGTGATTGTGGCTAGTTGATTATTTTCTTATGCGCCCGCCGCGCAGTTGGGATGCGTGGATTAAAGAATCTGGCTGGCGGTAGCTACGTAAATGCTTAAAGCACGATTGACCTGGGCCTGCAGCGCGCGCTTCATTTCTGCTTTGCTGGACAGTGCGCCGTAACGCTGTAGTGCGGCACTGTCGAACGGTCTGTCGTGCAGATAGTCGAGTAAAGGAAATTCAGTTTTAAGATCTGCCGTTCCCCGTTGTCCGGCTAGGTGGTTCTTAAGAGAGTCAGCCAGCCAGTGCAAACTGCCCATACATTGAACCGAATCGCGGGTGCCGGCAACAAATTGCTGAAGCTTGCTAATATGTAGTGATGGAAGCCGGGCGGCAACGTCTTTACTGAACCTTGAGTATTCCGATGATAGCGAAACAATACCCAACGCCTTATCCTCCTGGGTTTTTATTGCCTGCAGTAGAGGTTTAAATTGTTGTGCACGCTGGCTAATGGCACGAAATACCAATGCACTGGCGTGCCCACTGGCTTTATCCTTTTTCACGCCATGCTGGATAACATCCAGTCCATTCGTTTGCCAGAAACGTCCCAGAAGTTCAGTGTAACCAAATGAGCTTGTGATGGCGTCAATCTTGTTCAGGGTGGCATCGGCTGTAACTTTCGCCAGCATCTGGCTACCGTATCCATGATTCTGGTGTTCAGGTGCTACAGCAATACGGTTAATACGCCAGTACAGTGCGGTTGCCGCCTCGGGTGCACTTAGCATCAAAGCTATCCGCTGTGCGCTCAGGTGGCCTTTCACTCTGCGTGAGCCACAGGCAATACCGGATGCTACCTCTTCAAGTCGCGGTCCTCCTTCCATGTTAATTATGGTAGCGCCCACGACATTGTCCCTGTGTGTGGCCAGCAGCAATTTTATGTCAGGGGCATCGAGCAGTCGCATAAGGTCATCGGGCGTGGTCTGATAATGTGCCTGGATAAGTAACTGCATAACGCGGTGCGTTACGGGTTTTGAAAGCGCTGAAAAGTCAGCCCAGTTCAGTGTCAGCTCTGGTGTATTGCCAGTGCTATACCGCGCTGGCTCTTCCGGTGAAAAGAGCAGGCCAACTGAGGTAAGGCGCTCGAGGGGATCGTTCTCAAGCCAGCGGATCGGCGTTTTCAGATGATGATACGTCGCGTTTTTCTTTGCCAGGTAGTGTGGCATGAAACGGTGAAGGAATCCCTGTCCACTTCCTTCATAACCCTCTGTCGTCGTTGCCAGAATTATGCGTGCAGACAACTCAATTAACGCCTGTATCTGTGGAAGCGGCATTGACGCGGCTTCGTCAATAATCAGCACGCCGTTGTCGCGACATTGCAGCTGCGGATTATCAGGCGCCACCCAGTTTAATGTCACTTGATTTGCATTGTGCCGAAACTGACCTGCAGCGATTTCAGTGAGATCAGCTCTGGCTCTGAGCCGGTCAATTAAGGGCTGCACTGACTCAAAATGCTTGCTCGTCAACATAACGCTTTCGCCATTTGCCAGTAGTGTAGCGGCGAATTCACCCAGCAGTGCCGTTTTACCTCTGCCTCGCGGCGCCGTGATGATTGCACTGTCAGAAGTCTTCACAAGGGCTTCATAAGTCTGACGCTGGTCGTGGGTGATAAATCTGTCATCGGCAACGGGCTCCTGGCGCGCACCGAGCTTCACTGGCAATCGTTGTTGATGCGCATCGAAAATCGCCACCGCTGAATCCTGAAGAGCAAGTTCAATCCAGTGTTGAATGTAACGGCTAGCGTTAAGCTGCCAGCCATGACTAACAAAATGCGTATCCAGAACTTCGCAATGACGTGGCCAGTCCAAAAGCGGCGGACAGGCGATAATCAGTCTTCCGCCACTGCGGATTGTGCCGGCAAGCGCCAGCAGCGCTGAAGGACGGAATGGCGCGAATGCATTGTAAACCGCCACGTTAAACTCCTGCCCCAGGAGCCTGCGATATTGCGTTATCGGCACGTGAACTGCACTGGCCGGGGCGTTATCTCCCAGCCAGCATAACGATGTGCTAGCTGGAGCAAACGCCAGTATATCTTTTGCCTGTGCTATCGCATTATCATGACTTAATAGCAGACACTGGCGATGCAGGCACTCTGACTTATCCGCGCCATTAGGGAAAAATACCCAGTTGATTAGCTCTTGCACGCTATGCCCACTGTTTTGCTGTATACTGAACGGGTGATTTTAACCATTAACTGCAAGGAATTCGAATGCGCTTTCTTTCTCGCCGTCTGGTGATGCCAAATGATCTTAACTATGCCAACTCATTATTTGGTGGCCGGGCTCTGGAGTGGATTGACGAAGAGTCAGCGATTTATGCAATCTGTCAGCTGGAAACCAATTGTCTGGTAACCAAACACATTGGCGAGATCAACTTTGAGTCTCCGGCTATGCAGGGAGATATTGTTGAGTTTGGTCTTGAGACAAAAGGCGTGGGCAGGACCTCCATTAAGGTAAGCTGCCTGGTACGAAACAAAGCGACAAAGAAAACGATTTGTCTTGCTGACGACATTGTTTTTGTTAAGGTTGATCCGGTTACCAGACAACCAGTTCCTCACGGTAAAACGCTGGAAGGACTAAAAACGCAGACAGAAGAAGAAGTGCGGAGTTTGCACCTGCTGCCTAAAGAGAACCTCAAAGACAACGTCTAAACTACAGTCGAACCAGCAGGTGGCGCACTGCTTCCTGCTCGGTTGCAGACAACGCACTGTATTTCTTCAACTGCACATCAGCATTGTCTTTTCCAAACAGTAATGCGGTTACAGTGAGATCATGAGCCGCTACGATACGGTACTGTTGTGGTGACATGCGCGTGTCGTTACCAGCATGACAAAGCTTCCATAGCTGCTGATTAATGTTGCTGGTAAATCCCCAGCGTAACAACATCAGCGATGTGGCACCGTAAAGGCAAATTCCATAGTTACCTTTGATATGTTGTGTAAATTGAGCAAAATTATCAGCCTGCTCCCACTGCTGTAATGCCCCGTCGACATATAAACAGTCGCTGTGAAAAACTAACAGCAATGACAATAATCCAAACAACAGCAGTTGTTGTGTCTGAGTGCTTTCCACACTGACATCCGGTAGCTCAAAAGCGTCTGAGTACATCTGATCACTTAGCAGCATGGCATCGGTTAGTAATGACACGTCCTGAAACCGGCTTTGTGAGGTGAGTAGCTGTTGCGCTGAAAATATTACAGCGATATTTTTGATATTGCTGAGGCCAAGATTTCTCCCGATTGCCTGCTCCAGTGAGTCGGGTGTTCTGCCGAAGGATGCGCGACTTGCCTTTCCCATAACATGGGCGTAAAAAATAGGATCTGTTTCGATGATCTTTACCACCTGAGACAGAGACATTTTCTCGTCATCCAGTGCCAGAAGTTTGCTGACGGTATCCGGAAGCGGCGGCAAATGCTCCACTATCTCCAGTAAATGTGTATTTCCTTTTTGAAAGCGCAGGCGGTTACCCAGCTGGCGAACCTGACCGGCATTAATGCCACTGTGTTCTTTAAAGCTACGATCAAATGAGCGTCTGTCTGAAAATCCCAGCGTAGTCGCTACGTAATCGGTTTTTTCACCTGCCAGCAGCAACTGACAGGCACGGTCATGAATAAAGTTTTTTAAGGCCCGGCTGAAACTAATGTCTTCCTGTTTCAGTTCTTTGCGTAACGCAGACTCGCTGCGACCCAACGACTGAGCAACACTTTCCAGCCTTATCCTTGCTGGATTTGGACTCCCTTCAAAAACCGCTTCAATGCGCTGCAGCGTGGACATGGCGGGCTGTACGTTAAGCGATGACGACAAGACAGACTTTAGCTGAGCGCTGTGATAGAACGAGGGGGTCTGCATCCACTTGGATGCAAACGACAACGTGACGTTTTCTGCCTTCAGGACGGTTGCTGAACTCAGGCTTGCGAAAAGTAACCCCGCGGTATTTTGACCGGGTAGCGTAATCTCTGTGAAATCAAACTTTCTTCCCGCCAGGTGTCTGGCCACACTGAGCAAAAAGTACGCAAAAAGCACGTCAAGCGCTTCAAACGCCCCCGGACTCCAGCTAACCGTGGTGTGGTCTTTATCGGATCGGACATCAAATCCAGCGTCGTCTTTAAACAATTTGCCCTGAAACTGACGCAGCGCGTCAAACATCTCTGCCACATTCTTTGATGCGGTCAGAAACATGATCAACGTTCCCATTTTGTTGAAGTCCAGATAGCCAATCAGTGATCTGCCCAATACTGGTAATAGATCAGGTGGAGTAAGTCGGGATACCAGGCTGGCCAATGCGGCGTCATTCAGGTTTCCCGCTTCAAGTCGCTCCAGAAGTGTGAACGCGTAGCTGTCATCCTCAGTCTGAGTTTGCGTGTCACGGCGCAGACTGAGGATTGCCCTCACCATGGCTGACCAAAAAAGCCCTTTATTTTCCACAATAATCCTTCATGTCGTCTTCACTTTTATTTTATTAGCGTCATTTCCACATAGACCTCAACTAACAAAGCCGCATTCATGATGACAACGTACAGCTACCAGTGACATCTTCATGCAGAAAATGCAGTTACTATTCACAGCTTTTTCCTTATTTGCATTACGGTGACAGCCTGCGACGCCATCACGGGGAAGTATCGATGTAAATCGGGTAGTCGGTTAATGACGGCTACCTCTGACATTAGCACAGGGTGTGGCACGGAAACAGCTACCCGGACGCCCAGTCATCACAATATTGATAGAAACTGTCCTATCCTGGCGAAGAGGTGTCCTATCTTTGTGTCAGGCATACGACCTATACTTCATCATAACGTGACACGCTTTCTTTTTAAGATTGCTGTTCCTGAGTGTGACTTCCTACGACACTAATGTGGATGCTCACTCGCTGCTTTGTTGTTAAGGACATACCGCCAATTTGTCCCGACTTCCCAAAGCAGGGTTGGCTAACGATGCCAAAAGACATCAAGCCTGCATGGTCACTCCGACACTTGAACGCCCGCTACCTGTCCGTAGACGGGCGTTTTTCTTTTCTGACAGCCTTGATTCATGCGCCAATACTGATAGACTCGCCGCTGTTGATGAAGATCAACACACCAAGGGGTGCCGAAACCGGCTGAGATCCACAACGTGGGAACCCTTTTACCTGATCCGGATAATACCGGCGTAGGGATGGTTTACACAATTAGCCACATCACCTGCCGACATGCCGGATCTTTTTTTCTTCAATGAAATAAGAGATCCAAATGAACAAAACTGTTTTACTTCTTTCGCTGGCCTCGATACCTGTATTCGCTCAAACTCAGGATACCGATGTTGAGCGGATCACGGTTACCGGCGACTTCCGCCAGGCCACGCTCGACCAGTTAAGCAGCAGTGCCTCCGTCATCGATCAGGCTCGTCTTGCCACCCGACAGGCTACCCACATTGACGGTATGCTGAATATCGCGCCAAACGTTAACTTTGCTTCCGGTGCATCTCGTGGTCGCTTTATTCAAATTCGCGGTATTGGTGAGCGCAGTCAGTTCGCCGAACCTATCAACCCGTCAGTCAGCTTTCTCGTCGATGATTTCGATTTTTCCGGTCTTGCCGCTTCCGGTGTCCTGTTTGATACTCAGCAAGTCGAGGTATACCGGGGGCCACAGGCAACACTTTTCGGCACCGGCGCGTTAGCAGGAGCGATAAAAATCCAAAGTCATCAGCCCGGTAGTGAAGCCCCGTCGCATGCCGAAGTGCGGGTAGCAACAAAAGACAGTTATCGCGTTGAGCTTGCTCATGGTGATGATATTTCAGACGACGTCGCGTATCGCGCCGCCATTATGCATAATCGCAGTGATGGCTTCATTGAAAATACCTATTTAGATCGTGAAGACACCGACAACATTGATGAAACCGCAGCCAGGTTGGGGATTACGGCGCAGGTGGATGATCGAACTACGTTCACGGCAAATTACCGCTGGTACGATATCGACAACGGTTATGATGCGTTTTCTCTGGATAATACCCGTGAGACGCTGTCGGACGAGCCGGGATATGATTTGCACCAGACGCATGCTGTCAGTGCAAAAACACAAACCCAGACTGCAGCAGGCCAACTGGATCTCATTGTCACACATGCATCGCATAACATAGCGTACGGCTACGATGAGGATTGGACGTATACGGGTTTTCACCCCTGGGGATATACCTCGTTTGATGCTTACTTCCGTGAGGTAGAGACGCAAACTGCTGAAGTGCGCTTTACCTCCAACGACGCTGCTGCACTGTTCGACGGTAAAACCGCCTGGATACTGGGTGCACACTACAAAGGCAGTGAAGAAGATTTGTTACGCGAATACACGTACGCCGATGGCGACTTTATCAGCGTTTATGAACCCGTCACCACGTCTGCGTATGTGCAGACAGACACCCGGCTGACAGACAACCTGACATTGACGGCAGGTCTTCGTGTCGAAAATTATGACTTCGAGTACACGGACAATCAGGGGCTGGATACATCTCATGATACTACGATGACCGGTGGGAAAGTGGCGCTGCAGTACACGCAGGGCAGACATTTTTGGTATGGAAGCATCTCCCGTGGTTACAAAGGTGCCGGGCTGAACCCGGATCAGAAAGTCAGCGACGACAAACGTTTCTTTGACGCCGAGTATAACTGGAACTACGAGGTGGGTGTGAAGGGCCCGTTGCTCTCTGAGCACTTGATGGTGCGCGCTGCCGTGTTTTATATGGAGCGCGAGAATACCCAGGTGAATGATTTCGACGTGCAGATCCGGGAAGACGGCACGCCGGAGTTTATCGACATTATCGATAATGCCGATTTAGGTACGAATCAGGGGGCAGAAGTTGAGTTTACGTGGCAAGCAGCGGATAACTGGTTGCTGGAGGGGAGTGTAGGGTACCTTGATGCCACATTTGAAGACTACACCACAGCCGACGGCACGGTGGTGGAAAAGCAAACCCAGGCGCAGGCACCGGAGTATACTGCCAACCTCTACAGTGAACTGGCCCTGAGTGAAAGCTGGCTGTGGCGCGTGGACATCGATTATAAAGACGAATACCGCTTCTCTGATGGCCATGACGTCACCTCTCCATCCACCACGCTGGTGAATTCAGAACTGGTCTGGCTGATGGATAACTGGACTACCACCCTGTGGGTAAACAATGCTTTTGATGAAACTTACTATGTTCGCGGGTTTGGCGGTTTTAGTAACGATCCACGTGACTTCTACGAATTCAATGAACCCTACTATCAGTTGGGTGACGGCAGACAGTACGGCGTCACTGTGCGCTATACGTTTTAAGGAGAATACATGATGCAGGTTATGGTTGAGTTATCACTTTACCCGTTAGTGGATGATTTTATTCCGCCAATTGCGTTTTTTATCGAGCGACTCAACAGCTATGAAGGATTGTTTGTTATGACAACCTCTACCAGCACGCAGGTGTCCGGTGAATACCCACTGGTGATGAAAGTGTTGGGGGAAGAAATGCAGCGGACTCACGAAGAAGTTGGTCAGGCAATTTTCGTAGCAAAATTTTTAAATTTTGATGCCATGCAGAGCAGGAAAGACTAGTGGAAGACGCAGGTTCGCAGTTTATCAATCAGCTTATGGCAACGTCGCTGCCCGAGTGGGTAGCGGTGTTTCTGGCCCTGGCCTATGTCTGGCTGGCGGCGCGCCAAAACAGCTGGTGCTGGGCCTGCGCATTCTTCAGTACCGCTATCTATACCTGGCTTTTCTGGCAGGTCACGCTGCCCTTTCAGTCAGTGTTAAACCTGTTTTATATGGTCATGGCTGGTTATGGTTATTATCAGTGGAACAAAGGGGAGAGTGACGATAATGCGCCGGTCCGCTCATGGCCCTGGTGGTGGCACGCACTGCTTGTGCCCGGCTTACTGTTAATTGCCTGGCAGCTTTCACAGCTTGCGGCGTCGCAATTTCAAAGTGAACATTTGTATCTTGACGCCAGTATTCACTTGCTAAGTGTAGTGACCACCTTTATGGTTGCACATAAAATACTACAAAACTGGCTGTACTGGTTTGTTATTAACCTTGCATCGGCATACTTGTTTGCACAAACGGGGCTGATGTTATCAGCGTGTTTGTTCCTCGGATACGTGGGCTTCTCTGTCTACGGATACCGTGAGTGGTTGAAGCAATGGAAGATGCAACATGCAACAAGAAAGTATACGTAGCGCACTAAAGGAACCGCTATGTCTGTCTGAAGATGCACATCTCAAGCCTATGACCGGCGGCGAGGTAAATCATGTTTATCGCCTCGTTGATGGTGATAAGGACTATGTCGTTAAATGGACAGGTGAGGACGCTTTTAGTGGGATAAACCGGTTCCACCAGTTTGTGCTGCAAGAGCAGGTGTCACACCGGTTGTTGGCACCCGAGCCAGTTTGGCTAAGTGATGATGAATGCCTGTGGGTAGAGAAATTTATTGAGGGGCCGACATTATCGCGAACGGGCACTGCAGTTCCTGCAGCGCTGGGACGCATACTGGCATCGATTCACGACCAACCCATTACTGCCAGGCCACTTCAGCTTACCAAACGGTGGCAACACTATATTGAGTCTGCCAACCTGTCCGCTACAGACCCCAGAGTGCATCGTGCTAATGAGTTGAACGAGCGCTTGCATCTGGATTACGAAGACGACAGCGTACTGGCGCTTTGTCACAATGATCTATCAACAGACCACATTGTTTGCGGTGCCCATTCGGTCATTGTTGACTGGGAATACGCTGCAATGGGGAACCGGTATTTCGACCTTGCGGGTTGTGCGCTGATTAATAAACTGAACGACCATGACTGCAACCAGTTATGTCAGGCTTATGCGCAAGCGGCCGCCATTGAAATCGATACGGTGATGAGGTTGTTTCGTCAGCAACGTGAAGTTGTCGAAGTAACAAACGCCCTGTGGGAAGCGGCACTCACTATGCAGCTGAAAGGGGTGAGAACGGCCTGATACGCTGCAAAACGCTCGATTAATCAACGAATTGGTTAATCGTTCGGCGTTACTGTGCAAAAGCTTTTAAAAGTGCTTTACCTTTCACAATGCATACGTATAATGCTCAACCGCGCTAGGGGTGTAGTTCGAATTGGTAGAACAGCGGTCTCCAAAACCGATGGTTGGGGGTTCGAGTCCCTCCACCCCTGCCATTTTCCTCTCTGATGCGATACACTCATCTCACTCTTTTTCTCAAGTTATTGTTATGTCTCTGTTGACTGATTATCAGCGTGCTGCGTTAGAAGTAATTGGGATCCCGGTGTGGGTTTCGCAGTCTGAAGTACAATCTGAATCGCGCTCAGAGCCTGGCGCTGAAGTTGCGCCGTCACAGAAAAACACGCCATCACCACAAGACAGAGCCGCTAAGCTGGCTGCGTTAAGAGCACAGGTGTCTTCTGATAAAACAGAAGCAGCCGATGTACCTGCATTACCAGAAAAGCCTGAAGCGCCCCAAACCCGACCGGTGACCGCGCAAGAGTTACAGGCATCAGGTAGGCTATTAAGCGATATTCAGCTGGCTGCTACACTATTTTCTGAGCAGACGCTGGCATTTGAAGTCGGTGAGGCATTAGCGGTCGAACCTGGCCGTATCACGTTACCTTGCGTTCCGGCAGAGCTTAGTGTCAAAGACAAGCGCGCATTGTGGAAGGCGTTAAGTCAGGCGTAACACAATGTCGGTATCAATACACCTTCTTACCCGCGAATTTCTTGCCCAAGCGCATTATATTCATGAGCAGGCCCAGCCGCGTCCCTGGTCGCTTACGACATTTGAGGATTGCACTAAAGAACCGTATGTCGGATTGGTAGCCAGTATCGACGGTAAAGTTGTGGGCTATGCCCTGATACTGTTTGTGGTAGACGAAGCCACCCTGATGGACATCGCAGTGGATGAAGCCTGCCGCGGTCAGGGAATAGCAAAAGCATTGATGGAGAATGTCATCGACATGTGCGAGTTCAAGCATATGGCCTCGTTGTGGCTGGAAGTCAGGGTGAATAATCCGGCTGCGATTTCTCTGTATGAGAAATACCAGTTTGAGCATGTTGAAACCCGCAAAAACTACTATGAGACCAACGAAGGAAAGGTGGATGCGCTGGTGATGAAGCGCCACATCGACTTTGTCTGTGTTGTCTAGCAAGGCAAAGAGTACAGTTTTTCCCCATAGCCCTGATAAGCTATAGACTAATTACTTTCCACTGGGCCGGCGAATCCTGCACACGTTTGCGTAGTTTCTAGCTGATAGAATCCGAACTTGGGGCCTCTTGGCGCAGTGAACTGACGGTTTGAAAGAGGAATCCATGGCTATCCTCCCTGCAATGGTCTTCAGGCATTCAAATTCACCCCATAAGCGGGTACAATTCGCGCCCTCTCTATTAACAACGATTCAGAACGCTGCATGTCATTAGCTCAAGAAATTGCAAAACGGCGAACCTTTGCCATCATCAGTCACCCTGACGCCGGTAAAACGACGATCACCGAAAAGGTGTTATTGTTCGGCCGTGCGCTGCAAACCGCCGGTACCGTAAAAGGTAAAAAATCCGGTCAGCACGCCAAATCAGACTGGATGGAAATGGAAAAAGAGCGTGGGATCTCGGTTACTACCTCGGTAATGCAATTTCCCTACAGCGATCATCTGGTCAATCTGCTCGATACACCGGGGCACGAAGACTTTTCGGAGGATACCTACCGGACGTTGACGGCGGTCGATTCGTGCCTGATGGTTATAGATGCGGCGAAAGGGGTTGAGGACCGTACGCGCAAGCTGATGGAAGTAACCCGTCTGCGTGACACGCCGATCCTGACGTTTATGAACAAACTTGACCGGGATATCCGTGACCCGATGGAGCTTCTGGACGAGGTTGAGACCGAGCTGGATATTCTGTGCGCTCCAATTACCTGGCCAATTGGCTGTGGTAAAAGCTTTAAGGGCGTTTATCACCTGTATCGTGACGAAGTGATTTTGTATAAAAGCGGTCAGGGCCACACCATTCAGGAAGTTCGTATTATCAAAGGTCTGGATAATCCAGACGTTGATACTGCAGTCGGCGGCGATCTGGCGGAGACCTTGCGCGACGAGCTGGAACTGGTGAGAGGCGCCTCAAACGAGTTTGACAAAGAGTTGTTTTTGGATGGTCAGCTGACACCGGTATTTTTCGGTACGGCGTTGGGTAACTTTGGCGTTGACCATATGCTGGACGGCATGATTGAGTGGGCTCCCGCTCCACAGGGACGGGAAACCGAAGACGGCACCATTGATGCCAGTAACGACAAATTCAGCGGTTTCGTGTTTAAAATTCAGGCGAATATGGACCCCAAACACCGTGACCGCATCGCGTTTTGCCGTATCGTGTCCGGTAAATATGAAAAGGGCATGAAGATGCGCCACTCGCGCATTGGTAAAGATATCCGAATTTCTGACGCGCTGACATTCCTGGCGGGCGATCGCTCGTTGCTGGAAGAAGCTTATGCCGGTGATATTATCGGGTTGCATAACCACGGCACAATTCGCATTGGGGATACTTTTACAGCAGGCGAAAATTATCGCTTTACTGGTATTCCAAACTTCGCACCGGAACTGTTTAAACGCATTCGTCTGCGCGATCCGCTCAAGCAAAAGCAATTGTTAAAAGGGCTTATCCAGCTTTCTGAGGAAGGGGCGGTGCAGGTATTTCGTCCGATGGCTAACAACGATCTCATCGTCGGCGCCGTAGGTGTTCTGCAGTTTGACGTGGTAGTGGCGCGCCTGAAATCAGAATATAATGTGGATGCCCTGTACGAGCACGTCAACGTCAGTACAGCCCGCTGGGTCTACTCAGACAGCGAGAGAAAACTGGATGAGTTTCGCCGCAAGGCCGAACAAAATCTGGCGCTGGATGGCGGCGACAACCTCACTTACATCGCACCGACTATGGTGAACCTGCAATTGGCGCAGGAACGCTATCCGGACATCGAATTTAAGAAAACGCGCGAACACTAAGACAAAGACGACTTATGAATATACATGCACTATTGGTTAGCCGGTTTACTGAAGCACTAGAAAAGTTAGGCGTTGAAGACGCGCCGGTACCAGTAACGCGCAGTGCGCGCCCTGAATTTGGTGAATACCAGTTTAACGGTGCGATGGCACTGGCCAAAAAAATGAAGCAAAAGCCACGGGATATCGCTGAGCAAATTCTTGATGCGGTAACGCTTACCGACGTAGCGGAAAAGCTGGAAATTGCCGGCCCGGGCTTTATTAACATTCACCTGAAGGATGCATGGCTGGCAAACCAGTGTGAGCTGGCGCTGCACGATCCACGTTTAGGCATAGCCAAAGCGCCAGAGCAAAATGTGGTAGTCGATTATTCCTCACCTAACCTTGCCAAAGAGATGCACGTAGGGCATCTGCGTACCACTATCATCGGCGACTCTGTGGTAAAAGTGCTGGAATTTCTGGGTCACAACGTCATTCGCCAGAACCACATGGGCGATTGGGGAACCCAGTTTGGTATGCTGCTGGCACACCTGTCTGACAAGCTTCAGGAAGAAGTGGCAGAAACGGCGCTCTCTGATCTGGAAGATTTTTATCGTGAAGCGAAAGTCCGTTTCGATGAAGAAGAGGGCTTTGCCGATCGTGCACGAGAATACGTGGTAAAACTGCAGGGCGGAGACAAGCAGTGTCTGGCATTGTGGGAGCGCTTTATCGATATTTCAATTGCACATTCGGAAGAAGTGTATGAAAAGCTGAATGTAAGCCTCACCCGTAAGGACATTATGGGAGAGTCTGCGTATAACGCGGATCTCGCTAATGTGGTGGCCGACTTAAAAGAAAAAGGTATCGCGGTAGAAGATCAGGGCGCACAGGTTGTGTTTATCCCTGAACTGGCTGATAAAGAGGGTAATCCGGCGGTTTACATTGTACAGAAATCCGGTGGCGGTTATCTGTATGCCACAACTGATTTAGCAGCCATGCGTTACCGCAGTGGTAAACTTAATGCCGATCGCACGCTGATATTGACCGATGCCCGTCAGGCACTGCACTTTAAACAAACCGAAATTGTGGGTCGTAAAGCAGGTTACATGAAGCCTGAGCAGACTTACGAGCATTGTCCATTTGGCATGATGCTGGGAAGCGATGGTAAACCCTTCAAAACCCGTTCCGGTGGCACCGTGAAACTGGCAGAGTTGTTGGACGAAGCAGTTGAACGCGCCCGCAACTTGATCACCCAGCGTGATACGGACTTAAGTGAGGAAGAACTTGAAGAAGTCGCTCGCAAGGTTGGTATTGGCGCGGTGAAGTATGCGGACTTAAGTAAAAACCGCACCACTGATTACATGTTCAGCTGGGATTCTATGCTCAGCTTTGAGGGTAACACGGCCCCCTATCTGCAATATGCCTATACGCGAGTGAAAAGCATTTTCCGTAAAGCGGGCGTGTCGCTGGCGACATTACCGGGCGAGATTACGCTTAGCGAGAAACAGGAACATCATCTGGCGGTATTGCTGATGCAGTTCGAGGAAGTGGTTGGCGTGGTATCCCGCGATGCGACACCACATGTACTGTGTACGTATCTGTATGACGTAGCCAGCGCGTTTATGTCATTTTATGAAGCCTGCCCTATCTTAAAAGAAGGCACCGAGCAAAAGACCCGCGAGAGCCGTCTTGCGTTGTCAGCATTGGTTTCCAGAACTCTGGAGCAGGGGTTATCGTTACTGGGTATCGAAACACTGGAAAAAATGTAACAGTCGCCATAAGGTGTAAAGGCAGTGTGGATACACTGCCTTTTTTTTGTCTTTCACACTGAAATTTGGTGCTGGCGACAGCTAACAGCCGTACCGTTTTTAGTTTCTGTAAACGTAATAATGGAGCTTATCATGGCAAAACTTCTGGCCTTTGCAGGCAGTACCCGCAAAAATTCGTATAACCAGGCTATTCTTGATGTGTCCGCAGAGGGGGCCCGGGAAGCGGGAGCAGAGGTCACGGTGATATCGCTGGCAGATTACGCAATGCCTATCTTCAACGAAGATGAAGAAGCCGAGTTTGGGATCCCAGAGCGTGCGCAGGCATTTAAAGAATTGCTGATTTATCATGATGGGTTCCTTATTGCTTCTCCCGAGTACAACAGCAGCTACCCTGCTTTGTTGAAAAACGCGATTGACTGGGCGTCAAGGAAAGCGGGCGACGAAGCCGTATTAGCAGCTTACAAAGGCAAAGTAGCCGGTATTATGGCTGCGTCTGCCGGAGGGCTTGGTGGCATGCGCGTGCTGGTTGTGCTTCGAATGCTGCTGGAAAATCTGGGTACCATGGTACTGCCTGCACAACGCGCCGTAGCTAAAGTGAGTACGTTGCTGGATGACAATGGTGCGGTTAGCGACGAAAAAACCATTAAACAGCTTAAGTCGCTGGGCAAAGAAACTGCCGAGCTGGCAGCGAAAGTCAGCGCGTCCTAGCATCTGTTGTGTGATGGTCAAAGTCCGCTGTCATCGTTCTGCAACTGCTGGCTCATCTTGTTTCCTTTTATACCAACCCGCTTAAAGTACATATGATTGCGGGTTGGTATCACTCCTGAATACATTGACGATATCTCTGACTCTCCAGCCAGCACCCTGGTCCTACTAAGTGAAAATCTTAGGGCTTTCTGCTTCTCCACGCTATCAAAATTGCCGTAAATTCGTTACTATCCGCGGTCTTATATTATTTGTACCGCATGCTGCAAATGGATTGCTTCTGATGTGTGATTTTTTCGCAGTCAGAACGCCGTGAACGTGAGTTCCGGGCAGGAAAAGTAGCCGTTAGCATAACACTGCATGCGATGAACTAAGGGTCATTGAACACGCATATGTTTGAAACCAATCCCGTATACAATGCACTGAAAGACATCCGCGAGCGCACCGATGCGCTTAGGGGGTATCTTTGACTTTGATACAAAGTCAGAACGATTAGAAGAAGTTAACCGCGAGCTCGAGAGTCCGGATGTCTGGAACGAGCCAGAGCGCGCGCAGGCGCTGGGCAAAGAAAAAGTCGCCCTGGAGCAGGTGGTTGAAACCATTCAGAATCTTGACCAGGGAACCGAAGACGTCGAAGGTCTGGTGGAGCTGGCGGTAGAGGCCGAAGACGAAGAAACCTTCGAAGAAGCCAAGAAAGAAATGGAAGGCCTGATTGCGCAACTGGAAACGTTAGAGTTTCGTCGCATGTTCTCAGGTCCGAATGATACCTGCGATTGCTATATTGATTTGCAGGCAGGTTCTGGCGGCACCGAAGCGCAGGACTGGGCAAATATGCTTCTGCGCATGTACCTTCGCTGGGGCGAGGCGCATGGCTTTAAAACCGAGCTGATTGAAGTCTCTGATGGGGATGTGGCGGGTATCAAAAGTGCCACAATCCGCGTGCAGGGCGAATACGCCTTCGGTTGGCTACGCACAGAAACCGGCGTTCATCGCCTGGTTCGCAAGTCACCTTTCGATTCCGGAAACCGCCGGCATACCTCGTTTTCTTCCGCCTTTGTCTACCCTGAAGTGGATGATGACATTGAGATAGATATCGACCCGTCAGATTTACGCATCGACACTTACCGCGCCTCAGGTGCGGGTGGGCAGCACGTAAACCGGACGGACTCCGCGGTACGTATCACGCACGAGCCAACCGGCATTGTCGTGCAGTGTCAGAACGACCGCTCACAGCATAAAAATAAAGATCAGGCGATGAAGCAGCTGAAAGCCAAACTGTATGAGTTTGAGCTACAGAAGCAGAACGCTGAGAAACAAGCGATGGAAGATAACAAATCTGATATTGGCTGGGGAAGCCAGATCCGCTCTTACGTTCTGGATGATTCCCGCATTAAAGATTTGCGCACCGGGGTAGAAACCCGCAATACGCAGGCCGTGCTGGATGGCGACCTGGATAAATTCATTGAAGCCAGCCTGAAATCAGGTCTGTAAACGAACATTAGCAAGTGACAGGTTATGACCGACCAACAAACAGACGAAAATAAATTAATTGCTGAGCGCCGGGCTAAACTGAGCGCCATTCGTGAACAATGCCGTGCTAACGGTTTCCCGAATGCTTTCCGCCGTGAGAACTATGCCGAAGAGCTACAGGCTGAATTTGGTGAACTGGATAAAGAAACGCTGCAGGAAAAAGATCACAAAGTAAGCATTGCTGGCCGCGTAATGGCTAAGCGTGGCCCCTTCCTGTTGCTGCAGGATATGACTGGCCGCATTCAGGCTTACGCTGCCAAAGACGTGCAAAAAGACATCAAAGCCAAGTACGGTGCGCTGGATATCGGTGACATTATTGGCGTATCCGGTGCCCTGCATAAATCCGGTAAGGGCGATCTGTATGTCAATATGGAAGAGTATCAGCTGCTGACCAAAGCACTGCGTCCGTTGCCAGAAAAATTCCATGGTCTGTCTGATCAGGAAACCAAATACCGCCAGCGTTATGTGGATCTCATCACCAGTGAGCAAACGCGCAACACCTTTATGGTTCGCAGCCGCATCATTAACGGTATTCGTCAGTACCTGACCACGCGCAATTATCTGGAAGTGGAAACGCCGATGTTGCAGGTGATCCCAGGTGGCGCAACGGCAAAGCCGTTTACCACGCACCACAATGCGATGGACATCGACATGTACCTGCGTATTGCACCAGAGCTGTATCTGAAACGGTTGGTTGTGGGTGGCTTCGAGCGCGTATTTGAAATTAACCGTAACTTCCGTAATGAAGGGCTATCCACCCGTCACAACCCGGAATTTACCATGCTGGAATTCTATCAGGCGTATGCAGATTACAACGATCTGATGAACCTGACAGAAGACATGCTACGCACACTGGCAGAAGACATTCTGGGTACCACTACGCTGGTCAACACCGTGCGTGATGCAGAAGGCAATGTGACCGAAGAAAAGCACTACGATTTCGGCAAACCCTTTGATCGCCTGAGCATGGGCGATGCCATCTTAAAGTACTGGCCTGAGGCGAACGAGGCCGCTATCCGAGACCCGGAAGCGCACCTTGATGAGCTGAAAGCCATGGCGAAACAGCTGCATATCAAAGAGCCGGAAGTTGACGGTATCTGGGGCGCGGGTAAATACCTGTGTGAAATTTTTGAAGCCACGGCGGAAGAGAAGCTGGAACAGCCGACGTTCATCACGCAATACCCGTGGGAAGTATCTCCACTGGCGCGCCGTAACGACGACAACCCGTTTATCACTGACCGTTTTGAGTTCTTCGTGGGTGGTCGTGAGATTGCCAACGGTTTCTCAGAGCTTAATGATCCTGAAGATCAGGCTGAGCGTTTCCGTAAGCAGGTAGAAGAGAAAGATGCCGGCGACGATGAAGCTATGCACTTCGATGACGATTACATTCGTGCGCTGGAGTACGGTTTACCGCCGACAGCCGGTGAAGGAATTGGTATCGATCGTCTGGCCATGCTGTTTACCGACAGCCCGACGATTAAAGACGTTATTTTATTCCCGCATATGAAGCCGCAGGAAAAACCTAACGCTGAGTAAGCGCGGTAATCTGCTTTACCAAAAGGGCATTTTCGGGAACGGAAATGCCCTTTTTTGTTGCCTGCTGAACAATATAGCCATTAATAGCATCAATTTCGGTTTGCCGATGATGTGCGACATCCTGATGCATGCTCGAATAATTGGTGGCGGTAGCCGCCGCTACATTGCGCACGTTAGCCGCGAGTAAAGCCGCATCGGCAGATATACCGGAAGCGCGCATGACCGCAGCGGTTTCACTGCATATCACCTCAATTTGACTGTCGAAATGGCCGCTAAGCAGAGCACCGTTTGGTACATCGTGAAGCGCTGTCAGCGGGTTAATAACAGCATTTATACTTAGCTTGTGCCATAGCGACGGATAAATATCAGAGTGCCAGACCACATCCTTCAGACAATGCTGCAGTATTGTCAGTACCTGCTCCTGAACCACTGTCAGCGGGCCTGGAGCCGCGTCAATAAAGCCGATGTCTGTAGTACCGTGACCTGTGATCCGGACGTGATTTTTTGAATGCGTTAATGCCCCCATTCTGGTGGTGGCCAGAAACACCGGATTGTCGGGCATAGTATGCCGCGCTATCTCAGCCCCCCCCATGCCGTTATGCATCAATATGACTGGGGTGTGCTCAGAAACGTAAGGCTGCCATTGCTGCAGGGCAGGAGCTATCTGATGGGCCTTTAGTGGCAGGATCAGAATGTCGCTGTTATCCAGTTTTGCTGGTTGCGATAATGGCGTGTGAAGAAGGATTTGCTCGTCTTGTTGACTGACCACCGTGACCGCTGTAGCGGGAGTCCGTGAGAATACTCTGTAGGGAACATTGTGCTTTGCCGCGCCAGCCGCAAGCGCTGACCCTATAGCGCCGGTGCCAAGAATATTGATCGTCATAATTTCTGACCTAGCGGGAGTCAGGTGATGGCGGGGCCGGGAAAGCGTACGCTGGCCAGTTCAACTCGTCAGGATCACCCAGAGTCTCAAGCCACTGCGAAAATGCCCCGGTTGCGAAATGTTCGCCCTCTGCGGGCGGGCATTGCGTCGTGATGCGTTTGCCATTATGCATAAAGCTCAGACGCCAGGCGTGCAGGTAGGTACGGTCTGAATCCGTACCGCCGTATAGCGAGTCACCGAGAATGGGTGAGCCAAGGCTTTTCAGCGCCACTCGTATCTGATGCGTTTTGCCGGTCAGAGGACGCACCACAATGCCTCTTAGCCCGGGGGCGATGCTGCCTGAAAAAAACTGAGTAACTGCCGGGTTAGTCTGACTTTTTAACAGAATATGCTGGCCCCTTCGGCGGTTTTGCATGTCGCCGGACAGCGTTCCCTGTTTCTTTTTTGGCTTCTTATCGGTTACCGCGAGGTAGTATTTTTGCACTTCGCGGTTTGCGAACTGTGCGCTGACAGACGCCGCTGTTTTGGGGTTGCGGGCCAGGCAAATCACACCGGAAGTCACAGTGTCCAGACGATGGCACAGGTAAAGGTGAGTGTCGCCGGTTATTGCTTTTACCGCCGTAACGATACCCTTGTCGGCATCGTGCATGGCTATGCCGATGGGCTTAGCAACAATCAGAAAATCCGGGTCCTCTCGCAGGATGCGGACAGGGTGCGACATACTTCAGGCTTCCAGTACAGTCAGCGCAGACTGGTAATCCAGTTCGTCAATATGCTCACGCACGGTATCGCGGACAGAGGCATCCTTAAAGATCGCGTTGAGCCAGTCATCAAGCTGGGTTTGGGGTATAAATTCGTTAGCATTGAGTGCATTGATCAGTGCCGCTTTCGCTGCAGCATCGCTTTCATCAGATTGTTTCTCTGTTGTCGATGCCGGGCTGTCATCAAGATGCGCTATGGCATCAAGGGTATCAGACAAAATTACCACAAAGGCCGGGTAGTGCTCTGGCACCGCATCAGTCTGTTTTAGCGCGTCGTCCAGCGCTTTGCAGGCGTGAAATAACGCGCTGAGCCCCAGATTACCGGCGACCCCTTTCAGCGTATGAATGTAAGTGCGTGCAGCGGTAAAGTCTCGCTGTGAAAAGTACTGCTGCATCTTATCGTCTGTCTGCCGGTATTCATCGGAAAACTTGTTAAGAAGCGTTAATAAAAGGGCTTTGTTTCCGCTAAGCTGCGAAATGCCGAATTCAAGGTCGATGAGGGTAATCGCTTGCGTCATGAATAATCCCTTGTCCAGTGTGACCCCAGTTTAAGCCAGAAAAACAGAAATTGATACAAACTGCCTGCTACTCACAGCGGCAAATTGCCGGATTCTCTGTTAGTCTTCGCCAACGCATCGTAAATCGTAACCGCGGTCTGGTTTTCGTGCTGGTAAAAAACAGGCCAGCGGCGCGTCAATGAAAACAGTATATAACATGTCGAACGAGTCTGGACGACAGGCGCGCTCCCAATAGCATGACCAGATGCTATCGGTTACGATGTCAGATTAAATTTTAAGGATGTACAATGATTTTGAAGTTAACCCAAAACGCCGTTATCGCACTGGGCATAGCTACCATTCTGGCAGGATGCCAGCAGCCACCTCAGCAAAAAGCAGAGGCTATCGAACCTGCGAACCCGGTCGCGCAGGAAAGCTATATCCCGTATGAAAAATACAAGCTGGATAATGGGTTAACCGTCATTCTGCACAAAGATGACTCCGACCCACTGGTGCATGTGGACGTGACATATCATGTTGGCTCTGCCAGAGAAGATATCGGTAAGTCCGGGTTTGCACACTTTTTTGAGCATATGATGTTTCAGGGCTCGGAACATGTGGCGGACGAACAACACTTCAAAGTCATCACTGAAGCGGGCGGTAACCTGAATGGGTCTACTAACACTGATCGCACGAATTATTATCAGACTGTACCTGCCAACCAACTGGAAAAGGTGTTGTGGCTGGAATCTGATCGGATGGGTTTTTTGTTGCCAGCGGTAACGCAGGAAAAGTTTGAGAACCAGCGTGAAACCGTTAAAAATGAACGTGCACAGCGTGTCGATAATCAGCCCTACGGCCTGCGTTTTGAGAAAACCGGCGAAGCCCTGTATCCGGAAGGTCACCCCTATTCCTGGTCTACTATTGGTTATGTGGAAGATTTAGACCGCGTGAGTGTTGAGGATCTGAAAGCGTTTTTTAAGCGCTGGTATGGTCCAAATAACGCCGTGCTGACAATTGGTGGAGACATCAATGTTGCACAGACCAAACAGTGGGTAGAGCAATACTTTGGCAGCATTCCGTCAGGTCCTGAGGTAACTGAACCAGAGCCGCAACCGGTGACGCTAGATGAAACCCGCTTTGTCACGTTAGAAGACAACGTACATTTACCCTTACTGCAGATCACATTCCCAACCGTGTATGCACGGCATCCGGATGAAGCGCCGCTGGACGTGCTGTCAGATATCCTCGGTGGTGGCAAAACCTCACTGTTTTATAAAAATCTGGTGAAATCCGGCGTCGCGGTGCAGGCCGGCGTGTCTCATCCGTGTCGTGAGCTGGCTTGCGAATTCCAGCTAGTCGCGCTGGCAAATCCTGCTGTGTCGGGTAGTCTGGCGGACCTTGATAAGGCCATTTCCGATACCTTAAAGGAATTTGAACAACGTGGCGTCATGCCGGATGATTTGGCCAGAACCAAAGCCAGCATTGAAGCTTCAACGGTTTTCGGATTGCAGAGTGTAGCAGGCAAAGCGTCCTTACTGGCCAGCAACGAAACGTTTGAAGGGCAACCTGACCTGGTGGCAGAAGACTTACGTCGCTACCTCGCTGTGACTGCCGAAGACGTTATGCGTGTCTATCGCAGATACATTAAAGGACAACGCGCTGTGGTGCTAAGTGTCGTTCCAGATGGTCAGACTGAGCTTGCCGCAGCACCGCAAAACTTTACATTTCCCGGAAGAGAGATACCCGACTCAATTACGCTGGCAGAGGACGTTTCTGCGCCTGCCATTGTTGATAACGTCGATCGTACCAACATGCCTGACGCTGGGCCGGTGCCGGTGGTAAAAGTGCCGGAGTACTGGGAGTCAACTATTGCTCCTGGGGTCACTGTGCTGGGGATAACCAGTGATGAAACACCCACCGTTACATTATCAATGAGTCTGGAAGGTGGCATGCTGCTGGATCCGGAAGGGAAGGCGGGAACGGCGTTTCTTACCGCGCTCATGATGAATGAATCTACTGTGCGCTACTCTAACGAAGCGATGGCCAATGAGCTGGCGAAACTGGGGAGTTCTATCAGCTTCAGTGCAGCTGGCAGATACACTCAGGTCTATGTGTCGTC
Source organism: Alteromonas sp. H39 (assembly GCF_047556435.1). Taxonomy (GTDB): domain Bacteria; phylum Pseudomonadota; class Gammaproteobacteria; order Enterobacterales; family Alteromonadaceae; genus Alteromonas. Next base: position 1,400,161 of record NZ_CP180210.1, read on the forward strand.
ATTAACCAAAAATATTGACGCTACACTGGCCCTGCTGGACGAAAAACTGTTTAGCCCGGCATTTCTGCCCGAAGACTTCTCCCGCCTGAAGGAGCGCGTTTTGCAGGGAATGCAGCAACAGCAGAAAACACCATCCGTTTTGGCAAAGCGCGCGCGTGACATCGTGCTTTTTGGCGAGCAGAACCGGGTAAGTTATCCGGACGAAGGCACGCTCTCATCGTTGCAGAATATCACTCTGGATGATGTAAAAGCGTTTTATCAAAAGTACTACAGCCCGGCAAAAGCCAGTATTGTGACGGTGAGTGATCTTAGTCAGGCCAATATTACCCGTTCTTTGTCTTTTCTTAGCAAGTGGCAGGGCGACGATTACGATATTGATGGCTATGCGGCGTTTCCTGACTACGACAAACAAAATCTGTTTCTGGTAGATAAGCCCGGAGCTGTGCAGTCGGTGGTATACATAGTGAAACGCAGTCTGAAATATGATGCAACCGGCGAGTATTTCCGTGCGCGTTTGATGAACTTTCCGCTGGGAGGAGCATTTAATAGTCGCATTAACCTGAATCTCAGAGAAGACAAAGGGTACACCTATGGTGCGTCCAGCAGCTTTCTGGGCGGCAAAACGCTAGGCTGGTTTGAAGTTAGCACGGATCTTACTGCCGCCAATACAGCCGCAGGCATTGAGGAGATTTTTAAAGAAATTAATCATTACCGCGAAGAAGGAATGACCGAGCAGGAACTGACGTTTATGCGCAACGCTTTTACCTTAAGTGATGCCCTGGACTATGAAACACCAGGCAGTAAAGCCCGTTTTCTCAGACAACTGCAGTCGTTTAATCTGCCTGATGACTACCGCGCTACACAGGCCGAAATTCTTGGTAATATTGATACCGATTCGTTGCAGGCGCTGGCGAAAAAGCATTTGACTACCGGCACTATGCAGGTGATCGTGGTAGGAGACAAAGAGACACTGATGCCACAGCTCAATGAGCTGGGGATACCGGTAACATCGATGACGGTAGTGGAGCCGTGACAACACCGGCTGTCATTAACCGATATTAATACGCCAGCCGTGGCGTTTTCTGGCTGAATTTACGCCCACGGCTTGAATTACTCTAGTAGTTTCCCCATAACCGGGGAAAAACGACGACATGGACTGATACATTGACCATACCTGAATACTCTTTCAGCGAACGCCTTAAGGCATTGTCCCAAGACGATTTTCAGCAAGCCCTCACTGGCATCCGGCGTGGTGTCGAGCGTGAGGCACTGCGTATTAACAAGGACGGTAGTCTGGCAACGACGCCGCACCCACAGGCACTGGGTTCAGCACTGACCCACGATTCTATCACCACAGACTTTTCCGAATCGCTGCTTGAGTTTATTACCCCGCCAGAGACCAGCATTGATACAACGATGGGCCAGCTTCACGACATTCATAAGTTTGTGTTGAGCCACATCGGCGATGAAATGCTCTGGCCGATGAGTATGCCCTGCTTTATTGAAGATGAAGATCAGATCCCAATCGCCTATTTTGGTGAATCCAATGTAGGTAAAATGAAACGCGTTTATCGCATGGGGCTGAAAAACCGCTATGGCAGCATGATGCAGGCTATCGCAGGCGTACACTTCAACTTTTCACTTCCTGACACGTTCTGGCAAGCCTGGTCGACATTACATGGAACGACTTTTGGAAAAGAACAGGTATCTGCAGATTATTTTTCAATGATCCGTAATTACCGCCGGCTGTGTTGGTTAATCCCGTACCTGTATGGCGCCTCGCCTGCACTGTGCGGATCGTTCTTGAAAGGTAAACCGCATAACTTACCGTTTGAAAAAGCGGGCAAGGGCACGTACTACCTGCCGTATGCAACATCACTGCGTATGAGTGATCTTGGCTATACCAATGCCGAGCAGTCGGCTCTGCAAATTTGCTATAACAAGCTGGATAATTACGTACGTTTATTACGCGGTGCAATGGAAACGCCGTCTACGCGTTTTGAAAGATTTGCTGCCGGAGAAGAAGGCCAGTACCAACAACTGAGCCGTAACATTCTGCAAATCGAAAATGAGCTCTATTCGCCGATACGGCCTAAGCAACCTACTGCATCTATGGAAAAGCCGACTGATGCGCTGGTTCGTCGTGGCATCAGCTACATCGAAGTGCGCGCGCTGGACGTGAACCCGTTTTCTGAAGTCGGAATTGACGCCGGGCAGTTCGCTTTTCTTGACGTGTTTTTGCTCACCTGCCTGCTGATGCCCAGCAAGGAAATGACGCCGGAAGGGCTTGAAGAAGCGAATTTTAATATGACGCGTATGGTACTTGAGGGGCGCAAGCCTGGCGTGATGCTGCGTAGAGATGGCAGTGATGTTACTATGCAGTCTTGGGCTGATGAGTTGTTTGCGAAATTTACTGAAGTGGCCAGTGTTCTGGATTCAGCGAATGAGACAACGCGCTATTCAGCTGCGGTTAAGGTTGAATGGGAAAAAATAGATAATCCGGCGAAGACATTGTCCGGTCAGATTATTGAACAGTTGACAAAAAACAACGAAGATAATGGTGCGATGGGTATAAAGCTGGCCAGTGACTATCAGGCAGCAATTAGCCAATGGCAATATACCTATCAGAACGAAGAGTCGTTTCGCACGCTGGCCGCTGCATCGCTGGACGCGCAAAAAGCCGTTGAAGAAGCCGACGATAAAGATTTTGATACGTTTATCCGGGACTACTTCAGCGAGCCTCCAGCTAAAAAAAATGCCTGACAAAGGTCAGGCATTAGAAGGGTTCCAGGGAAACACACATTTTACTAGAACACTTAGTTGGACACGGTATGATCGAAAAGTTCAAACATCTGTGCATTTTTTTTTCAGGTTTGATAGTCCTCGTACCAGTTATCCTGGCTGGATGCGCCACGACGCCGCCTAAAGACAGCAGCAATATCTGTGAAATCTTCTATGAAAAAGATGACTGGTATGATGCTGCTGCGGCGGCGCGTGATAAATGGGGCGCACCTATTCACGTCCCGATGGCGATGATGTATCAGGAAAGTTCTTTCCGTCACGATGCACTCCCTCCCCGTGATTACGTTTTCTTTGGTTTAATTCCGTGGGGGCGAGTAAGTTCAGCATACGGCTATTCGCAGGCAAAAACACCCACCTGGGCAGATTACGTGCGCGAAACCGGTAACAGCTGGGCTGACCGCGAAGACTTTGAAGACGCGATTGATTTTATGGGGTGGTTTATCTACAAATCACAAAAGGTAAATGGCGTATCGAAATGGGATGCGTATGCTCAGTATCTGAATTATCACGAAGGCTGGGGCGGTTACCGGCGAAAATCATACGATGCCAAACCCTGGCTAAAGAAAGTGGCAGCGAGAGTTAAAGCCCGCTCGCTAAGCTATGCTACACAGCTCAAAACCTGCGAAGAAGATTTACAGAAAGGCTGGTTTATGAAGTTGTTTACCTGAACCCGCTTTGCAGGAAGCAGCATCGCTGTCTGGCGGTCATGCTGGCATCGCCACCCAAACCGAAATAATTCTACTATGAATAGTAATCAAGGAGGCTGCGGCCTCCTCGTTGCGTTACAGCGCCTCGCTGCCGCAGGATGCAGAATGCGTACTCTGGGTGACATGCTGGCTGAATGAAGAAAAATAGAAGGGCAGGTGTGAGAACCTGCCCTTCAGCGACGTTAAGCCAAGACCGTTTAAAACCCAACGTCGAACAGGCAGGATCTACATTATTGTAAATGATAATGATTTGCAATAACTATTTTGGTGTCCGGGTAAACCGTCAATGTCTCATCGTTTTTACAGGCCTCGTCCCAGTAATCCCCCGCGCATTCTTTACAGTGTCAGTCATGCTTGATCCAGATCATGTTTACCAGTCCATCAATACTGGCCATTTGACCTGGATCAGTAAATGGATAGCGGAATTGTCAGACACTCATTACATAGCGAATAAGACACATGAGGAGAGCCGCTATGTTCATGACAATGTTAAAAGATCCGGTTGTTTGGGGTTCACTGTTAGGTATTTTTATCATCGTGTTGATGATGGCCTACTACACGTATCTGTTTATGCACAACAGCGCGGATCAAGACAAGTAAGTCTGCAAATCAAATAAAGCTACCGTTTGGACGAGGCCGTCTCGTCGATATCGATAAGCACCAGCAGTGCAGCCTTACCGCCGTATTCCAGTGGTGCCTGGTGGAAAGCGCGGACATGGGGATGCTGAATTAGGTAATGTGGCAGGGCACGTTTGAGAATGCCTTGCCCGATGCCGTGCATCACGCTGACACAATCGATATGCTCTTTGCGCGCCGCATTGAGTAGCGCCGCCAGCTCTGCCTTGGCCAGCTCTTTGGTTAAGCCGTGTAAATCCAACACCAGTTCAGGGTAAAAGTCGCCACGTCGTAACCGCTTAAGCGTGTGGGTCGCTTCCCCTTCGCGACAATATCTTACCGGGCCTTCATCAGGCAGTCTTGCCTCGTACATATCAGAAAAAGTAAACCCGGCTGCAACCTGGCGGGATTGCGCTGAGTGTTTATCTGTACTTCGCTTAAACTGACGTTGTGCCGCGCGTCGGCGTTCCGGATTTATCTGGTCCTGCGCGAGTTTTTTAACGCCACGCATGGCATCCCGGAAGAGCGTTTCTTCTGCAGGCTCTTCACTGACAGAACTGTCGACAACAGGCGTTTTGTGAAGTCTTATTTTCGCTTTCTTTAACTGATCTTTCATTTAGGCCGGATATCGTCAAATTAGGCATGGGCGAGCAAAGTATCTTTGGGTATGATAACAGCTTTGATAAAGCGGATGTACCAGAGCGCGAATGACCGACAAATTCTACCTTGAAGAAGCCATTGATGATCTTCATACCCTGCTGGACATGGTCCGGTGGGCGACCAGCCGGTTTAACGATGCGGCATTATATTTCGGACACGGTACCGATAACGCCTGGGATGAAGCGGTAAGTCTGGTATTTCAGGCATTACACCTTCCCCATACTATGACCAAGCAGACGGGAGAGGCGCTCTTCCATGCCAGGCTAACCAAAAGTGAGCGGGAAAAAGTGGCTGAGCTGGTGCTTAAGCGCGTGCAAACCCGCATGCCTTTACCCTATCTGACGCATGAAGCCTGGTTCTGTGATTTGCCTTTTTATGTTGACGAGCGGGTATTGATACCACGTTCGCCGTTTGCTGAACTGATCAAAAAACAGTTTCAGCCGCACGTTACCACAGCGCCATCCACTATTCTGGATATGTGTACTGGCGGTGGTTGTATTGCCATCGCGCTGGCTTACGCTTTCGATGAGGCTACTGTTGACGCGGTGGATATCAGCACCGATGCGCTGGAAGTAGCGGATATCAACATTCAGGAACACCAGCTGGAGCACCGCGTTTACCCCATTCACTCAGATTTGTTCACGCAGCTGAACGGGCAGTCGTACGATCTCATCGTGACAAACCCGCCGTATGTTGACGCCGAAGACATGGCTGATTTGCCTGAGGAGTATCATCACGAGCCTGAGCTTGCGTTGGCAGCGGGCGATGATGGACTGGATTTGGTGGCAACGATGCTGGAACAGGCACCGGCTTTCTTAAACGACGGCGGCTGGATGTTTGTCGAAGTCGGCAACAGTGAAGTGCATATGGAAAACCGGTTTCCTGGTTTGCAGATAGAATGGATCAATTTTGAGTTTGGTGGGCAGGGGATCTTCGCTGTCTCGAAAACAGCGTTAACAGACTACTTTACGCGCGAGGATTAACAGAGAACTATGGCAGGTAACAGCTTCGGAAAAATGTTTACTGTCACCACGTTTGGTGAGAGTCATGGAATTGCTATTGGTGGCGTGGTAGATGGATGCCCACCGGGACTAACGTTATCAGAAGCGGACTTACAGGGAGACCTGGATCGACGCAAGCCGGGAACTTCCCGCTACACTACCGCGCGTCGCGAAGATGATGAAGTGCAGATCCTGTCGGGTGTGTTTGAAGGTAAAACCACCGGCACCAGCATTGGTTTGCTGATTAAAAACAAAGACCAGCGCAGTCAGGACTATTCCAATATTGCCGACCGTTTTCGCCCAGGCCATGCCGATTATACCTATGAACAAAAGTACGGTACCCGGGACTATCGAGGTGGCGGGCGTTCTTCAGCGCGCGAGACGGCTATCCGCGTGGCGGCTGGCGGTATTGCCAAGAAGTTTCTCAAAGACGAGTTTGGCATTGAGATAAAAGGTTACCTGTCACAGTTAGGCCCGATTAAAGCGGAAATTGTGGACCACAGCGTGACGAATACCAACCCGTTTTTCTGCCCGGACCCTTCAAAACTGGATGCGCTGGATGAATACATGCGTGACCTGAAAAAATCCGGTGACAGTATTGGCGCGAAAGTGTCGGTTGTGGCGGAAAATATGCCGGTAGGGCTGGGCGAACCAGTGTTCGACAGACTGGATGCAGATATCGCCAGCGCGATGATGGGCATCAATGCGGTAAAAGGCGTTGAGATTGGCGACGGTTTTGATGTGGTAGAACAAAAGGGCAGTGAGCACAGAGATACACTCACGCCAGATGGCTTTACCAGTAACCACGCAGGTGGGGTTCTTGGTGGCATCTCCAGTGGTCAGGACCTCATTGTGCATATGGCGCTGAAGCCGACTTCAAGTATTTCTGTGCCCGGCAAGACTATCGACAAAGACGGCAACGAAATAGAAATTGTCACCAAAGGTCGCCATGATCCTTGCGTAGGCATCAGAGCGGTTCCAATTGCCGAGGCAATGCTGGCAATCGTATTGATGGATCACTGTCTGCGCCATCGCGCGCAGAATGCGACCGCGCACTCTAAAACGCCAGTGATACCTGGCAGCACGGGCTCACGCTGACAGTGAGAGACTACTCTGGGGATGACGGTTGAACGTCTCCCCACGCGCGCAGTTAATTTTACTGGCAATTACCTACTGGCTTTACTTTGGTCAGTTAGGTGTATTGGTGCCTTACCTCGGTATCTTCCTGGATGGCCGCGGCTTCTCATCGGCTGAAATCGGCGAGCTTTTTGCGGTTATTACGCTGGCACGCATCATTGGCCCTTCTTTGTGGGCCAGTATCGCCGATAAAACCGGCAAGAGCCTGTCAGTACTCCGGCTGGGCTGTTTTCTTACCGTTATCTCATTTTCCAGTGTATTTCTGTTCAACGGCTTCTGGGGGTTAACCCTGTCATTTGGACTGATGATGATGTTCTGGACTGCGGTATTGCCTCAGCTTGAAGTGATCACCATGCAGTCGGTAGCAGAAACCCGGATAGGTTACGGGCAAATCCGGCTGTGGGGTAGCATTGGCTTCATTGTGCTGACCGTTGCGCTGGGTAAAGCGCTCGATCACTTCACTACCGATGCGCCGGTTTACGCCAGTATCGGTGTATTAACGCTATTGTTTTTCAGTTCACTGCTGCTGCGTCAGCCGGCCATAAAAACCACCGCCACAGAACAAAGTGGCAATCTGTGGCAGTTTGTTAAGCAACGCCCGTTTATTGTATTTTTGGTCTCTGCGTCGTTATTGCAAATCAGCTTTGGCGCGTACTACGGCTTCTTCGCACTTTACATGCGCGATCTGGGCTATTCCGGGCAACAAACCGGATTGCTGATTGCATTAGGTGTATTAGCCGAGATTGGTATTTTCCTGATTGCCGGCAAGCTGATTAGCCGGGTTGGCGTGTGGGGGCTGCTGATGGCATGTATGGTGTTAACCGCCGTGCGCTGGTATGCACTGGCTGACTTTGCACACAGCGGCTGGGTTGTGATGCTGACGCAGCTTATTCACGCATTAAGCTTCGGTCTGACCCACGCTACCTCTGTTCACTTTATCCATCATTTCTTTCCGCAGTCTTTTCACAGCCGTGGTCAGGCCATTTATATCAGTATTGCGTTCGGGATGGGCGGCGCGCTGGGTAACTATCTGGCCGGGCAAATGTGGGATCAGGGCACGAACGCGTTTAATACGTTCGGCTTTTCAGCTATTACCGCATTGGGAGCAGCCCTTGTTCTGCTGCTGTGTTCCAAAAAACGGATGAACGTGTAAATCGCACCCAAGCATATAAGCCTGCCATAACACCTTAAATGACGTTACGGTGACAACGCTTATCCTGTAGGTGCTGCCTTCATCTATTTCTCAGCTGCGCGGGCCATCTTCAATACTGATCAACTTGCCGTTGTGAAACTCCAGCAGGCGTAAAAAGCGGCCATTGCCTAAGTCATAAGTCCAGCGCATCATGTTGACGCGCTTGCCGTTCACTTCCACTTGCCCAAGGGAAAGCTCATCGAGCGGAGCGCCACATTTTCTTCTGACTTCACCGGTTGTATCTCCAGGCATCACCAGCTTGTTTTTACAGCGAAATCCATCGGCCAGACTCTGGTGGCTGAAAAGCAGGAAAAACAGCATCATTACAAGATGTGTGAATGGAATTTTAGTATTCGGAGACATTGGCATTCTCAGTGTTGGCCTTATGTAATAACTCTAGCTGATATAAGTATTTTATTCGAGTCATCGGGCCGACCCCGAAGCCTTCCCAAAACGCGTCCGGAATAAACTCGCCATATCGGCGAATTTTGTAATACCTGGACGGGGCAATACACGGACATTGATGTTATATAATGATAGGGTAATAAGCGTTCAAAAGCGTCGACACAACAGGGAAGTACCCATGATGCGAATTTCAGGTTTCATTGCCCTATGGCTTTTGCTTTTAAGCCATGGCGTGTATGCACAATCCGCGAAAGAAAACTTGTGGTTGTTTTCGTTAGAGAATGAAAATGGTCACACAAAAATTATTCAGGCGACGAAACTAACCGACAATGCCGAATACAGCAATCAACCACATTTCTCAGTGGATGGAAGCAAGTTGTACTACTCACAGGCAATGATAGCGGATGAGGGGCAGCAAACTGACGCGTTTGTTTATGACATTGTTCGCGGCTTTCATTCTAACCTGACTCGCTCTCCCACATCAGAGTACTCTCCAACGCCACGTTTTGATGGGAACGGGTTATCGGTGATCCTAGTAGATAGCGAAGGGCAGCAATGGCTATGGGGACTGTCATTTGACGGTTCTAAACAGGCGCGTTTGTTTCGGACAGAGCCTGTGGGATATCACGTATGGATAAACGAGAAGGAGGTGCTCGCGTTTGTGTTAGGGGATGCACAAAGCGAGAAGCCGCATACCCTGCAGAGATTGTCGCCAGGCAGCAGTGCGGTAATTATCGATCAGGAAATCGGAGCAAGTTTGTGGGCGATACCCGGTACTGGCATGTTTTCTTATACCAAAAATCCAGCGCCGGATTCTCAGCCATCAACATTGATGGGCTGGGATCCGGAGCTGAACATTACCAGTGTACTAACCCTGTTACCGGATAACGTCAGCTACATGGCATGGACACCGCGCGGGGAAGCCATCATTGTGAAAGGCAGTGCTATCTGGCGCTGGAAACCCGAAGAAATTTATGACTCGGAAGCTTCCTCCTCCAATGAGAACGAGGTAGAAGACAGCATGCTTGCGAATACCGTTAACGGGTGGGAAAAGTGGCTGGATATCAGCAACGACTGCCCCAATGGCGGCAGCCGGCTGCATATGTCACAAAGCGGCTCTCACCTTGCTGTGGTGTGTCAGGAATAACTACGACGTTGCCTGATTGTTGCGGCGTTCGTTTACGCCGCGCTTGGAGGCCGTTTGCATTGGCTCAGTATTTCTACTTCTCCTTCATCAGAAACCTGCTCTAATGTGACATCAAACTTCCACAGCCGGTGCAGATGCTTCATGACTTCATCTTTAGAGTCGGCTAGCGGAATACCGTGTTGCGGCACATACCGAAGCGTAAGCGAGCGGTCACCTCTGACATCAACATTGTATATCTGAATGTTAGGTTCAAGGTTGCTCAGATTATACTGTGCAGATAACTTTTCACGGATCTTCAGATACCCTTGTTCATCATGAATAGCGCTGACGCTTACAAACGATTTACTGCTGTCATCTTCAACGGCAAAGAGTTTAAAGTCGCGGATCAGTTTAGGTGACAGAAACTGGCTGATGAAACTTTCATCCTTAAAGTTGTGCATGGCAAAATGGACCGTTTCCAGCCAGTCTTTGCCTGCAATCTCTGGAAGGAAAAGCCGGTCTTCGTCGGTGGGGTTCTGACACACCCGTTTAATATCCATGAACATATTAAAGCCCAGGGCATAGGGGTTAATGCCTGAGTAATAAGGGCTGTTATATTCGGGTTGCATTACCACGCTGCTATGGCTGTGCAGAAACTCCATCATAAAGCGGTCGGTAACCAGTCCTTCATCATACATCTGATTTAAAATATGATAATGCCAGAAACAGGCCCAGCCTTCGTTCATCACCTGCGTTTGTTTTTGCGGATAAAAATACTGAGATACTTTTCTGACAATACGAACCACTTCGCGCTGCCAGGGCTCCAGTAATGGTGCATTTTTCTCTATAAAGTAAAGCAGATTTTCCTGCGGCTCGGCAGGGAATCGCTGACGCTGTGGTTTACCGGAAGCCTTGGCTTCAGGTAACGTGCGCCACAACTCATTGACCTGTGATTGCAGGTATTTCTCGCGCTGCTTCTGGCGCGCCTTTTCTTCCTGAAGCGACACTTTTTGCGGACGTTTGTAGCGGTCCACACCATAGTTCATAAGGGCATGACAGGAGTCCAGTACGTTCTCAACGTCCTCTGAGCCGTACTTTCGCTCACATTTAGCGATGTAGTTTTTGGCAAAAACCAGATAGTCGATAATCGAGTCGGCATCGGTCCAGGTCTGGAACAGGTAGTTCCCTTTGAAAAAAGAATTGTGACCGTAGCAGGCATGCGCCATAACCAGCGCCTGCATGGTAATGGTATTTTCTTCCATCAGGTAAGCGATGCACGGATTCGAGTTGATGACAATTTCGTAGGCCAGGCCCATTTGGCCACGCCGGTATTGTTGTTCGGTCTGAATGAACTTCTTACCAAATGACCAGTGCGTATAGTTAATCGGCATGCCAATACTGGCGTAAGCATCCATCATTTGCTCGGCGGTGATCACCTCAATCTGATTGGGGTAGGTGTCGAGCTTAAAATTGGCAGCAATACGGTCAATCTCCTTTTCGTATTGCTCGATCATCTCAAATGTCCAGTCGGGGCCATCACTTAACTGCGTTGCCTTTGTCTGGCGTTTAGGTGCCATACTGACCTCCTGAAGCGGATCTTTGTTCGGTACGCGCAAAGAGCTCTCTGAATACGGGGTAAATGTCGCTGACCTGTTGAATGTGTTTGCACACAAAATTGTCGACCAGAGCTTCAACTTGCTGATATTCCCGCCACAGACTCTGATGCTGGCGCTCAGTAATTTCGATATAAGCAAAGTAGCGGGTTAGCGGCAGTAGCTTTTTCATCAGCAAATCGCGGCACTGAGGTGAATCATCAGCCCAGTTGTCGCCGTCGGATGCCTGCGCAGCGTAGATGTTCCAGTCTGTGCCTGTGTAGCGTTCCTGAATAATCTCATCCATTAACTTTAGCGCACTGGAAACAATGGTACCGCCGGTTTCCTGAGAGTAGAAAAATTCATGTTCGTCGACTTCTTTCGCCTGGGTATGGTGGCGTATATAAACTACCTCAACATTCTCGTAGGTGCGGGTGAGGAAAAGATAAAGCAGTATATAGAAACGCTTTGCCATATCCTTGGTGGCCTGATCCATCGAGCCGGACACATCCATCAGGCAAAACATGACGGCTTTGCTGGTAGGAACGGGCCTGCGGTCGTAGTTTTTAAAGCGTAAATCAAATGTATCGATGAACGGGACTTTAGCTATTTTGGCTTTAAGCTGTTCAACCTCCTTCTCAAGCTCAATGATTTTCAACGTATTATCGTGTTTATCCTCTTTCAGAGCCTGAAGTTCCTCCTCTAATTCCCGGAGTTTTTTGCGATCGCCGCCCGTAAGCGCAATACGCCGTGCCACAGACCCTTTCAATGAGCGCACAATGTCCAGGTTGCTGGGAACACCATCAGTCTGGTAACCCGCACGATAGGTTTCGTATTGCACGACCTTGTCAAACTGGCTCTTTTTCAGGTTAGGGAGGGCGAGATCGTCAAACAGCAAATCCAGGTACTCGTCTTTACTGATTGAAAAAACGAATTCATCCTCGCCTTCCCCGCTGTTACTGGCGTCGCCTTCACCAGCACCTTGCCCACCCCCAGAAGGAGGGCGGTTGATCCTGTCGCCGGCAGTAAACTGGTCGTTCCCCGGATGCACCACATCGCGTTTGCCCCCTTTTCCGGTATGAAAAACAGGTTCAGAGATATCGCGGGTAGGAATACTGATTTCCTCTCCGGTTTCCAGGTCGGTAACAGAGCGTTTGCCCACAGCGTCAGAGACCGCACGCTTAATCTGGTTTTTGTAGCGTTTCAGAAAGCGTTGACGGTTGACGGTGCTTTTGCCCTTACTATTAAGTCTTCTGTCTATAAAATGCGCCATAAGCACCTTCTTTAGTTACTACACCCTCCTTACGATGCTTTACGCACACGCAAATACCATTCACAGAGTAATCTGACTTGCTTCTGTGTATAGCCTTTTTCTTTCATGCGATTCACAAAGTCATCGTGCTTTTTCTTATCTTCGGTAGAGCCTTTGGTGTTAAATGAGATGACTGGCAATAAATCTTCTGTATTAGAAAACATTTTCTTCTCGATGACGGTGCGCAGTTTTTCATAGCTTGTCCATGCCGGGTTTTTACCGCTGTTGTTAGCGCGAGCACGCAGCACGAAATTGACTATCTCATTACGGAAGTCTTTAGGGTTAGATATACCTGCCGGCTTTTCGGTTTTTTCCAGTTCCGCGTTTAATGACTCGCGATCAAATAACTGACCGGTTTCCGGGTCGCGGTATTCCTGATCCTGAATCCAGAAATCAGCATAAGTTACGTAGCGATCGAACAGGTTTTGCCCATACTCAGAATAGGACTCCAGATAAGCGGTTTGGATCTCTTTGCCGATGAACTCGACATAACGCGGTATCAGATACCCTTTTAAAAACTCCAGGTAGCGATCAGCCGTATCCTGTGGGAACTGCTCGCGCTCAATCTGACGCTCCAGTACATAAAAAAGGTGAACCGGGTTGGCAGCTACTTCCTGGTGATCAAAGTTAAATACCCGCGATAAAATTTTAAAGGCAAAGCGGGTTGAAAGCCCTTCCATGCCTTCATCTACCCCGGCATAGTCGCGGTATTCCTGATATGACTTAGCTTTAGGATCGGTGTCTTTCAGGCTTTCACCATCATAAACCCGCATTTTCGAATAAATACTGGAGTTTTCCGGTTCTTTGAGCCGCGATAACACGGTGAACTGCGCCAGACACTCCAACGTGTCCGGTGCACAAGGGGCCCCGTTTAGCTCACTGTTATCAAGAAGTTTTCGGTAAATATTAATTTCTTCGCGCACACGCAAACAGTAGGGCACTTTGACGATGTAAACACGGTCGAGAAATGCCTCATTATTTTTGTTATTTCTGAACGTCTGCCACTCTGACTCATTAGAGTGGGCCAGGATTAGCCCGTCAAAGGGTAGGGCAGAAAACCCTTCAGTGGGATTATAGTTGCCCTCCTGAGTAGCTGTGAGTAATGGATGCAGCACCTTGATGGGGGCTTTGAACATCTCAACGAATTCCATCAGTCCTTGATTGGCTTTGCACAACGAGCCCGAATAGCTATAAGCATCCGGATCGTTCTGAGCAAACTGTTCAAGCCGGCGAATATCCACTTTCCCAACCAAAGAAGAAATATCCTGGTTGTTTTCATCTCCGGGTTCTGTTTTCGCAATGCCCACCTGATCAAGTACTGACGGGTAGACCCGAACCACACGAAACTTAGTAATATCCCCATTGTATTCATGAAGTCGCTTTCGTACCCAAGGTGACATAATCGTTTTCAGATAGCGCTTGGGAATGCCGTAGTCTTTTTCCAGCAAATGACCATCTTCGTTGACATCAAACAAACAAAATGGATGGTCGTTAACCGGTGAGTCTTTCAGCATGTAAATCGGGACTTTTTGCATAAGCTCTTTCAGGCGTTCAGCCAGAGACGATTTCCCCCCCCCGACCGGGCCTAACAGATACAAAATTTGCTTTTTCTCTTCCAGACCCTGTGCGGCGTGACGTAGGTAAGAGACTATTTGCTCTATGGCTTCCTCCATGCCATAAAACTCGCTAAAAGCGGGGTAGCGCGCGATGACACGGTTGGAAAAAATTCGGCTTAGCGCTGGATCGTTTGACGTATCTACCATCTCCGGCTCGCCGATGGCCTTTAATAATCTTTCTGATGAGTTTGCGTATGCCAGAGGATCTGACTTGCAGATTTCAAGAAACTCCTGGATGGTAAATTCTTCCTGCTTACGCTCCTCGTATCGATTCTGGTAATGTTCAAAAATACCCATGATTACCCCTAGAAAAAAACGGATGCCCGTTCTTCTAGCTTAGTCGGTATTCTGAAAAGCGTTAGAATTTTATAACGTATTTTGGAATAACCTCGCCCTATTTTGTCTAAATAAAAATTGAACTTTTTCCTAGTAAATACGTCTAGTTACGTTATCTGTCGATTAACTTTTTTGTAACAAATATGAATGGTGGGGCAGACAGGTATTGGGAAATAATATCGTTATTTGAGGTGATGCTTTTCAACCGGGGAGGGCGAATGGCTAAATCTCTTCAGTGCATTGGGATTGGGCGGCACCTGGAAAAACGCCCGCATCGGCGCGGGCGTTCAACTATTGCAATTTATTATGCAAAATTTTCTGAGGCAAAATCCCAGTTGACCAGTGCCCAGAAACCTTCCAGATACTTAGGACGTGCATTACGGTAATCAATGTAATACGCGTGTTCCCACAGATCTACCGTCAGCACCGGCGTCACGCCATCTTCTGAAATTGGCGTCTGTGCATTGCTGGTATTCACGATGTCCAGTGAACCATCAGCTGTTTTCACTAACCACGTCCAGCTTGAGCCAAAGTTATTTACTGCTTTGTCATTAAATGCAGCCTGGAAATCAGCAAATGATCCCCACTTGGCTTTAATAGCATCAGCCAGTGCGCCAGTTGGCTCACCGCCGCCGTTCGGGCTTAGGCAGTGCCAGTAGAACGTGTGGTTCCAAACCTGTGCTGCGTTATTGAAAACACCGCCTTCTGAAGATTTGATGATCTCCTCAAGGCTCTTGTTTTCCATGTCTGTACCTTCGACCAGGCCATTTAGCTTGGTAACGTAAGTCGCGTGATGCTTACCGTAGTGGTAATCCAGCGTCTCAGATGAAATATGAGGTTCCAGTGCATTTTTTTCATAAGGTAATGCCGGTAATTCAAAAGCCATACGAATCTCCATGTTGGTTCTAATTTGTCATTCCGACGAAGGGTAAAAGCTCGCCTTGCGCCGGATTCGGTCTTAGCTTAACTGGGATATTGGGACAAATCTTGGTAACCCAATGACAAATTTATGAATTTTTCAGTTTGTCTTGCCAGCGAAAGCTGTAACGGGTTGTGAATCATGCCTGTTCTGACTTACTTGTTAGCCCACAAGCTCTCAAACAGATCACTTCCATTATGGAAAACGAAGGTGCGCTTGGGAAGAGGCGAATAAGTCTATAGCCACTCAACAAGTCCTGAGGTATACAATTGCAACACAAAGGTCGCACGGAATGGCAATTGTCCTTGCCAAGAAACCTAACATCGCAAATATGTGCTTCAGGGCTTGCCCTTAGGGGATTACAGCCAAGCGCTTGCTCGTCGTTAGCCGTTTTTGACTTACCCTGTTGGGTCTGCAAAAGACCGCCTTGATTAGTCACTTAGCTGCGGGCCTGAGCGGCCAAAGGCTTATTCGCACCTTCCTCCTGCAAGCCCGATGACAATATCGTTAAGCCATTCACCTCAAAATATCCTCTGTGCTATCATAGCTGACCTTGAAAAGTGAAAAATCACGCCCACTTATACGGGTAAATTTATGTTGCCGAGAGGAAACCATGGACAATACTGAAAGCCAAGCCACTGTTGATAAAATTAAGCAGCAAATTCAAGAGAATCCAATTCTTCTTTATATGAAGGGTTCTCCAAAGCTGCCTAGCTGTGGTTTCTCCGCTCAAGCCGTTCAGGCACTGATGTCTTGCGGTGAGCAATTTGCCTATGTCGATATTCTGCAAAACCCGGATATTCGCGCAGAGTTACCAAAGTATGCCAACTGGCCAACGTTTCCTCAATTGTGGGTTGAGGGTGAACTGGTTGGCGGCTGTGACATCATTATCGACATGTTCCAGCAAAATGAACTTCAGCCGTTGATTAAAGAAACCGCGGCAAAACACAAAGAAGCAGAGTAATCACGACGCTTCCGTCGGCGCACCACGCCGCCGAGTCAAACACGCTAAACCGGTCTCTGGCCGGTTTTTTTGTCTGGACGGTAAGTCGCATGAGCTCCTGTCGTGACACGATGAGTCGAACAGGTGCAGTTAAACCGCATTCCCCTCGCACCAGGTAGATAGCTAGTCACTGTCTTTTATTGCTGGGAAGCCGATTACGTGGTCTCCGGCGTGCCACTTCGTACTTTACATTGCAAAACCACGCTGCGAGTTTACGCTGTTTTCTTGGTAGTCCAAGCTGGCGTGAAAGCAGAAATAAAAAGCAAATTTTATTGCTCCCGAATAGTCTATAGACAAGTGACAAAACACGATCCTCTACGTGTTGAAAATATATTTTTAAATCGTCGAAAAGTGTTTGTTTTCAAGGGTTTTAGTGTCTATAAATCGTAACTCTGGCTCGCAGTAAAGTCAGTGTTGAAGGTAAATAATAAAGACATTTTTCAGGCTGAATCAGTAATTGTTATTGCTGAATTTCAGACCCGAAATCACATCCGGGAAACCATTATGAAAACATCATTGTCATTACTGACAAAAAACGTACGCGCCGTACTCGCTGCATCGGCGGCGCTAAGTGCTATGGCGGTAACGCCTGTTTACGCACAGGAAGAAGAAGCCGCTGAAACGCCTGATGATTATGAGCAGATTGCGGTTGTTGGAACGCGTGCCGCCCCGCGTTCAGTAGGGGAGTCAGCGGTACCTATCGACATTATCTCCGATGAAGAATTCAAGAGCCAGGGCTCGACGGATATGGTATCGATGATGCAAACGGTGGTGCCTTCGTTTAACGTCAACGACCAGCCTATTAATGACGCCTCATCACTGGTACGTCCGGCTAACCTGCGCGGTATGGCATCGGACCATACTCTGGTACTGGTAAACGGTAAGCGTCGACATCGCTCTGCGGTCATCACCTTCCTTGGTGGCGGCCTGTCAGATGGTGCACAAGGGCCAGATATTTCTGTAATTCCAGCCGCGGCACTCAAGCAGGTTGAAGTATTACGTGATGGCGCTGCGGCGCAATACGGTTCAGATGCGATTGCCGGTGTGGTTAACTTCGTACTCAAAGATGCCGCTGATGGGGGATCTGTTGAAGCGCGTTATGGCTCGTACTACGAGGGTGATGGCGACATGATGCAGGTCTCTGGTAACGTGGGAATGCCACTGTCAGATGATGGATTTATTAACCTGACAGCAGAATACCGTACCGCCGATCCAACATCACGAAGTGTACAACGCGATGATGCTGCTGCTCTGATTGCCGCTGGCAATACATTTGTTGCCGACCCGGCGCAAATCTGGGGAAGCCCGGAAATTAAAGATGACATAAAACTGTTTGCTAACCTGGGATTGCAACTGAACGACAATGCTGAAGCGTACATGTTTGGTAACTACGCTGAGCGTGAGGTTGAAGGTGGCTTTTATTATCGTAACCCGCATAACCGTGGCGGCGTTAACGATGGTGGCATTGAAGCGGCTGACGTCAATGGCGATGGTGTCATAGATGATGGTGAAGGTTATCAGCTTCTGCTGGTCGGCGACCTGACCGGCGATATGTCAGGAAACTGCCCCACGGATATACGCGTGGGCGACAACGTGTTACAAAATCCGCGTTATATCGATCAAGTTGCAAATAATCCGGATTGCTTTGCGTTTAACGAAATTCTCCCCGGCGGTTTTACACCTAAGTTTGGTGGCACTATCACGGATATGTCACTGGTATTCGGAACCCGTGGTGAGTTTGACAATGAAGTGTCTTATGACGTGAGTGTTAACCTCGGGCAAAACGAAGTTGATTTTGCCATTAGCAACACTATTAACCCGTCTTTGGGTCCGGATACACCGTTTGAGTTTAGTCCGGGCAAATATATCCAGTCTGAGCAAACTTTCGACTTTGGCTTAACTAAGCCATTTGATGCAGGGCTTTACGAGCCACTGTTTGTTGCCGGTGGTTTCCAATACCGTCACGAAACCTATGAAAGCATCGCTGGTGATCCGGCATCTTATGAAATTGGTCCGTTAGCCACACAAGGCTTTGGTATTGGTTCCAATGGTTTCCCGGGTCTTGCGGCTAACAGCCAGGGCGAAGTATCCCGCCACAATATCGCCTTGTATCTTGATGTAGAGGCCTACATCACAGAAACGTTTATGCTGGCCGGTGCATTGCGATACGAGGACTTTTCTGATTTTGGTAATACAACCAAAGGTAAAATTGCGTTCCGCTGGCAGGCAATGGAAAGTATTGCTTTCCGTGGCGCCTTCTCGACCGGCTTCAAAGCGCCGACACTGGGACAAAGTAACGTACGTAACGTGACAACTGCGTTTGGTACTGATGGCCGCCTTATTGACCGTGCAACGCTTCCTCCAACCGATCCTGTTTCACAGCTTAAGGGCGGTGAGCAGCTGACACCGGAAGAGTCAGAAAGTATTACCTTTGGTATGGTTGCTGACTTTGACAACGGCTTGTTCCTGACAATCGATTACTACAACATCGAGTTGACTGATCGTATCAGTACCGCGTCTGGTATCGCGCTGACTCAGGAAGATATCGCTATCTTATTGGAGCAAGGCATTCGTGATGCTTCCAGCTTCTCGGAAATCAGCTTCTTTACCAACGACTTCGATACGACAACAGAAGGCGTGGACGTGGTTGCCAACTACTCTATGGAAATGCTGGGCGGCGATACCAAGTTCTCGCTGGCCTACAACTGGACCGAAACCACGGTTGATCAGGCGTCAGAAAATATCTCTGACTTCCGTATCCGCATGCTTGAAGATAACTTACCGGCTGTGCGCTACAGTGCGACTGCAAACCATACCAATGGTGACTGGCGCTTCCTGGCACGGGTGAATTATTACGGCAGTATCTTTGAAGACCATCTGGACTCTGGCTTACCGATAGAGAAAGTTGGCTCTGAGTACACCCTGGATCTGGAAGTGGGTTATGACTTCTCTGATGAACTCACGGTTGTGTTAGGTGCGAAAAATGCGCTGGATGAATATCCGGATCGCAACGTGATGTATGACAACGAGATAGCTGGTTCTGCTTATCCCACTACGTCTCCCATTGGGATAAACGGTGGTTTCTATTATGTTCGGGGTATTTATACTTTCTAACCTGTGAAACCAGTAAGTAAAGGGGGCGGTCGCCCCCTTTTACTCCCCGGAAGGCATTATACAAAGGTACTACAATATAACGGATGAAAAAGTACAGAGTTACTGGCAAACTACGAAAATTGCGCGCTGCTATTTTGTCGTCCAAAGGCACACAGATAATAACTTATGACCACTAAGTCGACACTGGCTGACACTTTTGTAAAGTACCGAACACGCTTGATGCGTGCGGTGAGCGCCATTGTGAATCCGGATGATATCGAAGATATCGTTCAGGAAGCGTTTATAAAAAGTTACGAGGCTCAGCTAAATCAGGAAATTCGCTTCGAGCGAACCTATATGCTGAAAACGGCAAGAAACCTTGCGCTTAATCATGTGTCCAAGGCGTCTTCTCAACTGAATCAGTCTATGGAAGACATGGATCACCTGCCACAGGAGCTGGTGGGCCACAGCCTGGAAAAAAATGTAGAAAGCAAAGAGCGATTTATCCATTTTTGCCGTGCAACAGATACGCTGTCACCTGATGTGAAGCGCGTATTTTTATTAAAAAAAGTCTATGGAATGAGTCAACGAGATATTGCCGAACTGGTCGGAATAAGTGAGAGCACCGTGGAAAAACACGTGGCTAAAGGTCTCATGTTATGCGCCAGGTATCTTGCAGACACTCCACAGGGTGCCGGGAAAAGCGGGCAGCCTGACTTTAAATCAGGAACAGGACATACGCAGTAGTCATGAGTAATATCCGTCAATTTTCCAGCCGGGAAGACATTCAGGAGCAGGCATGTCTGTGGATCAGCAGACTAGACCGGGGACTTGCTGAAAGCGAGAAAGCTGAACTGAATGCATGGCTTCGAGACAGCAATGCACACCGTGAAGCATTCATGGAGTACGCCAGTCTTTGGGACGATATGAGTGTGCTGAATGAACTTAGTGGCTTATTTCCGCGCAAACAGGCCAAACAGGAAGCCGGCCGTGTTAAGCGTCTGGTAAATCAGGCCCGCTGG
Source organism: Alteromonas sp. H39 (assembly GCF_047556435.1). GTDB lineage: Bacteria > Pseudomonadota > Gammaproteobacteria > Enterobacterales > Alteromonadaceae > Alteromonas. The sequence continues at coordinate 1,420,699 of NZ_CP180210.1, forward strand.
AGTGTCGCAGCAGGATTTTTATTAATGGCAATTGCTGCCGGTGTGATTGTCGAGCGAACCTGGTTTACCGCACCTGTTGAAGTCGCCAGTGCTTCACAAAAAGTCGTCACCGGGATTGGTGAGCAAAAAAGTCTGACGCTGGCCGATGGCTCAGTCGTCCATCTGAATACTAACAGCACCGTGACGGTAACCCTCTCTGAAGAGGCTCGGGAAATTGTGCTGCTTAAAGGTGAAGCGCACTTTACTGTAGCGCATGATAAAAGCCGGCCATTTATTGTGACGGCGGGGAACAATACCGTTACGGCTGTAGGTACGGCATTTAACATGCAATATGTAAATGATAATGCGTTTGAACTGGTTGTGACAGAAGGCCGTGTTCTGGTGAAAGACCGGTTTGCCGTGTCGCGCAACACCCAGTCGTTATTTGCCATTGAGCCTGTTTCCGGCGAAGGTCTTCTTATGTTTTCCGGCGAAAAAGCAACGATTCGGGGTGATGTGGAAGATAAAGAAAACCTTTCCCAGAATGATATCGAAGATGACCTGGCATGGCAGAAAGGCATGATCGTGTTTAAAGGAGAGCCTTTGGAAGAGGCTCTGGCAGAGATTGGCCGGTACACACAACTACGTTTTTCTATCAGTGATGAAGGACTCAAGCAACGCCGGGTTGCGGGGTATTTTAAAGTTGGTGATATTGATGGCCTGTTAAATGCCCTGAAAAACAGTTTCAATATTGAACATAAAAAGCTGAATGACACGACAATCGCCCTCTCTGAAACAACAACGGCGTCCTGATCGCTAATTCAGACATGGGCTCTGTTGCACATGTTGTACTTGCTTACAATCCGCCTTTAAAGTTAGCTTGGCAGGTAAAGTCGGATTGTGACAGTATGGTCATACTTGTCATAAAAATAATCAAAACAGTAACCAGCACACGTGTTGAAAGCGTCGCTCTTCCCAATGAACTACCACCTTTCTTTTCGCCAGTCGTGCAAACGTCTCGGGTGGCAGCTTCTTGCGCTTTGTTTTTTTTCAGCATCTACGTTTGCCACCGAAAAGATCACGTTTTCAATCCCGGCGCAGAAAGCAGACAATGCACTCACAGAGTTCGCCCGCCAGGCGAATACGACGCTATTATTTCCCCCGGAACTGGCTGAGCAGATAGTTACTAACGCACTGGAAGGTGAATATACGCTTGCACAGGCGCTGGCGTTGCTGTTACAGGGAACGGAACTGGCGATGGTTGTGGATGAGGAAGGCATGGTAAGCGTGCGCTCAAAAGCTGCCATGGTTGCGTCAGCCCCGCCTGAAGAGAACACAAAAGAGACAGAGTACAGTGGCGATTACCAGATGGAGAGGATCGCTGTGGTAGGCACACGTAGCGCACCTCGTTCGGTGGTCGACTCTCCTGTTCCGCTGGATATTATCGGAGCTGATACGCTGTCCTCACAGGGCAACAGTGACGTGCTGTCGATGTTAAGCGTGATGGTGCCCTCACTGAACGTCAATGATCAGCCTATTAACGACGCGACCAGCCTGGTGCGGCCTGCTAACCTGCGGGGAATGGCATCAGATCACACGCTGATTTTGCTTAATGGTAAGCGTCGACATCGCTCAGCGGTGATAACTTTTCTGGGAGGAGGCCTGTCGGATGGCGCGCAGGGGCCGGATGTCTCGGTTATTCCTGCTTATGCGTTGCGTCAGGTTGAAGTGTTGCGAGATGGCGCCGCCGCTCAGTACGGTTCAGATGCGATTGCCGGTGTGATTAACTTTGCACTGAAAAATGACGCTGAGGGTGGGAGCGTTACGTTAAAAGCCGGTCAGTTTGGTGAAGGCGACGGTGAAATGTTGCAGTTCCAGAGCAATGTCGGCTTGCCGTTGCAAGGCTCCGGTTTTGTCAATCTGACAGCAGAGTACCGCCAGCAGCAGGCAACCTCTCGCAGTGTGCAACGGGATGATGCTGCAAAACTCTTGCAAAATGGCAATACCCACGTTCGCGATCCTGCGCAGGTATGGGGCACTCTGGATGTTGATAAAGACATCAAACTCGCAGCAAATCTGGGTTGGGATATGACTGAGTCAACCCAGGGATATGCCTTTGCGACGGCGGCGTGGCGTGATATTACCGGCGGTTTCTATTTCCGTCATCCCCATGAGCGGGTCGGGGTTTTCCGTCACCCGGAGGAGACTAATCCGCCACGGTTGCTGGTGGCAGATCTCGACGGAATCGGTCAGGGAATCGAATGCCCAGCCATTTTTATTACGTCAGAAAATATATTGGCGCAAGCGGATTATCAACGTATCGCTGATAATGATACTGCGCTGGGAAGCAACTGTTTTGCCTTTAATGAGTGGTTTCCTGGCGGGTTTACCCCTGAATTTGGGGGGCGGATCGCTGATGCGTCTCTGTTCGCTGGTGTTCGACACGAAACCGCATCCGGTTGGTCACTGGATTTCAGCGCCAGCGTGGGTTACTCAAATATAGACTACCGACTCAATGGCACCGTGAATCCGTCAATGGGCCCCGAATCACCATTGTCTTTTTCACCGGGCGACGTCAGCCAGGTTGAGAGAACCGTGAACGTTGACGCCTCCAGACAGTACCATACGTGGCTGGATGAGCCTGTAAATGTCGCGGTAGGTGCTGAATGGCGACGCGAAACTTATCACCAGAAGGCCGGTGACAGAGCGTCCTGGCTGACCGGGCCCTATGCGTATGATGCCAACACCGATGCCACATTAGGATTTAGTGTCGGCTCGAATGGTTTTCCGGGTTATCAGCCTCAGTCGGAAGGGCACTGGAGTCGAAATAACTGGGCATTATATGCCGATGTCGAGCTCTTTCTGACAAGCAGCTGGCAGGCAGGACTCGCCGCCAGACTGGAACATTTTTCCGACTTTGGGGCGACGTTTGATGGCAAATTTACGACCCGCTTTGCCCTCAATGACGTAGTGGCCCTGCGAGGGTCGGTGAGTACCGGCTTTAAAGCCCCGACAGTGGGACAAAGCAATGTGATTAACGTTACTACCGCGTATAGTGCCAACGGCCTGGAAGATCAGGCTACGCTGCCTCCGACAGACTTAATTTCAAAACAGCTTGGGGCGACCGCTCTGGAGCCAGAAGAATCTGTCAATTTGAGCATGGGACTGGTGGCACACTGGCACGAAGCACTGTATCTGACGATGGATTATTTTGATATCCGTTTACAAGACAGGATCAGCACAACATCAGCGATCCCGCTGACGCCTCAGGATATCGCGGTGCTGGAGCAACTGGGACGTGACGAGGCGGCAAATTACAACAGCGCCAAGTTTTTTACTAACGATTTTGATACCCGCACGCGAGGCGTCGACGTCGTTCTGCAATACGGCTTCAGCGCAGGTACGATACCGCATACGGTAATTGCCGCTTACAACTGGACAGATACGCAAGTGGAACGAGTGACACTATATCCGGCGGAAGTCGATGGCGAGGTCGTGATGATGCCCAACCTCACGTCGCAGCGGATCCGCATGCTGGAAGATAACCTGCCGGCCCACCGCGCGACGTTGTCACTTAAACAGGAGTTCTCGGCACTGACACTGGACTGGCGTGTGAATTATTATGGCAAGTTTTATGAAGACCATTTGGATGCCTCTGCCGACATGGATATTTACGGCAGCGCCATGGTGACCCTTGATGCGGAAGGCACCTGGAAAATCAGTCCGCACCTGTCGGTCTCTGTCGGCGCGCAAAACCTGTTTGACTCGTTGCCCAAAGACAATCCCTATAAAGGCGTCGTGGGGGCTTTGTACCCGCCAACGTCTCCAAGTGGTATCAACGGGAGCTTTTATTATCTGTCCACTAACTGGCAGTGGTAGCGAAGCCTGACGCAGTTCAAGAGGGACTTTGTTCGCAGTTACTGTGACTTCAGAGCCTTCTAAAAACAGGTATATGCAGGATATGCCACGTTTGAGTCGTCGACAGTCAGTAGAGGATGTTCATCAACGATATCCCGATATAACGAGGGCGCTTTTAGCTTCATCACCCGCATTTGTGCCAGATGCGCGTCGCTAACCGTCGGAGAATACGCCATCAGAATACTAATGATTGCATTTGCATCCTCGGCCCGGTCACGGGTCGCTATATGGTACAGCGCAAGATATAACGGATCGGGGGTATTAGGAACTTGGTAATAGGGTACGCCTGATTGCACCAGATACTGAAGAGTGTCAGGCGAACCCGCGTTGACTGCAATAAACAGAAGATTTCGGCCGTAAATGTCCGTCATGTGCAGATCGACGCCAGCATCTTCTATTTTTTGTAAGTTGTTCACAAAGTAACGGTTGTCTTCCAGGTAGGAGAAGTTCCAGACATCCGGTACAAATCCGGCGCCGACGAATGCGGCATAACTCTCAGGAATATAAGCAACAGATTCATGAAATACCCGTGGTACCGCCTCCGGGTAGTCGTCCAGCATTGACATGGCGAGTTGCCATTCACCATCCGACAGCACCCGGTAATACCGATCCTCATCAAATTCTGAACGACGCCCTGGCAGTGCATCTTTGAACATCATCTTTTCCCGCCTGCACTTTACCAGCTCAGGCGCCATTTCATAAAGTTCATCATCACGATAATCGACCAGCTCACTGCCCAACCATTTTGGTGACCAGGCATCAGCAACCTGCTTTTTGAAACTGCGGCAACGCGAACGTTTTTCCGCGGTTTTCTCACCGACTTGATCTGTAATCATTGCCTCCTGATGAGATTGAATTTGCGTAATCAATTCTGTTGCTCGCGGTGATGTCAGCGGTGACATGATGGGCACTGTTTTCAGGTCAAACCCGTAATTCAGTTCCAGAGCCTCGCTCACGCCTTCCCAAAAAATAAACAGGTTCGCTGAGAAACGGCTTTTGAAGCTGTCATTCTCAAACACTGATACCGAACGTTGTCCGTGTTCTATTAAATCATTTGCCAGGGCAATCTGCGCCGCTACAGTATCATTTTGTTCCTGAAGTGTTTCTTGAGAAAATCGGCTAAGTCCTGCCAGGGCATAATCCAGTGTCGTACCCAGGTAGGCATCTGACGTTGGCCTCGCGCCCTGTGCCATTAGCCATTGCGCGAGGGCGGGGCGGCGGTTAAATGCCGCGACATCCAGCAACGAGATAGCCTGTTTATCAATGACAAAGCTGCTCCCTAATTTGGCATTGATATCTTCAAGCTGTAACACAAAAGGCTTTATGGCCGTGTCGCTAAGGTTGGGTTGCTGAATAAGCCAGGCGACATCGTCTACAATTAACGTCTCCTCATCGGACAACGTCTCAAGCGGTTTGTCATTCTTTACCGCCTCTTCAAGCCTGTTGACAGGGACGGATCTGAACACGCCCATGCCAGAGGGCAAGTCAGGCATGTTTTCCCGCAGAGCTTTATTCAATTGTCGATTCAGGGAATCGAGCTGGCTGTCTTTCTTACGATAATCGTCACGCCATTCTCTGGCAAAGTTGGGGTTGCGCAGCGCATCTATGGCCAGCGTGATGTCATCGACAGAGAAGCCGTCATCCAGAAAGGATGACAATCTTTCATCATCAAAATAGTGACGGGTGACCCTATCAATATTCTTTTGTAAATCAGTGCACTGCTGATGATCTGCGACAAATTCTGGTGCGGCTTCCTGTTGTATTTCAGGCGTATTTTTTGAGCTGGTGGTTGATGCTGGGGAGGATTTTGCCGGAGTATCGGGCTCTGATTCGGATTCGGGCTCATGAGGTAGTCCGAACACCAAATAAAGCACCAGGATTGAGGCGAAAATAAAAACAGATAAATACAACGCGCGAGCCAATTCACATTTTCCTTAATGATAAATTTGCGCGATACGGGGCGTAAAAGGTAAGCGTTATCCGACGTCTTTAAATAAGGTTTCGTCTACGATTGTCGAGTCGATGATTTGTTGAGCCATCTGAATGCATTTGCCACATTGTGAACCTACATCGAGGCGCTGGCGCAATTCACGCATGTTCCCCACGCCGCCTTCTTCGACAGCATTTCGTATCGCTTTGTCTGTGACACCATAACACATGCACACGTACATTTGGGAACCCCTGTTAACTCGTTGCAAATGATAATAATTGCTATTAGTGATTATTTCAACTTAATTCTACGCCTCGCTGCTACTTTTTTGATCACTTTTTCAGAGCGCATCGAGGTTTATGAAGCGAAGTGGGGAGTGATCAGAGCAGTTATCCACGTCAATGGCTTGTTATTTTCATATCTGCACCAATAATACAGGCGATAGCAAACAGCTATTTATTAGAAAAAGCTGCCAGCAACAAGGCAGCACGATCAATAATTCAATTACGGAGTGAATCATGAGCGTACTAGTCGGGCGCAAAGCCCCTGATTTTACAGCTGCAGCTGTTCTGGGTAGCGGTGAAATTGTAGACACTTTCACACTGAGCGAAGCCATTAAAGGCAAAAAAGCAGTATTGTTCTTTTATCCGCTGGATTTCACCTTTGTGTGTCCTTCAGAACTGATTGCTTTTGACAAGCGCTACGAAGAGTTTCAGAAGCGCGGTGTAGAAGTCATTGGCGTGTCTATCGACTCTCAGTTCTCTCACAACGCATGGCGCAATACGCCAGTGAACGAAGGCGGTATCGGCCCGGTCAAATACACGCTGGTAGCTGATACAAAGCATGAAATTTGTCAGGCTTACGATGTAGAGCATCCGGAAGCGGGCGTGGCATTCCGTGGCTCGTTCCTGATTGATGCAGAGGGCGATGTTCGTCACCAGGTTATTAACGATTTGCCGCTTGGCCGTAACATTGACGAGATGCTGCGCATGGTCGATGCACTTAGCTTCCACGAAGAGCACGGTGAAGTTTGCCCGGCTGGCTGGACAGAAGGTAAATCAGGTATGGATGCGTCACCTGAGGGTGTGGCTAAGTACCTGTCTACTGAAGCAGACAAACTGTAACGAGACGACGGTTTCGCTAGAAAAGCCTCGCTAAGCGGGGCTTTTTTGTTACTTATTCCTGATGCGCATAGCAATAGAACGCGTTTTATATCAGTGCAGCTATCGCAAGGCTGCGTGTCGTCAGAACGGCCAGGTGAGAACAATGTTGTTACCTGGACGGCGGGGAGAGTGAAAGTAGTCTGCGGCCCAGACTTCAGCTTTTCTCGGGTAGCGGCCAGCCTCCAAGTGATTTATAGCGATTGACGATATAGCAGAATAATTCAGTAGTGCGACTTGCGTCATACAGTGCGCTGTGTGCTTCTTTCTGATCAAAAGCGATACCGGCAGCCTGACACGCCTTTACCAGCACTGTCTGGCCGACGGCAAGACCAGCCAGACTGGTGGTATCAAAAGAAACAAAAGGATGGAAGGGGGTACGTTTAATATTACTTCTTTCAATTGCTGCGTTGACGAAACTCTGATCAAATGTCGCATTGTGGGCGACAATGACTGAACGTTGACAACCAGCAGCCTTCTGGGCTTTACGAATGGCTTTACACAGCGCCTTCATCGCTTCGGCTTCATCAATTGCGCCACGTAGCGGACAGTCAGGTTTAATGCCGTTAAATTCAAGCGCCGCCGGTTCCAGATTGGCACCTTCAAATGGCGTGATATGCTGATGAAAGGTTTGATCCGGAACCAACATGCCATCGGCGTTCATTTTTACCGTTACTGCCGCAATTTCCAGCAGAGCGTCGGTGCTGGCATTAAATCCCGCGGTTTCTACGTCGATGACTACCGGAAAATACCCCCGGAAACGCGATGATAGCTGGCTGGCTTTGTCTGTCATATACTCTCTTAACTGCAATATTTGCGTAAGGCCGGGAAACGGAAGTGGCCCCGGCTACGTTACAAGGGCTGAATTATCGCAAGTAACGTGCGGCCTATCTACCCCTGAGAAGTGCACACCTTAACATAATGACACGTCAGCTTTGTGCTAAACTTTTCTGCAGTGTTGACGATATAATCAAAGATAGCCATGTCACATGCAGATGAAGGTATTAGTGCTTTTGCGTTAACGGCATATGGTTGCAGTGAACGTCTCTGATAGGCTATTTCTGAATAGTGCGCGATTTAGGTATAACAACATGAAGCTTTTGTTAGTTATTGGATTACTTGTCAGCTCGCAAGCGCTTGCTGCGATGCGACAGTATGCTGCCCCGGTTGAGTCTTCGGACTGGCAGGTTGTGGAATCTTCCAGACTTCAGTGCACACTGGGTCATACACTGCCAGGCTATGGTGATGCTCTGTTTACGAGTGTGGCCTCAAAACAACTCAATATGGAATTTGAACTGGATATGCATTTGCTGCCTAAAAAATTTGAGGTGGCCGCCGTTTATTCTGTTCCCCCCAAGTGGATGCCGGGACAGGCACCTAAACCGATCGCTGATATGACGCTGAGAACGCAGTATAACGGTGATTTACCTGAAACTGCTGCCTGGACCATGCTGTCAGAACTTGAAAAAGGCTACTGGCCTACCATTTATTATCAGGATTGGTATAACCAGTACGATAAAGTCAGTGTCGCACTCAACGCCAGCAACTTTACACCCCAGTACCGGGAATTTGCGGCTTGTGTGTCAAATTTGCTGCCTTTTTCGTTCGAAGATATTTCCTATACGGTGTTGTCGTACGAGAAAAACAGTACGGAGCTGACCAAATATGCAGAAAAACGTCTGACAATGATTGGCGAATACCTGAAAGAAGATAATCAACTGGAGTTGGTGTTGCTGGACGGTTACACCGACAGTTATGGTGGCCGCTGGAATAATGAACAGCTGTCTATACGTCGTGCCAATCAGGTGAAAACGTACCTGACTGCCCTTGGTGTATCGGAAGAGCGTATAGAAGTCACTGGACATGGTGAGCGACGCCACGTTGCGCCCAACACCAATGCGGATAGTCGGGCGCAAAACCGTCGCGTCGTGGTCAGGTTATCTAAATCTTAAGACATTCTAAAACACGGCGTACGATGTCTTGTTATTTAGATTCAGTGAAAGATTTAACTGGCGGGACGTGATCGGTAAATACGCCGTCCACGTGGGCGATATCGGTTAACAGCGACAACACTTGGCGGGCACTCATTCCAGCAGGCAAGGCATCAGCTCTGAATGTGTAGGGGTGAATTATAAGTCCTGCATCCTGAGCCTTAGCTAACCAAGGTTGTACTGCAGGTTTGCCTGCTGCGACTGAGGCAGGGTCAAGCAGTTGCGGTATCCACGGGCCCATACCATCAGCGACTTTAGCAACTTCAGCAATCCCATCGTCACTCAAAATCCAGTTGTAGTCGGTGTCCGACTCCTGCCAGGCGTTGTCGCCTACCAGCATAACCAGCTTGCCGTCATAACCCAGTTCATGACGGATCCGTTTTATTTCATTAAAGTCGAAACACTGAATGAAAAGCTGCTTGTTAGACACGCCTGCTTTACGAAAGGTATCCAGTACAATTTTACTGGCGTCAACGCCTTCAGACTGATGCCACGATGGCGATTTTATCTCGGTGTAAAAACCAATGCTTTGCGAAAACTGTCGGTTTAGCTGGGTGATGAGCTCAATATGCTCCGCTAAGCTTGCGATGCGATAACGCGCCGACGTTCCCCGATACCGGTTGGGAAAAACGGCGGTACCATCGGCATTCTGACGCTCGTGAACCTGCAACCTCAGAAGCTCTGCAAACGTAAAATCACGCGCATACCAGCGGCCATCCTCGCGGGCACGTTCAGGATACACGGTCTCAACATCGGTGACGGTTTCCAGATGAATATCGTGCAACACGACCGGAACATTGTCTTTGCTTATAACCACATCCTGCTCGATAAAGTCTGGATGCTGAGAGTACGCCAGCGTAGCGGCTTCGAGCGTGTGTTCGGGCAGGTAACCCGAAGCACCGCGATGAGCGATAATATCAAACGCAGCGACAGTGTGGCTTATCAGGCTCAATGCCGTCCCCGCGATAAGTGCCAGCCTGTTGGCTTTCATAACTTTAGTCCTTTTTCTCGATTAACTCGATGGCGTAACCATCCGGGTCACGCACAAATGCTATTACGGTTGAGCCGCCTTTTACCGGCCCCGGTTTGCGATAAACATCGGCACCATCAGCTTCCAGCTTTTCACAGAACGCATAGATATCATCCACTGCGAAAGCAACATGGCCGTAAGCATTACCTTTTTCATAGGTATTGTCACCCCAGTTGTAGGTCAGTTCGAGTACAGCCTGTTCAGATTCGTCCGCATAGCCGACAAAAGCCAGAGTATATTCATAGTCTTTATTGTCTGATTTACGAAGTAGTTTCATGCCCATAGTCTGGGTATAAAACGCAAGCGACGCGTCCAAATCTTCGACGCGCAGCATGGTGTGTAGCATTCTCATGGGAATTCCTCAATTGCGTTTTTTATGTCATCACGGGTGACAGCAAGATAGGTTGTCAGCGATTGATAGCAAACAGCGGGCGGCAGAGCAAGTTATGCCGGACGAGCAGCCCGGCACGTCCGGTCAGATTTCCGTTTTGTCTTTAAACTCACACAAGTCTTCGATGATACAAGAACCACAACGCGGCTTGCGGGCGATACAGGTATAGCGGCCGTGCAATATCAGCCAGTGATGCACGTCGACTTTAAATTCGGCGGGAACCACTTTTAACAGCTTCTGTTCAACCTGATCGACGTTTTTGCCCATGGCCAGTTTGGTGCGGTTGGATACGCGGAAAATGTGGGTATCCACGGCGATGGTGGGCCAGCCAAAGGCCGTATTTAACACCACATTAGCGGTTTTTCTGCCTACACCGGGCAGGGCTTCCAACGCCTCACGGCTCTCTGGCACCTCACCATTGTGTTTAGTGAGAAGAATTTCTGCCATCTTATGCACGTTTACCGCTTTACTGTTGTAAAGGCCGATAGTTTTAATGTAGTCCTTAAGCCCGTCTACACCCAGATCAAAGATTGCCTGCGGGGTATTTGCCACCGGAAACAGCTTGGCGGTGGCCTTATTTACGCCTACGTCAGTGGCCTGTGCGGATAAGGTTACCGCGACTAACAGCTCATACGGGGTGGTGAAGTTAAGCTCTGTCGTTGGATGCGGGTTGGCGTCACGCAGGCGGGTAAGAATTTCTTTTCGTTTTGCGTTATTCATATTCGAGTCTGTGCGTCAGGTTTCAGCAGTAACACGCGCGCGCGTGGCTTTTTGTTTGACGGTGGCGCGCTTTGCTGCAATTCGGGCATCAATGCCGTTTTTCATTGCGATAAGCAACCCCATACCTAAAAAGGCACCTGGCGGTAGAATAGCCAGTAAAAACGGATTCTCGGTAGTAAAGAGAGTGAGTGTCCAGTTGTCTGCAACAGGACCAAATAATCTGTCTGCGCCTGCCAGCAATGTTCCTGAACCGAGTATTTCGCGCATACCTCCCAGTAATACCAGAACCAACGTAAAACCCAGTCCCATCATCAGGCCATCAAATGCCGCTGGTCCAACCGGATTTTTAGAAGCATAAGCCTCCGCCCGCCCAATAATGGCACAGTTGGTCACAATCAGCGGAATGAAAATACCCAGCGCAAGATACAGCTCATAAGTAAACGCATTCATGAGAAGCTGAACAATGGTAACGAACCCGGCAATAATCATGACAAACACCGGTATGCGGATCTCGTTTCTGACAATATTCCTCACCAGAGACACAGTAATGTTGCTGCCAATTAGTACAAGGGTGGTTGCCAGTCCCAATCCCAGACCGTTGATAAATGTCGCGGTTACGGCAAGTAAGGGGCACAGCCCCAGCAACTGCACCAGCGCCGGATTGTTTTTCCACATACCTTGTAGTGTGAGTGCTTTGTATTCGCTCATTGTTGCTCTCCCTCGTTACCCGTTGATGCGCAATCATTGGGCAGAGAAAATAGCGCTGACTGATTCTGCTGTACGAACAGTAATGTGTTTTTCACCGCTTCCACCACCGCGCGAGGGGTGATAGTCGCACCGGTAAAAGCATCGAAATCACCGCCATCCTTTTTAACCTGCCAGCGGGATAACTTGTCAGCATCGAACTGTTTTTGATTAAACGACAATATCCAGTCGCTAACGGCCAGTTCTATTTTATCACCCAGTCCCGGCGTTTCTTTGTGGTCGACAACCCGCACGCCTAATACCGTAAGGCTGGTATCAACCCCAACAACAAGCTCGATATTGCCACTGTATCCGTCGGGAGCGGTGGTCTCCAGTGCCAGCGCTGAGGGCGCCCCATCAATTCTGGCTCGGTAAACCAGGTGGGGCTCGCGGTTACCCAAAAGCGGCGAACTCACCGCGGCGCAGTCTTCAAATAATGTGTTGGTGTGGTAACTTTCAGGCACGACCTCATTCAATACTGCCAGCAAACGCTTTTCCTGCTGATAGGCAATACGCTTTTCAGTGCCGGAAAAAGTAAGGGCAATCAGTGCGGTGGTAACGATAGCAAAAGCCGCCAGCATACCGCCGTTTTTCGATAGCGTAGACAACATCATTATCGACCTCCCTGCGGTTTGCGGGGGGCTGCCCGACCGTATGTACGGGGTCGCGTGTAGTAGTCAATTAATGGGACGGCCATATTCATGATAATAACCCCAAAGGCGACAGCGTCAGGGTAACCGCCAAATGTGCGGATAATTACAATCCAAAACCCGATGGCGGCGCCAAAAATAATTCTGCCGCGGGGTGTAGTTGAAGCCGACACCGGATCGGTGGCGATAAAAAACGCACCAATCAGCACGGCACCGTTTAGTAAGTGAAAGAGAGGCGAAGCGTAGTGATCTCCATCTACCAGATGAAGCACTAAGGACACGGTTGCGACGCTTACCATCAGGCTGCCTGGAATGTGCCAGGAGATAATCCGCGTACGAATAAGAAACAGTCCGCCTACAAGATATGCGAGGCTAATCAGTCCCCAGCCTTTCCCCATAGCATCGATGACCGGTGTTGAGAACGTTGCCGTGTTAAGTAGTTCAGAATAGGTTGCACCTTGTGTCAGACCGGTTTTCACGGCGTCCAGGGGAGTTGCTGATGTCACGCCATCTGTCACAGAGCGAAGCTGCAAGACATCATAACCGCCTTGAGTGAAGCCGGTGAAAATGAGACTGGCCGTATCAACAAAGCCGGGAGCGCCGTCCAGGAGGCCTGCCGGAGGGAGCCACATTGTCATCGCGGCAGGGAAAGACACCAGCAACATCACATAGGCTATCATCGCAGGATTAAACATATTAAAACCCAATCCGCCATATACTTGTTTGGCAACCGCGATGGCAAATACCGAACCCAAAATGGTCATCCACCAGGGCAAAGCAGGGGGAATACTAACTGCCAACAGTAGCGCAGTTAATACTGCCGAGTAGTCAGACAGAGCCCGTTCTACATTTTTCTTGCGCAGAGATAGAATGATGCCCTCTGTAATAACTGCCGCAGCCACAGCCAGAACTGCCTGAATAAGCACACCCCAGCCAAACACGTAACATTGTGCAACGATGCCGGGCACCATGGCATAGATAACCATGCGCATGACCTGACCGGTATCGCGTTGTCTTCGCAAATGTGGGGAGCTGGACAAACTCAGTTTCATGGCTCGTTATTCTCGTTGTTATTTTGTGCCCTTGCCGCCTTTTTGGCTTTTGCTTTCGCAACGGCGGCGGCAATACGGCGCTTTTTCTCTTCTTCAGGAGAAAGCGTTTCTGCATCGTCACTGGACTGTTCAACAGAAGTTTTTTCGTTCTCAGTCACATCAGCGTCTTCGCCAGCTTGCTTGCGAGACGCCTCTGCGCTCTCTGTTGTGTCGGCGTTGCCATCAGCCGCTTGTGCCGCCTTTTTCGCTTTGGCTTTCGCAACGGCGGCAGCTACACGACGCTTTTTCTCTTCTTCAGGAGAAAGGGAGTCTTGCGGCTGTGTTGTTGGTGCCTGGCTATCTGCATTGCTCTTCTCGTACTCAGTGGCAACATCGTCGTCACTGGCTTGCTCGCCAGACGCCTCTGGGATCTTCGTCGTGTCTGTGGTGCTATCAGCCGCTTGTGCCGCTTTTTTCGCTTTGGCTTTCGCAACGGCGGCGGCTACACGACGCTTTTTCTCTTCTTCAGGAGAAAGAGGGTCTTGTGGCTGCGCTGTTGGTGCCTGGCTATCTGCGTTGCCTTTCTCGTCCGCGTCAGAGGCAGCTTGCTGTGCCGCCTTTTTGGCCTTTGCGCGAGCTATCGCCGCGGCAACCTTGTCTTTTTTGTCTTGTTCGGCAGAGGTCGGGGGGGCTTCTTGTTCGTTCTGTTGTGTAGAAGTCTGCGCATTTTGCGCCGCCTGCGCGGCTTTTTTTGCTTTCGCGCGTTCGACAGCTGCTGCCACCTGCGCTTTCTTGTCGTCCTTAGCCGGCGTCGTGCCCTCTGCGTCTGCCAGTGCAGCCTTTTTGGCTTTCGCTCTGGCAAGTGCTGCGGCTACTTTGTCTTTCGCTTCGCCTTTCTCGGAGGGCGTATTGGCAGCCGCAAGGCGGGCTTCCTTGGCTTTCCGGTGTTTCTCTTCGCGCTCCAGCTTTTCCTGTTCCAGGCGAGCCTTGCGCGCTTCAAATCGTTCGCGTGCCTTTTCCGCTTTATTGCGTTCGTCGCGCTGTGTGCGAATTTCCGCTTTTGCCTGACGGTAATAATGCACCAGTGGTATTTCACTGGGACAAACGTAGGCACAGGCACCACATTCAATACAATCAAAAAGGTCGTATTCTTGCGCTTTATCCAGCTCTTTTGCTTTGGCATGCCAGTAAAGCTGTTGCGGCAATAGCGACGCGGGACAGGCGGTAGCACAATCCGAACAACGAATGCACGGGCGCTCACTGTCATCATCCGGCAATTCACGCTTCGCGGGTACCAGCAAACAGTTGGTAATTTTCACTACCGGAATGTCGCTGTCAGTTAATGTGAAGCCCATCATCGGGCCACCCATGATGATCTGTGGCTGACGTTGTTTTTTGGGTAAGTAGTTTGCCTGGTCCAGTAAATGGCGAACAGGTGTGCCGATCAGCGCCCAGAAATTACCGGGCTGTTGAACGGCCTCTCCGGTCACAGTCACGACCCGTTCTATCAGTGGTTTGCCGTTAAAAATGGCATCTGCGATGGCATAGCTGGTGCCAACATTGAACATCAGTACTCCGACATCTGCCGGAAGCCCGTTGCGGGGAACTTCACGTCCAGTGATCACCTGAATAAGCTGCTTCTCACCGCCTGCGGGATATTTTGTCTCAACCGCTACCACGCGATAGGCAGCTTTGTCCTGACAAGCAATTTTCATTGCTTCTATGGCTTCAGGTTTGTTGTCCTCTATCGCAATAATGATGGCTTTTGGGGACAGCAGGTGTTCGAGTACGTCAATGCCCTGTCGAATTTGCCAGGCGTGCTCACGCATCAGGCGATCGTCGCTGGTGATGTAGGGCTCGCATTCAACGCCATTGATAATAAGAAATTCGATTTCTTTACTGCTGGCGGTTTTGATGTGCGTGGGAAAGCCAGCGCCACCCATACCTGAAATTCCGGCGTCGCAAATGGCGGCAACCACTTTTTGCGGTTGCATCTCACGGTAGTTAACCACAGGTGTCAGTGTTGTCCACGTGTCTTTACCGTCCGGTCGGATGGAAATGCACATTTCTGTTAACCCACTGGGATGTGCCGTTACGTGAGGGCCAATTGCCACAACCTCCCCGGAGGTCGGCGCATGCACAGGAACGCAAAATGGATTCTGACTCGTAGTCAGTGGCTGCGCTTTCAGAACATGGTCGCCAACTTCCACACAGCACTGCCCCTCCGTACCAACGTGTTGTCGCATTGGTACGGTAATCAAATCGGGCAGGGGAATACGGGCAATGGCACTATTTGCAGAAAGCGCTTTTCTGTCTTCCGGGTGCACGCCTCCCGGGAAGCTACTGAGCTTATTTTGATTCAGGTTAGCAATTATGTCGTCAAATGCTGGATACATCACGAATTACGATACCATTTTAACCGGAATGTCTCCTTTAGGAGAGTTTGAAAAATCCCACTTCCATGACGCTGTGGTTTGCGTGACAGGCACCATATCGATGCAGTCGACGGGGCAGGGATCTACACATAAGTCACAGCCGGTACATTCATCGGTGATAACCGTATGCATCTGTTTGGCGGCGCCGAGGATAGCATCAACAGGGCAGGCCTGAATGCACTTCGTACAGCCGATACATTCATCTTCTCGAATAAACGCAACTTTCTTAACGTCTTCCTCGCCATGTGCCTCGTCCAGAGGTTTGGGTTCTACCCCCATCAAGTCGGCCAGCTTTTTAATTGTGGCTTCGCCGCCAGGAGGGCATTTATTTATTTCATCACCATTGGCTATCGCTTCGGCATAAGGTCGGCACCCTGGATATCCACACTGGCCGCATTGGGTTTGAGGCAATACTTCATCAATTTGTTCGACAAGGGGGTCGCTTTCGACTTTAAACCGAATGCTTGCATAACCAAGGATCAGGCCAAACACTAGCGCGAGCGCACCAATTGCAATAAGACTCATGGTTATTGTCATCAGACTTTCACCAATCCACTGAATCCCATGAAGGCGAGCGACATCAGTCCCGCAGTGATCATGGCAATAGAAGCGCCTTTAAAAGAAACGGGGACGTCAGCTGCCGCGAGGCGCTCGCGCATGGCAGCAAAAAGAACCAGTACTAACGAGAATCCAAGCGCTGCACCAAAGCCATAAATCAGGCTTTCCATCAGTGTATGCTGTTCGGTCAGGTTCAGAAGTGCGACGCCCAACACTGCGCAATTAGTGGTAATTAACGGCAAAAAGATACCCAGCAAACGATACAGGGTAGGGCTGGTTTTGTGCACAACCATTTCAGTAAATTGCACGACCACGGCAATCACCAGAATAAATGCCAGTGTCCGAAGGTATCCAATACCGAGAGGCTGAAGCAGGTACGTTTCTACCAGGTAGCTGGACACGGAGGCAAGTGTCAGGACGAAGGTGGTCGCCATCGACATACCTATGGCTGTTTCCAGCTTTCCGGACACCCCCATAAAAGGACACAGCCCTAAAAACTTTACCAGCACGAAATTGTTGACCAGTACCGTGCCAATTAACAGTAAAAGAAAGTCAGTCATGAAACTGTCAGAGATCCTCTTTACGAAAAATTCATCCGGTAACGAATATCATCACCGGGTAATACACTTATTACATGGCGAAAGAGATTTGCCGTTGTTGCGCGCTTGCGTTCAACGCGGCTTTGATTTTTTCGTTGTTATTACAGGGCAGACATGAGTGTCGTTACAGACAAATGATAACGTATACGCCAGTCTGGCGTTCGCATTGTGCAACAAAGATTACTCAGCCCATCGCAAATGCTAGGTATTATCGCTTTTTAAGCCGCGATAAACAACTTGCTCAGAGCAGGGTTTTTCAGAAATTTCTTTGAGTTTGTAAGGAATTACATAAGAAGAGAGTAAGAGTGGCTCCCCCTCCCCGACTCGAACGGGGGACCTGCGGATTAACAGTCCGTCGCTCTAACCAACTGAGCTAAGGGGGAATCGTATCTCTTGTGTGTGAAAAGTTGGCTCCCCCTCCCCGACTCGAACGGGGGACCTGCGGATTAACAGTCCGTCGCTCTAACCAACTGAGCTAAGGGGGACCTGCTTTTCAACGGAGGCGAATATTAATGAGCATCGGTGTCGCTGTCAACAACCTTGCTAATATTTTTATTCTGATTGCACAAAAAATGTTGTTTTAATGTGTTTTAGTGCAAATTTGCATCAAATGCCTGAAAGTAATGCTTAAATAGTGAGCTGTGGCGCTAATCAGAGCCTCCGTTGCGATTAACTGGTGCAAAGGTAACCAGCAAAAAAACTTAAAACACAAATATAAGATTTAACGGGTTTGTTATATCAAAAAGCTATTAAAATCTCTTTGACTACTGGATGTAAAAACAGCCATTCATAAATGTGTAACCTGTACACGTCATACAGGAGGTTAGTCATCACTTACCTTTTTATTCGGTGAAATCGGACTAAATCGCGCCAATACTGGCTTTGGGCCACTTATCCACTAAAACTGTGGATAACTATGTTGATAGCTTAACTGGGCGGTCTGGTGAAGCGAGATCCCAGGAGTGTAAATCGTAATGGATCACTAATTATTGATACATTAAATTTATACTAATCAGTTGGTTACGATTTTTTGGAAGATCTTTTTTTGATCGCTTCAGGGATCTGTTGGACAAAGATTAGCTTGTGTGTTAATTCACCGACGCGTTGGCAAAAAATACGGGAGAATATAAAATTTCTCCTTGTGGCAACATTAAATTAACATTGCTGGAAAAAGTGCTGATTCCATGAACACTTAATTTTTATCGAAATGGTGTCTTTTAATTGCCACATGGCTGTCAGAAAACTGTCATCGGACTGTCACAGGGAAATATGGGGTATCTACTGATTAAACAGTGTTCAGAAATAGGTGTTTTTAGTAAATAACCCTGATGAATATTACCAAACGTATATTTAATAAAAGCTTAATGATAAAAGCCATGTGTTATTGATAATTATAAACATAATGTTGCTGGCTTCTGGAAAGCCGATGCAAACTTTATCCAATTTGCTACTACTGAATGGTTATTCACCACACGGATTGCGCCGTATCAGCGTCGGTTACCAGCTTCCTGAACATGAAGAATTGCAGTGTAATGTAGAATAAAGTTGTTCGATGACATGGCGAAGCGTGCAGGGGTCATTTAGACTAGTCAGGTTTTCGCCTCCGCCGACGGAAGGTGCAAAATAAATCTATTATCGCCCGTTGCCAAATCGCACACGACAGGCGTTCATATACAAAATAACACAGCCCTTTTTTTACACCGGGCGACAAGTCCATGTCGGTGAAACAAGACAAGTAGGTGAAAGTGACTATATCGCAGTCTCAAGAGCGCAAAAATAATCTGACATCCGGAGACATCGGAGCAACGCTGAAGCGAATGACCATACCCATGATTCTGGGCATGATCATGATGATGAGTTTTGGCTTAATTGATACTTTCTTTGTCAGTTTATTAGGTACCGACCAGCTCGCTGCGATCAGTTTTACGTTTCCGGTCACTTTTACCGTTATCAGCCTGAACATTGGCCTGGGTATTGGCACCTCAGCCATCATCGGGAAGCTCCAGGGAGCAGGCGAAATAAAAGAATCCCAACAGCATGCAACGGGGGCGTTGACGCTGTCCTTTCTGCTGGTAGGCGTATTGGCAATTTTGGGGTTTTTGTTTATAGAGCCGGTATTTCACTTACTTAATGCCACTGACAACCTGATGCCATATATTCGCGATTATATGGGAATATGGTACGCATCAAGCGTCTTTCTGGCGTTACCAATGGTCGGTAATAGCGTATTGCGAGCGTGCGGAGATACCCGCACACCCAGCATCATAATGGCCGCAGGTGGCGGTTTGAATGCTTTATTAGACCCGCTGTTTATCTTCGGATGGGGCCCGGTGCCCGCAATGGGTATTCAGGGGGCAGCCCTCGCTACATTTATCGCCTGGTTTGTCGGCGCTAGTTGGATCCTTTATTTACTCGCCATACAGAGAAAACTCATTTTACCGCGTCTGTTAACAATGCCCGAAATGAAAGCGAGTAGCCGCGATATCCTGCGGATCGGACTGCCTGCTGCAGGCGCAAACATGCTTACCCCTATCGCTGGCGGCGTGATGACCGCCGTGGTGGCCGGCTATGGTGCCGAAGCCGTTGCTGCCTGGGGGGTGGGTAACAGGATGGAGTCTATTGCCAGCATTGTTATACTGGCGCTGTCGATGACGTTGCCGCCATTTATAAGCCAAAATGTAGGGGCGAATAACTACAAGCGGGTGACTGACGCGTACAGCATTGCGCTGAAATTTATTTTACTCTGGCAACTGGCAGTGTTCTTAGTGATGTTTCTGCTTAGCTCCTGGATAGCCGCGGCATTTGCAAAGGAACAGGAAGTTGCAGAACTTATCAGGTTGTTTTTGATGATTGTGCCGCTTGGTTATGGCATGCAGGGCGTGATCATTCTTACAAACTCGTCGTTGAACGCCATGCATCGCCCGATGTCTGCATTAGTACTCAGTGTCATCCGCCTGTTTGTTTTTTTCGTACCTGTGAGTGTGGCAGGAAGCCTGCTTTTTGATTTACAGGGATTGTTCTGGGGAACCGTCGTAGCCAATATCTGTATGGCCTCGATATCATTTATTGTGTTCAGGCGCGCACTGGCACAGGAAAAATATGAGGAAGATGTAAAAGCATGACAAAAGGGTTTGAGCTGGTATCAAAGTACAAGCCGGCCGGCGATCAGCCTACCGCTATCCATTCACTGGTTGATGGCTTGGAGAGTGGCCTGGCGTGCCAGACGCTGCTAGGGGTAACCGGCTCAGGTAAAACCTTCACCATGGCTAATGTGATTCAGGAAGTGCAGCGTCCTACGCTCATTCTGGCTCACAACAAAACGCTGGCAGCTCAGCTGTACGGCGAAATGAAAGAGTTTTTTCCTAACAACGCGGTTGAATATTTCGTGTCTTATTACGACTATTATCAACCTGAAGCGTATGTGCCGAGTACCGATACGTTTATAGAAAAAGATGCATCGATTAACGACCACATCGAACAGATGCGGTTATCGGCTACCAAAGCGCTGATGGAGCGTCGTGACGTCGTCATCGTTGCCAGTGTGTCGGCAATATATGGTCTTGGCGATCCTGAATCCTATATGAAAATGCTGTTGCATTTGCGCCAGGGTGACACTATGGATCAGAGAGATATTCTGCGCCGTCTGGCCGAACTGCAATATAAACGTAACGACCTTGCCTTCGAGCGCGGTACGTTTCGTGTTCGCGGTGATGTGATTGATATTTTTCCCGCTGATGCAGAAAAGCAAGCGGTGAGGGTAGAGTTGTTTGATGATGAAATCGACAAGATATCCTTATTTGATCCGCTGACTGGCGCGGTAGATAAGTCTGTTGTCAGAACCACCGTCTTTCCGAAAACCCATTATGTTACCCCGCGTGAGAAAATTCTGGCAGCTATTGAAGAAATTAAAGAAGAGCTGAAAGACAGAAAAGCGCAGCTACAGGAAAGCAATAAACTGCTGGAGGACCAGCGCATCACACAGCGAACGCAGTTCGATATTGAAATGATGATGGAGCTGGGTTACTGCAACGGCATCGAGAATTACTCCCGCTATCTTTCTGGCAGAGCACCCGGTGAGCCGCCGCCAACCCTGCTGGATTATTTTCCGGCAGACGGATTGATGTTTATTGATGAGTCGCATGTGACTGTGTCACAGATAGGCGCAATGTACAAAGGTGACCGCTCACGCAAGGAAACCCTTGTAGAATATGGCTTCCGTCTGCCATCGGCACTGGACAACCGACCTTTAAAATTTGAGGAGTTCGAGCAAATCTGCCCGCAAACGGTCTATGTCTCAGCCACGCCTGGCAACTATGAGCTTGAAAGATGCGATGGCGATATTGTTGAACAGGTTGTGCGTCCTACCGGACTACTGGATCCGATAATAGAAGTGCGTCCCGTGGCCACTCAGGTCGATGATGTACTCTCAGAAATTAAGGCTAGGGTTGAGGTTGACGAGCGTGTGCTTATCACCACACTTACTAAACGTATGGCCGAAGATTTAAGTGAATATCTGAACGAGCACGGCGTGAATGTGCGTTATCTGCATTCGGATATCGACACAGTAGAGCGGATAGAAATTATCCGTGACTTGCGGCTGGGTAAATTCGATGTGCTGGTGGGAATTAACCTTTTGCGTGAAGGTCTTGATATGCCGGAAGTGTCTCTGGTGGCGATACTTGATGCCGACAAAGAAGGCTTCCTTCGCGCTGAGCGGTCATTGATTCAGACTATCGGGCGGGCCGCGCGACACATCAATGGTAAAGCGATCATGTATGGAGACACCATTACCAAGTCGATGCAAAAAGCCATTGATGAAACCGATCGCCGTCGTGAAAAACAGGAAGCCTACAATAAAGAGAATAACCTCTCACCTCAGCGTCTGGTGAAACCCATAACGGACATTATGGACATTGGTGACAGTGCACATCCGGCTTCTGGCAAAGTGCGTATGCGCAAAGTCGCTGAAAAGAAAAAATCGCAGCAGGCTGCCAGTGCAACTGATCTCATGGAAAGAATTGCCGAGTTGGAGAAGCAAATGTTTGAGCATGCCCGCGAGTTGGAATTCGAAAAAGCGGCGTCTATGCGAGACGACATTGAAGCGCTTCGAAAGCAGGTTGTCGAACTCTCTTAGCGTGTCACACCTCCTGACCTGAAACAACGGTGTCCGTGCTGTAAGTGCGGGCGCCAGCTTTCCTTTACCTGACGGTAGTCTCAACACAGCAGCCAGTTGGTAACTACCGCAAAATGCCTTTATTTTTGCTCCCGTAGTCTTCGTTTTACTTCCTGTCGGTATCTGACGTGATACCTCTGTGGAACGGGCAATGATGCAAACTCGCTGTACAAGACTAATAATCTTAAAAAATACCATTGTAATCGCAACAACAGTTGCCTATTATGCAAGCTTGAGTATCCATAACTATACCTATAACTGGTGCCTCCATGTTGAACCGACTGCAAGAATCCGACATTAAGCTTCTGCGTGTTTTTTATGCTGTTGCGAGTTGTAATGGTTTTACCGCTGCAGAACCTGTGCTGCGGATGCAACGGCCTAATATCAGTGCGGCAATCAAGAAGCTGGAAGAACGCCTTGACCTGGTGCTATGTCACCGGGGACGGGGTGGTTTCCAAATGACCAAAGAAGGTGAGGTGGTATTTCAGGAAACGAAGCGTATCTTTAATGCTTTCGATAACTTTGTGTTTAACCTGAAATCACTTCACGATGATTACTCGGGCCATATCACTTTGGTGATGATGGCAGGGTTACCGCTTTCCATGCATCTTGCAATCAGTAAAGCGGTGAAAAGCACGATGAAAAAATTCGACGATATTCATGTGAATATTCAGTCCCGACTTTACAACGAAGTTGAGCATGTCGCGCTGTCAGGGGAATGTCACCTGGTGGTTTCAACCTACGATATGGTGAAACCCGAGTCGGTAACCTTTCATCCTATCGGCATCGAGTGTGAAGGACGTCTTTATTGTGCGCCGACCCATCCGTTGGCGAAATATCGTGATACATCGCTACCTGATGATGTGAAAATAGAAGATTATCCGGCTATTGGTATTTCCGGGCTATCATCAGCCAACTACATCGAGGGCGATCGTCGGCTGGCGATTCAGACGTTCTCTGACTCCTATGACGCGGCGATGTCAGCGATGATGACCGGGGAGTATGTCGCGCTGTTGCCTGATTACATGGCGAGAGAGCAGGGTGCCAGCCTTGGGCTTGTTCCTATCGCTCAGGGCTCGCTGTTTAATTTCAGCCACGAACTGTTTGTCATGAACGGTAAAAATACCCGCTTAAACCCGGTATTGCGCCACTGCATCAAAGAACTTTCCTACTTCATTTCCGAAAGTCAGAAATAAGTTCAGTAAGGCATAAGAAAGCACGTTTTCCGTAAGGGAAACGCGCTTTTTGGTTTTTAGGAAAACGGATATCCGGGGAATGTGTTCCTGCGTTGCCTGCGAGCACCTGCACCGCAATCTCAGCAATTTTTATTCGTATTCCAGTGGGTCAGTTACGCCGTTGTCTCTGAATGCCTCCAGCCTTTCCTGACAAGCCCCGCATTTTCCACAAGCTTTATCTCTGCCGTTGTAACATGTCCAGGTCAAACTGTAATCCAGCCCCATCTTCAGGCCGTCGGTTAAAATCGCGGTTTTACTCTCTTTGAGATAGGGGGTGACAATTTCTACCGGCGTGTAATTGGCAATATTGCACACGATATTCATTTTTTCCACGAACTCAGGACGACAGTCAGGATAAATCGCATGATCCCCGCTATGTGCACCGTAATACACTTTTTCCGCTTCCATGCTAACGGCATAGCCAACGGCCATGGAAAGTAAGATCATATTGCGGTTGGGCACGACGGTTTGTTTCATGCTGGGTTCTTCATAATGCCCTTCAGGAACATCGATATCCGAAGTCAGCGAGGAGCCGCCAATCAACGTGTTAATGGCGGATATATCTACCACTTTGTGAGACACGCCCAGCGTTTTACACACTGCCGCCGCATAGTCGATTTCTTTTTTGTGGCGCTGTCCATAGTCAAATGTGAGGGCGTGAGGCGTCTTGCCATCACGAAGTGCGCGGTGCAGAACAGTAAACGAATCCATTCCACCGGAGTAAATAACAACAACGTTTTCAG
Organism: Alteromonas sp. H39; assembly: GCF_047556435.1. Taxonomy (GTDB): domain Bacteria; phylum Pseudomonadota; class Gammaproteobacteria; order Enterobacterales; family Alteromonadaceae; genus Alteromonas. The sequence continues at coordinate 1,444,986 of NZ_CP180210.1, forward strand.
ACATGGTGAGGTAAAGTTACGAAATTATCCCGGAATTTTATGTGATCCTTGGTAAAATCCCAACATGCAATTGCAACAGGAATCATGTGTGAGTCACTACACTACACTCAAAATTAACGAAATGTTTGAAACTATCCAGGGGGAAGGCGCGCATACTGGTATCCCTTCGGTGTTTGTTCGACTTCAGGGCTGCCCGGTGGGCTGCCCCTGGTGTGACACCAAACATACCTGGACACTGGATACAGCCCACCTTATTGAGGCCACAGACGTCCTTGCCAAAACCGTAGAAAGTGAAACGCATTTTGAAACGGACGCTGAAGGTCTGCTGACGCTGTTTGAAGAAGAGGGCTATGTGGCCCGTCACGTAGTTATCACCGGTGGTGAGCCATGTATGTACGACCTGGAGGCATTGACGACGCTGCTTCATCAACAGGGTTTTAGCACGCAAATTGAAACCAGTGGCACGTACGAAGTGAAATGCCATGCTGATACCTGGGTAACGGTGTCGCCTAAAGTGAACATGAAAGGCGGCTATGAGGTGCTGACTTCGGCGTTATTAAGAGCGAACGAAATCAAGCACCCGGTAGCGATGGAGAAACATATTGAGGAGCTGGACGCACTGCTGGCCAGACTGCCACAGGGGCATAATGTTGGGGTATGCCTGCAACCAATCAGTCAGCAAAAACGGGCCACGGCGCTGGCAGTGGAAACTTGTATCCAGCGCAACTGGCGTTTATCGTTACAAACGCATAAGTTTATCGGTATAGAATAATAATTAAGGACATACCATGACAATTGAAGTCAACGCGTTTCTCTCCTCGATGGCGGAAGCGGTAGAATTCGGGCGTGAGCAACAGCTTCAGGCACTGTTTTCCCAACCAGCGGTATTTGTCACCGAAGGCGAAAAGCAGGTATGTATGACAGAAGAGTCGATTCGGGATAAGCTCAGCAAGTTTATTCAAATCGCAGTGGAAAACGAATGTTACCGGTTGAGCTTTGAAATCCTGCAACTGATGACGCTGGCTGAGGGCACCTATTTTGCGCAGGTGAACTGGCAGTGGTTGGATCATCATGGCACGGTTGCGCGTGAACGGGTAAGTGCGTTTACGCTGCACGGTAACGATGATGAGATGTCTATAGTGGTCTGCGTACTCGATGCTGCCCGGATCACCACTGAGGAGATAACAGTATCATGAGGTGGGTTTCTGCAGCGATACTGTTCTTGCTTAGCGCGCCGGTGACTGCGGCGATGTGGACGATTACGTACCCCAGACCTCTTAGTGAGGCTGATATGCGTGATGAGTATCCACGGGCGCTCCTGACTCTGGCTCTGGAAAAAACCGGCGTTAAATACACGCTGCTGCCATCTGAGCGAATTTTGTTACAGGGCAAGGCACTTCGTCAGCTAAGAGAGAACCGGGAAGTGAACGTAGTCTGGAGTATGACAGACTCACAGCGTGAAAAAGATTTGCTGCCCATTCGTATTCCAATTGCAAAAGGCTTAATCGGGCTGCGTGTCTTTCTGATAAATCAACAGAAGCGTTCTGCGTTTGCTGCCGTTTCTTCACAGCAGGACTTAATTTCTCTTGCACCTATTCAGGGAGAAGAATGGCCGGATACAAAAATACTGCAGGCAAATGGGTTTAACGTATTGACGGTGCCTGATTATCCGGAAGCATTCTCTATGCTTAATCAGAATCGGGGCGATTTTTTTCCGCGTTCTGTGATTGAGGTAATCAACGAGCTGGAAGAGGCGGATCGAAACCCGGACATTATGTTAGAACCTGATCTTGCCATTTACTATCCCACGGCGATGTACTTTTTCGTCAATCGGGGGGATACCACACTGGCGCGGCTAATTGAAACCGGGTTACGCAGAGCGCTTGAAGATGGCTCTTTTGATGCGTTGTTTATGTCGACTCATGAAGAGATGCTGAATCGTTTGAATATCCCGCAGCGCAAAATCTTTAAGATGGATAACCCATTGTTGCCTGAGAATACGCCACTGAATAATCCTGAACTATGGATCGATCTGGAAGAGCTACAAAACTGATTTGCTTTACCCTTTTTCCGGAAATTTTCAATCGCGCTGTAATATTTTGCTCTCTAGCTGGACTACAGTAAGTGACACCACAATAAGGATGTCATTTGTCGGGCAAGGGAAAGCGTTCTGTAAGCTTTCAGCCAGCCCTTTACTACCGTTACCAGTTGGGGAAACACAATGGAAATTTTGACTTACTTTGAACAGTTAAGCGGCATTCAATGGGTCGCAGGGATTACACTGTTATTTGTGGTGTGGTTCTTACCCGCGATCCTCGCATTCTTTTTTAACCGGAAACAGCTTCGAATTATCGCAGTAGCGTGCGTGCCTGCCGGATTCTCAATTATCGCATGGAGTGGATTGATGTTGTGGGCCGTAACCGGAAATGCGCTAAATCGTTTCCGACGGGTAAAAGCATGACGCATACCTGTTGCTGGCACATGGCATTGCCACCAGGTCTGACGTACTTTTAGCGGGTAGAAGGTAAAGTTGTAAGCCGATTTGCAAAGAACGAAAGCCAGGGTGTCGTGAGAGGCTAGGTTAGGGTCAACAATGTCAGGCTATCATTACCCTTACAGGCAGCATCGCAGAAATTAACTGTGCAATTGCACAGATGCCAATTTCGTGACCAGAGTAAACTGAAAAACGCGGCATGAAGCCGCGTTTTTCAGTTCAGATACCGCTAGCGGTTAGCTTTTCCCCGAATGAACGCCTTTCATCGAACGTCCTGAGGGATCAGCATTGGCTTTAAAACTTTCATCCCACTCAAGTGCTTCGGCCGTACTACAAGCTATTGATTTACCACCAGGCACGCAGCGCGCTGCGCTTTCCTGAGGGAAGTAACCTTCGAAGATGGTGCGATAGTAGTAGCCTTCTTTGGTATCCGGCGTATTTACCGGAAAGCGGAACTCTGCCGTTGCCAGTTGTTGATCGCTCACTTCGCCAGCAACAAAATCGCGTATTGAATCAATCCAGGAATAGCCAACGCCATCACCAAACTGCTCTTTCTGACGCCACAACACCTCTTCCGGCAAGGTTGTGCCGTTGTCGAAGGCTTTGCGCAGGATCCATTTCTCCATACGGCCATCAATACACATTTTATCTTGCGGGTTCAGACGCATGGCCACATCGATAAACTTTTTATCAAGAAACGGCACGCGTGCTTCTACGCCCCATGCAGAGGTTGCTTTATTGGCGCGAGCGCAGTCGAACATGTGCAAACGGTCTAGTTTACGCACGGTCTCCTCATGGAATTCTTTTGCATTCGGAGCTTTATGGAAATACAGGTAGCCACCAAAGATTTCATCAGAGCCTTCACCACTTAACACCATCTTGATACCCATGGCTTTGATTTTACGCGTCATCAGATACATGGGCGTGGCGGCGCGAATGGTTGTAGTGTCGTAGGTTTCCAGATGGAATATCACATCGCGAATGGCATCCAGGCCTTCCTGAATAGTGAAATGAATTTCGTGATGCACGGTGCCAATCATATCTGCCACCTGTTTTGCTGCTTTCAGATCCGGTGCACCTTCAAGGCCCACTGCAAAACTGTGCAAACGAGGCCACCAGGCGTCGGACTTATCTTCATCCTCTACACGCTTAGCAACGTATTGTGCTGCTACGGCCGACACCAGCGACGAATCGAGTCCTCCCGAGAGTAAAACCGCATACGGGACATCGGACATCAGATGCGATTTCACGGCTTTCTCGAAAGCTTCGCGCAACTCATCCAGGTTACTTTCGTTGTCTTTGACGTTGTCATAACTCATCCAGTCACGCTGATAATACTTGGTGACTTTACCGTGCTTGCTCCACAGGTAATGGCCTGGGGGAAACTCGCTGATGGTTTTACAAATAGGCGCCAGGGCTTTCATTTCTGAGGCGACATAAAAGTTACCATGCTCGTCGTAACCGGTGTATAGCGGAATAATACCGATATGATCGCGGGCAATCAGGTAGGCGTCTTCTTTTTCATCATAAAGCACAAATGCAAACATGCCCTCAAGTTCGTCAATAAACTCTACGCCTCGCTGCTGAAACAGCGGCAGAATGACTTCGCAGTCAGAGCGGGTTTTAAACGTGTAAGGCTGCGCCAGATTCTTGGCCAGTTGCTTATGATTGTAGATCTCACCGTTGACCGCCAGAATACATTGGCCGTCCTGGCTGATGAGAGGTTGGGCACCTGTGTCCACGTCGACAATCGCCAGTCGTTCGTGGCACAGGATGGTATTGTCATTATTCCAGATACCCGACCAGTCTGGGCCGCGATGACGCAGCAGTTTTGTTAAATCTAACGCTTGGGTTCTGAGTTCAGACACATCGGTCTTGATATCCAGGATACCGAAAATACCACACATAAAACGGGTTCTCTCTTATCACTTGTTGAAAATAGGCGTTTTTTCTGTCGGATCTCTGTATGAGATAGCGGTGGTTTCTTATTGTTTGTCCAGAGAAGATGCGAATAGGGCTTTGATGTTGTTCCCCACTGCTTTGGGACGATATCTTTCAGGTGACCATAAGTACTGACGTGAATCCGGTTACGTTATTACCTGGTCAGGCTGCCTGGCTGACGATAGCAATATTCGCATCTTCTCTGGCTTCACTCGCGTGTCTTTGAATGTGCCAGTATGAGGAAAAATTGCAAGTGTATTCTGATGCCTTTTTGGAATTACTCATCTCTTACCGGTTGCACAGAAAACTGAGTGACTGCGACGGGACTGAATTTTATGCGTAAGACGAAAACAAACGTTAAGCCAGCTATCTGTAAATTGCATACAGAAATGCATTCAGGACGATGAAGAAATACAGTGATTCATTCTGGACGATAAAAACAGACTGCCAAAAAAAAGGCCAGCATATTGCTGGCCATGGTGCGAGAGTGCTTACTGACGCTGAAATTCACTTGAGGCTTTCCAGGCAGGCCACTCGTCAGCATTGGCAACCTGGTAACCTACGTCAAATAACATTTGCGTATCCTGAGCGATACCGCTTAAATCCCACGTATCACGGTACTGATCACACACCTGATGGTAACAACCGGTAACGATAACGTTCATGCGTTTACGGTACGCAGCGGTTTCTGCATCAGCAGGCTCACTACCGCCTTCAGCATACAGCGCCGGTACGCCTTTTTTCGCAAAGCTGAAATGATCAGAGCGATAGTAGTAACCTGCTTCAGGACGATCTTCCTGGGTTAAAGTGCGTCCCTGACGCTGCGCGGCAACTTCAAGATTGTCTTCCAGGTCGCTCTTGCCCATACCCACAACCGCAACATCTTTGGTTTTCCCCAAAATATTCATTGCATCCATGTTGATGTTGGCAACCGTTTTATCCAAAGGAATAACTGGATTATCAGCATAATACTTTGACCCAAGCAGACCTTGCTCTTCTGCGGTAACGATCAGGAAGCTGACTGAGCGTTTCGGAGCAGGACTCAGTTTTCCGAAGGCGCGCGCCATTACCACTGAGGCTGCGGTGCCCGTCGCATTGTCGTGTGCACCGTTGTATATCTGATCGCCTTCTTTGGTGTCATCTTTGCCCAGATGGTCCCAGTGAGAGGTGTAAATGATATGCTCATCAGGGCGCTCGCTACCGGGAAGCGTAGCAATTACATTATAACTTTTTGATTTTTCGAACTTATTGTTCACGGTGACAGAGGCTGCTATATCCATTGCCTGAGAGTAGGGGCCTTGCATCGCCTTTTGCTTCTCTGCGTAGAAGTCCAGACCCGCATCTGCAAATACCTTTTGTGCAGCTTCCAGCGTTAGCCAGCCCTCTACTGCTACACGGCTTGCCCCGCCATCGTCACTGACCAGACCATATTGCGGGCCGCTCCAGCTGTTCGCCACCACCGACCAGCCGTAGCTTGCCGGAGCAGTTTCGTGCACGATAAGTGCGCCAGCTGCGCCCTGGCGGCTCGCCTCTTCGTACTTGTAACTCCAGCGCCCGTAATAGGTCATGGTGGTGCCCTGAAATTTGCCACTGTCCGGGTTTTCAAAGCCTGGGTCGTTGACCAGAATAACGACAGTTTTACCTTCAACATCAAGTCCTTCGTAGTCATTCCACTCGTATTCAGGGGCGTTTACGCCGTAACCTACGAACACGAGTTCGGAATCGGTCAGGCTAATAGAATCCTGTTCACGCTTTGATGAAGCCACCATGTCTTCTTTATAGGCAAATTCATTGTCGCCAATGGTCATGGTCATGTCGGGATCAGCGGTAATTTCCATGAGTGCGACTTCCTGCAGGAAGCTATCGCCGTTACCCGGCTGCATGCCAGCGGCTTTAAATTCCTTAACCAGAAAATCCAGTGTTTTCTTTTCGCCGGCAGTGGTAGGCAGACGCCCTTCAAATTCATCAGATGCCAGTGTCATTAAGGGTGGGCGGATGTCGTCGGCTGAAATGCTGGCGTACACCTCATCGAAGTTACTTTTTTCCGGCGCAACCGGTGTCTGGCTTTGTTTGTCCTCAGATGGAGAACATCCGGCAAGTGCGAAGACCGCAGATGTCGCCAAAGGCAAAAGAATTTTTTTCATTGTTAGTCTCTGTTTGCTCTGAAATTATCAACCAGTATAGAGAATTACTATGGCCGAACCAATAGGACCAACTCGTTATCTGCGATGTTCATCGTGCAAACAGGAGCGGCTTTTTCTCTGTACACGCATTTATGGTGTCGCTAAACAGAAATGTGTGGCAACAGTGCGCATTCAAAAATCCAGCTTCTATTGGCTTTTTTTGCTGGAAACCGTAGGATCCGCCGACATTACAGCAACCGTTGAAGGTATTGGAATGACAGTGAGTACGCCCGTGTGGCGATCCGTGGCGAATGGTGCCAATGTGGCGCCAGCGGTGACGCAATGCCTGCGTGAAGCGGGCCTGCTGACTTGTGAAGCGTTTCCGGATGCGGCGAGGTTGAACCGGGCGGCAAAAGCCCTGTACGGCACCTGGGAAGGACCTGAATTTCGCGGGCAGGCTACGTTTTTTGCCAATGATGGTCGCTACTATGAAGAAATTATTAATCAGGATTCTGTGGTTCCGACGCGGGAAAATAACTGGCACGACTTGTTTAATGCCTGTATCTGGATGCAGTTTCCCCATACTAAACAACGACTAAATCAGCTTCATGTTGATGACATTAATAGCGTGGGATTACACCCGCGCACAGCGCGTCGAAATCGTCTGACACACTTTGACGAATGTGGTGTGGTACTTGTCGTTGAAGATGAGCACAGAGACGTGGCTAACACGTTACTTGGCGCGCTGGCCTCCCATGCATGGGAGGAAGTATTGTGGCACCAACGTGCGTTATGGAGCAGCACCATTCAGCCCTATATGTTTGGCCACGCTAATCTGGAAATGATGCTGTCACCTTTTATCGGTTTAACCGGAAAGTGGCTGGCGGTTTGCGTACCTGACGGGTTTTCATCGTTACCGGTGGTTGAAAAGTGGAAGGTGGTAGATGCGGCGCTGGTAGCCCGCCTTGACGCACTGGATAACTTCCAGCCACAGCATATTTTACGCCCGTTACCGCTACTGGGCATTCCGGGTTGGTGGCACGAACAAACGATGGCGTTTTATCAGAACAAAGACTATTTTCGCCCGCAGCGAAACGGTGTGCCGCGGACGATTCAGCTGCCGCTATAATTACAGCAGAATAACGACAATCCAGATTGTCCAGATAACGGCCCAGGGCGCCACGGCGATAACAGCCGCTTTTTTGGTGGAAAAGTTCGTCCATTGACTTATCCCAACGGCAGTGAGGTAAATACCCCAAAAAGAATCCAGACGGATAGACTGTAAAAAAGCGAACCAGTCGGATGACATTTCTGTTCCTATCCAATAACCCAGTGATAAGGGGAATACGATAGACGGGTTTATCTGTCTACCGTCAGAAAGAACCAGCAGCACAACGGCAATGAGCGCGCTGATGACAATCGGCATGCCTACCCACCAGGTAAAGCCGTACCAGTCAGTATAACCGTTGGCATTATCTTCATCGCCACGGGTAGCGATATTCAGATAAGCTGCGACGATGGCATTTATCACGATAACGCCAACGAAGGTGCCAATTACGGTGAAGGTGGTCATGCTGGTGCGCGTCATGTTTTGCTTCTGAGCTTCCACTTCTGCCGGGCTTAACTGACCGTACTGAGCATTGATGACAAGGTCCTGGTACCAGTTGATATCGATGACGCTGATATAAAGATAATTAGGAAGGATTGCCATAATCACGACAATCAGAAACGGCAGCCACGACCAGTTGCTTTTTTCGTTTATGGCGTTAAAGACGCCATTTGGACGAAAGAATATGTCATTACAGGCCTGAAGCGGGTTAGTGACGTTGTGCATCCTATGCTCCTTATGATTGATGCTTGTTATATTTTGGCGTCTTGAAATGAAAGTGCATTGATAGCGCGTATAGCACAAGGCCGGTATTTTAATTCAGATACGTTTGCAAAGTATACCTGCACTGTTGTTCAGGTGAAGCACTGGAGCTGCGGTTTTTCGGCAAGTTCGTAACCAAATGTGTCGAAAAGCTATCATCGTAGCTTTTCGACAATATGTGATGGATAGCCGCGTTTTACGCCAGGTGTCTATTGCAAATAAGTGTAATTTAACAGCAAGAGTACAATGCTGCTGTAGACTATAGATATCGGCAATCCCACCTTAATAAAGTCACTGAAACGGTAATTAGCGGCATTGAAAACAAGCAGGTTGGTCTGATACCCGTAGGGCGAAATAAAGCTGGCACTGGCGGCAAACGCAACAGCAAGCGCAAAAGGCATCAACGGGGCGCCAATAATTCCCACCAGGCCGTAAGCGAAAGGAAACATTAACGCTGCGGCGGCGTTGTTTGTTACAAACTCAGTTAGCACCAACGTACTTAAATATACCACCACCAGCGCCATAAACCAGTTAGTGTCCGCGAGATAGGGCATCAGGCTTGACGTCGTCATGGTAATCACGCCCGCGTTCTCCAGTGCTGTCGCCAGGCTGAGTGCACCAACAATTACGACAATCAGGTTCAGCGGCAGGTTACGTTTGATTTCGCCATTGGTCGCCACTTTAGCGCCAAGCAGTACGGCAGCAAAAAACAGCAGGCCTATTGCAAGTGAGAGTAAATCCATCGCAGCCAGCGCGACAGTGACGAGAAAGCCACCTAATGTAACCCATTCCTGTTTAAGACTAAGTGGGCGGGAAATCTTCTGCTCTGACAGAATAAAGAAGTTCTTTGCCAGGTTCTTTCTGGTCGTAAAGTCAGGGCCGGCTGCTAATAACATAAAATCACCGGCCTGCAATTTAATTTCGCCAAGCTTACCGGAAAGCTGTTCACCGTCTCGACGAATAGCAACTACTGCCGCGTCAAACAGTGCACGAAAGCCCAGGGCTTTAATGGTCTGGCCGATAATCTGAGCCCGGTTGGCTACAATCACTTCTGTCAGGTTTTCCCGCAAAATGCCATCGGCTTCAGCAAAGGTTGTTAGTCCTTTAATATGGCTAAGGTTATCCAGTTTTTGCACATTGCCTGAAAAGATAAGTTTATCGCCTTCGAGGATAACCAGTTCCGGCGACACCGGTGTAATGAGTTGACCATCGCGGATCACCTCCACCAGGAACAGCTCAGGCAGGTTCCGTAAGTGATTCTCTTCAATGGTTTTGCCAATCAGTTCTGAGCCACCTTCGACTTCAGCTTCCACGATATAAGCGCGATAGTCTCCGCCTTTGTGGGCAATAGATGGCAATAAAGGAGACAACGCGAACATCACGAGGCCACATGTCAGGCCCGCTACCATGCCATACAGCGTAAAGTCCCAGAAGTTAAAGCCCGGGTGTCCATGCTCCTGTAAAAAGCTGTCGACAATCAGGTTTGTGGAGGTACCAATAAGCGTAACCGTACCGCCAAGGATTGCGGCGTAGGATAGGGGGATGAGTAGTCTTGAGGCCGGGTAATACTGATTTTGTTTCACCGGCCCGATTAGACTGGCTACGATAGCGGTGTTGTTTAACAGGGCCGAAGAAAAGAAGGTTAATCCGAACAGACGCCAGTAAGAGGCAGAATAGCTTGAAGTGACAAGCTTTCTGCCCAGGCGTTTGATAAGGGCGGTTTTATCAATGGCACTGCTGACAATCAGCAGCAGTACCAACGTGATAAGTCCCTTATTTGTCAGGTTTTGCAGGACATCGTCAAAAGTAATTTGCTGGGTGACGAGTAAACCCAGTACCGCCAACGCAAATATTGATGCCGGGCGCCGTTTTGTGAAAATCAGCGCAGCAATGGTGCCGAAGAAAATTCCCAACACCATCAACTGGTTTAACGCCATATTGTCCTGTCCTGTGATTACAGCTTAGTGATATCCAGCGCGTTCCAGTGCGGGAAGTGCTTGCGAACCAGCGCATTAAATTCAACTTCAAACTCAGAGAACTGCGTTGAATCGTGTTGATCGTCGCCAGTCAGTGCATCAATTATCATGCCTGAACCAACCGTTCCGTTGGTCAATCTATCAATGACAATGAATGCGCCGGTGGGACGGTTTTTGCTGTAGGGGTCGCAGGCAACAGCTTGCTGGAACTTCAGATCTACTACACCAATTTCATTCAGATTCAGATGCAGTGCATCCTTCTTCTCCAGCGTGTTCACATCAATCTGACAATCGATGTGGGCAACCGAGCCTGTGGTCGTTTTGGTGGCGAACTTAAACGTATACTGTTTGTTCGGCATCATTGGCTCTTCGCTCATCCACACAAGATGTGACTTGAACTGGGTGGACAGCAGTGGCTGGTTGTCTGATTTCACAATCATGTCGCCACGGGAAATATCAATCTCATCTTCCAGCGTGAGCGTTACTGCCTGAGGCACGTAAGCGCGATCCTGCTCACCTTCAAAGGTAACAATAGATTTCACTTTGGACGTCTTGCCTGACGGCAACGCGGTGACGTCGTCGCCAGGCGCAATTTGTCCTGAAACCACAGTACCGGCAAAGCCACGGAAATCCAGGTTAGGGCGGTTTACATACTGAACCGGGAAGCGGAAATCGTCATGATTTGCATCTTCGCCAATTTCGATGTTTTCCAGAAGCTGCATCAGCGGCGTGCCATCAAACCAAGGCGTATTCGGACTTTGGTTTACCACGTTATCGCCTTCCAGTGCCGAAATTGGCACAAAGCGGATGTCCGGTATATTCAGCTGTTCAGCAAACTTTAGGTAGTCTTCGCGAATCTGGTTATACACCTCTTCGCTGTAATCCATCAGGTCCATTTTGTTAACGGCAACGATAACGTGCTGGATACCTAACAAAGAAACCAGAAATGAGTGACGTTTTGTCTGCACTTTCACGCCGCCGCGGGCATCCACCAGAATAATTGCCAGATCACAGGTAGAGGCACCAGTAACCATGTTGCGGGTGTATTGCTCGTGTCCAGGCGTATCAGCAATGATGAACTTACGTTTGTCAGTAGAGAAGTAGCGGTATGCCACATCAATAGTGATACCCTGCTCACGTTCTGATTGCAGGCCATCTACCAGTAGTGCCAGATCCACTTTTTCACCGGTGGTTCCCATTTTCTTGCTGTCTTTGGTGATGGCAGCAAGCTGGTCTTCATAAATCATTTTTGAGTCGTGCAATAAGCGACCAATCAGGGTGCTTTTGCCGTCATCAACGCTACCACAAGTCAAAAAACGCAGTAGATCTTTCTTTTCATGTTGTTCCAGATAAGACAGGACGTCTTCTCTTAATAATTCGTTTTCGTTATTCATGCTTATGCACTCACAAGGAAGAAGGGGTTCAAAACAGACTCTTTCTGATTGTAAGTCAGAGCCTCGGCGTCGGGGTCCAGCGGATTTTCCGGATCGAGCACAGTGACTTTAGCACCGGCGGCGGTCGCAACGGCGTGAGCAGCTCCAGTATCCCACTCGGAGGTAGGACCCAAACGTGGATAGAGGTGCGCTTCACCTTCAGCGACCAGGCATAGCTTCAGAGAGCTGCCCATTGCCACCAACTCGGTTTCACCGTCAAGTTGCGCCATCAGGTTTTTAATTTCAGGGCTCTGGTGGGAGCGACTGTCTACAATTTTCCAGGTATCGCCCTGGCTGTGAACTCTGGCAGAGATCGCGGTAAATTCGCCATCTTGCTCAGTCCAGGCACCTCTGCCTTCAATACCGATGTAGGCTTTGTTCAGGGCCGGGGCATAAACCACGCCCATTACCGGTTTTCCGCCATCAATCAGCGCGATGTTTACCGTAAATTCACCGTTTTTCTTGATGAACTCTTTGGTACCATCAAGGGGGTCGACCAGCCAGTATTGCTGCCAGCTTTGTCTCTCTTCCCATGGAATATCGGCTGATTCCTCTGACAAAATAGGTAGGTCAGAAATCGCTTTCAGTTCATCAACGATAACGTGATGCGCTGCTAAGTCAGCTTCTGTTAACGGGCTGGTATCCTGCTTTTCATAAATGGTGAAATCTTTCTCGTAGATTGCCATAATCTTATCGCCGGCCAGCTTGGTAATACGAAGTACCTGCTGCGCGAGTGGATCGGAAAGTGCCATTATACAAGTCCTTTTTCGGCTAAGAGGTTATACAAACGCTCTGCAGTATCTTCAGCTGGCTCATCTTTATATTCAAGATGAATCTCAGGCGAAGCCGGTGCTTCGTAAGCAGAATCGATGCCGGTGAAGTCTTTGATTTCACCGTTGCGTGCTTTTTTATACAGCCCTTTAGGGTCGCGCTGTTCGCACACTTCCAGCGGGGTATCAACAAACACCTCGATAAACTCGCCCTCGGCCAGTAAGTTGCGACAAAAGTCACGGTCTGCCCTGAAAGGTGAGATAAAGGCGGTCAGTACGATCATGCCGGAATCAACAAACAGCTTAGCCACTTCACTGATGCGGCGAATGTTTTCTACGCGGTCAGTGTCGCTGAATCCAAGGTCGCCACAGAGTCCGTGACGCACATTGTCGCCATCCAGCAGATAAGTATGCTTTTTTTCGCCGTGCAACTTCTTCTCCAGCAAGTTAGCCAGCGTCGATTTACCGGAACCGGATAATCCTGTCAGCCACAACACCCGCGGTGCCTGTCCCAGGCTTTCGGCACGGGTGGCTTTATTCACCTCATGCTTATGCCAGACAATATTTGTGGCCATTAGAAATATCCTTCCATTTTCTTTTTCTCCATGGAGCCAGCGCTATCGTGGTCGATAACACGTCCCTGGCGTTCAGAGGTTTTGGTAAGCAACATCTCCTGAATCACGTCGGGCAGGGTATCTGCCTCGGACTCTACCGCGCCTGTTAGTGGATAACAGCCAAGCGTACGGAAGCGAACCGAGCGCATTTCTGGCTTCTCACCTTCTTCCAGCGGCATGCGGTCGTCATCGACCATAATCAGTACTCCGTCACGCTCTACCACAGGGCGTGGTTTCGCTAAGTACAGTGATGGGATTTCGATGTTTTCCAGATAGATATATTGCCAGATATCCAGCTCTGTCCAGTTAGACATTGGGAATACACGAATACTTTCGCCTTTATTAATTTGCGAATTGTAGATATTCCAAAGCTCTGGACGCTGATTTTTCGGATCCCAGCGGTGGTTGCTGTCTCGGAAAGAGTAAACGCGTTCTTTCGCGCGGGATTTTTCTTCATCACGGCGGGCACCACCGAAAGCGGCATCAAACTTGTACTTGTTCAGCGCTTGCTTGAGTGACGCGGTTTTCATAATGTCGGTATGCTTAGCGCTACCATGCGTGAACGGCCCAACGCCTTGCTCTACGCCTTCCTGGTTGATATGAACCAGCAGATCAAAGCCGTGCTTTTCAGCCTGACGATCACGAAACTCGATCATTTCCCGGAATTTCCATGTGGTGTCTACATGCAACAATGGAAAAGGAATTTTGCCCGGTGCAAATGCTTTGCGCGCCAAGTGCAGAAGAACCGAAGAGTCCTTTCCAACAGAGTACAGCATTACCGGATTATCAAACTCCGCGGCAACTTCTCTGAAAATATGGATACTCTCGGCTTCGAGTTGTTTCAAGTGCGTAATAGACGGGATACTTGCAGTCATTTTTCGAGTCCGATGGTTGAGGTTATATACGAAACGATTATATGCATAGAACGGTAACATATTTAAATGAAAAAGTGCTATGCGATTTTGCTATTTAAAATTCCTTCTTTATACCTACAAATAAATTTTGTCACAGAATCAAAAACGCCGCGTACAGGACGCGGCGTTTTTTTCATAATAGACCAGAACTCACAGTTCTTCTTTCATCTTTTTGTTGAAGACATCAAACATGTCGACAACCCCGTCTCTGGGCTTCCCTGACTTGCTCAGAATAATGATAGTCAGAGTAGAAAGAATAAACCCGGGAACGATTTCATACATCCAGGCTGACAGTCGTTGCCCCTGAATTTCTAACGGCAAGTAGATCCAGACCAGTACGGTAACCGCACCGACAATCATACCACCCAGCGCAGCCCGACGTGTCATATCACGTTTAAACAGGCTAAATAGTACCAACGGACCAAATGCCGCACCAAAACCGGCCCAGGCATTGCTCACCAACGTCAGGATCGTGCTGTCTCTGTCGTAAGCCAGGTAAATGGCCACCGCTGCAACCACCACGACCGAGATACGACCGGCAATCACCAGTTCCTTATCGGAAGCATCGCGACGCAGGAAGGCCTTGTAAAAGTCTTCCGTCAGCGAGCTGGAGGTAACGAGAAGCTGTGAAGAGATGGTACTCATAATCGCTGCCAGAATGGCTGCCAGCAAGAAGCCACCAATTAACGGATGGAACAGAATTTGAGACAGGTAGATAAATACGGTTTCCGGATCGATGGTGTTGTTGTTGCCCGTGACATAGGCAAGACCGAACAGACCCGTCATCAGCGCCCCAATTATCGAAACAATCATCCAGCTCATACCGATATTACGAGCCGCAGGGACATCTTTCACTGAGCGAATTGCCATAAAGCGCACAATAATGTGTGGCTGACCAAAGTAACCCAGTCCCCAGGAGGCCAGCGATATAATTCCGATAATGGAAATGGCTGTGCCTGTCTGGGCATTCATGAATGGATCAAATAGCGCCAGGTCAATGCTTTTCAGAGAGTCTACTGAAGCGCCAAGACCACCGAGTTCCATTATTACCACGACGGGCACCATTACCAGTGAAATAAACATGATACAGCCTTGCACGAAGTCGGTCATACTCACTGCCATGAACCCCCCAATAAGGGTATAAGCGACCACGACACCAGCGGTGACATACAAACCCACTTCGTAACTTAATCCAAATGAGCTTTCGAACAACTTGCCACCGGCCACAACGCCCGATGAAGTATAGAGGGTGAAGAAAATAACAATCACCACCGACGCGATGACACGCAGAATACGGGTATTATCAGCGAAGCGGTTTTCAAAGTAATCAGGGAGAGTAATGGAATTTTTCGCGACTTCTGTGAATACGCGAAGGCGAGGAGCAACCAGAATATAGTTAGCCAATGCGCCAATTACCAGACCAATGGCGATCCAGCCGGCTGAGATCCCCTGAATATACATGGCGCCAGGAAGGCCCATTAACATCCAGCCACTCATATCGGATGCGCCGGCTGATAATGCTGTCACGGCGGGACCAAGCTGTCTGCCGCCAAGCATATATCCTTCAACGTCAGTATTTGTCTGGCGGTAGGCGAAAACCCCTATACCCAGCATTACGACGAAATACAATCCAAGTGAAATTATCGTGCCTGTAGCCATACGTTTTCCTTTTTTTCTTTCATGCTATCAGGAAGAGACTCAAGTCTCTAGGGATGGTGCGTATTAGTCTTAAGCCAATAGTCACTTTTTATTTGAAATTACAATAACTTCCTAAAACATTGAGACATAGTACACCAAACGCGTATACGTAAAGCTGATGGGAAAAGATGACTGACTCGGCGAATCGTCATCTGGGCAGACACTGATGCGGTAAGAGGAGACACAGCAAATCGAAAAGAGCCCCCTCGCAGAGGGCTATCATCGGCTTATGCTGAAAACTGGATCTTGCTTTTGACTTCCTGCATTACCGGAGTCAAATCGGCACGCTTGTCACCTACCACAAGAATGTTTGCCCGTTGCATTTTAACCGCCTCGCCGTGAAACGTGTCATTTGAGAACGCATCCGGCAATACGATGTCTTTGCGATGTGGAACGACGAACACGGACATCAAACCCTGGTCGGTTTCCATAATCAGATGCAGGCTGCGCACATTGTTGAGGTGACAATAATTTGCCACTTTGACATTACCGACCATATCAGTCAGCGAGGCTCCAAAACCAGCAAGCTTGGCATTCACCTGGGTCAGGTCCACTGGCAATCCTGAATGTGATTGCTCCGCGGCAGCGTATTGCATGTGCACTAAAGCTTCATTTCCCAGGCTTACTTCGGCACGGTTAAACAAGGTAAGGCTTATGCCAACAGCAAATGCCACTGATGCGGCCATTGCGACATACCACCGGCTGCGTTTTTTGTGCCGTACAAACTCATTGGCGGTCTGTTGCCAGATGAGTTTATGAGCCATATCCTCGGGGACGGGGATTTTCATTACCTCCAGCAATGCACTGTCCTGGGCTTTTTGTTCCTGCCAAAATGCTTGTTTTGCCGGGTCTGACTTTGCAGCCTCGATCACCTCGCGATCCGTCGTGTCTGGATTGGCGTAGACACGACGCCTGAATTCTAACTCATCCATTTTGACGACCTCGTTGATTCTCTTGTCTTTGCATGGCGTCCCGAAGCTGGTTTCTTGCTCTGAACAGTCGGGTCATGACCGTGTTTTTATTTAAACTGAGCTGGTCTGCTATTTCTTCTCCGCTAAATCCGAACAGCAACTGCAGTACCAGCGGTTCACGGTATTCTTCGCTTAATCCGCCAAGGAGGCGGTGAAGATCCCGCTGCTCTGTGCTGCTCTCCGAATGGGCTGTGTCATCAATCACGCTAACGTCATCGATGTCTACCGTATCCAGTTGCTTGCGTTCAAATCGTCTGGCGTTCTCCCGACGAACAATGGTGATAAGCCAGGATTTTGCAGCCTGTTGCTCTTTTAGTGAGTCAAGAGAGCGCCACGCACGCAAAAACGTTTCCTGAACGATGTCTTCAGCGATACTTTTATCTTTCACAAGCCAGTACGCATACCGGTAAATGTCGGCATGAAACGCGTGCACAAGGGCTTCGTAGCGTTGTTGTTTTTCTTTCATATCCGATAAGACCCTGCCTTCGGATATTTTATTTCGCCGGAGCATAAAAATGTGGCTTCATGAATAAAATAAGGCGTGACTACTATATCCCAGGGGGCCGGTAATCTCATCTTCCCGCAACTGATTTATCAGACTGGCAGACGACTTTGATAAGGGAGAGCAACCGAATAAGTATTACCAACAGTGGGGAAGGGCGCTATTGCGCGTATTGTGAGAACAATTAATTTCGCTGTACAGTTCACTGACCAGTTATCTTTATCATGCGCGTTAAGTCAGACGTATTACTGGCAGTTGCCATGGCGGGGTTTTCATTCAGGCGGTCGTTTACCTGCGATACGTCATCAGGACAGTCATTTTACTGCAAATAAAAAAGCCCGACTCGATGGCCGGGCTTTTGCAGAAATTTTATTTATCCCTGCTTACTGGTCTTGACTGATGCAATCCAGGTGTCAATTTTTTCTTCCAGAATTGACAGCGGTACGGTGCCGTCTTTCAGTACTTCATCGTGGAAGCCAGCATAAGAGAAGTCATCGCCCAGCTCCTGCATGGCTTTATCGCGTAGCTCCATGATTTTTAGTTTACCAATCATATACGCTGTCGCCTGACCCGGCATGGCAATGTAGCGTTCAATGGCTTTAACTGCATCGTATTCCGGGTTAGGCGTGTTTTCTATCAAGTACGCAATAGCGTCTTCGCGGCTCCACTTTTTCGCATGAATACCGGTATCCACTACCAGACGGCACGCGCGCCATAATTCCATAGCCAAACGGCCAAAGTCAGAGTAGGGGTCTTCATAAAATCCCATGTCTTTCGCCAGTTCTTCAGAATACAGACCCCAGCCTTCGGTGTACGCCGTGAAACTCTGAAACTTCTGGAACTGAGGAATACCATCAAGCTCCTGAGCAATAGCGCGTTGCATATGGTGACCAGGGATCCCTTCGTGGTATGCCAGCGCTTCTAACTGATAGGTTGGCATGGCCTTCATATCGTAGAGGTTTGCATAATATACACCGGGGCGGCTGCCGTCCTGTGCCGGATTCTGATAGAACGCTTTGCCGGCAGACTCTTCTCGGAAAGCTTCGACACGTTTCACCACGATAGGCGCTTCTGGCAGGATCCCGAAGTACTCAGGTATTGCGCCACGCATGTCGTCAATGACACGTTTCGCTTCGTCAAGATACTGCTGACGGCCTTCATCGGTATTCGGATAGTAGAACTGATCGTCTTCACGCATGAAGACAAAAAACTCCTGCAATGTGCCTTCAAAGCCGACTTGCTCCATGATCTCACGCATCAGGTTGTGGATACGCTCGACATTTTCAAGGCCAATATTATGGACCTCATCGGCTGTCATATCAGTCGTGGTGAAGTAATTAAGTCGGTTTTGATACCAGGCTTCGCCATCAGGTAAGCGCCATACACCATCACCTTCAGGGGTCAGTGTACGTTGGTGCTTAAGCGCGGCTACGAAGTCTTCGTAAGCGGGTTTCACCGAAGTGATAAGTGCCGCTTTTGCCTCGCCAATCAGGTTTTGCTTTTCAACATCGGAGAGATCCAGCGCGTTAACCTTATTGGTAAAGTCTTCCCAGATGCTGGAAGGCTCTGCGTCAGGCTCGAATGGCGCACCGGATATAACGTTTTCGGACGCCTGAATCATTTGATCATACGACCATGCCGGTGGAAATACGCCTAATTCCTCCCGCAGTTTCATTTGTTCGATGACCTGATCGAACATGTCATCCACTTTATCCAGGCGGCTGATATACGCTTTCGCGTCTGACACGTCAGATACCCGGTGAATATTGATAAGAAAGCTTGGCACCATCGTGTGGGCCGCGCGGAACTGATGCACAATGTAGGAGTGATGACGGAATTTGTCGTTTCGAATGTCCCGCTCAAGACCCAGCCGGTAAAGTCTGACACTCAGCTTTTCCTGTTCGGAGAGTTTTTCCGTGTCGAACATATTCAGTTCTTCCAGACGGTTCTTCGCTGTCGCGATAGCCTTGTCCTGCTCCTCTTCTGTGAACTGGTCCCACTCGCCGTAGTCATCTTTTATCCCCAGATAACTCTGGAACATCGGAGAGCGGTTTAAGTCTTCCTGAAATGTACGGGAAAAAAAGTTCTGTACGCGCTGTGATTCACTCATCGCCGCCGTTTGTTGAGACTCTGTTGACGTTGTCTCGGTTTTAGGGGGGCGCGTATCATTGGCAGGTGAGCAGGCCATCAAGCCGGTTATGGCGATGGCAAGTGGAGCAAGGCGCCACGGTGTTGGTTTCATAAGAGTCTCCCAAGCTTGTTGCTTTTCCTGAGCCTTGATGCATGCGTGGTTGTTCGGCTCAGGGCATTGTTATTCTGGTTCATAGGAAGCACGCCATTATTATTTAACACCAGGATACAGTGGTGGTAACAGGGTGCCCGTAGTATTTCTCTGTTGCTTAAACGTATTTCTGGCAGCTTTCAGGTCACCTCTAAATGACTTTTTGTTCCATTTGTCGCTGCTGTTGCCATACCGACTGGCCAACATTGTGTTCATATGTTGCTGGATGGGGTGTAAGGCCGGTTCTGTTGACATGGCGACGTGCGCTTGTTGCCCAGGTAGTAATGCCGCAACCCACACAGTCAGCGCTCGCTGTATGTCACCGACATTGTCAGTGGTCTCGACTGTGCGAAGTAAACGTCGGAAAGCTTCATCCTCTGCACTGATACCGCTCTTTGCTGTTTGCCGGGCGGAGAGATTACCGCCAAGCTTACGGCGAAAATAAAGCACAGTAGCAAGCCAGCCAATACAAGACGCAATCAACGCAGCCAGTAGATACAGGTTAAGTGAATCTGTTATTGGCGGCGTGTCGACAGAAGATGGTTCGGCATCGACCGACATGCCTTTTTCCGGGCGTGATTGACTGGTTGTCACATTTTCAACAGGCGGTTGCGCAGCCACTGACGGAGTCGATGTGCCTGGAGCCGGAGCAACAGAAATGGTCCGAGCCGGCAACGTTGCCTTTTCTGTCTCACCAGTGAGCACGTTAAACCACGACACCGTGACATCAGGCAGCACGTACTGTCCCGGTTGTGTGGGAATAATAGCCAGTGATTCTACCCGCTGTGCAATCAAAGTGTTGTCTCTCTCCACCGTGGCAGTATTTGCCTGATCTGGATAAAGTTTGAAATCTGGCGGGTAACGCTGAGGCAGTTCGGGTAATTGCTCTTCCACCACGCCCATCGCCGTCAGGGTAATCGTTCTGGTGATGGGTTCACCTACGGTCAGGGTTTCCCCTTCGGGCCATTCTTCATCAAGTTGCACGTATTCACTGGGAAGCCAGTGATAGCTGATGTTATCCGGCACGGCCTTTACTTCAATGCTGATATCTGGTCCTACCCGGTTCACCTGCTGCGTTCGGTTGAAAAAGCCAAACCGCTGGTTGGTATTCGGTGCGACCACTTCTCCGGTAAAAACGGGCCCTCGGATTGTAAAGCTACCCGATTGTTGTGGAATGATGGCAAAATTTCTTTCTATGATTTGAAAGCGCTTGCCGTCAACGATATCAGTATATTGTTTGTCATCACCAATCTGACGGACTTCTGCATTTTCCAGTTCAGGTGACTGTAACGCACCCTGTTCTATCCGGGTTGCCAGATGCAGCTTAGCGGTGTAATGAATCTGTTGATGCAGGTACACCTCGGAGGTATCGACGCTGGTGGTCACGAAGTAGTCTCTTGAGGCCTGTCCGCTGCCCTGAGAAACGGGAATAACTTTTATCTGAATAGGCTGTGTCTGTTTACCTTCAATGGTAAATGCAGGGATCGTAAAGGTGCCGGTAGCGCGGGGAAATAATGTGGTCGTCCACACGGTGGTCTGGGTGGAATTAAAATTAACAATAGACGTGCGGCTACTGACTGACGTTCTTCCAACCACAAAGTCTTTGAGTAGCGGAGAGCTGTCAAACGCCTCCCGGGAAGCATCGCCCTGCGCCGTGACGGTAAGGCGAATTGCCTCATCTACCATTACCGGATTGTTGTCTACTGACGCCTCAACGGCATCGACCTGAGCACCTGCAGCGCTGGTGAAAAACAGGCTGCTTAATAGCAGAAATAGTATCGTTCTCATTACCACTCTCTCTGATTCGTCGGCATACGCTGGCGCCTGCGCTGCTGGGCTTCTAACTGCATTTTGCGCTTAAGCAGAAATGCGGGGTCGTCCGGTACCCGTCGCATCAGGTTATCCAGTCGTTGTTGGGCTTCTTTTTCTTCATCTGTTAATTCGCCCGCTGCGGCGGCTGACTGTGCTTGTTGCTGTGCGTCCTGCTCATCCTGCTGCTCAGTGGGCTGTGGCTCACCGTCCTGTTTCTGGTCATTCTGCTCTTCCGACTCATCCGCAGACTGTTCCTGCTCAGGCTGTTGCTGGTTGTCCTCGCCCTGCGCCCCGCCATCCTGGTTTTGTTGCTGAGACTGATCAGTATCACCGGCAGACGGTTCGGAGTCGTTTTGCTCACCTTGCTGGTTCTGATCTTCACCATTACCTTGCTGGGAGGCGTTGCTGTCGTCCTGGTTTTGCTGATCTTGTTGCTGGTTCTGATTATTTTGATTTTGTTGCTGTTGTTGTTCCTGCTGCTGTTTGAGCTTTTCCAGCAGGGCTTTGTTTTCAGCCGCATCCTTGTTGTCCGGCTGTTGTGCCAGCACCGCATCGTACTTCTCAATGGCATCATCCAGCTTGCCCAGGCGGGCAAGTGCGTTGCCTTGATTGTAAAGCGCGTCTGGCGTGTTCAGTTTTGAAAAAGACGCAAGTGCCGCCTCATAATTACCGGCTTTGTACTGCGCCGCTCCCTGCCATGACGGATCATCAAAAAGTTCTGCCGCTTTACCAAACTGTTCCTGTCTGAAGCTGGCAAGCCCTTCCTGATCGCGATTGAGAAACGGCGTTTCCCACCAGGGTAGGGCATCCTGAGTCGACGTGGTGGCCTCTTCTTTCTGCGCAGACGCCGGTGGACTTAGGGGCATTAGCAGTGGCAAAAGCATCATCACTAAAACACCACGTCGAAAGGCATAAGCAGCAAATGGTAATAGTAGTAGTAGCAGATAAGGACCCAGTTCCTGCCATTGGTCACCGGCCCGGTCGTCGGTAGGACCGCTGTCTCCAGCCTGCCTTTGGTTGAGTGAAAGGGAAGCAAGATGGGCAATATCGCTGTCATCCGGTGTTATGTCGGTATACCGGCCTCCACCTGCCTGTGCGATGCCACGAAGCAGGCTGTCATCCATTTTGGGGATCACAATGGCACCACTGGTTTGTTTCAGAAGCTCGCCGTTAACCTGTTTTATTGGTGCGCCATCTGCCGTGCCGACTCCCATCACGCTCACATCATAGGGCAGGCCTTGTACATAATCCTGCAGCTCGGTTTGTTGCTCTCTTTCAATGCCATCGGTTATCCAGAAAATGCTACCCTGGTTATATCCGGCTTGTTCCAGCAATTCTGCTGCCGTCTGAATGCCCAGTAACGGATCGCTGCCGGCAACCGGCATAATTTCAGGGCTCAGGCTGGGGAGCAGCGTGGTGAGATTACTGGCATCGGTGGTTAGCGGGCTGATGACAAAGGCGTCACCAGCATAGGCAACCAGCCCCATCTCGCCCTCTCCAATCTCATTGATAAGATCTATGGCTTTGTATTTAGCACGAGTCAGACGATCCGGCGTGACATCGGTAGCACGCATCGATAGTGACATATCCAGCACCAACACATGGCCGGTATTGAGCTGATATACCGGTTGCGGCAGTCGTTCCCACGTCGGGCCGGCCAGAGCAGTCACGGCAATAAGCCATCCGAATGCGAGTAGCCAGAAGGGCGGGCGTACACCTTTGCCGGGCTTGCCTTCGGTCATGGAGTGATACAGGTGAGAGGCAACAACACTTTGCCAGCCAGACTGGCGTTGTCGCCAGTGACGAACCAGGAAAAACAGGATCGCCAGTGGCACAAGCGCGATAAACCACTCAGGTCTTATAAAATGAAACTGGGCTAATTGGGATACCGGAAATGTCATTGCGATTCTCCGACAGCTCGACCTGAAAACAGTCTTTTCAACAGCATGTTTAAAACGAAACCTAGCATGGGTAAGACTGACAGACACAACGCTGCTGCCAGCGGATAATGAAATAATGCCGTCAGGGGGCGCATTTTGCGGCTTTCACCCTCTATGGGTTCCAGTCTGTCTAATGTCTGGTAAATCGATTCCAGCTCTTCGACATCTCTCGCCCGAAAATATTCGCCGCCAGTGGCATCGGCGATATCGGTTAACATGCCTTCATCGAGTTCCTGCGAAGGATTAATCTGACGGCTGCCAAAAAAGCTTTGAACCAGCATGCGGTCAGCGCCAACGCCGATGGTATACACTGTAACCCCTTTGTTTACCGCAAGTTCTTTGGCCTGCTCAGGAGTGATATTACCCGCTGTATTCTGGCCATCTGTAAGCAGAATAAGCACCTTATTAGACTCTTCTTTCTCATCAAACCGTTTTACCGCCAGCCCAATCGCGTCTCCGATAGCTGTTTGTTCACCCACCAGGCCAATGACAGCCTCTTCAAGCAACGTAGCAACGGTTTCCCGATCATAAGTCAGCGGCGCCTGCACGTAGGCGGTGTCTGCGAATAAAATAAGTCCTAAGCGATCACCAACACGACGTTTGATAAAGTCATTGAGCACCGATTTTGTCATCGTTAGTCGGTTCACCTGACGGCCGCCTAAGGACATATCATCAATTTTCATACTGCCGGACAAATCTACAGCCAGCATCATCTCGCGGCCCTCGTCGGGGATACTGACAGGCTCGCCAAGCCATTGCGGACGGGCGCTTGCCACCACCAGTAAAATCCATACTACGATAGCAAGCAGGCTACGCCAGCGGCTTCTGCCAATTCTGAGTGTGGATGCCTGATGATCCGGCCGTACACCCGGTACTTTCAATGCCACATGCTGAGCCTGCGCACGAGCTGGCAGCAATAACATCAGCAATGGCAGCGGCAACACAAACAGTACCCACCACCAGGCAAACTCAAACATGCTGGTACTCCTCTAGGTGAGAGAATCGGGCACGCTTAACCCACTCTCTGCAGGACTGATGTACCGCAGTAAACTCGTTATTGTCTGGCGGAAGTGCCTGATAGCGTAAATCGGCAAGACGACTAAGTCCCGGCATAATCGTTTTGGCACGGGAGGGGGGCAGTGTCTCTTGCAAAAATTGCTGCCACTTTTCTCCGTGCAATGAAGCAACAGACTCCTGTGAACAGTACGCCAGTGCCATCCGTTTAAGCAAAGCGTTCAATCTGGCAGGCCAGTTTTCGCTGTCGGCGGTAATGGTGGCCAGCTCTTGTTGAGCCATTCTTCGTGCGCGTTGGTGACGATGCTTTCTTACTACGACCACGGCTAATGCAATAAGAACAACGGTTGCCAACGCAATTACCAGCCACCAGCCCCAGTCAAGTGGCCAGTAACTGACATCCGTTGGTGTATGGATATCGTTGAGTTGGGCCAGCGGATCCTGTTGAGGTACGCCCTGCATCAGCGAACTCCTCTCTGCAGTTCAAGAAGTTGATCATCCAGGCTCAGGCCTGCACTAACGTGATGATGCCTTACTCGCGAGCGGGAAAACGCCGCAGCGATTGCAGACTCTTGTTGCTCACGCCATTGTCGGTAGGCAGCCATTTCCTGCTTATCTCCTAACATCCAGGTCTGCTGCGCGTGGCCATCGGTCACGTTGACGGGCTGTACAATACTGGTGTCAGGTAACGCGTGTTCCATAGGGTCAGTTATCTCCACTGCATTGACTTCACAATGACGGGATAACTGACTGATATGTTGTTGTGACGCATCAGACAAGTGCTGAAAATCAGAAATCAGGTACACCAGACTGCCTGGGCGCGCAAGACGACGAGCCCGGGCACAAACGTCGGTAAATGCGCTTGTCTGGGCAGCCTCGTCGGCCTGCACATTACGACTTTGCTGCTGCAGTGTGATTAGCTCATGACAAATATTCAGTACTGCACGTTTGCGGGACAAGGGTTTGCATTCCCGGTGTTTACCTGAGGAAAACAGCATTGCGCCGACTTTATCTCCGCGCGTAGCAGCAGACCAGCTTATTAGTGATGTCAGGTGAGCTGCCTGCACGGCTTTGGTCAGCAGGCGGGTACCAAACTGCATTGACGGTGACAGATCACAGAGAATAAACACTGGGCGTTCCCGCTCTTCACGGTAAATTTTTGTGTGCGTTTTTCCGGTCCGGGCGGTGACACGCCAGTCTATAGCACGGATGTCGTCACCAGCCTGATAATGCCTGGCTTCGTCAAACTCCATCCCGCGCCCTTTATGACGGGTAAGATAACTTCCAGCCAATCGGGCCTGAGGCGTCCGCTTAGGTGTTAAATCCATGAGCCGGGTCAGTTGCTGATACCGCAACAGCTCAGCAACGCTGAGATTGAGTCCGTCAGTTACCAGCTTGGTCAGGTTTTCCTGAATTGATTGCATAATGGTTATCAGGGTACAGCAACAGTCGCGACAATTTTATCTAATACCTGATTGGCGGTGATCCCCTCGGCTTCGGCCTGATAGGACAAAATAATGCGATGACGAAGCACGTTGTGAACCACAGCCTGGATGTCATCCGGGCCGACAAAATCCCGGCCGCACAGCCACGCATGCGCACGGGCACAGCGGTCTAGACTAATAGTGGCACGTGGACTGGCACCAAACTCGATCCAGCTGGCCATGCTGTCGTCAAACTGTCCTGGATTACGGGTCGCTATAACCAGTTGAACCAGGTACTGCTCTAACTCCGGTGCCATATAAAGCGCCAGAGCAGCTTTACGGGCAGCAAAGATATCATCCTGAGATAGGGATGGTGGCGCTATCGGGTTTTGCTGTAATTCTTCGTCACGGGTAAGCCGTAGAATTTGCAGCTCGGTTTCCGCTTGTGGGTAGTCGATTTCTACATGCATCAGAAAGCGGTCCAGCTGCGCTTCAGGCAGCGGGTACGTCCCTTCCTGCTCAAGTGGGTTTTGCGTTGCCATCACCATAAAAAGCGGGGGAAGGGGATAGGTTTTGTTACCTACCGTAATTTGCCGCTCCGCCATTGCTTCCAGTAAGGCTGACTGTACTTTTGCCGGAGCACGGTTGATTTCGTCGGCCAGCACCAGGTTATGAAAAAGAGGGCCTTGCTGGAACACAAACTCGCCGGTTTCCGGTCGGTAAATATCAGTACCGGTTAAATCGGCAGGGAGTAGGTCAGGGGTAAATTGTACGCGATGAAAATCTCCATCCATACCGTTCGCCAGCGCATTTATTGCACGGGTTTTCGCCAGGCCAGGAGGCCCTTCCACTAATAAATGCCCATCTGCAAGTAACGCAGTCAACAGGCTGCGTGTCAGTGCCTGTTGACCAATAATTTGCGAATCCAGATACGTTTGCAATTGTTTAAATTGCTCAGCTGCCATTGCGTTAATCCCGTTTGTTTTATTCTGTTTATGTTACCAGGAGAAGGTGTAAGCTAGTCTATCATCATCCCGCCATGCGGGGTTTCAGAGTGATACAGAACTGCAACCCGCAAACCTAAAGCAATACATCGCCTGTATTGGTTTTCTGTAAGAGCTCGCGGGTATGCGCAGATAGAACAGAGTTGCCCTGACTGGTTCATACCTTCAGCCAGACAAATGACAGTTCAGTTTCTTTAACTGCCAGTTAACCTGAAAGACCACAGACTGAATTACTCCTTCCCAGGTGGTAACGTCAATGCGTTACAGACTATCAATTCCATATATGGTTCCCTGTGCAATCTTCAAGTCGTTGAATGCACCTATTTTCGCGGTAATGTGATCGTGTTGATGTTCTTGCCGGTAACGGATCCAAGAATAGTGACGACGCTTACAGTGTATATATATCAATATATTCCTGACCAGCCCGGGGTTGTAACAAGGTCTTTCATTTTCAGGAAAGTAACGCATTGGGCCAGATATTTGCTATTTTGTTCATTGTTTGTAAAAATCGGCAACCATTACAGGTCAGACCACTTAAGTGGCATTTAACACAGGTGCAATATGGCAGCAAAACAATCAGTAACCACACGAGGCGGTGATCGCATTGCCATCGTAGCAGGACTCAGAACGCCTTTCGCAAAAATGGCGACCTATTTTCACGGCGTCCCGGCCGTTGATTTGGGCAAGATGGTCGTTAATGAAATGATGACCCGCCACGGTGTGAAACCTGAATGGGTTGATCAGGTTGTCTATGGTCAGGTAGTGCAAATGCCGGAAGCGCCGAATATTGCCCGCGAAATTGTACTGGGAACCGGCATGAATGTGCATACCGATGCTTATAGTGTGTCGCGCGCTTGTGCCACCAGTTTTCAGTCGACCGTGAATATTGCTGAGAGCATGATGGCAGGAAATATTCAGGTGGGCGTTGCCGGAGGCGCAGACTCAACCTCGGTATCGCCAATAGGCGTGTCCAAAAACCTGGCGCGTGCTTTAGTGGATTTGCAGAAAGCCAAAACACTGGGTCAGAAATGGAACATCTTCAAGCGTCTTGGCTTCAAAGATCTGCTACCGGTTCCGCCAGCTGTTGCTGAATATTCAACGGGACTGTCGATGGGACAAACCGCTGAGCAAATGGCCAAAACTCACGAAATCTCGCGCCAAGAGCAGGATAAACTGGCGCATCGCTCTCATACACTGGCGGCAAAAAGCTGGGAAGAAGGCAAGCTTGATAACGAAGTAATGACCGCTTACGCAGAACCCTTCAAAGGGGCGCTGGAAAAAGACAACAACGTACGTTTCGACTCGTCGTTGGAAGGCTATGTGAAACCTCGTCCGGTGTTTGACAAGAAATACGGCTCGGTCACCGCTGCGAACGCGACGCCACTCACAGATGGCGCATCAGCGGTGCTGATGATGACAGAAAGCCGCGCTAAAGAACTGGGCTACACGCCGCTGGGTTACATTAAGAGCTACTCGTTTGCTGCCATTGATGTGTGGGAAGACATGCTGATGGGGCCGTCATATGCAACGCCGATCGCGCTGGACCGTGCGGGGATGACACTCAACGATCTTACGCTTATTGAAATGCACGAAGCCTTTGCTGCCCAGACGCTGGCCAATATCAAGATGTTCGCCAGCGACAAGTTTGCGAAAGAAAAGCTGGGTCGTGATAAGGCAACCGGTGAAATCGATATGGATAAGTTCAACGTAATGGGAAGCTCGATTGCTTATGGCCATCCGTTTGCTGCTACCGGCACACGTATGATCACACAGATGCTGAACGAACTGAATCGTCGTGGCGGCGGAACAGGGCTGCTTACCGCGTGTGCCGCTGGTGGTCTGGGTGCAGCAATGATTGTGGAGACGGAATAATGACGCAGGAAACTAACAAAAATAATGCAGCAACAGGCTCTGGTGCCTTTACGCTGACGAAAAAAGACAACGGCGTGGCAATACTCACCATGGACGTTCCCGGCGAATCGATGAATACGCTGAAAGCCGAATTTGGTGACGAAATTTCCGCCATGTTGGATGAAATCGATGCGGATAAAAGCATCAAAGGTGTGGTACTTGCCAGTGGCAAGTCCTCATCGTTCGTTGCAGGTGCCGATATCAGCATGCTGGCAGCGTGCAAAACGGAAGACGATGCGCGAGCGTTGGCCACAGGTGGTCAGGAAGTTTTTGACCGTATCGAGCGTATGCGCGCCACATTTGTGGCGGCAATTCACGGACCTGCTTTAGGTGGTGGTCTGGAATTGGCACTGGCATGTCACTATCGGGTTTGTTCAGATGCGTCTGCGACGCAGGTAGGGTTGCCAGAAGTGCAATTGGGTCTTCTGCCCGGCAGTGGGGGAACGCAGCGTCTGCCCCGACTGATTGGTATTCAGCAGGCAATGAAGATGATGCTGACGGGCTCTCCTGCACGCGCAAAACAAGCCAAAAAATATGGCATTGTAGATGACATGGTGCCGCTGAGTGTGCTGATGGATGTCGCTGAAAAGTATGCGCTTAAAGCCAAACCCGAGCGTGAAAAGCCACAAAAAAGTTGGATGAATAAAGCGCTGGAACTTACCGGGCCGGGCAAGAGCATCATGTTCAAGAAAGCGCGCGAGCAAACTCTGTCTAAAACCAAAGGGAATTATCCGGCACCAGCATATATCATTGATGTGATTGAGACTGGTATGAACGAAGGTATGCAGGCTGGCCTGAAAGCCGAAGCAGAAGCCTTCGGTAAACTGGTCATGACGCCTGAGTCTTATCAACTGCGTCAGATATTTTTCGCTACTACTGAGATGAAAAAAGAAAACGGTGTGGAAGGGGTCAAACCTGAAACCGTAAATAAAGTCGGTGTACTTGGTGGCGGACTGATGGGAGGCGGCATTGCTTACGTGACAGCAACCAAAGCCGGGAAGCCAGTGCGGATTAAAGACGTGCGGGCAGAAGGTATCGCGAATGCCATGAAGTACAGCTACGACCTGCTAAATAAGAAGGTGAAGAAGCGCTTCATGCGGAAAACGGAAATGCAGAAACAAATGTCTCTGCTTACCGGCACCTTAGATTACAACGGTTTGCAGGACGCTGACATTGTCGTGGAAGCGGTATTCGAAGATCTGGACCTGAAGCAGAATATGGTTGCTGATGTTGAAAACCATTGTCAGCAAAGTACCATTTTTGCGTCAAACACGTCATCGATTCCAATCACGCAGATTGCAGCGAAAGCTGAGCGTCCGGAAAACGTCATCGGGCTGCATTATTTCTCGCCAGTGGACAAAATGCCGCTAGCCGAAGTAATTGCACACGAGAAAACCTCTGATCAGACTATCTCTACCACCGTAGAGTTTGCCAAAAAGCAAGGCAAAACACCGGTCGTCGTGAAAGATGGGGCAGGGTTCTATGTAAACCGTATTCTGGCACCTTACATGAACGAAGCGGCAAACCTGATTCTGGAAGGCGAGCCGATCGAGCACATTGATAAGTCACTGGTGAAGTTTGGCTTCCCTGTAGGCCCTGTAAAGCTACTTGATGAAGTTGGTATTGATGTGGGTACCAAGATCATTCCTTTCCTCGTGGAGGAGTTTGGAGAGCGTTTCACGGCACCTGCCGCATTCGATAAAGTCTTGAATGACGGCCGCAAAGGGAAGAAGAACAAGAAAGGCTTCTACCTTTATGAAGGCAAAAAGCCGGGTAAAGAAGTTGATGAAAGCATTTACAGTTTACTTGGATTATCCCCGTCCTCGAAGCTCAGTGAAAAAGAGGTCGCAGAACGCTGTGTCATGATGATGCTGAATGAAGCTGCCCGTTGTCTTGACGAAGGTGTGATCCGTAATGCTCGTGATGGCGATATTGGCGCAATCTTTGGTATTGGCTTCCCGCCGTTCCTGGGTGGGCCATTCCGCTATATGGATACGTTAGGTATTCGCCACGTGGTGTCACGTCTTGAGCACTACGCATCAGCCGTTGGTGAAAAGTATGCGCCAGCAGAAGTGTTAGTCAAAATGGCAGAAAACGATCAGACTTTTTACTGAAATGTAATTAAAGTGTAAAAAGCCGGGCTTTGCCCGGTTTTTTTATGCGAAATCCATAAAAATGCTGGTTTATTGACCAGGAATCATTACAATCGCCGCGGTTGATTTTTTGCTCGTCAATTATTTGACAATGCTTTCATTTACCAAGAAAAGATGCGAATAAGCCTGAGCAAGCATAGACTTTTTCGCATCTTACCTAGTTTGAGGGTGGAGTTTTGCTGTTATATTTCGTCGTTATACTGTTAAGCAGTTTATTTTTTTATGTTGAAGCGTTTAAAAGTGGCATGAACCCTCGTCTATGGGCGCTGTGCGGTATTATCCTTGGCCCAGCCCTGCTACCTATGTTTTCCATCCAACGCCATATAACGTGGCGTAGAGACGCCGGATTTAACAACCTGTACTTCCAAGCATAAAAAAAGAGAGCCATCTGGCTCTCTTTCAAGAATTCCTTTTTGACAAAAGCATTAAAAGCCGATGCCGTGACCATTTCCTGTTTTTGGCTTGAAGGCTTGTGGTTGAGTCACCGCTTCCTTCTGCTTGGCAGGTGCTTTTTCCGCACTTTCCTGTTTATCTGTAGCAACCGGTGCTGATGTAGATAACGCTAGTGCGACTGCATATGCTTTCAACATAACTCATTCCTCTGATTCATTATTTTTTGAACAAAACAAACAAAACCGACTGTTAAGGAACTTGTCGGTCAATCAGAGTAATGCGATTACTGTGCCAATAAATATTTTATATATTTTTCAGTTATTTACGTGTGTTGCGTCAAAATGCAGTCACAGGCTTGATTGCCCTATGAGGTGGTGAAGCTTATGATTTTCTTTAAGTAGTTTTTCAAAGCGCTCAGCGTTAAGTGGCTTACTGTACAGGTAGCCCTGCAGCATCTCACAGTCATAGCGGCGCAGGATGGTTAATTGCTTTTCTTCCTCCACACCTTCAGCAACCACTTTTAGTCCAAGGTTGTGAGCGATGTTGATAATGGCAGCAGCCATGTGTCTGTCTACGCTGCTCTCAGCAATATCATCAATGAAGGCTTTATCGATTTTAAGTGTGTTAAGCGGAAAGCGTTTAAGGTACGCCAGAGATGAGTAGCCTGTACCAAAATCGTCCAGTGCCAGATGGATACCACGCTCACGAAGTCGTTCCATCATCTTAAGGCCCGCTTCCGGATTCTCCATCAGCGTACCTTCAGTGATTTCACATTCAAGATGCAACGGCGACAAGCCCACTTCCGCAAGAATTTTGTCGATGCGATCATCAAGATCAGGCAGTTCAAATTGTTTTACAGAGATGTTTACAGCAACCCGGCCACTGAATAAGCCCTGATTTACCCACCGCTTAGTATCTGCGCAGGCCTTGCGTAAAACCTGTTCTCCAATTTCTATAATCTGCCCTGTCTGTTCTGCCAGTGGAATAAACTGCCCTGGACTGACGATTCCTTTATGCGGATGTTCGAAGCGAACCAACGCTTCCATACTCACTAGTTTACCGGACGCAATATCGACTTTGGGTTGATAGTAGACAGTAAACAAATCATCTTTGATGCCCTGTCGAATGAGATTTTCGATTTGTAACTGACGCACCGCATTCTGGTTCATCTCGCCACTGAAAAACTGGTAGCTGTTACCGCCATTGTTCTTTGCGAAGTACATGGCGGTATCCGCATTTTTCAGCATTTCCTGAGGGGTATTACCATCGTCAGGATAAAAGGCTATCCCGATACTGGCACCCAGCACAAATTCCTGTTTATTGATGATAAACGGGCGGGAGAGGGTATCAAGGACGCTTTGGGCGTAATGTGTAATCGTATGGATGTCGGAGTAGTCTTCCATCAGCACACTGAACTCATCGCCACCCAGGCGATAACAGGTGGCGTCTTTTCCGGTGATCCGCTGAATTCGTTTGGCAATTTGTTTGATCAGGATGTCACCTGTCTGGTGACCCAGCGAGTCATTAATCTTCTTAAAGTTGTCCATGTCCAGGCAGAGCAGAGTATGAGGTACCGCTTTTCTGACCAGGTTATTGTGACTTGCCTGGAAGAATGACCGGTTAGGCAGATCCGTCAGAGGATCCGTATTCGCCAGTTTCAGCAGTTCTTTCTCGGTACTTTTTCGAGAGGTGATATCAGAGAATACCCCAACGAAATGACTGATTTTGCCGTCCTCATCATGAACGGCGTCAATGTTCAGTTCCATCTCGTAGCGTTCACCGTTAACCCGGGTCGACTCTACTTCACCTGACCAGTTACTTTTGGTGCGCAAAGTCTTTTTGATTTCTTCTGTAAAGGCTTCAGGGTACTGGTGGAAGTACATATAGCTGGCGAGTGCCTGGTCGCGAGTCTCGCCAGTGTATTTACAATATGCGTTATTTACCGAGATAAACTTAAACTGGGTATTGGTAATAAACACACCTTCAGAGATGTTCTCGATTGAACGCTTAAACAGATTTAGCTGCTCTTCTGCCTCTTTGAGGTGATGTATATTTTTTAGCGTACCCGTCATCCTGACAGGTTGATTGTTATGGTCCCGCTGAACGACTTTGCCGCGATCCAGGATCCAAATCCATTTGTTCTTGAAGGTGCGGGCGCGATACGCCAACTCAAAAAACTCCGTTTTTCCTGCTAAATGGGCTTTCAGAGCTTCCTGAACACGAACAATGTCGTTGGGGTGGATGTTGGCATCGTAAGAGGAGTTAGTACGGATATTGTCCTGCGGGAAGTCCAGTGTGCCCCAGGTATTCGCCCGGTAAACCTGTCCACGGTAGACGTCCCAATCCCAAAGCTCATCTCCAGAACTCCACAACGTCAGCTTGAGGCGCTCTTCAGACTCGTAAATAGCCTGCTGATTCGTTTTGCGAATTTGGTATTGGCGAATAATGTAAATTAAGGCAACGGTCACCACCAGTGCGTAAAACCCTAATGCTACAGTGTGCAGCCAGGGCGGACGTGCAACATATATGTCTAACGTTCTGCTATCAGACCACTGTTTACCAGATTCCTTTGCCTGGACCTCGAAAACATAATGCCCAAAAGACAGGTTATTAAATTGTGCCGTGCGGGCTTTGTCCGCCGGCAGCCATGCGTCATCGTAGCCAGACAGGCGATATTGGTGTCTGACAGCATCCTTGTTAAGCGGATTCAATAAGCCAAACGAAATGGAGAATCGTGCTTCATCGTAGTCAATATACTTTTGGTCACTGTAAGTTATATTTGACACTCTTTTTTCGCCAGTTTGCACTTGGTGGCTCTGATCTGTCTCCGTGCTTTTAGTGTTCTGCCCAAAAATAGTAAACTCAAAAAGCTGAGGTTTACGGGTCTGCTCGTTCTGATTTAATGCAGAGCCGTCTTGTGTCTTTATTAAAACTGAGTTGAATCCGCGACTGCCACCGAACAGGATTGTATTCTGCGGAGTGATAGTGACAGCACCTTCGTTAAGAAAGTTGTAATTAAGATGTGCTTTATTAAGTTTTTCTATCACCTGCAGTGTTGTCAAATCGACAACACTGACTCCCTGGTTGTCCGCATACCAAATGAAATTCCCAAAACCTACTGATGAGAAAATAAAGCCACCTTGGTTTCGTGACTGCTTCTTAACAA
This sequence comes from Alteromonas sp. H39, assembly GCF_047556435.1. Classification (GTDB taxonomy): domain Bacteria; phylum Pseudomonadota; class Gammaproteobacteria; order Enterobacterales; family Alteromonadaceae; genus Alteromonas. The sequence goes on from NZ_CP180210.1 coordinate 1,479,390, forward strand.
CTTTTAAAGCACGTTTATTTATCTTGTAGACGCCATCTGAACGGGTTGTAACCCAGAAGTTTTCCCCTGTTTGATACACCGAAATCGCTCGGGATTGCAGGCCACTTTCGCTCCCAATTCTCTGAACAACCTTATTTCTTTGAGGGTTAAAAAGTGTTATCCCACTGTCAGTTGACAGCCAAAGTCTATTAGCGTCATCTCTAAAAATGGGAAGGGGAACTGAATTGCCAGTATTCTCGGAGTTGTCTAAGAGTGAAGATGAAAGCTCAGGGTAGGACTTTATAAAAATATCAGGATTGCCACTAATATACTGCTGAAGCATGTTTGTTTGTACGGACACTAATCCTTTTTCATCAAGCCATACCCAAAGAAAGTTGCCGTCAAAGTACTGTCTGTCGATAAAGTTTCCATCAAAAATTGACGCGACCTTTTTAAATTTCTCTCCGGTAAATTCAAATGCAAGCAGTCCATTCGAAGAACTAATCCAAAAAACGCCATACTTATCGATATCCAAATCCCAAAACGACACCCCACCTTTTGCCAACTCGGTGAGGAAATAGTCGATGCGGCCAGTAGCACTGTCATATCTTCCGAGACCGTGGCTTTGTGTAGCTAGCCAGGCCACACCATGTTGATCAGTAGAAAGTGACCAGACAGTAGCCCCTTTCTGAGTCCCTTGAAAATCACCAAGGTTTGAAATTAATTTTTGACTTTTCTTTTCTGGATGGTATCTGAACAATCCTTGGTACGTTCCTAACCATAGTCCGTCTGTAGAATCTTTAAAAATGCTTGGAATGAATTCTTGTGTGAGCCCCGTAATATCTCCGTACTCACTGTTAACATGAGTGACTTCCAGAATTTTTGGCCCACTGTCACTATCAGCAAGCTGCAATACAAACAAGCCCTTATCAGTGCCCGCCCATACCGAAGATCTGTGCTGCTCTAGCGAAATTACCTTAATGGGTTCGTGTTCCAGAAAGTTAGTTTTATGGACGTCGTTGTTAACTTTTCCGTCCATAGAAACGACTTTTATTCCGTTATCGGTCGCTAGCCAGTACTCACCATTGATGACTTCAATGTCAAATACAGACTTTACGGGAAGGCTTATCCCCCACGGGTTAACTTTGGATAGGGAATAAAGTCTTTGCTCTGTCTTATCGTAGATAAAAGCGCCTTCGCCGCTGGTGCCGAGCCAAGTTCGATTAACCTCATCGAGAGCAACCCGAATTCTCTGTGGTACTCTGATATTTTCGTTCAGAAGTTGAATTTTGCCCGAAACTTTATTTCTTTGATAAAGGAAATTTTTACTGTCTGCAAAGATAATATCGCCGTCAACAGCGTCTGCTATTTCTACTATGTCATTAGATCGAATTGATGAGTTATCAGAGTCAAAAACTTCAAAGTCATCTGTTTCGGGCCTGTATTTAGCAAGTCCTGATAACGTACCCACCCACAGAGTGCCGGATTCATCAAGATGCAGTGCTCTGATTAAACCGGAAGGAACGGAGTTAGGATTGGTGTCGGACTCAAAATAGTGTTTTGTATCGTAGCCTGAATAGCGGTTTAAGCCGCTCATGGTCGCTACCCAGATATAGCCTTTCGAGTCCTCTGCGATATCGAAAATAGTGGTGTCTGAAAGGGCGTCATCAGGAAGTCCTTCTCTGCCAACAAGCTGACCGACTTCGGTGAACTGGAAGTCAGTGATTTCCACAGCATAAACAGCACCGCCATGCGTGCTGAAAAAAATGCACAGAAATAATAATACTGAACGAATAAGTGTTGAGCGCACCAATACACCTTCGGCATGATTGCCGTATCTTTTTATAATTTATTCTAATAATTTTTCGGCTGCGTCCGTTCAGACCGAACCACCAATATGCCCAATTACCGCCGGTGCTACAAGGACTTTTTGGGTCTGCAGCCTGTATCCGGAGAAATGTTATACAATTGGTTTATTGTTATCTCTTTCTACTCACTTTATTCACATTTCTGCTTCAAACTGGTCGTTGCTGATGCAGTGAAGCAGCGCTTTATGTGACAGACTCCGAAAATCCATGTCAATGCTACCCGTTTAGGTATTGAGGGCTATAGCCCTTTAGACTTACCCGCACTTTTCTGACGATGAAGTGAAGAAGGCGCGCTTTTTACTGGTCGAAGTAGGGAGTGTTGCTTTTGAATGTGGCAATGTTGGTGACGGTAGCGTCTGCAGGCGTTTCCATGGCATCGAATTTACCACGGGCAAACAATACCATCTCGCCGAAAAGTTCGCGTTCAGCCAGTTTAGTTGCGTAGAGGCGAATATCATCGAAGTGAATACTGGCGATACATTCAGCCAGTCGGGTATTACGGTTAAATTCGAGATCTTTCGTGCCCAGACTTACCCACAGTCGCTGCGACTTCATCGACAAGGACAAATCCCTTTCTTCCAATTGCTTTAGCAGGTTCTGTTGAATGCTTGACCAGTAATACTGATAAAACTCAATTTCATGAAGTTGCTGAAAAAGAAACTCTGTCATGGCTTTTAACAGCGCTTCGGGCCCGTGCGTCGGGCTTTGCACATAGAAAGAAATTCCTGGGTGTTGATTATGTGGTACATACCCGGTTCCCACTACGTAGCCGAGTTGTTGCTCGGTTCGCAGGGAATTGAAAAACGGCGCTGCGAGCATCTGTTCCAGCACCATGCACATGGCAATGTCATTGAGGCTCGCGCTGGGTGCCTGTAAATACAAAACAACAGCGGCATCTTCATGTTCGCATTGCACCTGATGGTACAACGACTTTCCTACTGGAAGCTGCGAAACCGCACGGGAAAGCGGGTTGCCAGACGTATTGGGGCAGCGTGAAGATACCGTTTCTGAAAACGAGAGGGCATCTTCTGCTGACCAGTTTCCATGCATAAACCCTTCAACAAAATATGAGCTGAAAGAGGCGTCGCGGATAGTATTCACGCTTGCGAACTCGCAGGATTCCACCGCTTTCAGTAATTCTATTGGTGCCTGCGTATTACGCTGAACCAATACGCTTAAACGCGAGAAGAGCCGGTTCGTTGGTTTGTTTAGCAGTGAATTTTGCAATGTCTGCATCTGAGCGCGTTTACTGCGTTCAAATCCATCGGGCGTCATTGAAAATGCCATGACAGCTTCCAGGAGCTGCTCGGCCAGCAACATCTGCTGATTGGTAAAGCCGCGCGTGTGTAAAGTCAGACCGGCCTGATGTCCGTAGATACGATAGTTGAGACCGGCAATTTCAGCACGGTAGTATTTCGCTTGCAGGCATTCGTCTAATGCACCCAGCCAAATGCGCTTTGCCGCTACAGCCTGCAAGTCGTGTGAGAAAGAGGCCATGTCAAAAGACAGATAAATGTCGCCTTTGGGGCTGTGAAAATGGTGATCCTGAGCAAACCAGAAGTTGTACCCCTGCGAGGAGGCAATGATATGCGGCGTATCCTGGCCTTCCTCGGGTAAAACGAGATGGTATTCATCTCCAAGGTAAGGGTTGGGGTCGGGAAGATAAATCTCTGTTGGCGGCGAAACCCTGTTTGCCAGAGACTCAAGCAGTGTGGATGACAATTTTTCCACTTTGTAGCGGGCGTCATAGAACTGACAGGTGCGGTCAGTGTCGACGTCCTGAGAGATTATCTTGATACGCATGTTGCCGGGCGTGAAGTACGACAAGGTTTCTTCAAGTAGCGCTTTGTCAAAACTGTCGATAGTGCTGCGCAGTCTGACAATATCTTTGGGCGTAAAGGAAAACATATGCTGCGCATAGTCACAGGCAAGGTTCATCGGACGTAAATTTTCTTCATACTGTAATGCCAACGCAGCCAGCCTGGCTTTTTCCTGATATCGCCAGGGCTCATCTATGGAACTGCGCACCAAAATGAGCGTATCAAACAGGGCTTTCAGGACGTCTTCATAACGCTGGAGTCCGGTTTCAGTTAGCTGAAAGCTTACGTTGAAGTCTTTGAAATGTTCTCCTTCGATGCCCGAACCCGCAATAAGGTTTGTTACCCAGTTTTTAGACTTCAAATACGCCAGCAGGCTTCCCTCGCCCTCATCCCCCAGAAGGTGGCTGATATAATTAAGCGGCTTTGTTTTGTAGTCGTTGTGAAGACCTGGTAGCGCAAAAGTGACAATCATTCGTCTGGCGACTTGCAGAGGCCGGATACGAATTTCCACTCCAAGTTGTTCCACTTCATATAGCGCAGGCCATTCCTGATGTGCCTCTTCACCGGAAGCAAACTGCCCGAACGATGGCTGGATCAATTTCAGTGCATCATTCGGTGGCAGTGGCGAAATGATGCACAGGGTCATGTTGTTGGCGCAATAGTACTGGCGGTGAAACAACTGCAACATGCTATGCAGTTCATCAATATGATGCTGGTTAAAGATTTCTGCATTGCCTACGGAAAACTGACTAAACGGGTGCGCAGGATTACAGGTTTCTTTATGTATCTGATATAGCCGACGTAAGTCATCTTTACGTTTAAATTTAAATTCCGCATCAATCGAGCGAACTTCATTGATGATGACTTGTTTATCTATTAGCGGGCGACGAAGAATATCTGCAAATGCAGGGATAATGCCTGGCAGTGACGACGTGTGACAATGAAAGTGATAATTAGCGTACTCTGTGCCGGTCCATGCATTGATATTACCGCCATGCTTACTAACAAGATCGTTAATTTCATTGGGCGCAGGAAGGTGGCGGCTTCCCATGAACAGCATGTGTTCCAGCAGATGGGCCAGTCCCTGACAATTTTTCGGATCATAAAAGTGACCGGCTTTGACTGCCATGGAAACGTAGCTGGTAGGTGTGTCCTGTTGCTGGCAGAACATGACACGCAATCCGTTTTTCAGGGTGATAAATTGCGCGTTTTCAAAATCGGGTGATGTCGTCAAAATGCTCTCAATAGTTGCGAAGTGTGCATTTCAGGAAAAAATTGAACAACATATATCCCTGATACTCACGATAATCCGACCTTATAGTGAATATGCATACGTTAAAACTAGGCGCGGGCATATCGGTCTGCTATCGTTACCGTGTCTGAATTTATAGTATGCGTAATGTTATGTCAGGTCAAAGTAGCAATGACGACATTTTTGTTTTTATTATGCGCCATGGAGAGGCGGAGTCTCTGCGTCTGGACGATAAAAGCAGGCAATTAACCGATGCGGGGCGAGCACAGGTTTCCCGCGCAGCAACATGGCTCAGAGAGGAGTGGTGTCCTGATGGCACGGTAGATTTAGCGCTGGTCAGCCCCTATCGACGGACGCGACAAACCTACGATATGCTTTCTCTGGATATTCACGCCGCAAAAATGGAAATTTTCGCGGATATTACACCAGATGGTGATGCGCAGAACGTGCACGACTATCTGGACGCCAGGCTTGCAATGTCGAAAGCCCGTGATCAAAACCTCAAAAGAATCGTATTGGTCAGTCACATGCCGCTGGTCAGTTACCTGGTGGACGCAATGTGTGACTCTTACACAACCAGCCTGTTTGCCACAGCATCAATTGCGGTAATTCGCTATAACGTTCACACCCATAAGGGCAGTCTGGAAGTGCATTACCAGGGCCGCTAGCCTTTAACTCCGTCTCATGTCGGTAAGTCTGCTTCGTGAGCTCTCACTTCTGTGGCTGGGCCAAAAACTTGTCGTTTTTTCAGATTTACTGCTATAGAAGTTGTGATACTGTCCGATACAAAGAGAGTAATTTCTGTTCTTGTGAACCGGGATTAGGCGGTGAGAGGCCAGGCTATTAATCGGATCAGGTGAGTTTCCATGCACGTGTTGCGTGTGCTTTCACGACGTCTGACAATCGCTTTCCCTTTCTATTTACTGTTACATTCACATCCGGGCTACCGGTTGTCGTAGCAGCGCCGAACATGGTTTACACAACATTGTATTTAACGTGCTTCGGAGGCATCGCAGGGCGATGACGACTAAATCGATACCAGAGCTGCTTAAACGTTCACTTGAGTCTCATCTCGAGGAAGCGGATCTGCGTGATGATGAAGAAATGCGGGCGCTTATGGAGAAACTAAATAACCTTTCCTCCAAAGTTGCTGCAGCGAAGGCACAGGTTTTGGCCAGACGGGCAGCCAAAAAGTAAACAATCGCTGAGCGCGTTAGTCAGATGACGGTTCAGGTGATTCCCGGTAAAAGTCCGGCAGTATTCTTACCGTTTTTATCATATTCTCTGAAATGTCCACGATCTCCACCGGATAGCCCGCTAATCGCACACTTACCTTGTTTTCCGGGATCTCTTCTAAGTATTCCAGGATCAAACCATTGAGTGTTTTGGGACCTTCGGTCGGGAGTTTCCAGTCCATTTCTCTGTTCAGGTCGCGCACGTTAGCACTGCCATCCACCAGAACGCTGCCATCTTGCTGAACATGAGCTTCTTTACTGTGATCCGGCACCATACTGGTGGTGAAATCACCGATAATTTCTTCAAGAATATCTTCCAGCGTCACCAGCCCCATGATATCGCCGTATTCATCCACCACCAGGGCAATTCTTTCTTTCTCTGCCTGGAATTTGTACATCAGTGTGTGCAACGGCGTAGACTCGGGAGTAAAGTAAATCTCCCTTACCGCCCTGAGCAGACTGGATTTGGTGAACTGATCTTTTGAAAGCAAGCGTAAGGCATCACGCACATGCACAAAGCCGACTGCGTCATCAATGCTGTCGCGGTAGAGCAGTACCCGGGTATGCTGGGCGTGGGTCAAGTGCTTCTGAATTTTTTTCCAGTCGTCATTAATATCAATCGCCACAATTTCTGCGCGCGGCACCATGATGTCCTCAGCCGTGACACTTTCCAGATCCAGAATACCAACCAGCATGTCCTGGTGCTTTTTCGGGATCATGGCGCCTGCCTCGTATACCACTGTGCGCAGCTCTTCGCGACTGAGAGAATCATCGTTCCCATGCAGGGGGCTAATCCGCAACAGTGATAAAATGCCGTTGGTAATCGCATTTATAAAGGCTACCAGCGGGTACAGTATTGTCAGCAACGGCAACAAAATAACCGAGCTTGGAAACGCGACCTTTTCCGGGTAAAGCGCAGCCAGAGTTTTGGGAGTCACCTCGGCAAAAATCAGCAGAATGAATGTCAGTCCAAAGGTGGTGGCGAAAAAGCCCCAGTATGCACCAAATAGCCGAAAGCAAATTACCGTAGCGATAGAGGACGCAGCGATATTGACCAGATTATTGCCAATCAGAATGAGTCCGATAAGACGATCCGGACGATCCAGTAACTTTTGTACGCGATTCGCGGCACGGTTGCCTTCACCCTGAAGGTGCTTCAGGCGATATCGGTTAATCGACATCATGCCTGTTTCAGAACTGGAAAAATATGCAGAAAGTAAGATGAGTACGCCTAATGCAATAAAGAGCGTACTGGTTGATATGTCGTCCAACTAAAAGGTCCCTGTACCTGTAAGACTCACAATGTAGTAATTCGAGCCCGCGGTTTCAAGGAAAATCTGGTTTTACCGTGTTTTTCAGGTCCGCCAATCCTTGGGGGGCGACATCACGTTACAGAAGAATTTCGCGTACGAAGCGGCTACCAAAATAAGCCAGTGACAACAGCGCGACACCCAGTATCGTCATTGCGATCACCTGCTTGCCACGCCAGCCACGGATCCTCTGACCAATTAACAGAACCACGTAAACCGCAAGCGCGGCAATCGATAAGATGGTTTTATGCGCATACAGCGAGCTAAACATATTTTCCAGAAATACAAAGCCGCTGATTAATGACACCACCAGAAATAAGGTTCCCGCCAATAGCAGTTTGAAAAGAATACCCTCTACCAGCATCAGTGGGGGTAAGGATGAATGTAGCAATGACGCGCCTTTCTGTTTCAGTTTGCGCGTGATGTATGACATCTGGATTGCGTACAGGAACGCAATAACCAAAAGTCCGTATGCCACCAGCGAAAGCGTGATATGAATAACCAGCCCGGGCTCCAGTTCGATATGCATGATGTAGGAAACCGGAATGAATCTGGCTGCCAGAACGGTGAGTCCGGCAAACCCGTATACCACGGGCAGCAAAATCGTATTTGGTAACACGCTGGCTGATAGCAGCATGGATACGGTAATTAACCACGACACCAGTGACAACACATTGGTGATGCTCATATTCTGCCCCGGCGCGATCATGATTGCACCACTGAGAAACCCAACATGGGCAAGCACGGCAATTATCGCCATAATAGTCGCCAGTCGCTGATTTGGCCCCTCTTTATGGACGAACCTGCCCATCAATACGAATGCAGCCAGAAAATAAAGGCCGGCTGCTATCATGGCAAACATCGTGTTCATAAAATTCCTGTGGGTGTCGTGACAGGTATGTCTGTCTTAAGCCGGTATTGATACTGTAAGTGCATGATAAATTCAACCCGCACGTTGTTTTTTGCGAAATCGTAACCATTTTTTTCTAGCAGTCACAATACATTGCTGTGATAGGTGCATCGTGAACGCCGGTGATTACCAATGTGTCAGGCTTATATAAGCGTGATTTTTTGCGTTAGCTTGCATCAGCACGTGCAAAACCGGCGTCGAGTTTTCTTCGATAATACAAATGCCGTCTGATTTACGTTCAGTGGTACGTTAGCCGGCTAATTTACGATACAATAGCGCACAATACGTTCAAAAATTGACAGAAGCTTTTCTATTATGTTTGAAAATTTATCTGAACGCCTCGGCCAGACGTTACGCAACGTCAGTGGGAAAGGGCGGTTAACAGAAGACAATATTAAAGACACCTTGCGTGAAGTGCGCATGGCGCTTTTGGAAGCCGACGTTGCGCTTCCTGTAGTGAAATCGTTTGTTGCACAGGTTAAAGAACGGGCCGTGGGCACGGAAGTGACCAAGAGCCTGAAACCTGGTCAGGTGTTTATCAAAATTGTGCAGTCTGAGCTTGAGTCCGTGATGGGCGAAGCGAATGAAAAGCTGGACCTGTCAACGCAACCACCGGCTGTTATTCTTATGGCGGGTCTGCAGGGTGCGGGTAAAACCACCAGTGTGGGTAAGCTGGCTAAGTACCTGACCGAACGGGAAAAGAAAAAGGTTATGGTTGTGAGTGCGGATGTTTATCGTCCGGCGGCTATTAAGCAACTTGAAACCTTGGCTACCGAGGTTAACGTCGGTTTCCATCCTTCCACAGAGTTTCAGAAGCCGGTCGATATAGTTAACGGCGCTATAGATGCAGCGAAGAAGCAATTCTACGATGTGTTACTGGTGGACACCGCCGGCCGCTTGCATGTCGATAATGACATGATGCAAGAAATTCAGGCATTGCATGGTGCGGTTAAGCCAATTGAAACGCTGTTTGTAGTTGATGCTATGACTGGTCAGGATGCCGCAAACACAGCGAAAGCCTTTAATGACGCTCTGCCTCTGACAGGTGTGATCCTGACGAAAGCCGACGGCGACGCCCGTGGCGGTGCGGCACTTTCCGTTCGCCATATTACCGGTAAGCCTATCAAGTTTATCGGTATGGGCGAAAAAGTCGACGCCCTTGAACCCTTTCACCCGGAGAGAATTGCATCACGCATTCTGGGTATGGGGGATGTACTTAGTCTGATTGAGGAAGTCGAGCGCAAAGTAGATAAAAACAAAGCCCAGCAACTGGCGAAAAAGGTTCAGAAAGGCAAAGGGTTTGATCTGCAGGACTTCAAAGACCAGCTAGAGCAAATGAAAAACATGGGCGGCATGATGGGCATGCTGGACAAGCTGCCTGGTATGGGCGGCATGACTGATAAAATTAAAGATCAGGCTAACGATAAACAGTTTGTGCAAATGGAAGCGATCATCAATTCTATGACGCCAGGCGAGCGTGCACGGCCAGACATTATCAAAGGGTCGAGAAAGCGTCGCATTGCGGCCGGATCCGGTACGCAAATTCAGGACGTAAATCGACTCCTCAAGCAATTTACGCAAATGCAGAAAATGATGAAGAAGATGTCTGGTGGTGGCATGAAGAAGATGATGCGCCAGATGAAAGGGATGATGCCACCGGGTGGTGGCGGTCCGGGTGGCCCGGGCGGTATGGGGGGCATGTTCCCTCCGCGCTGATCCTGAAATCGCGGTTTACGCCAGAGAAAAGGTCGCTATCAAGGCGGCCTTTTTTCATTCTGGCGTCAGGCAACCTGATAAAGGCTACTCCCTTTCTCTGCGATATTGCCTTGTAATTGGTTATTTAAGGACTCTCTGAGTAATGACGCACTTACTCGAACTTCATGCGAAGCCGTTGTCAGAGCAAAAATTGCGCGTTGCTGGCGTCTCATCACTTCGGTTTGAATGACAGTACAGAAACCAGATATCTCATCAGCGCGGTTCTGTGCTGGCAGGCAAAGTTGCTATCCGCTTTGCTTTCGCTATAGTAAATAAACAGGCAGCCCGTTTCCCATTTTGAAAGGAAAGTCGGTTAAAATGAAGTGTAGTATTTTTTCGTTTTTCTTTTTCAGTCTGACCTCCTTGTCGTCACTGGCACAGACTGATGAGCGCTTTACTATTCACTGGGCTATTAATCCTTCGCCACCCTTTCATGTTGTTGATGGGCCACTCAAAGGCCAGGGAATATGTGATGTGTTGATTGACGAGCTCAAGCAATACATGCCTGAAGTGAATCATACCGTTGTGCAGTTACCCCATAGTCGTATACGCATGCATTCAGAGCAAAAGCAAAACCTGTGCTTTCCGTGCATGATAAAGCGGGAGAGCAGTCCGGTCTGGGTTTATTCAAACATCACTGTGGTGCATCCGCCTCTGGGTATCATTGGCAATCGTAAACGACTTGCGCCATTTGTCGATGAGAAGGCTCGCATTTCTCTGGCAAAACTGGCTGCAGACCCACAACTGCGTTTTGGTCGTCCTGCGGCCAGAGCTTATCCTCCCGCCTTACAACGTGTTGTTGATGAATATGCCGATAATCCTTTTTTCTTTAAATTGAGTGGTCAAACCGCCACGGTGAGGATATTAGAACAAATAGTAATGAACCGGCTGGACTACACGCTTGAATACCCCACAATCCTCCGCTACTACCGCTTGTCTCAACCGTCCAGAGGTCTGCAGTACTTTCCCACGACCGAGTTAGGCAATAATCCGGTACCTGGCGCGATAGGATGCACTAAGAACGCCTGGGGCGCACGCGCTGTCTCGCTAATAAACTCGGCGTTAGATGATGTCCTTATAGATGAAGATTATGTTAATCAACAGGCGTTCTGGCAACGCATTGATGACAACCCTGGCGCGTTGGTAAAAGATGGAGAGCCACCAAATAACACCCCTTGACATCATCATAATGATGCCATCATTATGATGATAATCTTAGTCAGGGTCTACATATACAATGATTGATGTCACACGGGAAAGGGATGCGTTACCGCATGCTCAGCGAGAACGCCTCGCGTTTATCGATTTCAGTTTGCAATACTTCGGGCACGTTAGCAGACAGGAACTTATTGACAGATTTGCCACCGGCCTGGCTGCCAGCACCCGGGACTTTTCTGCTTATAAATCTCTTGCGCCTGACAACCTGACACTTGACCATCACGCCAAACGCTACCGACGTACCCCAGCATTTAAAGCCGTATTCTCGCACAACCCTGAAGTCATATTAAACAGCCTGAGTATGGGGTTTGGTGACGGGATTGCCACCGCGGTAACACCATCATCTCACTGTGTAAATGCGGTGAACCTCATTCATCCTAAAGCGGAAATCATTGCCGGTCTGACCCGCGCCATTCACAACCGGTACCCTGTCAATGTGCATTATGTAAGCGTGACATCGGGTGGCAAATACCGCCTTATAGTGCCACACGCCATTGTAAACAACGGGCACCGCTGGCATGTGCGCGCGTTTGATGTGGAGACTGACACTTTCCGGGATTTCGTTTGCACCCGATTTACGGACATTGAACCGGTATCGCGGCAACTGGCACATAAAGAGCTGGCTGAGCAGGATAGCGCCTGGCAGCGAACCGTCTCGCTTACTCTCATTCCTCACCCATCACTGGAGCACAGCGAAGCGATTGAGCTGGACTATGGCATGGAAAAAGGGCGAAAGGTGCTCACCGTGCGGGCTGCCCTGGCGGCGTATCTGTTACGGTACTGGCAGGTAGATTGTTCCATAGGGGCGAAGATAACAGGCCAGGGCTGTCAGTTGGCGCTGCAAAATCTCGACGCCCTTGAACAGATAGAGAATGCCCATCTGGCACCGGGAACCCGTCGCTAAAAACTGCTGGCGAAATAATGCGCAATCAATACGTCAAAGCCCTCTAAAGGGCCCGCCATGACTGTGCAAAATCACCAATTCATAATACACTGGTCGGCTACGCAAACGCGGGCAGGCAAGCGATGCCGAGAATCAATAACTTACACTAAATGCCCCGTGGTGTCGCGCTCTCAGCTTCTTGCAGAAGGCGACATTTAACCAGTATTAACCGACACAGGATTTATATGGCCGGCTTAAAACGCATTATTCTAATCGACACCCACTTGCCGGGCGTGGTCGAACTCAAGCTGGATGGACACACCAATATTTGTGGTACCAATGCGTCAGGTAAAACGACGCTTCAGCGCCTTATTCCGGTTTTTTACGGTGAATATCCAAGCCGGGTGGTACCTGCTACCCGCGACAGTTTCGAGCGCTGGTATCTGCCACGGCAATCCAGTTTTATCATTTACGAATATACCCGCGCCGAAGGCGATCTCTGTCAGGCGGTACTGACTTCCAACGGCACTGGTGTTAACTATCGTTTAGTTGGCAAGCCGTTCGACATTGAGGATTACCTGTTCAAACAGAAAAGCGGTAAATTCAGCAGCACCAGCAGTGCAGAACTCGCCCGGGCGATGAAACGGAACAATGTACTGGTAACCAGTTTGCTGACGACGAAAGATTTTCGTGCCGTAATGCAGAACGATCAGGGCGTGCTAAACCAGAGCAGTAATGCACGCGAGTTGCTCGGCTACGCAAAAGTATTCAGCTTGTGTACGCCGAGTCAGCATATGCGTCATATCGAAAAGCTGGCGAAAGCGGTGCACTCGAAAGAAGGCAAGATGGAAACCATTAAGGCCATGATTGCCGCCATTCTGGAAGAAGATGGGGTGCAGCCGCCTACTTCAAGCCTTAGCCGGAACCGCGTGGACGACTGGATCCGCGAATGTCATTTGATTAAACAATTCGATCAGATCCGCCCTGAGTTTTCCAAGCTGGAACAGGCGGACATGGCGCTGACCACCTCAGAGCAAACCCTCGGCGGCCTGAAAAAGCAATTCGAACTGGATAAAACACAACTCTCGGCCAAAACAGAGACGTTAGGTAATGAACTTGAGGAAAACCAGTTTCAGCGTAAACAAAATGAGCTGTTGTGGCACGATAGCCGTGATGAGCTGAATCAAATCGTGTCGTCTGCGCGCGCAGACGTAGATAAGTACACCAGTGAGCTGGATGCTGTTGAACGTGAATTCGACAACTGGCAACAGCAGAATATTGAACAGCTTAAAGACGATGTCGCCAACCTGCCGCAGTGGCAAAACGAACTGGAAATGACGTCCAGTCGCTATCAGTTGCTCACCGAAAAACACCAGGACATCGAGTCGGCATTTAACCGTCGTATGGCTGAACTGGGCGAGAAGCTTAGCCTGACGCTGGAGCAACTGTCAGCCTCACGGCAGGAAGCGGCTGACAAACGCAGCGAACAGCAACAGAAAGAGCGTGATGCACTGCAAGCGATTCGTGATGACTTTTCACAGCAGATACAGGAGCTTAACGCCACGCATCAGTCGCAGCTTAGCGATCTGAAAGTCACCGAAGCCGAGCTGAAAGCGTCGCTGGCAAACGCGGGTTACAACGAATTTGAGCAATCGCAGCTTGATCTGCTGGATGCCACAATTAAAGAAGCGTCTGTGACGGAAGACGCAGCACGAACTGAGTATCGTCAGGCGCAGCAGCGTCACAGCAAAGCGGTGCAGGTAAGGCAGGAAGCCTCGACGGCGCTGGATAAGGCGCGACAGGCATATCAGCGCGAAGAAAAGGCGGTGGATAAGGTCAGAGCGTTACTTTATCCGGGGCAGGGCTCGTTACTGGAATTTTTACGTGCCAATGTCGATGATTGGGAGTCCAGTCTGGGTAAGGTGCTGCGCCCGGAATTGCTGGAGCGAACAGACCTGACACCCACCACGGGCGAGGGCGACAGCTTTTATGGCCTTAAGTTGGCACTTGCTGCCATTGATACGCCAGATTACGCGCATACCGAACAATCTCTGAAGCACTCATTGTCGGAAGCTGAAGAGGCTCTGTCACAGGCGCTGGCAGCGCAAAATGAATGTGAGACAACGCTGGCAAAAGCCAATGAAGATGTGCGCAACGCTGAGTTGGCGATGACGCAAAAAGACAACGCCGTGAAAAGTGCCGAAGCCAGCCGCAAGCGCGCACAGCAGGACAGAGACAGCGTGCTCAGCGAATACCAGGCGGCCTTATCTTCACGTAAGCAAAAAGCGAAATCCCGTCTGGAAGCAAACCAGCAGGCGCAAAAGCAGTGTAAGGCGCAGTTTGAGCTTGACCGCGATGACATGAAAGACCAGCAACGCGAATCAGAAACTGAGCACAGCTTCCACTGGCAACAGCTCATTGCCGATACCGATGCACGGATATCGCAGCTTGATGCTGATATGAAAAAAGCCCGCGACGCAGCCGCCAAAGATCGCAAAGAAATGGAGCAATGGCTGGAAGATGAGCTGAATAACCGTGGCGTAGATGTAGATGAAATTGGGCAGCTCAAAAAACGCATCAAGGTGCTCAAAGACGACATCTACAAAACCGAATCGCAGCGTCACAAGGTCAGCGATTATGCACGTTGGTACGAAACGGTTTTCAACGGTCACAAAGTTACCTGGCAAAACGCCCTTGCGAAGGCGCGTAAAGCGCTTGGTGAGGCCGAACGTTCCCTGGCGCAAAAGCAGTCGGCGTATAAAGAAGCCCGTGAGAAACTGAAAGACCAGCAGGTTACACTGGAGTCTTCTTTGAAGACCGCCAGCGAGCAGCTCGAACAGGTACAGTCGCTAAGTAAAGCCCTTGCAAAACTAAACCTGCGGGTGAAAGACGACAATGATGCTAAGTTCGAAGATGCCAGCATTTCTCAGCGACTGTCTGAAGCGCAGAGTCTGTTGCAGGAGCGTGATAATCTGTTAAGCGATGTTCGTGCTTATGTGGAGCGCTTTGACCAACTTATCGCCGCGCAGGCTGGCACCGGCTTATCCGATACCTGGGAGCGTGCCCGTGAAGAGTGTGCGGTTATTAATGCCCACGGCGTAAAAGGCATCGATCACCGCCGCATGGTATCGCACCTGTCACAGTTGCTGAATGTGATCGTGCCGCAGAAATTGCAGGGCTTGCGCGAGCAGGGCCGGATTTTTGGCGCGGACCTGAACCAGTATTACTTTGTACTGGCCGATATTGATAAACGCATTGTGTCGCAAAGCCGCCGTATCACCAAAGAAGTCGATGGCGAGCTGTTCCTGGATGGGGTATCAGATTCTGCCGTTAAAATTCGTTCGCGCATTAGTGAACTGGAGTTTTGGCCGGAACTGGAGCAATTCCGCAAACACTACGAAGCCTGGATGGAAGGCGGGGCCAACGAACTGCCTGATGAAGATTATGGTCTGAGCATGCGTAAAGTACTCGATATTCTGGGGCGTGCGGCATTAAGTGGCGGGATCAGCAAGCTGCTGGATATTGAACTTCACCTGCGTGAAGGCAACAGTGATCTGGTTATCCGGACCGATCGTCAGCTTAATGAATCCTCCAGTCATGGTATGGCTTATTTGATTTTATGTAAGTTTCTGCTGGCATTTACCCGCCTGCTTCGTGGTGAAACGGATGCCACAATTCACTGGCCCATTGACGAGTTGGGTACGCTTCACCAAAGCAACGTGAAGAAGATTTTCGACGCCTGTCAAAATAACAATATCAGTGTGGTAGGGGCGTTCCCGAACCCAGAATCAGAAGTACTGACGCTTTTCGAAAACCGTTATCTGATAGACAAGGTGACCCGCAAACTGCAGGTAGTGCAGCCTAAGGCCAGTATTATTGCTGAGCGATTAAAAGCACGTCGTGGACAAGAGGAGGCTTCGGCATGATGACGGAACAAGGCCGTGTGGTCAGCAAACTTTTGCAGGGTGAGTTCATTTGCCAGGTCAGTGATGAAGACGCCTGGCGTTTTCTGAAAAGCCGCGATAATGCTCAACTACTTGAACCCCACTTAAACCTGTTGAACCGCACACTGGCAACTACCGCCGATGGCGATGTGTTTTTTGCCGCGTATCTCACGTTAGGCGATAGTGAGCGAAAAATTCTGATGCAACAGTTTCAGGAGACGGCGTCCAGTCTGGTGCCGCTGGTCGAGTGGTTATTGCTGGTGCAGCAGGCCAGCGAGTCAGATTTACCGGTGACCATGGGCAACGCGATCCGCCTTAATGAGTTGCAAAGTACCATTGAAGATACCCCCGCATATGCTGAACAGCTGGAGAAAATTTCCCGCTACCGTTTGTTCGGCTCAACCAGTGTGAATCTTGATGGCCAGCTAAAGCAGGTATTTAAACGGTTAACCGACTTAGGGTATCTGCTTAAGCCAAACCCGGAAAAACAGATTTATCTGGCAACCGGTAAGGTTGAACACCTGTATGAAATGATTCGCTTTATTGATGAGACCGAGTCGTTGTCGTTATCCGAGCAGGCTGAGGCGGCCATTCAGCAGGGTAGTTTGCTATGAGTCAGGTGCTTATTCAGGCTGGCACCAAGCTGCTCAACGCGCTGGGACGTCACAGTGAACTGATAATGCAGGCGTATGTTAACGGCACGGTGAACGAGCGCGATCACAGCCCCAAAGTGCTTGAGCAACTGGTGCAGCTGGGCGTGTTATGGCGACCGGATCCACAAAGTGAGCTGCGACTGAAAGGGGCAGTGCGTACGTTGCTTGAAGGCAGTTTGCAGGACGAGCGCAATCGCACCATTAATGCGAATATTGGCGCGGCCCTGGCGAGCTTAAAAACGCTCGCAGAGCATTATAAAGAAGCACTGCATTACGGTCGCTACAGCGAGTCTGCCGCACACATGTCAGACTTAACCGAGCATGTATATCAACTGGCAGAATCGTTGAGCAACAGCGTGCGGGTGATGTTTAGCCGTATCAATAATGAATTCGGCTATGTGTCATCGGTTGAAGCCAAAATCCGGGAGAATGAGCTGGCGCAGGGGCAGGTAACAGAGCTGCTGTATCAACTTGAGTGTTTCCGGTTTGATGAGCTAAGTGAGATTGCCGGGAGCAACCGCGAGCTGCGTCATCTACTGGTGGTATCGCTACAGCAAAGTTTCTCGCGGGCTGCGCAGGAATTGTCGGTGGCACAGGCACGGTTGCTGGATCTGCTGGGGCGTTTCCGTGAGTTTCAGGGGCGTACGCGCCTGCTTAAAGGGTATCTGCTGCACATGGAGCAACAACCGGATTTCGTGCCGGGAAATTATCCCAACCTGACAAACGTACCGGTGTTATTTAATCAGGCGGCAGGCCTGCTCAGTCCGGCCGCAGCAGATGTAAATAACGTCAGTCAGGAAGCCGAATTGCAGGAAATTGTTGCGTCGTTAACCCACGTACATCGCCGCAAGCAGCAAGCAGAAGAAACGTCCTCCTCACAGGATATCGACGTGTCCGAACAGGATACTGTGTCGCTGGAAAGCGATCCGCTGCAACAGGCAGTCGATGATTATTTCTGCGATGTGATTGATAGCGGTCAGCCGCAATCTGCATTGACCTACTATGCTGCACACGCGATGGAGTTTGATCCCGAGGTATGGATATACCAGGTTATCGGCAATTATCAGTCTCTTGATGATGCCGATAAACAGTTTTTCGCACTCGATCCGCACGGCCAGGAAGATGTGGTTTTTAATGGCAACTTTTATATCAACGACATCACTTTGGGGCTCCGTTAACGCAGACGCTTTGGTAAACCAACGCGTGTAGCGAGTCCCGCCCGAGGCCGGGCGAGGTTGTGCTTTGGAATATTCGCGCAATACAATACCGTATTCGCTGCTGTTATCGCAGAAAAGGCACACGTGTGGCAAGGGAAAGCCTCTCCAACTGGCGAGCACGTCGGTCGCTTGCGCCCTTACTTTGCGAGTCATCGCACAACACTAGTATTCATACCCTTTTCTTTGCCGCTTTTTCGCTGATGCTGGTGGTTGTGCTTACAACATTGCGATGGCGTGTGTCTGGTCTTTGCGTATCGCATGACATGCTAAATGCCGGTTTTCCAAATGCCTTTTGCAATCTCCGGAATCGTATAGTAAAAAAGTCAGTATAAAAGGGTTGGGAATCACGGCAAAGGAACTATAATTAACAATTCATTAACGCGGGTGAACTTATTTAAAAAACTCGCGTAATACGCTTGTCACCAATTGAGATTAGGGTGGCAGAATTGTCGTTTTCTGGCCAGGCAGGAGAGCAGGTCAGTAGTAGTAGCGCTGACGCGTACAGCGCATAGGAGAACCTCTGATGTTTAATACCCCGAAGCAGTCTTTCAATGAGGCACTAATCAGACTGGCGGTGTTGCTATACCAGGTAGATGGAATGGTGACGTTGTCCGAACAGGATTATCTTGAAGACATCTTGGAGTCACTGGATTGGCAAAGTCCAATTAGCCGTGACGCCTTTTTTAATGATGCGATATACCAAACCCGTAAAGCACTGGATACCGGCGATGCGCAAACTTATCTGAAAGCGTTGAAGCAGGATTTATTGTTTGATGCCGATAAGGCAATGGAAGTGGCTATGGCAATTACCGGTGTAGACGGGGATCGCTGTGAGGAAGAAACCGAATTGTTGTCGTTGCTGACACATAAGCTGCTGGCAAAGGCCTTGGTTAGTGGTATGCATCACACCGGTGGACCGGCGTCTGTAGGAGCATAATCACCGCACAGGCTGTTTTATTTTTCATCACGCATGGTAAATTCATTACACGAATATTGTAAAAGGAACGCCATGCGTAGTTTGTGTGTCTTTCTCGTTCTGTTGGCCCTGAGTGCGTGCCAGCAGGTACAGTCTCCGCGTTTCGAGCGGGCGACGTCAATGCCGCCATATCAACTTAACAGTTTTCCAGAATATCAGCAGGCTACGTTTCAATGGTTGTCCCGGCACAGACTGCCGGTAACAGAAAATGCCTCATGGGAGGTGGAGCTGAATACGCCGTACTCATGCGGGGAAAGCAACTCTGTAGGGGTGTTGTTGGTGCATGGTCTGGGTGACTCACCATACTTTTTTCACGATATTGCCCGCGACCTGTGTGCCAGCGGTTATCAGGTAAGAACCATCCTGCTCCCCGGTCATGGCTCTAAGCCCGGAGACATGTTAAATGCTGACTTTACGCTGTGGAAACGCGTCACTTCTTACCACATTTCATTATTCGCCCAGGACGTAAAAACATTATTTCTTGGTGGTTTTTCGACCGGAGCTAACCTGGTCACGCTGGCAGCCCATTCCCGGGATGACATTGCTGGTCTGCTGTTGTTCTCTCCCGCCTACGAATCGAACTTTTTCGCAACCCGCTTCGCTCCCTATATTACTGGTATTTATCCCTGGCCAAACCTTGAACCCGAGGATAATCCTACGCGCTACAATTCGGTTGCCATGACAGGCTTTGCCGCCTATCAGCGGAGCGTAGAGGCGCTGTCTGATGCATTTGAAGAAAGTGCGCTCTCGTTGCCGGTGTTTATGGTTGTGGCGGAACAGGACAGCGTAGTTGATGTGCAGCGGGTTGCAACGTACTTTAATGACAGTTTTGATACCAAAACAAAAACATTGATGTGGCTGGGCGAAAAGGCGCCGGATTATCCAGATATTACTGGTTATACAATGCAGGTGCCCGATCAGCGAATAGGTGCGTCGTCTCATATGGCAGTATTGTTTAGTCCCGGAAACGTATTGTACGGAACCAAGGGCAGATTACGGATTTGCGATAATGGCCAGTCAGATGAAAAAACGCAGGCATGTGAAAATGGCGAGCCCGTATGGTTTGGGCCCTGGGGGCTCACCGAAGAAGGGAAGGTGTATGCGAGGCTTACTTTTAACCCTTACTACAACACTATGATGACGAAATTAACAGATTTTATGGCGGAGGCTCAACGCCACGAATAACACGTCGCGTTTTACTCTGCGTGATAAAAGAGCTGAGATTATTTCTGGCACTCTTCTTCGCGCAGGGTAAGGACGTCATAACCTTCTTTTGTCACTGCCACGGTGTGTTCCCATTGTGAAGAGAGTTTCTTGTCGCGGGTTATCACAGTCCAGCCATCCTTTTTAAGTTTCGTCTTGTGCGTTCCCTGGTTTATCATCGGTTCGATAGTAAATACCATGCCTTCTTTCAGGACCAGTCCTTCCCCCTTGCTGCCGTAGTGGAGCACCTCGGGCGCTTCGTGCATCTCTCTGCCAATACCGTGGCCACAATAATCTCTTACCACACTGTAGCCATGTTGTCTGGCAAGGCGGGAAATAGCATAACCCACGTCACCCAGTGTAGCGCCGGGTTTGACGGTGCGGATCCCTGCCCACATGCACTGGTAGCTGGTGGCGACTAATTGTCTGGCAAGCGGCGATACCTGTCCAATTTCGTACATTTTGCTGCTGTCCGCAATATACCCGTTTTTCTCCAGGGTAATATCGATGTTGACAATATCGCCGGCTTTCAGTTTGGCGGTAGCGGCGGGAACACCATGACAGACCACGTCGTTAACAGAGGCATTGAGCACATATTGATACCCATATTGGCCTTTGCTGGCAGGGCGGGCTGATAGCTTGTTTACAATGTAGTCTTCTACAAAGCTGTCTATATCAAGTGTGGTCATGCCTTCGCTGATAACGTTATCCAGTGCAGCAAATACAGACGCGAGCAACTGACCTGCCGTGCGCATCAACGCCACTTCATCCGGCGTTTTGATAATAACGTTACTCACTGACTAACCTGACAGTAGAAATATTATTGTTTTGCATTTCCCGTTTAAGGATTTGTTCATAGGTTAGGGTGGGGTTCTGTTCTGCAAGCCGCCCGATTTTCATCCAGAATTCAGCCTGAGAATTAATCGAGCGTTCCATCACTGCACTATTTTTTCTAACTTCTTCGTGAAGCTCATCGGAGATTTTTACGATACCCATAATTTTAATGTAGTAAATGGTAATAAAGTGTAGCATATCGTATGTTTTGTGACGTTGCCAGACACCTTGTGTAAATAGGGGGCGAATAACGCAGGCGAAGTGTTTCCGTAAAGCTTATAAAAAACTGATAAGAGTGAGGAAGTGCTGTTAACAACTGGAAGGTGTAGACGGGATAGTGTTACCTTCCACTACGTTGTCGACGACAAGGAGTGCCATGCATTGACGGGCATTCCCGAAAGGTAAATGCTACTGTCTGTTATTTGATGATGTTGTTACAGACTCAGGGCCACGGAAACGCAGCGCCGGAGCTGTAACAGGGAAGTAAATTCAGCAGGTTAAATGAGGTTATTGAATCGCCGTTCCGCGTCCGGCACTTTTTAAATCCGCAAGCCAGCGTGATTTGTCCGCATTCACGACATCTTTATTGATGGTATAGCCAATCAATTTCGTGAGCTGTTTGCTCATATTGTTGCGCAGTTTACCCAGAAACCCGGGTTCGGCGATGATGTCGATGTGATAAATCTTTTCCCCGCAACGCTTGTTATCCAGCCAGTCGGTAACAGTAGAGGCAAAACGTTCGGCTTCGGTCTCGGTTGCATCTTTCCTGCTCATGGTATCGACACCCTGGACGGCGCCACTGGGCGCGGAGATGGCCCCGGGTCTGTCAGTGACCAGATTTGTATCAGTAGCGCGTCCGTCATCGTTAGACAACGTGGTTACCAGTTCTAACTCAGAGGCACCGTCTTTTTCGAGAAAAATTTTTGCTTCGGCCTGATTGGCAACGACCAGATAAGATTTACCTAACATGTCGGCTCCTTTTTCTTTTGGGTAAGGTTTATAAGCATAGCCTTAGGAAAAAGTTTTGCGAAAAAGTGAAGTTTATTACGCAACGATACCTTTTCGTCGTAAAGCAGCGCTTAGGATCTCAAGAGCACTGCCACTATCAGTGAAGGCCAAACTTCCGGTTGTCGTCATGAGTATATTTCAGGGGGCGCAACGCATAGGGAAATGTCGGTGAGTACCTATTGCCTGCGCAAAGGCGATAGTAATTAAGAAGAGGACTGACCGTTGCACGTCATACATGCTGGTAGCAGTATGATGGTAACCGGCCGATTTCCTCTAACAGCGAATACGACCACAGGCTGTGTTAGCGCGCAGAATTAAAAAGCCCGGCAATCCGGGCTTTTTCGTGTAATGAGCTTGGTATAACCTTACTCCTGATTCACAACGGTTAGCTGTGTTGATGCTCAGCCTGTTCCATTTCCCGTTCAAGACGCAGACTTTCATCTGCACGGGGTTTGGTAAACCTGGCCAGTGCGAGGTAAAGCACCGGGGTCAGGTAAAGGGTAAAGATAACCGCAATACCCAGGCCGCCAAAGACAACCCAGCCAATGGCGTTTCGCGATTCAGCCCCGGCACCGGCTGACAGGATGAGTGGCAAGCCGCCCAGAATGGTAGATACCAGTGTCATCATAATAGGACGTAAACGTACCTTACCTGCTTCTACGATGGCATCGTACACGCTGTAGCCTTTGTCACGTAGCTGGTCAGCAAATTCGATAAGCAAAATAGCGTTTTTCGCCAGCAGACCTATCAGCATCACCAGCCCAATCTGCGAGTACACATTGATTGTTGTACCGGTTAAAAACAGTGCGTAAACCGCAGCCGCAATACCAAAGGGAACAGTAAGCATGACCACCACGGCACTGTTTACACTTTCAAACTGTGCAGCAAGTACCAGCAAGACAATAATAAATGCCAGAATGTAAGTCATCATGACCTGATTAGACGTTTCTTCAAAAGTTTGAGCCTCACCAAGGAACACCAGGCCAATTCCGTCCGGAAGATTGTCGTCTGCAAGGCCGCGAATGGTTTCCACTACGTCGCTGAGTGCAACATCCTCTGGCAGTTCCATTTCAAGCTTTATCGCGCGTCGCTGAGCCTGCCGTTCAAGCTCAGCCGCGACACCTTCCTCACTGATGTATGCCACACTGGAGAGGGGAACCAGATTACCATCGACCGATTTTACAAAAAGCTCAGTTAAGTCAGACGGGTCACTCTGACTCCGGTTATTGGTTTGTAACATAATCGGAATGGCCTGATCGCCTACGTTCAGATCGGCAATATCAAACCCGTTCACCGCGGCGCGTAATGTGCTGGAGATGTCGTTTAACGGTACTCCCAGCTCTTCTGCCCGGCGTCGGTCAATGTTGACTCTGAGCTGAGGCTGGGTAGGTTCGTAGCTAATGCGGGGGCGGCCAAGCTCAGGCAGCGCCTCTTCAATTTTCAGCGCGAAGTCTTGTGACACGTCAAATATTCGCTCATAGGTGTCACCCGTCAGCGCCAGTTCCAGCCCGCCGCCTTGTCCACGCAGATTCAGACTGTTTCCGCCGAATGCGTTACCCGGCGCGCCGGGAATTGACTCCAACTGGGGACGAATTTCTTCAACCACTTCTTGCAGTGATTTCTCGCGCTCATCCCAATGCTTCAAGGGCGCCGTGATAAAGACGATATTTGGATCCCACTGACCAACAACGGTATAAATAGAGTCGATTGTGCCGTTGTCGACATAGGGCATCAGTAACGCCTCCATTTTCTCCGCCTGACGATCCATAAAACTCAGACCTGCGCCGTCCGGGCCACGTGCGAAGATGCGGATTGTGCCCCGGTCTTCGCTTGGCAATAACTCATTATCTATATTCTGGGCCGTGAAGTAGGCACCCACCGCCGCCAGAATACTGCCCAGCACAATTAACCAACTGTATTTCAGGGACCACGCCAAAGACCGCTGATATGCACCCAGACACTTATAACCGGCAGCGCCGAGTGTCTTTCCGAATAAATCGCGTTTTCCTTCTCCCGGTTTTTTCAGCGGAAGTCTTGCGGTGAGTGCGGGAACCAGTGACAACGCTACGAAGGAGGAAATGATCACGGCGCCGGCAAGTACGCCGCCAAATTCACGGAACAACCGGCCCGCAGTTGAGGGTAGAAAGGCGATAGGGATAAATACTGAGGCAAGCACGGCGGTGGTGGCAACTACCGCAAAAAAGACTTCCCGGGTGCCGATAACGGCAGCGGCTCGGGCTCCAAGGCCCATCGCGCGACGGCGCTGAATATTCTCTGATACTACAATGGCATCGTCGACAATCATGCCGGTTGCCAGTACCAGTGCCAAAAGTGTCAGTATATTGATAGAGAAACCAAGTGCCCAAATGATAGCCAGTGCACCTGCAAGTGACACCGGAATTGACAGGGCAGGGACAATGGTTGCGCGCCAGGAGCCGATAAATACCAACAGGGTAAATACTACTAGCAATACGGTAAGGCTCAGCGATATCACAACTTCCTGAACCGAATCGCGGATAAATTCCGCATCATCGGACGTCACTACGATGTCCATGTCAGTGAAACGCTTATCGAGATCTCTGACCATCGACAACACTTCATCAGAAATTTCAATGGTATTAGAGCTGGCCTGACGAATCACACCAAGACCGATAACCGGTTTACCGTCCAACCTGACCACGCTGGTGGTATCCGCGGGACCAAAATACACACTGGCGACATCGCCAATGCGAATGTCGCCGGCAACTACAATTTGCTGCACGTCTTCAGCAGTGACTGACGTGGCATCGGCGCGCACAATCAGTGCCTGATCTGAAGACTGAATACTGCCAGCAGGCACATCAAAAGGCGCAAGACGCAGCACTTCGGCAATATCCGTTATAGACAGTCCGAAACTGGTCAGTCGCAGCGGATCGACAGATACGCGCAACACTCGTTCTCGGTCGCCGCTCAGGTTTACATCGGCCACGCCGGGAATACTGAGAAAAAGCGGGGCTAAATCAGTATCTACCCGCTCAGTGAGTGTTTCCATATCCAACGTCGAGCTGGACACCGCCAGACTGACGACAGCCTGAGCGTCATTATCAGCCCGAATAATAGCGAGTTGTTCGACATCATCAGGAAGTTCGCGCTGAACACGGCTGACCGACTCACGTGTTTCATTCGCAGCATCTTCAAGGTTAATGCCCGGTCTGAACTCTACACGCACTCGCGCCGAGTTCTCTTCACTTTGCGCGTATATATTCTTTACGCCACTTACCCGCGCGACAGCGCCTTCTAAACGGCTGGTAACTTCCGCATCGACAGTCTCCGGTGATGCGCCAGGATAGTTGGCAGTCACGGTAACCGTAGGGGTATCTACATCGGGTAATTCACGAACTTCAAGACCATACAGGGCAGAAAGTCCGGCAATTGCAATCAATAAATTCAGAACAACGATAAGAACCGGGCGTCGAATTGCCAGTGAGGGAAGATCGCTGGTAGCTGGTGTTTGATTACTCATCACCCACGCCTCTCGCCAGTTCGGTTGTGATTTCCTGACCATTGCGCAGGCGCTGGATACCTTCGGCGATCAGCATATCGCCATCCTGCAGGTCACCGGTCACCAAAATGGTGCCCCGAAGGCGTTGATGTACGTTTACATCAATTCGCTGTGCCTTGCCGTTTTCTGCTTTCCACAAGTAAGCGCCGGTGGCTCCCCAAAGCAGTGATGCTTCCGGAATGGCGGCGTAACGTTCACCGTTAATTGAGAGGTTTACTCTGAAGCTCATACCCGGACGAAAGTTATCTTCTGTGTTATCCAGAATAGCGCGGGCGCGCAGTGTTCTGTCGCTTTCATTAATGCGTGAGTCAAGCTGAGCAATTTCTGCTTTAAGCGTGGTATTGCGGTTCGTCCAGGGCTCCAAAGTGACATCCGGAGCGTTCAATAATACGGGGAGTGAGGCTTCTGGTGCACGGAAGTTAACATATAATTTGCTGCGGTCGTCGAGTGTGGTTACTGCTGTTGTCGTGGTAATACGATCACCCACTTCAACATCGGTAAGCCCAACCACCCCGTCAAATGGCGCTACGATATAGCGGTCTTCCAAATCGGCCTGTGCATCTTCTACTGTTACTTTGGCAAGGTCGCGCGTGGTTTGAGCAACATCCAGCTCGCTTTGCGGAACGGCGCCTCGGTCAAGACTTTCCACCAGTCGCTTATAGGTACGCTCAGCATCTTTTAGCTGCAGTTTTGCGCGCTCCAGCGCCACCTTTTGTTTGCGATCATCAAGACGAATCAGTACTTTCCCTGCCTCAACCTGCTGGCCAGGAACAAAATTGACTTCCAGAACTTCATCAGAGACTGCCGGATACAAAATAACAGAGCGCACAGCCTCAGCGGTTCCTACTGCTTCAACTTGCTTGATTTCGTTTTGAAAGCGAACAGGTTCAGTGACAACCAGTTTGGCCTGATTATCGCCAAAAAACTGGGCGTAAGAAAGTGAACTAAAGCCGGACAGGGCGGCAAAAAATACTACTGCTGCCAGGTGGCGGCACGTCTTTAATTTCATTGTTATTTCCGTAAAAACTGGTTAGCACGTCAGAATGGAAGGCCACTTTTTTGTTGTTCTCGGCGGCACTGACCACAAGCGACACAATTTGTCATACTTTTTATTATACGCATGGCACCATAGACGGGTCAGCTTAACAACTGCAGCTCGGCGTATTCCCGATACAGTGCATCGTGTTTCAGCAATTCGTCGTGTTTACCGGTGCCGGTTATCGCACCTTCTTGCATTACAATAATGCGGTCGGCGTGCTGAACCGTGGCCAGACGGTGAGCAATCACTATTGTTGTGCGTCCGTGCATGAGTTTGTCCAGAGCTTCCTGAACGCGCCTTTCACTGGCTGCGTCTAAAGCGGATGTCGCTTCGTCCAGAAGTAACACCGGCCGATCAGCCAGAATGGCCCGGGCAATTGCAATGCGCTGACGCTGTCCGCCAGATAATCGCACGCCACGTTCGCCAAGCTCTGTTGAATAGCGGTCAGGGAGCTGATCGATAAATTCATGAGCAAAGGCGGCTTTTGCGGCGCGCCTGACATCGTCTTCAGACGCTAAGGGCGTTCCGTATCGAATGTTCTCAAGCACAGTGGTCGCAAATACTACCGGTTCCTGGGTAACAATAGCGATTTGTTGGCGTAATGATGCCAGGGTACACTCGGCGATTGACGTACCGTCTATCAGGATCTGCCCGCGTTGAGGGTGATAAAAACGCATTAGCAGGTGGAATAAAGTCGATTTTCCCGCGCCGCTGGGACCTACCAGAGCAACGGTTTCACCGGGGGCAATGGTAAATGACAAATCATGAAACAGGGCAGGAGAATCTGCATAAGCAAAATGAATGTGCTCGAAGCTCAACGACGGTGGAGACGATTTGCGAGCCGGCAACACGTGCGTCCCTTCTTTAATATCGGAATGGCTGTTAAGCAACTGAATTAATCGTTCGCTGGCGCCTACACCGCGCTGCACTTCGCCAATGACTTCGGATATTGTGGCCACACTCCCACCTGCCATGACGGCGTAGAACAGAAACGCCGACAGCTCGCCCATCGACATTGTTCCTTCGAAAACCTGTCTGGCGCCAATCCAGGCGATAACGATAATTGCGCTCAGACTTAACGCCATGATGGTACCGATCAATAAAGAACGATAATGAATACGACGCTTTGCGGTATTCATTGCTGCCTCGACGCGAGAAGAAAATGCACGAGACTCGAAAGATTCTGCAGTGTAAGCCTGCACGGTACGAATTTCGTGCAGGCTCTGGTCAACATTGGCACCAATATCTGCCACTTTGTCCTGAGACAGCCTGGCATAGTGACGGACCTGCGGCGCCAGCAGGCGTATGGGTAAAAGTACAGCGGGCACCGCCAGTAACACACATAGCGTTAGCAAAGGACTGGTGATCGCCATCAACACCAGCGCACCAGTAAACGTAATTACCGAGCGGATAGCCATAGACAAACTCATTCCGATAACGGTTTGCAGTACCGTGGTATCGCTGGTAAATCGGGATATGACTTCGCCGGTGCGGGTTGTAGAGTAAAAGTCAGGTGCCAGCGTGAGTAAATGAGCAAAGACATGCTGACGAATATCGGCACTTACGCGTTCGCCCAGCCACGTCATCAGATAGAAGCGACAGTAGGTGGCGACACTGGCCAGCAAACAGATAGCCAGCACACCGACGACAGCAGTATTCAGTGTTTCCGGGTTGTTCGCCATAAAGCCACTGTCGACAGCAAAGCGCACGCCCTGACCAAGCAACAACCATGCGCCAGCGGCAATCAACAGCGCCACGACAGCGCCTACCACCCGCATTTGGTATGGCGATAGATAACTGGTTAACCAACGTATTACCGTAGTCGTCGACACCTGTGGTTGTTTGAGTACCAAAGCCGCATGTCCTTTTGTGTAAAGCATAATAAGTTTCGTCGAAGAGTTTACGGTAAGGCGCACTGGAAAGATTGTAATTTGCGACTACAGCTCGGCCTTACGCGTTTAATCATCGGGTGTAGCAGGAAACCTTCAGAGGTAGGCGGCGCAATCTCAAATTAAATATGTTTAGGTTTGAATTTTTTCAGTGTTCATCAGCAGTCTCTAGTTTCGCTGCTGCAGAGTAGTCGCCCACCGGATTAGCAATCTAAAGATAAAAGAAAGGCTACTTTCTGACGCTGTCATCACTGTCTGGGACGGCATTTATGCGTGGAAAACTACCGTCTGATTTTTCTTCAAATTTACCCATGGCTCCTGGTTTTTCGATTGGGAGGCAAGGCTATTACTTTGAGATAACTCGAAAAGTGACAAATGTCATAAAAAAGTGATGACACTTGCTAATTACCCATCTCACCGTCCCCCGGCATACTGATTCCATCACTACGGAGAAACAGTATGCCTACAGACCATCAACCGCTCGTTACTGTTAGTAACGTGTCTAAACACTTTGGTAAAGAGCACGCCCTGAAAAATGTGTCGTTATCCATTCAGCCTAACGAAGTGGTGGCGCTTTTAGGGGAAAACGGGGCAGGAAAAACCACCACTATCGGTACGTTGTTGGGACAGCTAACGGCAGATTTCGGGCAGGTCAGGGTATTTGACCATCCTGCCGGACACTGGGCTGCCAAGCAGCAAATGGGCGTGATGCTGCAGTCTGCCGCATTGCCCGATAACGTTAAGGTTATTGAGCAACTGCGGTTATTTGCCAGCTATTACCCAAATAGCATTGTACTTGAAGATGTGCTAAATACGGCGTTGTTAACTGATCTGCAACATCGAAAGGTTCAAACTCTGTCCGGTGGACAAAAGCAGCGCTTGTTATTTGCCATGGCCATTATCGGTAATCCGCGCCTGGTAATATTGGATGAGCCGACCGTTGGCCTGGATGCCACAGCCCGACGTGAGTTCTGGCGCTGCATACGGGCATTAGCCGCTCAAGGCGCGTCAGTGTTATTGACGACCCATTATCTGGAAGAAGCTGATGCGTTGTCCGACAGAATTGTCGTGCTGTCCAAAGGGCAGGTTGTGGCCCAGGGCGTACCCGAACAGATCAAAGCAAAACTGGGGGGGAAATGCGTGCGCTTTCGCAGTAACGTCTCGCCTGAGGAAATCCGAAAACTCTTGCCAGACACCAAAGTGCAAAACCGCGGCGATTATATTGAAGTGTATTCATCTGCGCCGCAAACCCATCTGAAGGCACTTTTTACAGCCGGCATATCAACCCAGGATCTAACGGTGTCAGGTATATCGCTGGAAGATGCATTTTTACACCTCACTCAACCCACTGTTTCATCAGAAAGTACTGCAAATATTCAGGAGATAGCGTAATGAACACGTTGCAACCTTCACCGTTGTCACTCACTCAACGCTGGCATATCTTGCAGTTAGAAACCCAGACAGAGCTGACAAAAACACTGCGTACTCCGGGCTTCGTGATCCCAAGCCTCGCTTTCCCAGTGATGTTTTATGTGTTTTTTGGCCTGTTGTTTAACGCCATGGGTGGTCAACCCGGCCACGCTGCGACATACATGATGGCCACCTACGCTGTATTCGGCGCCATTGGCCCGGCATTATTTTCTTTTGGTGCGGATGTGGCCACGGATAAAGACAAAGGGATCTTAAGTCTGAAGCGAGTGAGCCCGATGCCAATAAGCAGCTATTTTGCGGCGCGTATTATTACAGCCATGTTATTCGCACTGGTTATTATACTTAGCCTGTTTGCCTTGGGAGCTGCGTTTGGCAGCGTGGTGATGACCCGCGGACAGTGGGTTTCTACACTTATTACCGTACTTATCGGTACCTTGCCTTTCTGTGCTATCGGGCTGTTCATTGGCCTGTCAGTATCGGCCAAAGCCGCACCAGCCGTAGTCAATCTGATTTACCTGCCAATGGCGTTTTTATCCGGATTGTGGGTACCGATACAGTTGTTTCCCTCAACCCTCGAACTCGCAGCCAATATCTTTCCTGCTTACCACCTGGCACAACTGGCACTGGCTATTCAGGGCAATGATTCAGGCGCGCCCTGGTATTTACATGTCGGCGCATTAGCAGCCTACACACTGGTCTTTCTGGGCCTCTCTGTTAAGCAATTTAACGCTATCGACAACCGTCATTAAAAAGGAGTAAACCATGCGATTTTCTATCATTATTATTGCGAGCTTAGCACTGATCGGCCTTTTTATTAGTATATTGCCAACACCGGAGGTTGCACCCAAGCCAGAAGCGACTGGCGATGAAAGCCGTCTGACCATACCTGATAACGGCAATTACCATCTCACCAACGTCACCGTCTTCGATGGCCAACAATGGCATGAACACGCCAGCCTGGCAGTCCAGAATGGTCGGATAGTGAGCCCTGCATCACTTTCCGATGCCACGATAGTGGACGGACAAGGTGGCTTTGTAATCCCTGGTTTGATTGATGCACATACCCACTCGTGGGGCAAAGCGTTACGACAATCATTACAGTTTGGGGTAACTACCACACTGGATATGTTTTCCGACAGCCGTTTTTTTCTGGCGAAAAAAGCACAGCGCTCTGGCCTGACTGCCACTGAGGAAGCGGACTTGTTTTCTTCCGGTATACTGGTAACCAGTGTTGGTGGTCACGGCACCGAGTACGGTATATCGATTCCTACAATAGGTTCTTCGGATCAAGCCCACGACTTTGTCGCTGCGCGTCTGGCCGAAGGTTCTGACTACATTAAAATTGTCTACGATGCTGCAGCCAGTCAAGCCGGGCATAAAGGCCGCTTTACCTCAATTGACTACGACACCCTGGCAGCTGTTGTCAGAGCAGCGCATGCCCAGGAAGCGTTGGCAGTGGTCCATGTTATGGATCTGACGTCGGCAGAGCATGCTGCCAGAGCCGGTGCAGATGGTTTGGTGCATACTTTCGGTGGTACGCCGGTGAGCGACGAACTCATTGCGCTGATGAAGTCTCAGGATATGTTCGTAATTCCCACCTTATCGATTCTGGCATCGCTTGCCGGTGAAGGGCGGGGCCAGGCATTAATAGAGGATTCTGTTTTCAGCACTCACCTGGCGGCTGATGTTAAGCATACTATTGCTAACGACATTGCCTCGGACCGGGTGGCGGAAGATTACTTTGCGATCGCTATTGAGAACACCCGCAGAATGCACGTGGCAGGTATTGCGGTATTAGCCGGAACCGATGCGCCAAACCAAGGTACGGCCCATGGAGTCAGTCTCCACGATGAGTTGGCCTTGCTGGTGGATAGCGGGCTCTCTCCCACTGACGCATTAACCGCAGCTACCTACTTACCCTATGCAACGTTTGCTATTGGCGAGCGTGGTCATTTACGCCACGGTGCCCGGGCAGACTTTATTGTACTTAACAACGATCCCAGAGAAGACATTAAACACACCCAGCACATTCGCTGGATAGTCAAAAATGGCTATCAGGCAACGGCCTATTTTGCGTCGCAAAAAGTGACGGGTGAAACGCCAAGTTCCGGATTGGTAAGCCGATTTACCCATGACCTTACGTCTCAACTGGGCGGCCAGTTTGTTGTCTCAACCGACCAGATGATGCAGGGAAATTCCACTGCTGAGATTACGCACATTTCGCAAGGCTGTGATAATAGCGGTGCTCTTGCGGTAACCGGTACGATTGGAAAGCAGTTTCCCTATCCATGGTCCGGCGTTTTCCTGATGTTCTCAGAGTCCATGGATGGTGGCTATAATCTTAGCAATTTCAAGCGTATAGTCTTTGATGTGGCAGGTACCGATGGTGAATTCAGGTTTATGGTTTTAACATCACAAACCGGGCGACCCAGTGATGTCAGCTTTGTCATAACAGGGCAGTGTAGGCAGGTGGCAATTAACCTCAGTGACATTGGTGGTGTTGATTGGGCAAGTGTCACCGGGATTGGCTGGGCAGCCGGTAAGGCCACCCCAGACTTTAACTTTACACTCGATAATATTTATTTTGAGTAAACATGATTAAACGTTTTTATGCGCTGGCCACATCGGTGCATCACCGATTGTTGCCAGCCAACAGTGACCAAGGGGTCTTACCCTATCTATGGCTGGTCTATCTGGGGATTTATTTTGTTCATTTTGCGTTTTACGACCCTCCGGCCTGGCATGTGTGGGTCTCGGCAATAGGTACGCTGTTATTCCTGGCTTGTTATTTTCGGGCCTACTGGACCACAGGTTTCCAAACGTTGTTTTACATAGCAGCCATCTGCGCGATTGGCTCCGTCTTGACCTTAGTGAATCCGGGCGCAGGAGTGTTCTTCGTATACGCCAGTGCATTTGCGGCACATGCGGGGCCTCCGAAACAGAGCCTGGCTACCATCGGCGTCATTCTGGCTTATATTGTGCTGCTAGCCTGGCTGCGAGACTTATCAGCCTACTTTTATGTTCCGGCGCTGATTTTTTCAATAATGATCGGTGGTGCAAACGTCTTTCAGCGAGAAATAGCGAAGAAGAATACCCAGTTAAAGCTTACCCAGGACGAGGTAAAGCGACTGGCGACGACCGCAGAGAGGGAACGCATTGCCCGGGACTTACACGATCTGATTGGTCACACCTTCTCTATGCTCACCATGAAAGCGCAACTGGCTCAAAAGCTGTTTGATCACGATACAGATAAAGCCCGACAAGAAATTGCTGAACTTGAACAAATCAGTCGCCGTGCCCTGACGGAAGTGCGGGAAGCGGTTACCGGTTACCGCCAGAAGGATTTGGCCACAGAATTAGCCAACGCAAAAACTCTGCTAAATTCGGTGGAAGTGGACTTTGATTACACAATTCCTGATTCAACCCTGCCTGCTAATATCGATACAACTCTCGGCTTTATTGTTCGCGAAGCCATCACTAATCTGGTGAAGCATGCGAATGCAACCCGCTGCCAGATTACACTTAACGAAGCAGATCGTATCCTGACTATGCATATTGCAGATAACGGCAGTAGTAAAGCGGGGCCTGAAGGAAATGGCTTGAAAGGCATGCGCGAACGCCTGGCTCCACTGGGTGGCAAACTCACACTGAATTCTAAGCAAGGCTTTAATATTATCCTGACGGTGCCACTATGAACAAAACCATCAACATTCTGATTGCCGAAGATCAAGGTATGCTTCTGGGGGCATTATCTGCGCTGTTAGAATTAGAGCCGGATATGCAGGTCATTGGCAAAGCCAGCAACGGCAAGCAAGCCTTGCAACTTTGCGACGAGCTCAACCCTGATATTTTGTTAACCGACATTGAAATGCCTGAAATGTCAGGCCTGGAACTAGCCCAGCAAATTCAAAACCTTTCGCTGCCTTGCAAAGTCATTATTCTGACCACTTTTGCTCGTTCTGGCTATTTGCGCCGTGCTATGGATTATGGGGTTAGAGGTTATTTGCTCAAAGATGCCCCAAGCGATGATCTGGCGAATGCAATCCGGCGGGTGATGCAGGGACGTAAAATGGTCGCTCCGGAGCTAATTGTAGACGCCTGGGAAGAAGCTGATCCGTTAAGTGATAAAGAACGCAAGGCGCTCAAGTTAGCTGCCGATGGTTATCCAACAGAGCAAATAGCAAGTGAAATGCACTTATCGCCGGGTACGGTGCGTAATTATTTGTCCAGTGCATCCAGTAAACTCAATGCCAGCAATCGCATTGAAGCAGCTCGAATTGCCCGGCAAAAGGGTTGGTTGTAACCGTCGGAAAACAACAAGACTTGCTGTGATCTGATCGTATATTGGCTCTGCCGACAACAGATTGTGTAGTGAGTTGTGTAGTGAGCAATGACAAACTCCGGAAGTCATACTCTGCATACCGCCTTTGTTGTTGATTCTGCTTGCAATCACCTGTCATTTCCGTATAATTCCGCGGCCTTTCTCCTCGCGCTCATTTTTTGTTCGCAAGCAGAAAGGTAAGTTAACGGTAACGCTACAACGAGTTTGAGGCATTTATGGTTACTATTCGTTTACAGCGTGGTGGCGCGAAAAAGCGTCCTTTTTATCAACTAGTGGTGGCTGATAGCCGTCGTGCAAGAAACGGTCGTTTCATTGAAAACGTTGGTTTCTTCAACCCTACAGCACAAGGTCAGGCAGAACGTCTGCGTGTAGATC
This sequence comes from Alteromonas sp. H39, assembly GCF_047556435.1. Taxonomy (GTDB): domain Bacteria; phylum Pseudomonadota; class Gammaproteobacteria; order Enterobacterales; family Alteromonadaceae; genus Alteromonas. The sequence goes on from NZ_CP180210.1 coordinate 1,514,072, forward strand.
TTGAGCGCATTGAGCACTGGGTTGGTCATGGCGCGACGCTTTCTGAGCGCGTAACTAGCTTGGTAAAAGAAGCTAAAAAAGCAGCTGCATAAGCAGCGTGCAACTGGTGGGTATAGATGAGTCAAGCGTCTGACAAAGTAGTAATTGGCAAAATTGGCGCGCCGTATGGCGTTAAAGGTTGGGTCAAAATCAACAGCTATACCGAAACACCGGAAGGTATTTTCGATTATCAGCCCTGGAATCTCAGTGATGATAACGAATACCAAATTGACCAGTGGCGACCGAACGGTAAGAACCTGGTAGCAAAGATAACAGGTGTTGACTCCAGAGATGATGCCGAGCGCATCAAGAACCTGGATATCTGTATTGATGCTGACCAGTTGCCTGATTTAGGTGACGAAGGGTATTACTGGCGTGAGCTCACCGGCATGCAGGTAGTAACTACGCAAGGTTACGACTTGGGTGTGGTGAAAGAGGTGTTTAATACAGGTGCCAATGACGTACTTCAGGTACGGGCAAATGTAAAAGACGCGTTTGGTCAGAAAGAAAGATTATTGCCGTTTGTGTTCGACGATGTCGTGCAATCGGTAGATAAAGAAGGCAAGGTCATTACAGTTGACTGGGATCCGGGGTTCTAAGTGACCGCGGAAAAATGGTTTGGCATTGTCAGCCTGTTTCCGGAAATGTTTGCACCGTTCACCCAGCAGGGCGTAACGGGGCGGGCAGTGAAATCAGGTCTGCTCAGTGTAGATACCTTTAACCCACGTGACTTTACTCATGACCGCCATCGCACCGTCGATGATCGTCCTTACGGGGGCGGCCCCGGCATGCTGATGATGGTAAAGCCTTTAACTGACGCCATAGCCGCAGCCAAACAGGTTGGCGGTGAAAACAGTAAGGTGATTTATCTGTCACCACAGGGTAAGCCCCTGGACCAGACAGGCGTACAGCGCTTGTCAGAGATTGACCGCACAATTTTAATTTGCGGACGTTATGAAGGAATCGATGAGCGCGTAATCGACGCCCATGTGGATGAAGAAGTCTCCATTGGTGATTATGTGTTAAGCGGCGGTGAGCTTCCGGCAATGGTCCTGATGGACGCGGTTGCCAGACTGGTACCTGGTGTACTGGGTCACAAAGCTTCCGCAGTTGAAGATTCTTTTACTGACGGGCTTCTGGATTGTCCGCATTATACGCGGCCGGAAGTTCTCGAGGGTCAGGCGGTTCCTGAGGTGTTATTAAGCGGTGATCACGAGAAAATCAGGCAGTGGCGACACATGCAATCGCTGGGAAGAACCTGGCAGCGTCGCCCTGAGTTATTTAACCACCTAGCTCTGACTGAGGAGCAACAGCGGTTACTTGAATTATTCAAGTCACAGTTGCGGCAAGATGACAGTTAACTAGATGAGAGGAAATGATGAGCAAAGTCAGTCAAGATATCATCAAAAAAATTGAACAAGCACAGTTAAAAACTGATGTTCCTGCGTTCGGCCCAGGTGACACAGTGAGTGTTAAAGTTCGCGTTACCGAAGGTGACAAAGAGCGTCTTCAGGCATATGAAGGTGTTGTTATCGCTAAGCGTAACCGTGGTCTTCACTCGTCTTTTACAGTTCGTAAAATCTCTAGCGGCGAAGGCGTTGAGCGTGTTTTCCAAACACACAGCCCGGCCATCTCTTCTATTGAAGTGAAACGTCGTGGTGCGGTTCGTCGTGCTAAGCTTTACTATCTTCGTGAGCGTTCAGGTAAATCTGCACGTATCAAAGAAAAGCTTAACTAAGATTACTAATACTTGCGTTATCGTTAACTTCGAAAGCCCGCTTCCAGCGGGCTTTTTTGTGTCTGCAACTTATCCGCCATCCCCTCTTTTAGAGTCTCATCTGGTTCCCCTTAATCCGGTGTACAGCGTAGTTATCGGCAGTTGACACAGTTCAGCGAGTATTGCTCGTGTAACCCGAATGGACACGCAGGTGGTCGCTGTCTGTACAAATCGCCATGCGATACGATCTTACCGACGGCTTTTACCGAATAAAGAAGGTATCTGCTTAATTATGGAAACGCGCAGGGATGTCGTCTGAATATTTTCATTTTCTGAATATACTGGGAGCTGCATTTTTTGCGGTCTCGGGAACGCTGATGGGCCATGAAAAGAATATCAATGGCTTTGGCATCGTAGTGGTTGCCTCAATGACCGCATTGGGAGGGGGAACCGTACGGGATTTATTGCTGAATACGACAATATTTTGGATTGAAAGTCCGGATTTCCTGTATGCGACGTACGGTGCGATTATCGCTACCGTAGCATTTATCCGCTATCTGCCTTCTATTTCCAATTACTATTTCTTACTGGTGGATGCGATTGGGCTTGCCATATTCAATATCGTTGGTATTGAAAAGGCGCTGATAGAGGGAACGAGTATGCTTGTTGCCATCACAATGGGAATGACAACCGGTATATTTGGTGGCCTGATGCGTGATGTGATTTGCCGGGAGATCCCGCTGGTGATGCGGGGCGATCTCTATGCTACTGCATGCTTATCCGGCGGACTGGTATATGCGGTGTTGTTTGCGGTTGATGTTTCTTATATCTGGTGTATCGTCGGCGCTATTGCCACAACAGTATTGTTACGATTAGGTGCACTGCATTGGGGGTGGCGTCCCAACCTGTTTAAAAAAGGTCGTATCCTTTAAAGCCTGTGCTGTTCACCATTGAGTACTGTCTGCGTTATGGTTCTCCCCGTAGCTTCAAGGTGCACGGCGCAGCAAGATTAGAGCAAAACCCTTACCACTGCTTAAAAGATATTCGTTTCCCGTCTATACTTTAGTAATTGTCCTCAGGAAAACCTTTGGGAATAGGTTATATCAAGGTAATATGCACTAAAGCTTGCTCCTTCAATTTGTTATTGGTAAAAAGTCAATCATGTTGTAAATTTTAATTGCTTTTGCGGTGTAAATAAATAATTACACATGTTGCCTTGTTACTTTCACCGCGTTAAAGCCAGTCAAAGATAAGAGAAATCATGATTAAGGACACCGTAAACAATGTTCATATCAGCGCAGAAGATGTGCTGGTTACGCCTGAAAGTTTAAGTCAGGAGCTGCCAGTGTCAGATAAGGCACTGGAAGCCATTTCACAAGCCAGAAAAACCATCTCGGATATCATCCATCGCCGCGATCATCGCATGCTGGTGGTATGTGGCCCCTGTTCGATTCACGACATTGATGCAGCGAAAGAGTACGCGTTGCGTTTAAAAGAGCTGCATGAATCCTGTAAAGACACCTTATTTATCGTGATGCGGGTGTACTTTGAAAAGCCGCGCACAACAACCGGTTGGAAAGGGTTAATCAACGATCCGCACATAGACGGCACGTTTGATATTGAAACTGGTTTACGTAAAGCCCGCGAGCTTCTGATTTGGCTGGCGGAGCTGGAGCTGCCGGTTGCTACCGAAGCGCTGGACCCTATCAGCCCACAATATCTTGCAGAATTGTTCAGTTGGAGCGCCATTGGAGCGCGTACGTCGGAGTCGCAGACTCACCGTGAAATGGCCAGCGGATTGTCTATGCCCGTAGGGTTCAAGAATGGCACTGACGGTAGCCTGGGGATCGCTATTAACGCGTTAAAATCAGCGGCATCAGGTCATCGTTTTATGGGCATCAATAAGCAAGGCCAGGTGAGTATCATCGCCACCAGCGGTAACCCCGATGGCCACATTATTCTGCGGGGCGGCAAACAGCCGAATTACGATTCGGTGTGTGTGTCTGAGTGCGAACTGGAACTGCAGGATGCGGGTCTTACGGCAGGACTGGTTGTAGACTGCAGCCATGCCAACTCAAGCAAAGACTATCGTCGCCAGCCATTGGTCGCGCAGAATGTAGTGAATCAAATTCTTGAAGGTAATCAGTCTATTATCGGAGTTATGCTGGAAAGCCACCTCAATTCAGGTAACCAGAATGCGGATGGCAAATCGCCTGCCGAGCTGGAATACGGCATTTCCATTACCGATGGCTGTATTGACTGGCAAACCACCGAAAATTTGATTACCCAAACCCGGGATAAGCTGATTACTGTGTTACCCTTGCGTCAAAATAAACGTTTTGATGTTGCCTGATATCAACAAGACTACAGGGAAAACAGTGCGATCATGACGGACTCGTCGCAGCGTCTGGCCGAATTACGGTCAGGCATTGATGAGCTGGATGCCCAGCTCATCGACATTTTGGCTAAACGTTCAGCTCTTACCAGCAAAGTTGGTGAAATTAAGGCCGAAACTGGTATGCCGGTTTACGTGCCAGAGCGTGAAGTCGCATTAATTGACAAACTTCGGGCTCAGGCTATTCAGGCCGGCATTTCCCCTGATCTTGCTGAAGATCTCATGCGCAGGATCATGCGCGATTCTTACCATACGCAAAACAACCGCTATCAAGGCGTTAACCCGAAAACGGGGAATGTGGTGGTTATTGGGGGGCGTGGTGCACTGGGACGTGTATTTGTCAGTCTTTTCGAGCGCAGCGATTATGACGTTGATGTCATTGAAAAAGATGACTGGCAGTCAGGCCATGCAGAGCGGGTGCTTGCGAATGCGGCGCTGGTAGTTGTGGCGGTTCCCATTACCCTCACCGAAACCGTTATTTCTCAGCTAACCGCGTTGCCGGAAGAATGCGTACTGGCCGATATCACCAGTATTAAATCTAAGCCATTGAAGGCGATGTTAGCGGCGCACTCTGGTCCCGTTGTCGGCCTCCATCCTATGTTTGGCCCCGATGCGCCAGGCATGATTAAGCAGGTGGTTGTGGTGTGCCATGGCAGGGCACCTGATGCTTATCAGTGGTTGATTGAGCAGATGCGTATATGGGGCGCGACAATTCATGAGAGTAGCGCTGAGGAACACGATCAGGCTATGGCCTACATTCAGGTTATGCGCCACTTTAATACCTTCGTTTACGGTGCGCACCTGAAAGGAGAAAACCCGGATCTCGACACTCTGACAGTATTTAGTTCGCCCATTTATCGCCTGGAACTGGCGATGGTTGGCAGGCTTTTTGCGCAGGCGCCTGAGCTCTACGCAGACATCATATTCAACAATCCAGATAACGTGGCATTGCTGAGACGTTTTCACGAACGCTTTGGCGTTGCGCTGGATATTCTGGAACGTGGAGATAAAAAAGCCTTTATCAAACAGTTTCTTGAGATCGGGGGCTGGTTTGGAGACTACGCAAAAATGTGTCTGGTTGACAGCAAGCAACTATTGCTCAAAGCAGACGATGGCCAGATGTTAAGAAAATAGACCACCGTACAATTTATTATTCCTTAATTTAGACTAAAGTGTTCTTTTATGATTGCAGGAATCCCGTAACCTGCAAATTTTAACCTTCCCTCAAGGGACGCTTTAGGACAATTAGATCATGACGCTCAAGAACCGTCTGTTGTTAGCTATTATTCCAATGGTTGCTATTTCAGTCATCATCGTCGCGGGTGTGTCATACCGTGTAGGAGTGGGTGAGTCGACAACAGCACTTGAAGCGGCAAGTCTGGATAAACTGACAATCGAAAACGTTCAGACTCGCGAAGCAATTACTGAGTATATTGATTTTATTTCCTCGCAGGTGAGTAACCTGTCGTCGTCATCGTTAATAAAAAATGCCGCAGATGCCTTTATTCCGGCTTTTACCGTTTATGAGTCACAGCGTGCCTCACTCACTACTAAGCAACAGCAAGCGCTGACTCGCTATTATTCAGAGGATTTTGCCTCGTTGTATAAAAAGCGTAATGTGCAGGCACATCGTGACCCCAGCGCGCTTCTATCGCCGCTTTCAAGTACAAGCAAACAACTGCAATACGATTTTATAGCAGGCTCTGAGTTCCCCATCGGTAATAAAGATAAACTTACGGATCTCCCGAATCAGACTGACTACGCAGTTGCACATCGTCGCTATCATGGCGAAATAAGAGACTTTCTGAACCAGTTTGGTTACTACGATATTTTTATTGCCGACATTGATACCGGGAACATTGTTTACAGCGTCTTTAAAGAGCTGGACTTTGCGACCAGCCTGAAAACAGGCCCTTATGCGGGAACCGGCATAGGTCAGGCTTTCAAGGCGGCAGCCGCGCTGAAAGATCCAAATGCAGTTGCGGCCAGCACACTGGATACTTATGTTCCCTCTTATAACGCGATGGCTGGGTTTCTGGCATCTCCCATAGAAATTAATGGTAAGCGGGAGGCGGTGCTGATTTTCCAAATGCCGCTGGACAAAATCAGCCGGATCCTTACACACAATAACGAATGGAAAGCGCGTGGTTTTGGCGATTCTGGTGAAACTTATCTGGTTTCTCCGGAGGGTTTTCTGGTGAACGAAAGTCGCTTTTTTGTTGAAGATAAAAACGGCTACTTTTCCGCGCTATCTAAAAAATATCCTGATGTTGTTGATGTCATCCGGGATGCAGACACATCGGTGGGTATTCAGCCTGTAAAAAGTGAAGCAGCACGTAAAGCACTGGCTGGTGAGTCCGGTTTTATGGAACTAAAAGATTACCGGGATATCTCGGTTTATTCATATTATGCACCCGTTGAAATAGGCGATTACACGTATGCTTTACTGGCGGAAATCGATGTCGATGAAGCACTTGAGCCGGCAAAGAAGTTAGGCCAAAAACTATTGGTTTCAACCCTCATCGAGACCTCAGTGGTTGTCATTGTCGCTGTCTTTATCGCGCTATGGCTTGCTCGCCGCCTGGTTCGTCCTTTAGAAAGGGTGGGCGATGCCTGTGCCGATCTGGCGCATGGCGATGGTAACTTAACCGTGCAACTGGAGACGTCCCGCATTCCTGAGATAAACCGGATAATCCTGCCGCTGAATCAGTTCATGGCTCAGGTTCGAGAAATTGTATCGACGGTAAAAGATAATGCAGATTCACTGGCATCTGCATCGGAAGAGTTAAGTGCTATCACGGAGCAAAGTACTAAAACCACATCGCAGCAACGTGATGAAACACACATTGCAGCAAGTGCGGTGGAGGAACTCTCTGCGTCTATTGAGGATGTAGCCCGTTCGACTGTTGATACCCGTGACAGTGGCCTGAAAGCCCTGTCCAGCTTAAAGGAAAATATGGAGCGTGCCGATCTTGCCGCTAAAAACATTAAGCTACTGGTGCATCTGATCCGGGATTCCAGTGAAGTCATTGGCTCATTAAAAGATGAAGTCAATCAAATCACGGCAGTGCTTAATGTCATCACCAGTATCGCAGATCAGACTAATTTGTTGGCGCTCAATGCAGCCATCGAAGCAGCCCGCGCCGGCGAAGCAGGCAGAGGGTTTTCGGTTGTTGCCGACGAAGTCAGAGCATTGGCTACACGTTCACAGGAAAACACCGTAGAGATCGGTAACATAGTTGGCAAGATGACAGCATCATCAGAGAAGTCAGTGGTAGCCATGGAAAAAGCCGCTACGGCGGCAGACGGTGGTATTCATCTGGTAGACCTTGTTACTACCGCTATGAACGAGCTCTCGGAGACCATTGTGCGAGTACAGGAGCTGGCGGATACGGTAGCGGCAGCAGCAGAAGAGCAGCACGTAACCTCAAGAAGTGTCAGCGAAAACGTTACCCGCATCTCAGAGATGTCGTCAGATATTGATCTTGGCGCCAGACACAGCAGCGAATCTGCGGCCGAACTGGCTAAGATTGCTGCCCAGACCAAAGATCTGGTGGCACGATTTAAGGTGTAGTTAATTCATTGACTTAGTGGCATTATCACTCTGCTATTGAAATAAAGTGATGGTGTTAATGAAGTCATTCCGTGTCCCGTTAACCAATGTATTTGCAAAAGGTGGTTATACAGCCAGGATTTCCATAAGTGGAACCACAAGGCCGGTAAACGTAATCCTGGATACCGGTAGTAGTGTGCTCGCGATCAAAGAATCCTGTTACCAGAAAGATGAAGACAAGTATTTTAGTCCCACTTCCTTGGCACAATGTGTCGAATATGGCAGTGGTGGCTGGTATGGGCCGGTTGTAAAAACCCGTGTTACAGTAGGATTGCCCGGTCACCGTGTGGTATTGGATGACGTTGAGCTCGCGATCGCCTGCGAAGCTGGCGCAAAGAGTTTTCTGCAAGCGGATGGCATATTGGGACTTGCGTTCACGCCGCTGGATCAGGCCTTCGATGTATCTGATATTCTCACAGAACAGGGAATAAGCCCCCTGAGTAGTTACCCCTATATTTTGCAGGAAAAAGCTCAGACGGTGTCAGCGTTTTCTCAGGCGTTACATCAACTTCCAAAGGCCGCTATCACGCCTTATTTTACGCAGTTAGAAGAAACTGGCGCGGTAATCGACCAGTTTGCTTTGCTGACTCACCGCTCAAGCGTATTTCAAACCGACAAGCACCGGACTGTCGATGATTTGATAAGCCATCATTTGAATCATGGGTTGTGCATATTAGGAAAGCCATTTGAACACGTTGAGCTTTATCGAGATCCAGTTTACTCAGTGCCGCTGCTGTACGACAAGTATTACAATGTAAAAGTCACAGGCGTTCGGGTAGGAGAGTTGCCGGAAATAACGGTGCCAGAGCTCGATAAAAAGCATCAGAGCAGTTATGTCAGCAATGGTATTGTGGATAGCGGGGCCTCAATGCTGGTAATGCCCTCGTCGGTATTAGACGCGGTTAAGCAAGCGCTGTCTTCTTACCATAGCGGCTTTGAGCCTTTATTGGCAGCCTACGGCAATTTTACCGGTGAGGAAGTCGGAGTACCGTTAAATACGCTCAAACTGGAGATCTGGCCGGACATTCACCTAATTCTCAAGGGGCAGGGCGGACAGCCTGTCACCTTAACGCTAAAGCCGGATACATACTGGCAAATTCATGCGCCAACACCAAACCAGGCAACTTTTAAGCTTTGCAGCCTTGACGGCTGGCCGAATCAAATGATCCTTGGACTGCCATTGCTCAACAATTACTATACGATTTTTGACCGCAAAGACGGTGAAAATGGTTGCGTACATTTTGCACACAAAGTGGATGTGCCTGGCCATATTATCAATGCAGTGGCGTTGGCCTTGCGGGAGTAATATCACTGGGGATCCTGATTCATAGCGGGATAGCATGACTTGGTTTTACCATTTCAGGCGCAATAGAGTGGGTGACTGAAAACTAACGTTAAAATTGCTGGAAACGAATTACATATGGAAAAGAAAGGAAGTTTTGTCGCCGTAGGTGTAGGAATGACGCTGGGAGCGCATATTTGCCCGTTATCCAGAAGTTACATTGAACAAGCTGACATCGTGTTCTGCAGTTTATCAGACAAATATGTAGAAGAATGGGTAATGACCATGAATAGTGAGGTCAGAAGTCTCCAGTCTTTTTACGCGGTCGGCAAAGACCGTCGGGAAACTTACAAAGAAATGGTTTCGGCGATGATGACGGAAGTTCGGGCAGGCAAAAACGTGGTGGGAGCGTTTTATGGCCACCCCGGTGTGTTTGCGCTAGCGCCGCACAAAGTGATAAGCCTTGCCCGCAGTGAAGGTTTTCAGGCGCATATGGAGCCTGGGATTTCAGCAGAAGATTGTTTATATGCCGATATGGGGCTGGATCCGGGAACACACGGGTGTATTCATTATGAGGCCAATCAGTTTCTTATGAATAAAAAGTGCCTGGACACCAGCGCACTGCTGATACTCTGGCAAGTGGGTATGGTCGGTGATCGCAAGCATGAGGAATTCGAGTCTCACCAGAAGTACCGTAAATTGCTTATGCAATCGTTACTGGCGTTTTATCCTGCAGATCACAAAGTTGCACTTTACGAGGCCGCCGTGCTTCCTATCGATGACGTGCGTATTGAGTGGTTACCCTTGAAACATCTGGGTGATGCGAAAATACACCAACACACCACAATGGTGATCCCGCCTGCAGAGGGTAAACGCAGGGATCACGATGTATTAAGAATGCTGGATAGGCTGGATGACGATTAACTCAATCATCTGTAACAGGCTATTTGGTAGTGGCTCTTTCTCAATTTCAAATGAATTACAAGTCAATGAACTTTGAGACGAAAAGAACTCGATGCTCACTTTTAACCATGGATGATGAGAAAGATTTCTGCCATTTATATACAGACAAGAAAGTGATGCGAAAAATTGGGCCTCCTGTTAGCTACGCGCAGGCGAGAAGGTTTTTTGAGCGCGCACTGGATAAGAATAAGTCGCATGAGTTAAGCCAGAAAATTTGGAAAATAGAGGAAAAGGGGAATAACACGTTTTTAGGGATTCTGATGTTGAAATGGAAACCCAATATAAAAGATGTGGCCGAAATCGGGATCATGTTAGCTCCTAAGTCGAACCAAAAAGGTATTGCGAACGAAGCAATGGGGGCGCTTACAGACTATGGCTTTATAAAATTGCATCTAAAGATGGTGATGGCCTTTTTTGATAAAACACACTACGCGACAGAGCGTCTCGTTAAGAAACTTGGTTACACGGTAATTCCACCAGATAAATCACCTGCAGTCGGTGAGGGAAAAAGCTACTGTTTCGTCACACCGGAAATGAGAAACTTTGAAAATTCGGCTGAAGCTGTTTGCAATAAGGCTAAGTATCAGAACAAATGAAAGGTTTGATTATCCAAGTCAAAGCACTCATTAGTAAGCAAAGCGATTTTATAAAGTATTAACAAAATTTTTGTACAGTGGTACTCTCGACTAGCAGTAAATAACGTAAAAAAATAAACGAGAGGGGGTAGTTATGTCCGCGGTACAGCTTTTGGAACAACTGGGAGCCGATGCGAAGCTTCGCGATAAGGCTTCTGTTATATTTCAGGAACAATTTCCTGGGGCTTCGTCAGACACCGAGCAGTCAAAAATCTGGTGTTTGTTAATGCCTGAGAAAGATGAAGAAGAAAGTGAAGATAAAAACGAGGAAGAAATTCGCCATTGAAACGTCGTGTTTTCCCGGCTCTTTTCTTTTTAATCTGCTCAGTAGCTTCTGCTGAGCAGACTTCTAATGTAGATAGCCAACTGCAAAAGGCCGATAATATCAAGTCTGTTGATCCCGCGGCACTGTCAGACATAATTGATGAGCTAGACGATTTAAAAGCCACTTTCTCTAGGCCGCAGACAGCTTATTATTTGTTTTTAAAAGGTTATAAACTAGGTATTACAGGCCAATATAGCCAAGCAGCAGAAACCTATATCAGCTCATTAGCTATTGCTGAAGATATTGAACTGCGTGTGAAAATACTTACTTCATACGTAAATTTATTGGGCGTTAACAGAGAAGCAGCAAAAGGTTATCAGGTTGCACAGCAGTTATGGTCAATACTTCCCCAAGCTTCTGATGAATCACGAAATGCGGCACTGACTCGTCTTTCAATTTTTTATAATCAAATAGAAGATTATCAGGCAGCGATAAATGCCGCCTCATCAGTCATTTCAAGCTCCGAAGATCCCCGCTCAATTTGTTATGCCTATTACACACTGGTCGAAGCAAAATATAACCTTAATCACGAACTGGAACCTGGCAAAATTGAGAGCTATTCGAAGCACTGTAAGAAAGAAGGTGAAGTGAACGTACAGGCAATTCTCAACATTTACCAAGCAAGAGTATTGCATGATGCAGGGCAGTCAGCTTCAGCAATAGAGTTACTCGGAGTGACAAAACCGCTTCTTGAGATAACCGGTTATCCATTGCTTGAAGCTTGGTATTATTCCGATGAAGCAGAAATCGCTTATGATATGAATAATTTTGATACCGCAGTTGTGGCCGCTGAAAGAGTAATTGAGAAAACCAGCAATTCCAGTCATTCGGTGCCGAGGGTTAAAGCGTTAAATGTTTTGGCAAAATATTATGAGACTAGGGATAAAGAGAAAGCGATTACGTATCTGAAAGCGCTCCATTCTGCAAAGCTCGCTAGTCTTGATGAAACCAAAGCGCGTCAACTTGCCATACAGCAAGCAAAAAACGATGCTCTTGAAAGAGAGATTCAGATAAAGCTTCTGGATAAAGAAAACTCTCTTCTAAAGACGGAGGCCGCACTCAGTGCAAAAGAGCTGGAAAACAGCCGTCTGGTCATTACCTTGCTTCTGATGTTAGGAGCACTTGTTATTGTGTGGCTATTAGTGAATCGTAAAATGCACAAAGAACTACGCCGCCAAGCCAGAACTGACAAGCTGACCGGTATCTTAAACCGCCACTATTTTACTGAGCTTGCAGAATCCAATCTGCGTTATCATGAGAAAACCAGTCAGACACTGGCGTTGGTTGTATTCGATCTCGATCTGTTTAAACGAATTAATGATTCCTACGGCCATGTGACAGGTGACTGGGCACTGGTAGAAGTGACGCAGGTGATTAAACGCGTGTGCCGGAAGCAGGATATTTTGGGCCGTATGGGCGGAGAAGAGTTTGCCATGTTGCTTCCCGGATGCACCGTTGATAAAGCGGAATCGCTGACGGAGAGTTTTCGTCATGCGGTTGAAGCGATTGATACTTCCCCAACTGGTTCTGACTTTACCATTACAGCCAGCTTTGGGGTGACGGACACCGCTCAGTGTGGCTATAAATTCGACCAACTCTATGCGTGTGCGGATGAAGCGCTCTATCGCAGCAAAAACGAGGGCCGTAATCAGGTATATTGTTACGACCCCTCATTTCAGGGAAACCCACATTCCATGGCCGCGCAGCCAGGCTAGTTCTTAGTTGGTTAACGCACTGGCAGCTGCAACCTTAGTCGGGCTAATTTCCTCGCTCGGATAACATCCCAACACCTTCACATAACGGGTAATGTCACGAAGTGAGTCCAGCGCCTTTTGCACTGGGCCATCCTGCACATTGCCTTCTACGTCGATGTAAAACATTTCTTCCCAGGGATTACCCGGAATCGGTCGCGATTCCAGTTTTGTCATGTTTATACTGTTCTCACGCAGGACTAACAACGCTTCAACCAGTGCGCCGGGCTTTTGCACGGTAGACATCACCAGAGTCGTTTTTGCCGGTACCTGCAGGGGGACAATCACAGGATCTCGGGCAACAACAATGAACCGTGAGTGGTTTTCTTTCTGGTTAGCCAGATTCGATTTGATAGCGAGTAAACCATACAGATTACCGCCTGCTTCGCTGCCGATGGCTGCAACATCATCGCGTTGTAATTCACTCACCTTCAGCATTGCTGACGATGTGCTGTCCATGGTTTTTACTTCAATACTACCCAACTCAGCCAGGAAGTGACTACACTGCGTGAATACCTGAGGGTGGGCGTACACCGTTTTGATTTTGCCGATGCTGGTATCTTTGGCGACCAGTAAGGTGTGGCGAATAGGGTGGGTGAGCTCGCCAATTATACTTAACTGTGTGTGCTGCAACTGGTCGTAAACTTCATTAATACTGCCTGAGGTAGTATTTTCAATAGGTAAAACCGCGTAGTCGGCTTCGGTATTTTCCACTTTCTGTATGATTTCGCTGAAACTCTGACAGCCAATCTCAAGCAGCTCGCCCGGGCGCCGGGAAAAATACTTCTGCGTGGCCAGATAAGAATAAGAGCCTTTGTCGCCTAAAAATGCCACTCGGTTTAACGGTAAGGCGCTGCCAGGGTTAGCACGTTCCGCCAGCATAGCCTGTTGGTTAAGCACTGAATCTTCAATAATAACGTGAAACAACTGGGTGACGTAGTGAGGATCCAGTCCGACTTTCTGTCCTTCCTTAATCAGCCTGATAAGCAGTTGCTCTTCACGTTTAATATCACGAACCGGTATGTGGTGTTTAATTTTGGTTTCGGCCACTTCGTTAGTCAGTTTTCTGCGCTCTGCAAGAAGCGACAGTAGTTCGCTGTCCAGTTCGGTAATGCGCTCTCGAATCGGCGCAAGGGCATTGTCAGACATAATCTTTAGGCTCTCCTGAATGGCAAAAAAAAACCTCCCGGGAGGGAGGTTTTTTGCTCACAAACCAGCCTCCCTACGTTAAGGACATAAACGCAAAGAAGAAAGCTGCTGAGTGAGTAATATACGTTTTCATAGGCCAGACTTTATGTCTGATAGCGGTATCTGTCAACCGATTTTTACACGTTGGTTTGGGAAAGAACGGTGTGTGCTATTTGCAAAATAAAAACGTTGTGGTAGGACGCCCTAATAACAGAGAACGTAGGCAGTGTTCTCTGTTATTACGGGGTCTGGATTAAACAGGAAGTGACTGTGCTACTACTCTCCAAGCAGCGCTGCCAGCATGGTACGCACTTCATTAGGCTCAAACGGCTTGTCACATAACGCATTTACGCCGGTCTGCTGGATGTTTGCCATGTGCGCACTGTCCGCAGATTCTGACGTCACCATGATAATCGGTATATGCGTGGTTTCCGGGTTAAAGCGAATAAATTCAGACAGCTCACGCCCGTCCATTTCCGGCATGTTGTAATCTGTCACAACTAAGTCGAAGGCTTCATCTTTAATCAGCGTAAGCGCCATGGCACCATTTTCCGCTTCTTTGATGCGTTTCAGGCCCATGCCTTCCAGTACGCGTCGTATGTGATTGCGTGCCAGCTTGCTGTCATCTACCAGCAGCACACGAACATCCTGAACATCAAACAGCTCCAGGTCTAGTTCATCGTGATTAATTAAGTCGAGACTGGCATTCAGCGCTCGGGAAAGATGCAATGGCTCGAATGGTTTTGGCAAAATGGCAGCCACACCGGCCTGCTTAAATTCTTCAAGCTTGGATAAACGATTTTCACTGGATACCAGCATAAACGGTATCGTGGCAAACTCCGGCGACTCTTTCACGTATTTTAGTAAGTCCAGCGCGGTACCGTCTTCAAAGTACATAGCGCTGACAATAAGGTCTGCACTATGTGAGCGCAGTGCCGCTTTAGCTTCTGCCACGGTGCTGACAGGATCGATCTCTTTTACTTTTTCCTTTAGCAGCAGCGTAGTTATTATTTTTCTCTGCGTATCAGAGGGTTCGATAAGCACAATGTGTAAATCGGAAATCGACAGCTTTTCCATTTTAAGACTCTTCTATTTTCAACATGATTAGGGGATAGGACCTACCCACCCGCGATTTTAACGGTAAAGCCGGCATCTTGCAGCAGGTTACGCAGCTTTTCACGATCATCAGTCTGTACCTCAATCGTGCCATCTTTCACAGCCCCACCGCAGCCACACTTCTGTTTGAGGGTTTTGCACAGCGCTTTTAACTCCGCGGGCTCCTTATCCAACCCCTTAACAATTGAGACACCTTTTCCTTTTCGGCCTTTGGTTTCACGGTGAATGCACACAATGCCGTCGTTATTCACAGAGCGGGTTGCTTTGGCTTTCGCCTGTTCAATTTTGCCGCCGTCAGTGCTGTAGACCAGATTTGAGTTTTGCATAAGTTTAAATTGTATCCTAAGGTCGCCGGAACAACTTCCGCTAGTAAAAATCTAGACTAATATACTAGAAGAAACCCATTGAAATTGACACTTCTCTGGGCACACACTACCAACTCAGCCCGAGATGGCATGTTTTGGTAATGAATTTTCATCAACCACTGTAATTGAGCGCGAACATACAGCAGTATTCGGAGAAGATGGATGGGTATTGGAACCAAGGTAAGTGATGATGGTAAGCGATTAATCATCAGGCTGGACGAGAAATTTGACTTTGGTAAAGTTCAGGACTTCCGTATGGCCTACGTGGACTTGCCGGAAGACATTAATCATATTGAAGTTGATTTGAGCGAGACTGAATACATGGACAGTTCCGCACTGGGCATGTTGTTGAATATGCAGAAATCGCTCAATGAGCGACAGTTTACTTACAGTATCACCCACTGCCGTCCACAAGTGGCCAGGATCCTGAGAATATCTCGCTTTGACAAAAAATTTGAAATCAACTGAGACACGCAATAGTGCGTATTCTTATTGTTGACGACGAGTCTCTAAATCGCTTCTTGCTTAAACACATGCTTGAGCAACAGGGATATGACGATTGCTATGAAGCTGAGAACGGCGAGCGGGCCCTCGACGTCGCCAGAGAGATTGACCCCGATCTTGTCTTGTTAGATGTCATGATGCCAGGGCTTAGCGGTTACGACGTCGCGCCGCGTTTAAAGGAAATGGCCGGTGAAGCCTATCTTCCGATAATTTTTATCACCTCACTGGAGGATCAGGAAAGTCTGGTTCGTTGTCTGGAAGTGGGGGGCGATGACTTTGCTTCCAAGCCCTTTGACAAAGTCATTCTGGCTGCAAAAATCCGTGCTCATGGACGCATTCGCACACTCAGTAAGCACATTGAGCAACAAAACCAGGAGTTGCGCTTTCACCAGGCAAATGTTGAGCATCAGCACGATATTGTCGATCACATTTTCAGTAACGCTGTGGTTAATCGTAAAGACGTCGAGCAGTATTTCGATTTCAAAGTGGCACCAGCGGAAGACTTTAATGGTGACGTTTTTCTGTGCGAAAGCAGCCCGAAAGGGGGAATGTATTTTCTTGTTGGCGACTTCACCGGACACGGGCTGGCCTCGGCGATAGGTGCATTGCCGGTTACCCGCGCGTTTCAGGCGATGGCGAGAAAAGGGCTCTCGGTGGCGGAAATGGCAATTACGCTGAATAATGCATTACTTAATTTGCTACCCACAGACATGTTCTTTGCTGCCGCTATCGTTGAAGTTTCGACCGAGGGGAACCGGTTTACTATCTGGAATGGCGGCTTACCGCCGATGCTGTTAAAAAGCGCCGATGGCAGGCTGGTGCGGCGTTTCTCTCCACGACATATGGCGCTTGGGATCCTCGAAGAAAACGAGTTTGAAAGCCATTGTGACGTCTACGAAGCTGCTGAAGGCGAACAATTGATGGTCTATTCTGACGGTATTATGGAAATCACCGACAGCCAGGGACAAATGCTTGACGAGGAAGGCGTCACCGAATGGTTTCTGGCCTCAGAAGATGTTACTGCGGCTTCTCTCTACGACAGAGCACGGCAGTATCTTGGAGGTGAAAACCCTGCCGATGATATCACCGTAGTGATTTTTACCTGCCAGTCGTTGTTAGGGCTACGTGATGAATCGCTCATCAGTCAGTTTCCCTTTACCATCAGCAGCACACTTCAGGCCCACGCGCTCAAACAGGAAAATGTAATTGAGCCGATTCTTGAAATGCTCAATAGCCAGCCTGGACTTGGCTGGATCCGCTCAGACCTGTTTACCGTCCTGACGGAGCTGATGAATAACGCGATAGAGCATGGACTTTTGAAAATTGACTCTTCCCTGAAATCGTCGCCGGAAGGGTTTGTTGACTATTACATGGCACGCGAGGCAGGTCTTGCGGAACTTGATCAGGGGCACATAACTGTTTCTGTCGAATATAAACCCCAGGCGCGAGAACTCTATATCGGTGTCGAGGATTCCGGGGATGGATTTGAGTTCGAGAACATACAAATCGATGACATTAACAACGCATTTGGCCGAGGGCTTCTGCTGTTGCGAGAACTTTGCCAGAAAGTGTGGCATGAAAATGGCGGGCGCAAAACCTGCGTAATCATGACGCTTTAAGCTGGCTTTTCTGTTTTCGCCAAGAGAATGTTATTTCACTTCCGATTGTAACCCGCTTCTTTATCTGTCTTGCTTCTGTATTACCGACCAGCATCACTTGCGAACGGTCGTCGACAGACAACGCTGGCGATATTATTCTGCTTCTTGGATGTCGGCTTTTGCTTCAGGGTAGTCAGAGGATATGATTAACCCTAATAATCGTGCAGCTAACGATTAAGGCTAATCCAAAAGCCTCCGAACAGGCTATCAATCGGTAATGACTGATAACGGACAGTAATATTATGCTGAGAAAAGTACTCGATTTACTCAAAGCGCCGGAGCAGGACTCGCAACCTGCATTAACCACCGAGCTGGCTACAGCCGCCTTATTAAGTGAAATTATTCGTGCAGACCGGCACGCCGATGAACGCGAGCTCAAGGCGTATCGCGATATGCTGGATGCACGTTTCAACTTAACCGACGAACAGATTGAGGCTTTAATGGAGGACGGTCGTGAAACCGCAGAAGAAGCGGTAGATATGGTGCAGTTTACTCAGGTATTAAATGAACGGTGTGATAACGAGGAAAAGCGCGCTATCCTAAAGAGCCTTTGGGAAGTCGCATATGCAGACAAAGAAATTGCGCCGATTGAGGAGCACACCATTCGTCGTATAGCTGATTTGCTGCATATGCCTCACAGTCAGTTTATTAAAACCAAGCTGGACGTCACGAGTACCTGATATCAGGGGCGTGCACAGGGCCAGCCATAATTACAACAATAAATAGGTTCGTAGCCTGTGTTTCGATCAATTAAAAGTCCGCTGGGAATTATTGTTTCAAGCGCTGTATTTTTTGCCACAGCCATGGTGCTGTGGCTCGCTATTTCTGAGCATGAGGATTTATATCACAAAGCGGTTCGCGGCAATGTGAATGCACTTGCGACGAATCTGACAGATGAGCTGGCCGTTGTGCTGGAAGGAGATAGCGTAAACTTTGCCGAGTTAAACGTAGTCCTTGCGCAGCTTGAGGCGTATGACAATATCATCAGTGCCAGTGTGTATGATGATGACGGTACGTTACTTGTACAGGTAGATGGTAAGGCCGTGGAGAGAGCAACGTCTCCTGTCACGGAAAATGCGCTTGAAGCCCAGACTCCTGCCGGCTTCTTCACGGAAAATAATGACTTAGTAAGCATTCATTATATTGGTGAGCCCGCGATGCTGAAGGGCTATCTGAAAGTGGTGACCGATGTCTCCACGCCAGTGACTCGAAGCAAACGGGCGCTGCTATTTCAGGCAATGCCCCTGGTATTTGTCATTTTGCTGGTTACAATCGGGATCAGTCTGTATTTCCTCAGCCGTCTCCTCAGGCCATTGTATTCGCTGTCTCGCTTCACACAGCAGGTGAACGAAACCAAGGATTATGCCCTGCGTTATGAAACCGGCCACAAAAATGAAATAAGTAAGCTGGGAAATAGCATCAATAATCTGCTGGAAATGATCGAAGTCGAGCTCACTATCAACTACGAGCAAAACCAGACGCTCATCGAACAGCAGCAAACCATGACCAGGCTGGCTAACTACGACAGTCTTACCGGGCTTCCAAACCGGCAGTTTGTTATGGATAACCTGCGCCTTGAATTGGCCAGAGCGCGCCGTGCAGATGAAGATTTGGTACTGATGTTTTTCGACCTGGATGGCTTTAAGGGAATTAATGACTCGCTGGGCCATGAAACCGGCGATTTAATTCTGATAGAGGTTGCAGACCGGGTAACCACTATGTTGCGGGAAGGCGATCTGGTTGCGCGACTGGGAGGCGATGAGTTCATCATCTTACCCGACCGTGATACGTCCAGAGCCAGTATTGAGAATATGGCAAACAGAGTTATCACCGCATTCTCTGAACCATTTCAGTTGCGTGGTCTGGCACTGACTGTAGGGGTCAGTCTGGGCATAGCAAAAGCATCAGATGCCGACTTCGACTTAAGCCAGCTGATGAGTAATGCTGACTTAGCGATGTATCGCTCTAAAGCAAGAGGCCGTGGTACTTATACCATCTTCACACCCGATATGGTGGAGTCGCACAAGCGAAAGCTGTCAATTGCCAACAGCATCGATCAGGCCATCAGCAACAATGAATTTCAGGTTTACTACCAACCGAAGATTGATGGCAAAGGTATCATCATCGGATTTGAAGCATTGATCCGCTGGGTGCACCCGGATTTTGGTATGATCATGCCGGCAGAGTTTATTCCCATCGCCGAGCAGGGCGGTAAAATTTCCGCGATTACACGCTGGGTAATTGAGCAGGTCTGCGTGGAAATGTCGGCCTTGCGACAGCGTCTGCAGCGTCGTTTCCGGGTGTCGATTAATCTCTCTGGTCACGACCTACGCCATTCCGGGCTATTTGATTCCATTCACGCATTGTTCATTAAGCACAATATCAATCCGGAATATATTGAGTTTGAGGTGACAGAATCGGCTTATTTGGAAAACTTTGCATTGTCGAACAAGTTTTTCCGCCGAGTCAGCAATATGGGGTGTGCAATTGCACTGGATGATTTTGGAACGGGCTACAGCTCATTGAGTTACCTTACGCAAATCAGTATTGATACCCTAAAGATAGATCGGCAGTTTATCTGCGAGCTTGAGACCTCTGAACGCAGCCGTCTGGTTACCGGTACCATTATCGACCTGGCGAAGCGCCTGTCGCTGACTATCTGCGCAGAGGGAATTGAGAACCACGAGCAATGGGAGTATTTGCTTGAACACGGGTGTGACCATGTTCAGGGCTTCCTGTTCAGTAAACCGATCCCCCTGAGCCAGTTCGACGCATTACCAGCGCGGTTTGAGCGACGGACGTTAATGCAGTCAAACCTGTAACTTTGGCGTAATAGCGTTGCCAATTCGCTACACCTTTTTACGGGGCATTAACATTTTTAAAGCTAAGTGATTGAATTATATAGCCTCCTATCTTTTGGCATGATTTGAGCAACAGGGAGTTATCGACAGTATTTGGGTCGACGGTTCCGAGGCGACTAGCCTCATTGTTACCCTTTTTATGGCAAGACGCGCGGAGGCTATTATGAAGCGTATCGAAAAAGTTTTTCTTATCTTATTGAGTATTGCAGCGCTGCAGGCG
The DNA here is from genome assembly GCF_047556435.1 of Alteromonas sp. H39. Lineage (GTDB taxonomy): Bacteria > Pseudomonadota > Gammaproteobacteria > Enterobacterales > Alteromonadaceae > Alteromonas. The sequence continues at coordinate 1,534,704 of NZ_CP180210.1, forward strand.
ATATCAGTTGCCAACGCCAATGCGCAAACTGATCTCATGATGCAACTGGACGCCGATCAGGACGGATTAATTTCGCTTAAAGAGGCCGTGAGCAATACAGAGTTGCTCCGTAATTTCGGCTTGATTGACCAAAACGAAGATGGCTTACTGTCAGTTGAAGAAATGCTGGCAAGTGAACTGACACCTGGAAACGATAATGAACTTGCAGCAGAAAATACTGTTGAAGTTTCACCCAATGACCAGTAACAACTTTACGCAATTGTAGGTTAACGCGGGGACGGTAGGTTTCATACCGTCCTTACTTGCTAGCGTTTTTGGGGTGTGCCATTCTGATTGACCGGATTTCTTTCAGTGAAAAGCTAGTGCAACTAGGATCTCTTCGACAACTCACACTGGGCAGCTTCTTGGTTGCCCTCATTCCGCTTATTGCTTTGCTATGGCAGAGCCAGAGTGATCTGGCTAAAGTCGGACAAATGACGCGTATCGAAACCCGTTACGTGGTAAATGTCGTTGGGTTGATGCAGAAACTCGACGGTGCCGTTGTGGATCTTGAACGCAGTATTCGCCAGTTTGCCGTACTCAAGAGTAAGGCGGTGGCGGAACTTTCAGACAATGCCATCAGCCAGTTTATTGCGGCAAAGGAAAGCTTATGCCTGGTGATTGAGGCCGGTACAACGTGCGAACGTCTGGAAAAACAAGTTCGTCAGATCAAAGGTTACCGTCAGATTGACGATCAATTGTTACTAAATGCCTATCTGGCATCCATTAATAACAGTGTGTCTGATATGCGTTCAGATGTGGACGTCGCTATTCAGAAACGTCTTGATATTCAGCGTGAAGATCTTAATGCCATGCAGGCAAAACAGGCATGGTCAACCGCAATGTTGGTCAGCGTTTCATTGTTGCTTATTTTGCTTGGCAGCCAGCTGATAGTGAATCCGGTTAAGAAGCTTAAGCAGATAATCCGCATATTGGCGCATCAGAAAGGCGAGCTTCCTCCTATATCCACCCAAGCCCCTAAAGAGCTAATAGGCGTGGAAAGAGATTTACACTGGCTGAATGACCGGTTACAACAATTAGAGCACATAAGGACGGCCTTGCTGCGCCACGCGGCGCATGAACTCAAAACGCCGCTGGCCAGTATTAAAGAGGGGTGTAGCTTGCTATCTGAAAATGTTGTGGGTGAGCTAAATACGCAACAAAAAGAGGTGCTATCATTGCTGGCATCCAGCACACAACGTCTCAATACGCTGGTGGAAAAACTGCTAGACTACAACCTGCTTTTGCAACAGGCCCAGCCGAAATTTTCACTGGCAAACCCCAACACGTTAGTCAACGACTGCCTGGAGGATTATGCCCTGGCCTTACAGGAACGGGATGTCATTGTAGACATTCAGACTGACCAGGTTTGGGTAGATGAAGAACTTTACCGGCGTATATTGGACAATCTGGTTTCCAATGCCGTCGCGCATGGTGCTGTGGGAAGGCCAATTAACGTCAGTATTTATATCAGGGACAATGATGCAATACTGGATGTGGCCAACCGCGGTAAACGCATTCCGCAAGAAAAAGTCTCAACCTTGTTTGAACCCTTCACGCGAGGTGATGAGCCCAGAAACGACAACGTCATTGGTACAGGACTTGGTCTGTCGATAGTGTCAGACTGCGCTCGTCTGATGCACGGCGATGTGGCTGTCGTTGACGTGGATTATGCGGATGTATGTTTTAGGGTCACCATTCCACAACAGGAAAAATGAGAATGAAAACGATGTGGTTGATGGTCGCACTGACAGGCTTGTCGGGGTGTGCCGCATTAACACCAACACACGAAGAAAATGAGGCGGAAACCAATCTGCCCTCTACCCCCATCCTTTCCGTAATCAATGACGATGTGTGTGTTTTTAATAATACCGTCGAAGCCGTGAAGGAGAATTGTGATTTGGCGTACTGGGTGGGGCTTTGGGTGCAGGCAGATAACACAGCCTGGCCGTTGCGCAAGAACCAGATAACAGCATTGGGTGAGACGCCTGCAGACAAGCTGCAAAAAATTCTGTTGTCGATGCCCGTGGATACGCCTTATCAGGACAGACTTCGCGCTAAGCACTGGCTGGATGAAGTTACGCCGTTATTTACACCTGAAATTCAGCAGGCTGTGGCCACACTGGTGGCATCGCCGAATGATCAGATGCTGGAATATGAGTCGGCGATAAGTATGCTTAGCAAGGTGAATACGCAGCGGGCACTAAACATTGAGAGCCTGAAAGTCGAACTGGAAGCACAACGTAAAAAGCTCGAAGAGCTACTTCAGATCGAAGCAACATTGATGGATAAAAACAGGAGTACGCAGCAATGAGCGAGAAAAAACAGTCGAAGCCAAAGCTTTTATTGGTTGATGATGACCAGAGTTTGTTGCGATTACTCACTATCCGGCTGGAAGGTGAGGGATTTGACGTCACTGCGGTAGAAGACGGACAGGCGGCGCTTAAAAAAATCAACAGTGATGCTTTTGATGTGGTGTTAAGTGATTTAAGAATGCCGGGACTGGACGGCTTAAGTCTGTTTGAAGAAATCATGAGCGTGAGAAAAGACATTCCGGTTATCTTAATGACAGCCCATGGCACGATATCCGATGCTGTAGCGGCAACCCAGCGTGGGGTATTTGGCTTTCTGACTAAGCCGGTTGATCACGAAGAACTGCGCTCACTGTTGCAAAAGGCGCTTAGTCAGTCCCTGGCTGCGCAGCCAGGAGACTGGGCAAAAGAAATTGTTACCCGCTCCCCGGATATGCTGAATGTACTGGATCAGGCTTACCGTATCGCCCAGCGTGAAGTCAGTGTACTTATCAGTGGGGCCAGTGGTACGGGGAAAGAGCTGTTAGCGAATGCTATTCATCAGGCCAGTAACCGGCGCAACAAGCCCTTCGTGGCGATTAACTGTGGTGCGTTGCCGGAAAACTTGCTTGAATCAGAATTGTTCGGTCATGCCAAAGGTGCATTTACTGGCGCAGTAACTGCAAATTCCGGTCTGTTTCGGGAAGCCGATGGCGGCACGCTGTTTCTGGATGAAATTGGCGACATGCCAATGACCCTGCAGGTAAAGTTGCTGCGCGCACTGCAGGAGCGGCAGATACGTCCGGTAGGTAGCAGCAAGCACGTAGATATTGATGTTCGCATTATCTCTGCTACCCACAAAGATTTGCATAAAGAAATGGAAGAAGGGACGTTTCGTGAAGATTTGTACTACAGACTGAATGTGGTCAATCTGAAACTGCCGTCACTGAAAGAGCGCAGTGAAGATATTCCTTTATTGGCGCGTTCCTTATTACAGCAAAGTGCGCAGCGCCATCAGGTGAATGTGAGTCAGTTTTCCGATGATGCGATGCAGTTGCTGGTAAAGTCGGAATGGCCAGGCAACGTGCGTCAGTTGGTGAATGTTGTTGAACAATGTGTGGCGTTAACACAAACGCCCGTAGTTCCGCTGCATCTGGTTGAGCAGGCACTGTCAGCAACCAAGCAAAGCTGGCCGACATTGACGGAGGCGCGTGACGCTTTCGAACAGAAGTATCTTCATAAGCTGCTAAAAATGACCGATGGCAATGTGACGCGCGCTGCTGAGCTGGCAGGCCGCAACCGAACAGACATGCATAAGCTGATGAAAAAACATGAACTGGATGCAGGTGATTTTCGCTAATACAGCGATGTTGCGTATCCGATCGGACACGTCAGAATTGACAACAGCACTCTGAAATATCGCATTTCTCAACCGTAGTGCTGAGTACAAAGACAAAAAAGGCCGGATAGCATCCGGCCTTTTTGCGCTGTTCCTGTAAGGCTGACTTAAAGGTCTACGCCCGCCAGCTCAAAGATAAAGGCATATTCCAGTGCACTTCGCTTCAGGCGTTCGAACCGGCCAGATGCGCCGCCGTGACCGCTTTCCATGTTCACATCAAACAGCAACAGGTTGTCGTCTGTTTTCATCTCCCGTAACTTAGCAACCCATTTCATGGGTTCGAAATACTGTACCTGCGAGTCATGCAAACCCGTAGTCACCAGCATATGAGGATAATCCTGCGCTTTTACCTGATCATACGGTGAATAAGACAGCATATACTCATACTCATCAGCATTCGCCGGGTTACCCCATTCGGTATATTCACCGGTTGTCAGTGGTATAGAGGCATCGCTCATGGTGGTAACCACATCAACGAACGGCACATGTGCAATAATCGCATCGTAGCTGTCCGGCGACATATTCGCTACCGCGCCCATCAGCAGACCACCGGCACTGCCGCCCATGGCATACACACGGGAGGCATCCGCATACCCGTTTTGTGTCAGATAAGTTGTTACGTCAATAAAGTCGGTGAAAGAATTGATTTTATTCCCCATTTTGCCGTCTTCATACCACTCGCGTCCCAGCATCTGACTGCCACGAATATGAGCAATTGCCACTACGAATCCGCGATCTACCAGCGTTAACCAGTTGCGTGCAAAACTGGGGTCGATGGTGTGCCCATACGAACCATACGCGTACTGATAAAGCGGGTTGGTACCGTCCTTTTTAAAGCTGTCTTTACGGTATACCAATGAAACAGGTACCTCTTTGCCATCACCGGCGGGTACCATCAGGCGCTCGGACGCGTAATTTTCGGCATCAAAGTCATCACTGACATTTTCCTGTTTAAGCGTTTCTTTTTGCAGCGTGGCCAGATTAACGTCGATCACCGACGGTGGTGTCGTTAACGAGGCATAGCGAATGCGCACGCTGTCGGCGTTAATTTGCGTATTGTTATAGAAACCCACATTGAAGATAGGATCGTCCATGGGGATGGCCTTGGCGTTGCCGGTTTCCAGGTTGCGAACCCTCATGCTGGGGATCCCGTTTTTCTTTTGACTGGTTACCAGATAACCCTGCATGACTTCCATGCCGTTAAGGAAAACTTCCGGGTCGTGCGCGACGACTTCTTCCCAGGCGGTAATGTCTGCCGTATTGTCCGCGTTGACTTTCATAATGCGGAAATTTTTCGCTTCATGGTTAGTCAGTATGTAATAGGTATCGTCCAGTTTGGCGACGTGATATTCCAGTCCTTCCTGAATTGGCAGGAAAGGCTCAGCAGTTGCGGCGGGGTCATTCGCATCAATTAAAGTTACGCCTTTCTTTTCGGTATTGCTGTGATGGATATAGATAACGTCGCCATCTTTACTCTTGCTCATACCAGTGTAGAAAGTCGGATCGGTCTCTTCAAAAATCAGTACATCCTCAGACTGATCGGTGCCCAGCTTATGGCGATATACCTGATAACCAAGCAGCGTTTGCAAATCTTTTTTGATGTAGTAAAGGTGGATGTTGTCGTTTGCCCACTGTACTTCGCCAGAGGTATCTTCCAGACGGTCTTCAAGCAATTTGCCAGTCTCGAGGTTTTTTACCAAAATGGTATACACGCGCCGGCTTACGGTGTCTTCAGAATACGCCAATAGCTTGTTGTTGGTGCTGACTGATAACTGACCGACACTATAGTAGTCGTGGCCATCCGCTAATTCATTAACGTCAAGCAGTACACTCTCTTCACCCTCTTTTTCAGGTTTACGCAGATAGATAGGGTATTCTTTCTCACCTTCGTACTCGGTGTGATACCAGAATCCGTTTTTCAGGTAAGGCACCGTGGCATCGTTTTTTGGTACCCGGGCGACCAGCTCCTCGTAAAGCATCTCCCGGTCCTGCTTTAGCGGTGCCAGCACAGCATCGGTATAGGCATTTTCTTTTTCGAGATGCGCGATAATTTCCGGATCTGTTCTTTCGTCATCACGCATCCAGTAGTAATTATCCATACGCGTGTCGCCATGTGCTGTTAATTCATGGGGCACTTTTTTGGCAACCGGAGGCGTTGCTTCCGTATTCAGAGAAAGGGTTTCCTGTGGCTCTGCGGCCGATTCTGTCTTCGTTGGCTGTTCGCTACAGGCGCTCAATACGCCTATTACGGCCAAAGTAATCCATGTTTTTTTCATCGTTGTTATTTCCTTGATTGAAGGTCGGCAGTTTTATTTAGCCGTGCACCTGGCAAGGTTTTTTACCCTGTGCGGCCGGATAACAGCACCGCAGATCTCATTGCACCAGGTCGGAAATACAGACTAGTGAGCAGTTGCAAAACAGTCAATCTACATAGTAAGCATTGAATGAATAACTCTGTTTCAAAATGTGTATCGATACAGGGAACTGCAATTGTGACATCCTCAGCATACGCCGGAGTCTGTTCAGGTGAACGCTTTGTTTAAAACAGCGTGTTCTGATCGGGCGTGTGCTGGATGCCAACATCAGCCAGCGCATGTGCCGGGTGACGCTGGTTATACAAATCGACAAATTGTTGCGCCAGCCAGGGGGCATCTTTGTTGTCAGGGCGGTGAATAAAAAGGTAAGGCGTACGGCCCTCGGTACGCCACTGATGAATCTTGCTGACCCACGGCGTGAGACACCGTGTGTTGTCAAGATGGTTATCATTTCCTACAAACCGCACCACAGGTGCAGTGCCTGTAGCAATCACATTTACCGGCACTCTGGGTTTCTTTTGCCTGACGTCCGTCACGATGTCGCTGGTAGTCGGTCCGCTGAACAAAGCCCGGGTATCCATAATCACCCGGTTTGCATTGTACAGAATAAGCAATTGATTCAGGGCGCGTTCCGCATCACCCTTTGCAAAGAAATCTGGGTGTCGAACTTCAACAGCATACTGCGCGGTGGGAGGCAGAGCGCGTAAAAAGTCGGCAAGTAAAGGCAGCCCCGCAGGCCCAAAAGACGCGGGCAACTGCAGCATCACGACACCAAGTTTTTGCTTCAGCGGCGCTAACAAATGAAGTTGTTGTGCGGCGTCCTGTTCACAATGAATCAGCTTTTTTTCATGAGAAATCAACTGATTAAATTTGAATGTAAAAGAAAACGCGTCATCCGTTGCGTCATTCCAGCGGTGTACCGCATCTTCATGGGGAAGGGAATAAAACGTGGTATTGCCTTCCACACTGTTCAGGTGACGGGAATAAAAGCGTAACTGCTGGTGGCGGGCTTCTGAACGCTGAAACCAGTTCGCCGGCCACCAGGGATGTTGCCACATTGGTAAACCTAAATAGACTGGCGGGAGTTTTTCAGCAGACATAACCTCATCTTTCCGTGTTTTTGTCATTGGGCTTTACGAAGCATTTGTTTATACTATGCGGCCTTTAAATTATCCAATGCGTTGCACTTGTAGCACACCTGATTTTCAGCCGCGACATTTTGCCTTCCGGGGCCAGGCAAGAGCAGGAATAACCGCTCGTTATCAGGTATTAGTGACATAAGTGACCGGCATCATACACGTATAAAAATATCAGGGGTCAAGGACCATGCGCACAGATTACTGTGGGAACATCGATTCATCATACATCGGTCAGGAAGTCACGCTTTGTGGCTGGGTAAACAAACGTCGCGATTTAGGTGGCGTAATCTTTATTGATCTGCGTGATCGAGAAGGCATTGTACAGGTAGTATTCGACCCCGATTTACCTGACGTACTGGACGTGGCTAACACGCTGCGCAGTGAATTTTGCGTCACACTTACCGGTAAAGTACGCGGCCGCCCTGAAGGGCAGGTGAACAAAGACATGCGGACAGGCGAAATTGAGATCCTGGGAACCGGTCTTGAAGTGATTAACAAAAGCGCAGTGCTGCCGCTGGACTGGAATCAGGAGAACTCAGAAGAGCAACGTTTGCGCTATCGCTATCTGGATCTGCGTCGCCCTGTTATGAGCCAGCGTCTTCAGTTCCGAGCCAAAGTCACAGCAGCGGTACGCCGCTACCTGGAAGACGACGGCTTTTTGGATATTGAAACGCCTATCCTGACCAAAGCGACACCTGAGGGTGCCCGTGATTATCTGGTTCCCAGCCGCACGCATAAAGGTGAGTTTTTCGCGTTGCCACAATCACCCCAGTTGTTTAAACAATTGCTGATGATGTCTGGCATGGACCGTTACTATCAAATCGTGAAATGTTTCCGTGATGAAGACTTGCGTGCTGATCGTCAGCCAGAGTTTACCCAAATCGATTTGGAGACCACGTTTTTAGATGCTGATGGCGTCATGCAAATCACCGAAGGCATGATCCGCAACCTGTTTAAGACCATGCTGGATGTCGACCTGGGGGATTTCCCACGGATGACCTACGAAGAGGCGATGCGTCGCTTCGGTAGTGACAAACCCGATCTGCGTAACCCGCTTGAGCTGGTGGACGTGGCTGATTTGCTTAAAGACGTCGATTTCAAAGTATTCAGCGGCCCGGCGAATGACGAAAAAGGACGTGTTGCCGTTATCCGTGTACCGGGCGGTGCCAGCCTGTCACGCAAGCAAATTGATGACTACACCAAGTTCGTCGGCATCTACGGAGCGAAAGGGCTGGCGTGGGTGAAAGTGAACGAGAAAGCCAAAGGCCAGGACGGGTTACAGTCACCGATCCTCAAATTCCTGAGTGCCGACATTACCGACACATTGCTGGAGCGCACTGGCGCAGAAGACGGCGACATCCTGCTGTTTGGTGCTGACAACGCCACTGTTGTTACCGAAGCAATGGGCGCGCTGCGTCTTAAACTGGGTGAGGATTTTGAATTACTGCAAGGCGAATGGAAACCACTGTGGGTAGTTGACTTCCCGATGTTTGAAGAAGTGGATGGTAACTTGTACGCACTGCATCATCCGTTCACTTCACCACGCAATTTAAGTGCAGAGGAGCTGAAAGCCAACCCGGTAGGCGCGCTGTCTGATGCTTACGATATGGTACTAAACGGCGTTGAGCTTGGCGGTGGTTCGGTGCGTATTCACGACCAGGCGATGCAGTCAGCGGTATTCAGCATTTTGGGCATCAATGAAGAAGAGGCAGAAAACAAATTTGGATTCCTGCTGGAGGCCCTCAAGTATGGCGCTCCGCCACATGCAGGACTGGCATTTGGCCTCGATCGTTTAGTTATGCTGATGACCGGTGCAAGCTCTATCCGCGATGTGATGGCATTCCCCAAAACAACAACGGCAGCATGTCCATTGACCGACGCCCCAAGCCCGGCAAATCCGCAACAGTTGGAAGAACTTGCCATTGCGACGGTGAAAAAGTCTGTAGAATAATGGCTCTCAAGCGCCCTGAATCGGTGTTGGTGGTGCTGTTTGATCAGCACCATCGCATTCTCATCATGCAGCGCGAAGATGACCCTGAGTTCTGGCAGTCAGTAACCGGGACGATTGAAGAAAATGAACGTCCTATTGACGCTGCTTATCGTGAGGTAAAAGAGGAAACCGGCATCTCGTTAAGTCCGGCGTCCTCTGCGATAGTCGATTGCCAGCACACCAATCGTTTTGAAATCCGCTCACGCTGGCTCCACCGGTATCCGCAGGGAACGCGGTATAATACCGAGCATGTCTTTTGTGCTCAGGTTGACAGCCGTCAGCCTGTACTCCTTACTGAACATACTCAATACGAATGGGTAACGCGTGAAGAGGCGATCGGCCGGCTTTGGTCACCTTCTAATCGCGATGCCATAACCCAATTTGTGCCGGAGAGCATTTAATGATAATACTGGGTATAGATCCAGGTTCTCGTATAACTGGCTATGGCCTCATTAAGCGTCAGCAGGGGAAGCTGGTGTATGTAGCCAGTGGTTGTATCCGCGTAGGCACCAATGAATTGCCTGAGCGATTGGCGAATATTTTTACCGGGATTGGCGATATCATCCGTCAGTATGCGCCACAGCAATTTGCAATAGAGCAGGTGTTTATGGCCAAAAATCCGGATTCAGCGCTGAAACTGGGGCAAGCCAGAGGAGCCGCAATTGTCGCCGCCACGCAGGCATCCCTGCCGGTAGCAGAATATTCGGCCAGACAAATCAAACAGGCCGTGGTCGGCAAGGGCAGTGCGGATAAAACGCAGGTGCAGCACATGGTAAAGAATCTACTGAATTTAAGTGGTACGCCACAGGCAGATGCGGCTGACGCACTTGCTGTCGCATTGTGCCATGCCCATACCGAACAAAGTTTGGTTAGCATGGCCGGACAGGTGAGAAAAACCGTGCGCGGCAGAATGCGCTAAGTAACAGGTAGTAAACATGATAGGAAGAATTCAGGGTACGCTGATAGAGAAACAGCCTCCCGAGGTACTGATAGATGTAGGCGGTGTGGGCTATGAAATTCAGATGCCCATGACAAGCTTTTATCAGTTGCCGGCCGTGGGGGAAAACGTCACCGTATTTACCCATTTCGTGGTACGCGAAGATGCACAATTGCTGTTTGGTTTTGCAGATAAAATGGAGCGGGGCTTGTTCAGAGAGTTGATAAAAGCCAATGGCGTCGGTCCAAAACTTGGACTTACCATTTTATCAGGCATGTCTGCACCGCAGTTTTTAACCAGTGTGCAGAACGAGGATGTCTCGGCGCTGGTAAGTTTACCAGGTATTGGTAAGAAAACGGCCGAAAGGCTGGTTGTGGAATTAAAAGATCGTCTGGCAAAATTTGGTAAGTCAGAAAGCATATCGTTACCGGTATCAACTGACAGTCTGGCAGGTCAGACAATTGTGGCGGTAAATGATGCCAGAGAAGAGGCGCAAAGCGCCTTGGTGGCACTTGGTTATAAGCCAGCACAAGCCAGCAAACTGGTAAGTAGCGTTTATCAGGACGGTATGGAAAGTGAAGCGGTCATCCGCGAAGCGCTGAAAGCAGCCATTTAATCGACTATTCAGGTTAGGTACAAAACACCATGATTGAAGCGGATCGCCTCATTACGCCCACCTCCAATAACGAAGATGAAGTTATTGATCGCGCTATTCGGCCTAAAATGCTGGATGACTACACTGGGCAGCCCCATGTCTGCGAACAGATGGAAATATTTATACAGGCAGCCCGTAAACGCGAGGATGCGCTGGATCATTTGTTAATCTTCGGCCCTCCCGGACTCGGTAAAACCACGTTGGCGAATATCGTAGCCAACGAAATGGGCGTGAATATCAAAACCACGTCTGGGCCGGTACTTGAAAAAGCGGGTGATCTTGCGGCGCTGCTGACCAACCTTGAACGTAATGACGTATTATTTATTGATGAAATCCATCGTTTAAGTCCGGTAGTGGAAGAAATCTTGTATCCGGCAATGGAAGACTATCAACTGGATATCATGATTGGTGAAGGGCCTGCCGCGCGCTCAATCAAACTGGATTTGCCGCCTTTTACGCTAGTGGGTGCTACGACGCGTGCCGGCTCACTGACATCGCCGCTTCGCGACAGGTTCGGCATTGTTCAGCGACTGGAATTCTATTCGGTAAAAGATTTAACCCAAATAGTAAAACGCAGTGCTGACTACCTGAATATGGACATGGAAGAGAGCGGGGCGCAGGAAGTGGCACGCCGTGCGCGCGGTACGCCACGCATTGCCAACCGGTTATTGCGGCGGGTGCGGGACTATGCGGAAATTAAAACCGATGGCAGCGTGAGTGCAGAAGTTGCTGCCAAAGCACTCGACATGCTCGATGTCGATAAAGAAGGCTTCGATTATATGGACAGAAAGTTACTAACGGCTATCATCGATAAATTCGATGGCGGACCGGTAGGATTGGATAACCTCGCTGCCGCGATTGGCGAAGAAAAAGAGACTATCGAAGATGTCATTGAGCCGTTTCTAATCCAACAGGGCTTTTTACAGCGCACACCGCGAGGAAGGATCGTTTCGCAGCGTGCTTATCTTCACTTCGGCTTTACGCCGAAATCGCCGGTCAAGCCTGCCTGAGCGATTGCTTTTCATTAACAGGTTCGCTCCGCTTGGGGCGAGCAAGTTTTGCTTTCAATATAATTGACTATCAACGTGAGCAACACCGCAAAAGGTAGTTTCAGGCGGGACTTCAGGCAAAAAAAAGCCCGCTCATAAGAACGGGCTAAAACAACAAGTGTTGAAGGAAATAAATCCAGGGAACTCATGTCTAACAGGAGAAAATCTCTCATGACCGCTTTCGCCATCATGTTCTGTATGACTGATGGCGCGCATTATAGAGACGTCAGGGTTTCTTGCAATTGAGGAAAATTGCGTTTTCAGATTAAAAAAACTAATGTGTGAGCTTTCTGTTAATGCGGGTTCTATATATGGTTAAATCGTTATACTTTAGTGGCCTGTAGGGTTGCAAGTGCATTGATTTTTTATGCATATTAAGCGATGCGAAATGACGCTTGGTATTAATATTTGTACTGTGGGAAGCATAATTATGCATACGTGTCAGATTCGGGTGTATTACGAGGACACCGATGCCGGTGGGATAGTGTATTACGCCAATTATCTGAAATTTTTTGAGCGCGCCAGAACGGAATGGTTGCGCTCGCTGGGATACGAGCAAGATAGCTTGATGGAACAATCCGTTGCCTTTGTCGTCAAACGGGTTGAAATGCATAACCACGCGCCCGCGCGATTCAATCAACTGTTGAGTATTGAGACGCAAATTGTAGAATTAGGGGGCGCTAGTATGACATTTAAACAAGTTATAACAAACACGCAGCAAGACGTTTTGGTCACTGCGGAAATACAGGTTGCCTGTGTGGATTTGGCGAAGATGAAAGCTCGTCGCCTGCCACGCACTTTGCTAGGGGATATATCGCGTGGAGTCTGATCTCACTTTTATCGGATTGTTTTTACAAGCCAGTTTTATCGTACAACTGGTGATGTTGTTGTTATTAAGTGTTTCCGTTGCCTCCTGGGCGTTTATTTTTCAGCGCAGCAAAGCGCTGAATGCTGCCAGAAGTGAAATGCGTCAGTTCGAAGATAAATTCTGGTCCGGTGCCGACTTAAACCGGTTGTATCAGGAGCTCTCTGCCAGACCCAACGTCTCCGGTCTTGCCAGTATTTTTTGTGCCGGATTCAAAGAATTTGTGCGGCTGCGTAAAAGTAATACCAGTACAAGTGGTATTGTTGATGGCACTTACCGTGCTATGCGCGTAAACATGTCCCGTGAGATTGACCAGTTGGAAAGCCGACTTCCTTTTCTTGCTACTGCCGGGTCGATAAGTCCGTATATTGGCTTGTTCGGTACAGTGTGGGGCATCATGAATGCCTTTATCGCACTGGGTGAAGTGCAGCAAGCAACACTAGCTATGGTCGCGCCAGGCATTGCAGAGGCGCTGATCGCCACTGCCATCGGCCTGTTCGCCGCAATCCCCGCGGTTATTGCCTACAACCGCTTCAGCCATCAGGTAGAAAAGCTGGAAAATAGCTACGGCAACTTTATGGAAGAGTTTTCTGCCATCCTTCATCGCCAGGCTGCTGCTCAGCAGGCACCGCAGTAAGCGGTACTTCGGCACTGTTCCTGCTAGGAGGATAGTTTATGTATGTACGAAAACGCCGTCGCCCGGTTTCTGAAATTAACGTTGTACCTTATATCGACGTGATGTTGGTGTTGCTGATTATCTTTATGGTAACGGCGCCGCTGATTTCACAGGGCGTTAAAGTTGATTTACCGAAAGCCAGCGCGAACCCGATTGAACAGGAAGATACTCCGCCACTGATTGCCTCTGTTGATGTTAAAGGGCGGTACTATCTGAATGTGGGTGAGGATCAGGAAAGAGTGCTGGCCGGTGACGAGCTGGCCGCATTAGTGCAGGCACAGCTACAGAAAGACCCACAAACACCCGTGGTAGTAAAAGGAGACGGACAGGTTGCGTACAATGAAGTCATTCAGTTGATGGTGTTGTTGCAGCAAGCAGGCGTGCCGACGGTTGGGTTGATGACGGATCCGGTGGAACCTTGAGTAAGAAAAATCCTTTCGCCAATATGTCACCAGAAGCCCTGTCGGTTTATAAGTCGCTGGGCGTGCATGGTGTTATTGCCGTACTGTTGCTGATTAGCGTCAGTTTTTCACCTGAACCCCTCCCATCGGTGCCGTCGAATGCACCCATGATTGAAGCGACATTTATTGATGCGCAGGCTATTGCTGATCAAAAGCGGGCCCAGGCTCAAGCTGAGGCTCAGGCAAGAGCTGAAGAACAGGAACGTGAGCGTAAAGCGCAGCAAGCTGCTGAACAAAAACGTCAGCAAGCCCTTGCAGAGCGCGAGGCGCGAGAGAAGCGCGAAGCTGAAGCTGCGGAGCGTCAGCGCCAGCAGGAACTTAAACGTATAGCTGCGCAGAAGGAAAAAGAGCGTAAGGAACGTGAGGCCCGCGAGAAGGCCGAAGCCGAACGCAAAAAGCAGGAAGCACAGCAGCAAGCAGAAATGGAAAGGATCATGCAAGAGCAGCTTGCACAAGAACAGGCAGCTCAGCAACAACGTCGTCGACAACAGGTGATGACCGAGGTGGAAAGGTATCAGGCACTGATCCAGCAGACGATAAAACGGTATCTTATAGATGACGATAGCTACAATGGGAAAACCTGTCGGATTAACATCAGACTGGCTACTACCGGTTATGTAACCAGCATTCGTGTGCTGGGTGGTGATGACGCCTTATGTCGGGCAGCAGAAAGTGCGGTCAGACGTGCAGAAGAACTGCCAGTGTCTGACGCGCCTGATGTCTATGAGCAGTTAAAAGATATTACTCTAAAAGTGGAAATGCAGTGAGAATGAGAAAAATCGGAATTGGACTGGCGCTCATATGTGCCATGATCAGTTCGGCCGCACAGGCTACGCTGGAAATTGTTATTACCGAAGGGGTAGATAGCGCTAGGCCCATTGGTATTGTCCCATTTAAATGGAAAGGCGACGGCAGTATGCCGGGCGAATTAACCAAGGTTATTCGCGCTGATTTGATGCGCAGTGGTAAATTCAATCCATTGCCGGTGGACGCTTTACCCCAATACCCAGAAACCGACTCTCAGGTTAGCTACGCCAGTTGGGCTAGTACCGGTGCCGATACCATCCTTGTAGGCACCATTGAACAGGAATCGGTTGACCGCTATGTCGTTACTTACGAGCTTATTGATGTATTACGCGGACAGGTTACAAAAGGACAGAACAAATCGCTGAAAAACGGTCAGTTGGTTTCCAGTGAAGATCATATCATTGCGCGTGGTAAGTCGATTATTTCTGGAACTGACTTCAGAACCCATGCGCATCGTATCAGTGATGTCGTTTATGAAAAGCTGACTGGCGTACGTGGTGCATTTTTAACCAGAATTGCTTACGTTATTGTTCGTGACCGGGAAAAGAATGAACTTCCATACCAACTTGTGATTGCAGATTACGACGGCGAGAATGAAATCCGTCTGCTATCTTCACCAGAGCCTCTGATGTCACCGTCATGGTCTCCTGACGGCGAGAAAATCGCGTATGTCAGTTTTGAAAATAAGCGGCCGCAGATTTATATTCAGGATATTTACACTGCTAAGCGAGAGCAAATTACTGATTTTCCAGGCATTAATGGTAGCCCTACATTTTCGCCAGACGGTAAACAGCTGGCGATGGTACTGTCAAAGGACGGGAATCCTGAGATTTATGTGATGGACCTGGATACCAGAAGTATACGCAGAATTACGCGAAATCGTGCCATTGATACTGAACCCGCCTGGGCACCAGATGGGCAAAGCCTGATATTTAGCTCTGAACGGGGTGGTAAACCTCAGATTTATAGCGTAAATTTATCATCAGGGAATGTGAGACGTCTTACGTTTGTTGGTGAGCAGAACCTCGGGGGCACAATTACCCCTGATGGTAAACAGATGGTTGTGGTAAACAGAACCAATGGAAATTACCATATCGCCAAACAGGCAGTTGATGATGGTGCGCCTCAGGTGCTTACCAGAACGTATCTGGATGAGTCACCAAGTATAGCGCCGAATGGAAGCATGATTATATACAGCACATTACATGACGGTAAAAAGGTGTTATCCCTTGTATCGCTTGATGGGCGTTTTAAGGCTAGGTTACCAGCAGCCAATGGACAAGTTAAGTCGCCGAGTTGGTCACCATTTTTGTTTTAACAAACTCAAATATTGATGAATAAATATAAGGATTAAGAGGATGCAAATGAATAAAGTAATGAAAAGTTTCATTATCGCCTTGCCAGTGGTGACTATGATGGCTTGTTCATCAGGACCAAGTGAAGAAGAGCTAGCAGCAGAGCGTAACCGTCAGGCGCAAGAACAAGCTGAAGCGGAAGCCGCGGCGCGTGCAGCTGAAGCTGAGCGTGTTAAGGCAGAAGCGGCTGAGCGCATGCAGCGTGAAGAAGAAATGGTTCAGCAAGAGCTGGAATCATTGAAAAACGAACAAACCGTGTACTTCGATTTTGACCGTTCAAGCATCAAGGCGGAATTCCGTTCACTGCTTGATAAGCACGCTGAGTTTCTGGTAGCGAATCCAGACCAGAACGTTGTTATCGAAGGCCACACTGACAGTCGCGGTACGCCTGAGTACAACATCGCCCTGGGTGAGCGTCGTGCGAAAGCTGTAGAAACGTATCTGATGAATGCTGGTGTTAGCAGCTCACAGATTTCCGTGGTGTCTTACGGTGAAGAAAAACCTGCTGTGATGGGGTCAACTGAGTACGCTATGGCTCAGAACCGTCGCGGAGTGGTTGTTTATCAATAATGGCTAATACCGTTATTCGACAATATGTAGTGCGGGGCGTCACCTTGTGTGCCGCCCTTGCCGTATCTGCAGGTGTCTCAGCGCAGGCGCCGGTCTACGACGTAAACGGCAATGAGAACAGTCTGGAAAAACGGATTGCTATCCTTGAACGTATGGTGGATAGCCGGACCGACATGCAACATCGTTTGCAGCAGCAAATCGATACCATGCAGGGCGAGGTTGATGAACTTCGTGGTGCGCTTGAGGTTAACACTAACAAGCTTGAAAAAGTGCTGGAGCGTCAGCGTGAGCTCTATTTAGAGATCGACAAACGCGTTGAAGCACTCAAGCAATCTGGCGTCGGTGGAAGCGTAAGTACAGGCTCACAGCCGTCCATGCCTTCAACAGAGTCGGGTTCAGGTAGTTCGCAACCTGTTGCACCAGCAGGACAAGATGAGGCTTCAGCATATGATAATGCAGTAAACCTTATTCTGAAATCCCGCGAGTACGACAAAGCGATTCCCGCGTTTCAGTCTTTTATCCAGCGATTCCCTAATAGTGAATTTGCACCCAATGCACATTACTGGCTAGGTCAGTTGTTGTTTAATAAGCAGGCGTGGGCTGAAGCAGAAGAGCAGTTTCAGATTGTTTCGAACCGGTTCAGCGATTCAACCAAACGACCAGACGCGTTGTTGAAGCTTGGTGTTATCGCTGAGCGGCAGGGGAATGCATCGTCTGCCAGAGATTTTTTTCAGCAGGTGATATCGCAATATCCAGATTCATCGGCAAAAAAGTTGGCTGAGTCCAGACTGTCAGGTCTTTAATAAAAAACCTCTCTTCGCGAGAGGTTTTTTTTCATCAAAAAAATCAGTTGTTATGGTCTATGTTCTGAAGCTGTGCGTAGAATTCCTGAACGATTTGGTTTCATTTTGAGCGTTTAAACGCGATTTGAAAGAAAAGTGCAATAAATACCATTTTAAGGGTTGCACAGCCTCAGGAAATAAGTATTATATGCGCCCGTTGCCAAGGCAAGGCAACAAGCGATAAAACGATGGGTCGTTAGCTCAGTTGGTAGAGCAGTTGACTTTTAATCAATTGGTCGCTGGTTCGAATCCAGCACGACCCACCATCTTCACAGCCACTGTGTAGTACGCGTTTTTCGCCCCTCTTGATGGGTCGTTAGCTCAGTTGGTAGAGCAGTTGACTTTTAATCAATTGGTCGCTGGTTCGAATCCAGCACGACCCACCATCAAGCCTATTCTCTTAAGCATTAAAATAAACTTCAAAAAAGAAACTAAGCCCGCGCAGGATTAGAACCAGCGAAGCGGTTCGACACCCGAGCATCGCGAGGTGAACGCACTTTAGTGCGGCCCATCAGGGCAAGCCTCGAAGAGGCGCAGTAATCCAGCACGACCCACCATCAAGCCTAATCTCTTAAGTATTAAAATAAACTTCAAAAAAGAAACTAAGTCCGCGCAGGATTAGAACCAGCGAAACGGTTCGACACCCGAGCATCGCGAGGTGAACGCACTTTAGTGCGACCCATCAGGGCAAGCCTCGAAGAGGCGCAGTAATCCAGCACGACCCACCATCAAGCCTCTTTTCCCAAGTTAAAATCGTCCTCCAAAAAAACAGGCCCTCGCAGGATTTGAAATAAGCGAAGCGGTTCGGCGCCTGAGCAACGCGAGGTGCGAACTTTTCCAATAATGCGGCTTACTCAGCGAAACTCCAGGCATATGTTAACAGGCGATGTAGTAGCGCTTGTAATCGCATCCTGTCGCTGCATACACGAGCACACTTGCTGCGAGTTCAGTAAGAAACCTGGCGCAAGTAATCGGTTTGTCAGCTAATGCGTAGCAATAGTGAACGCAGCAAACAGTCTGCCGTAATGTTCTAAAAAAGCGGTTGAAAAGCGCGCAAACGTTATTACGTTTGTAGTATGTAATTTTTATGACAGTCGGGTATAATCCACGGCCTTGTCGCAATACAGATGCAGGTTTCACGATGTCAGCAGTGTTTCGGGTGGATCAGGTAGAGTATCCATTCCCAAGCAAACCAGAACCATTAAGTGCCGATCGCAGAGCAACCTTAAAAGAAGAGATTAAGTCACTTCTAAAGGCGCGAAATGCGGTTATGGTGGCGCATTACTACACAGACCCCGAAATTCAGGCGCTAGCTGAAGAAACCGGAGGCTGTGTTGCTGATTCTCTTGAGATGGCGCGGTTTGGGCGGGATGCACAAGAGCAGACGCTGATCGTGGCCGGGGTTCGTTTCATGGGGGAGACCGCAAAGATCCTGAGCCCTGAAAAAACCGTGCTGATGCCAACCCTTGAGGCGACCTGTTCGTTGGATATTGGTTGTCCGGTAAAAGAGTTCAGCGAATTCTGTGACCAGCACCCTGACCATACTGTCGTGGTGTATGCGAATACTTCTGCGGCTGTGAAAGCGCGCGCTGACTGGGTAGTGACGTCCAGTATCGCATTGGAAATTGTCGAGCATCTGGACTCACAGGGTAAAAAAATTATTTGGGGACCGGATCGTCACCTCGGTTCTTATATTGCTAAGCAAACCGGTGCCGACATGCTGATGTGGCAGGGTGAGTGTATCGTACATGACGAGTTCTCTGCGCAGAAGCTTCAGGATATGAAAGCGTTGTATCCGGATGCGGCAGTTCTGGTACACCCTGAATCGCCTGCAAGCGTGGTAGAAATGGCAGATGCCGTAGGCTCTACCAGTCAGCTTATTAAAGCGTCTCAAACTATGCACAACGATACGTTCATAGTAGCAACAGACAAAGGCATCTTTTATAAGATGCAGCAACTGACACCAGGAAAGACGTTTATTGAAGCACCAACGGCCGGAAATGGCGCAACTTGTAAAAGCTGTGCTCACTGCCCGTGGATGGCGATGAATGGCCTGGAAGCGATTAAGCGCTCTCTGAGCGGTTCAACCGAAGGCCATGAAATCTTTGTTGACGACATGCTGCGTACCAAAGCACTAATTCCGCTGGACCGCATGCTGGACTTTTCGGCGCAACTTAAATTAAAAGTAGCAGGAAACGCTTAATATCTGGTCAGTTGGGTAGTTTTTCCCGACTTTATCTTGATTCAGCGCGCGAGTTTACCTACTATACGCGCGCTTAATCTGTTCTCAGGTGACAAAGTCGGGAGCAGAAGCGACAATCCGGAGAGATGGCTGAGTGGCTGAAGGCGCACGCCTGGAAAGTGTGTATACGTTTGTAGCGTATCGAGGGTTCGAATCCCTCTCTCTCCGCCAGATATAAAAGAACCGCCCTTGTGGCGGTTTTTTTGTACCTGTTAAGACAGTGCAAGCGGAAGGCTGAGAGTCGGGCCCGGTCAGTTGCGACCGAAACCGGTATTTACGTTACGATATGGCTGCCCTCGTTGGCAGTGAGTAAACCTTAGCGCCAGTGTGATATCTGAAACACAGCAATTAACACCGCAGGGAAAGGCCATCACACATTTTGAGGTTAAGTCATAATCTGCTATGAGGTTATTGCACGACCTTGTGTTGCTCATTGTGACTTTTGACACATGTGAGCTTTCACTACAGCCGTTAATATTCTGGTCACTAATAACGATGTAAGTGACGAAATTGATGATTAACTTATTTTTTCTACTGAGTTTATTTTTAACCACTTCCGCTGTTGCCGCTATTGATGTCGCCTATTCAGAACTCGATTTCATTAATCCTGACACACAACAGCCGGTTAAACTCTCTATCTGGTATCCAGCCGAAACACAATGTGAGGGGGCCAGGCTGTGCTTGTCCAAAACGACCCGTTTAGATCAAACCATCCTGCTATCCCACGGTGCAATGGGGTCGGCCAGAGAGCTCAATTGGATCGGGTATGCCACTGCATCACGAGGTTTTGTTACAGTAGGAATAAATCACTTTGGTGAGTCTTGGGTATATGGCCCTGAAAGTATTCAGCCACAAGCGGCAATAACGTTATGGCGTCGAGCCAGTGAAGTATCGGCGGTAATAAACCTGCTTCAACGGAACGCAGTGGATACGCAGGACCATCTCGCGTTACTGAATCGACCAGTAAACTGGCATAACATCACGGCAATTGGCTTTTCTTCTGGTGGCTCAACTGTCATCACCCTTGCGGGTGGCAGATATGCGCCTGCAAGAGCGCGGGATTACTGTGCATCAACTCGATCGCAGGGCGACTTGGGCTGCAACTATGTAAAGCATTCCTCTCAACAAACGTTTTCAATGGAAGAGGCAACTGCTGATTATCGCGAAGAACGAATTACTAAAGTGATTGCGCTTGACCCCGCGGCAGGGCCGATGACCACGGAAAAAAGTCTCGCTAACATTGCGATCCCGGTTATGATTTTCGCAGCCAAACAAAATGACTTTTTACCTTTTGATAATCACGCCGGTTACTACGCATCAGCCATTCCCAATGCCGCACTGTATTCGTTAGATAATGACGCGGGTCATTTTGTTTTTATCGATAAATGCCAGCACAATCATCAAGCAATGGGGATTTCACTATGTGAAGACCGAAGCGGCGTTGATAGAGAAAAAGTGCATCGTCAGCTTTACCCCAGACTAATTAAGTTTATTCACTCAGGAACGTAGGATCTGAGACTAAATACGTGAACGCGAGGTTGATAGCAAACAAATAAAAAGCCACGTCACAGCGTGGCTTTTATCTAAAACATACATAGTTGAACAGGGTTACTTAACGTTGTTTGGGAAACCCTGAAGCGAATTGGCTGTTATGCGCTAACCCCGAGCTGCCCACAAAGCAGCTTCAAATGGTGTACGCACCGAGTAAGCAACATAGCGCTGCCAGTTTTCCGCAGGAACACTGGAACAGCTGAACACGTCGTCGCAGTCGCGACCACGAATTCGGGTGCCGGTTGATTTCTTATGAATGTCTCTGGGCAGCGCTTTAAATAACGCCAGGCCGTGGTCAAGAATTTCACGCAGATTCGGGCCATTCACTTCAATCACCTCAAAGCGAGAGTCCTCAGGCGGCAAGCGCATGGCAGACAATTCTTTACTCTCATTACCAGGGAATAATGAATCCGGTGCACGCTCAACCGCAGCAACGGTTAACGGCATTTGCGTTGCGTTAAGAGCACCTTCCTCATTCAGGCGCGATAGCACGTAAATGACATTTCGGTTCTGTGACTTAATTGACGCTGCAATCCATTCATCGGCAATTTCCAGGTTTTTAAAACCATAGCGATCATTAGAAAGCACTTCACCCATAAAATAGATTGCATTTGGGTGGCCGCGTTTGGCCGCATCAGAAAGGTACGTAAGCCCTTTCTCACGGTCATCCTCATCGTCACTGGTCAACATTAAGAGACCGGCTTTGTATCTTCCCAGTACCGACCCCCATCGTGCCGCTTTCATGTAAGCGTCAAGGGCTTCTTCTTCATCGATTTCGGTTCCATAGCCATTCAGGTACATATCGCCAAGCATCGCTGCCGCGTCTATATGTGATTTTGCATAGCGCTTATAATCGTTGAAGTATTCTTTGCATTGGCTGGTATCGCACTTTCCGATTTTTACTTCTTCGGCAAGTACAGAGAAGGTGCTGAGGGTTGCTGCAAGTAGCAAGATTCTTTTTATCATTTTCACATCCTTGATGGTAATGGTGTTGTAACTTCATTAACCTTAACCCACTTTTTTTACTATGCACAAGTTTTGTGCGTGCGGTCTAACCGGTATCCCTTAGCCATATTAAGTAAACGCTTTTTTCCTGAAAGCGTGTGCAGAACATGGTTAAAACATCGTCAATCTCGCACTGCTGTTGGTTTTCATGAAGATCCTTCCATTCTTGAAAAGCCGTATACTTATATCTAAACCGAACAAAAAACGTAAATGTAAAAAAATGTTATCAGCGATGAATAAGGGGAAGCCGTTATGAAAGTAATGCGAATCGAAAATCCAGATGCCGGGCTGGACGGGTTGAAGATGACCGAGGAAGCAGAGCCAGGCAAGCCTGGAGATGGGCAGATAAAAGTCCGGCTGTTGGCAAGTTCGCTTAACTTTCATGATTACGGGGTGGCCAGCGGGCGAATGCCGCCGGAGAAAGGACGGATCCCACTTTCAGATGGGGCGGGTGTTGTAGAGGCTATTGGCGACAATGTCACCGCGCTGAAACCCGGTGACCGGGTTGTTTCTGTTTTTTTCCCTGACTGGGAAACGGGCGGGCCGACTATTGATAACTTCAGTCGTACACCTGGAGACGGCATCGATGGCTATGCCAGAGATTGTGTTATTACACCGGCCAACTGGTTTACACGTTCCCCCGCGGGTTGGTCGCACCAGGAGTCAGCCACAATTACAACAGCAGGGCTGACGGCCTGGCGGGCATTGGCCGTTGAAGCACAGTTAAAACCGGGGGATACCGTATTATTACTCGGTACCGGCGGCGTATCCATTTACGCGCTGCAAATCGCGAAGGCCTGTGGGGCGCGCGTAGCGATTACCTCTTCCAGTGACGAGAAGCTCGAAAAAGCCAGGGCCATGGGAGCCGATTACACAATTAATTACCGTGAACATGATAACTGGGGCGAACAGGTTCGCGGGTGGACCGGCGGGGAAGGCGTCGACCATGTTGTTGAGGTGGGAGGCCCTGTTACGCTGGCGAACAGCATACAAGCCTGTCGGGTTGGGGGAAATATCGTATTAATCGGTGTCTTGACAGGCCTCGGTGGCGACGTGCCTACCGCTGACTTGATGCGCAAACAGATTACGCTGACCGGCATTATCGTGGGCAGCCACAAGCATCAGCGCGACTTCGTCAAAGCGCTGGAGCACATGAAGTTTAAGCCAGTAATTGATAAGTCATTTCCGTTGGACAGTCTGGCAGACGCATTTCGCTATGAAGAATCCGGTGCCCATTTTGGTAAAATCTGTATCACGATATAACCGCAAAACAAACATCTGAAGTTCAACGATGTCGTTTTCACTTTGCGGCCACGCGAATTTCCGGTAAGCGTTATGGCCCTTGCCAGCGGCGAGAGTTGCTGGCAGTTGTCTCAGTACAGTGCTATAGGGTAATGTGTTGAAAGCGCTACCATTGAAAGGAAAGGGGTGTGTTAAAGCGAATTCTGGTTGGTATATCTGCTGCGGTCTGTTTACTGGCAGGGTGTCAGAGTAGTGACGACGACTACGGCAAGGCTGCGACTAAGGCCGACAACAACGTGTCGTCGGCGGTGCCGGTATCGCTCACTCAGCGTGATGGCAAATGGTTATTGCTTCGCGACGGCAAACCTTATTTTATCAAAGGGGCCGGAGGAAGTGCAGATTTAGCCTATCTGGCTGCCGTTGGTGGAAATTCGGTGCGAACCTGGAGCACTGAAAACGCCGCCCGGATCCTTGACGACGCTCACGCGCAGGGTCTGACCGTAATGCTTGGTCTGCATCTGGGGAAAGAACGCCATGGCTTTGATTACGACGATGCTGATGCCGTCGCGCAGCAACAAGATCGTGTTCGAAAGACTGTGCTGAAATACAAAGATCATCCGGCGTTGCTGGCATGGGGAATTGGCAATGAAGTCGATCTTTTTTATACCAATACGAACGTCTGGTATGCAGTGCAGGATATCGCTGCCATGATCCAGAAAATCGACCCTAATCACCTGGTTACCACTGTTGTAGCGGGTATCAATCAGGAAAAAGCGGACTTGATTGCCGCGCGGGTTCCCGACATTGATTTTCTGAGTATTAATATCTATGGCGGCTTGGAAAACTTACCACAAACGCTGGACGCTATCGGCTATCGCGACGCTTATGTGGTTACCGAGTGGGGTCCCACAGGTCACTGGGAAATCCAGAAAACTTCCTGGGGGGCACCTATTGAACAAACCAGTACAGAAAAAGCGGCGATTTATCAAAAGCGATATCAACGCGGTATTGCTGCCGCGCCTGACCAGGCGCTTGGGTCGTACGCCTTTTTATGGGGGCAAAAGCAGGAAACAACACCTACCTGGTATGGCGTTTTTACTGATTCTGGCAAACCGAATGAAGTGGTAGATACGCTTGAATATCTTTGGACGGGGGAGTGGCCGTCAGTGCGCGCGCCTTCTATCGAGCAATTTACTCTTAATGATCGAGTGGCTTCACAGAGTATTCGCTTGGTGGCGAATAGTACCGTCAACGCCCAGGTTGACCTGATTAGTGATGAAAATCAGTCACTGAACTTTCGCTGGGAAATTCTGCCGGAAAGTACCGACATAAAATCCGGTGGTGATCCGGAGTCGAGACCGTCAGCGATCACCGGTCGCATTATCTCCCATGATGGTAACGGTAGAATGCAGTTTGCCGCACCCGATGAACCCGGCGCTTACCGCTTGTTCGTGTACGCTGAAAATGAGGCCGGAAAAGTAGCCAACGCGAATATCCCGTTCTGGGTAAACAAAAGCACATAGCGCCAGGGTAAACTGGCTGCAACACAATATTCGAAGGCGTTATGACTTTAGATATTCACAGCGACGTTCGTACTTAGAATATTGGCTATCTGTGCAGACTATTTTACTATGAAAGGAATTCACTCTCACAAGAAAGCGTTATGAGTCTGGCTCAAATAATGACGACCCGGGTGGTCAGCGTGCATATGGACGATAAACTTTCCACCTTACAGTCGCTGTTCAACGCCACCGGATTTCATCACCTTCTGGTTGTTCACAACAATGAACTGGCGGGTATCATTTCCGATCGCGATATGCTGAAGGCGATAAGCCCGTTTATTGATACGATCAGCGAGCGCGAGAAAGACAGGGCCACACTGGATCGCAAAGCACATCAGATAATGACTCGTGATGTTATCACCGCAAACCCAAACGACACGATAGTGAAAGCTGTTAGCATTTTTAATCGGCACAAAATCTCATGCCTGCCGGTAGTGGATAAATTCAACCGACCCGTTGGTGTGGTCTCGTGGCGAGACATTTTGCGCTATGTCGAGGACATGGTAAATGTGAAAAAGCAGCGCTAGTTGTGCCAGCGCTGCCCTGAGGTAACCATGGTTTCTGATAACTCCGTCGGTCTATGCTTGTGAGGAGGGGCTGCGGTAGCTGACCCTGAACAGAAGGCTGTATAACACCGGTACCGCAATCAACGTCAGAACTGTCGCGAATGCCAGTCCTCCCATTATCGTCACCGCCATATCTGCAAAGAAGGCATCAAACAACAAGGGTGCCATTCCCAGTATTGTGGTGACGGCAGCCAGAGCAACCGGGCGTAAGCGGCTTTGGGTGGCATCGACAATGGCATTTCTTATTGCGCTGCCTTCTTCTATCTGAAGATCAATCTCTTCAATCAACACAATGGCATTTTTTATCAGCATGCCAAACAGACTTAAGAAACCCAGCAGTGACATAAAGCCAAACGGCATATCGGTAGCCAGCAATCCGGTGACAACACCGACAATGGCCATCGGCACAACCAGCCAGATAATTAATGGCTGTCGAATATGACCAAACAGCAGCACCGATATGATAAACATAACTAAAAAGCCAGCGGGCAGGCCTGCGCCCAGCGCCTTTTGAGCATCTGACGCGCTCTCAAATTCGCCTCCCCACTCGAGGGCGTAGCCGGGGGGCAGCGCAATAGCCTCTATTTGCGGACGGACTCTTGCCAGCGCATCCGCCGCAGTTTCATTCTCAGCAGGCTCTGCCATTACCGTAAGTGTGCGGATCCGTTCACGGCGATGGATACGTAACTCTTCAGATGTCATGTCAAGGCCACCGGAAACCTGCGCAAAAGGCACGTACTGGCGCTGCTGTGTGCTCCACACCTGGCTGTTTCTGACAGCCTGCAAGACATCCTCTTCCGGTTTCGCCATTTTAGCCAGAATGCCATAGGTATAATCGCCATCCTGCACTTCACCCAGCTCAAGGCCAGAGCTGGCATATTGTATTGTCTGACTGAAGTCTGCATGCGTGACGCCTGCTATCCCGGCATTGTAGTTGTCATACTGGGTATTTATTGCAATGCCTTTCTCCCGCCAGTCGTGCCGGATATCTTTGACATTCTTGTCTGCATGCAGGATTGCGACAGCCTGGTCTGCAAGTTTTCGTAACGTTGTGGTATCTGGCCCGGAAAAGCGCGCCTCCAGTTTTGCACCGGAACCCGGACCAAACTGCATACGCTCTATGTAGAAATTCGCATCGAGATCGATGCCCTCCAGTTCCGCAGGCAGCACGTCGGTGAGTGCCGGAATATCTGACTTGTCAGCCACACGCACCATCAGAAAGCCATAATTTTCATTGGCGCTTTTCGGGGCATAGGTGAGGGTAAAGCGGTCCGCGCCCTGGCCTATAAAAGTCGTCACAGAGGTAACTTTATTGTGACTTAGTATGCGTGACTCGGCTTCTTTAACAATACTTTCTGTAGATCTGATATCACGATCCTGAGGCCCCCAGTAGTGAACAAAGAAAAGCGGCGCATTTGATGGTGGGAAGAAGCCTTGCTTAACCAGACCAAAACTTCCGTAGGCCATCACAGTGATCAGTAACAAAATCCCAATAGTCAGCCAGCGAAACCGCAGCGCCTGATGAAGAAGTCCGATAAAACCCTGCTGAAACCGCGATACCTGGGTGGACGACTGCTGTGTCACGCCGCGCCGGTAAAAGTAAGCGCCAAGCACGGGCACCAGAGTGACCGCCAGTATCCAACTGAGTAGTAACGATACCAACACAACGGCGAACAGCGAGTAAAGGAACTCACCGGTGGCATCATCAGACAACCCAATACCCGAGAATGCGGCAATGCCGATAACAGTGGCGCCTAACAGAGGCCATTGCGTTCGCCGCACAATGAAGCTGGCAGACTCCTTCGCGGTGGCACCCGTGGCCATGCGTAACATCATGCCCTCCGCGACAACAATGGCATTATCTACCAGCATGCCCATTGCAATAACCATCGCGCCCAGCGAGATACGCTGAAGCTGGATCCCCATCAGCCACATAATCAGTACGGTACCCATTACGGTGATAAGCAGGACACTGCCCACTACAACCCCGGATCGCCATCCCATAAATACGCAAAGAGTCAGCGTTACCACTGCCACAGACATCACCAGGTTGAGAATAAAGCCGTCGACGGACTCATCGACGATGCTGGCCTGGTCGTAAATCGGGGCAAGCGTGATACCTACCGGGAGTTCTTGCAACAGTTGGTCGACTTTGGCGTCAACCTGGTGGCCGACATCAACGATATTGACATCTGACAGTGCAGAGACTGCCAGTGTAATTGCCTCGTGGCCGTTATAACGGATCCGGACGGGCTGAATATCAGCTGGCTCTAATTTTAGTGTCGCGATGTCGGCAATTCGCATCGACCGGTTGGTTCCAGGTACCACCACCGAAATGTTGGCGATTTCCTCAAGCTTGTCCGGTGCCCGTTCCACTATCAGGCGCACGCGCTTGTCATCAATGCGAACACGTCCTCCGTTAAACGGGCGCAAATTGTCTTTAAACAGGTTGATGAGGTCGGGAAACGAAATTCCCAGTCCCGCGAGTTGATAAGGGTCGATATACGCGACTATCTGCTCTTCCTGCACTCCGCTGACATTCACTTTCGCCACCCCTTCGGTTGTCAGTAGTTCGCGTCGGATGATCCGCGCAAATTCACGCATTTCACGCGGCGTGAAATCGGGAGCACTCAGGGCATAATACAGGCCATAAACGTCGCCAAAATCGTCGTATACCTGCGGATTTCCGGCACCAGCCGGCAGGGTCGGGGACACGTCCCGCAAGCGTTTGCGCAGCTCGTCCCAAATTTGCGGAAGCTGCGAGCCATCAAAGTGACGCTTCACTTCCACTGTAATTTCAGAGCGACCGGGAGAGGATACAGATGACAGCTTATACAGCTGTGGCATTTGCTGGATGGCAATTTCCAGCCTTTCAGTTACTTCGTGCTCTACTTTTTCAGCACTGGCACCTGGGAACCCGGTATACACTTTCACCTGTTTGATGGTAAATGCCGGGTCCTCGAGACGGCCAATCTCTGTCAGGGCGATGATGCCACCGAATAGCAAAATAACAACCAGCAGCCATACATTCACCGGCTTGGCAATAGCCTTACGAGCAATATCCATGATTACTCTCCCCGGTACGGCAGTACGATCATATCTTCCCGCATCTGCGAGGCACCGGCCGCAACGACTTGCTGGCCAGCAGAAAGGTCGCTGTGGATGACGGCCAGCTCATTCTGAATGTGCACGACTGAGACAGCAGCCGGGGAGACCTGTTTTGTGGTGTCGTCGTAAACCCACACGGTAAAGCCAGTTTCTTGCGAGCCAATTAACGCCTTTACAGGCAGCACCAACGCATCAGAATAAGGCGTTCCGGCCAATTCTACTTTTACCATCGCTCTGGCTCCAGGCGTAACGTTTACGCCCGGCTGTGGCTCCATAGCGAAAACAACCTCATAGGTTTGTGACACCGGATCCGGCTGGGTGCGATGCTCAACATATTCTACGGTGTACCACTGGTCTCTGGTTGTGGCCAGACTCGCCCGGGCACGCTTGATACCCCGTCCAATATTGGCTGTAAGTAACCGTTCAGGCACATTGATATTAAAATAAACTTTTGAAACATCTTGCAGCCTGGCAATCGGCTGGCCCGCATTGACTACACTGTTGTTTTCCACAAGACGTTCGGAAACCTGGGCATCGAAAGGGGCGGTTAGCTCGGTATAGCTAAGATCCTGTTGCGCATTTTGCAACTCGATTTCAGCCAGTTCGAATGCGGTTTTAGCGCTGTCCAGCGAGCTTTGCGACACCAAATCCTGATTAAACATACGCTGTATCCGGTCAAGCTCCCGGCGTGCCTGGTCGCGACGTGTCTGCTGTTCATCAACGCGGCGTGCAAATGGTTGACGATCAATAGTGGCCAGCAGATGGCCTTGGTTTACATCACTTCCGGGCACAATATCCAACTGCACCAGTCGTCCTGAAACTTCAAAGCTGAGATCAACGGTCTTCACCGCACTGACCATCGCCGGAAACGTAAACTCATCAAATGCAGGCACGGGTTCTACCGTGGCCAGTTTTACATATCTGGGTGCGGACTGACCGGCATTTTCCTCATTTAGCTTGTCAGAGCAGCCGGTTAACAAGAGCGCCGTTAACAGTATACCGGTGATGGACAATTTACAGTCAGGGAACATGGATACTCTCTATGTATGTTGGTGCTGATGATAAGTATAGCGACATATCGTCAGGCATCGTAAAAGTAAACTATGCAGTGCATTTTAGTGAGGTGCCATTGAAAAGTAAACTGTCGAGTGTAAAATAAGATTTCCGACAGCAAACGGGAATGTCATCTTCTATGAAAGCGGCAACGCGAACGCGCAGCGATGTAAAGCGAGCAGCCATCATTCAGGCAGCGAAACAGGCTTTTCAGGAATATGGCGTCAACGCCACCAGTATGGATAAACTGGCCGAGCTGGCGAAGGTATCGAAAAGAACGGTATATAATCATTTCAATGCCAAAGAAGAACTGGTGATGCACCTCATTAAAGAGTTGTGGCACAAAACCATGACCAGTATCGATGTGCGTTATGAGGCTGACAAAGCATTACATCCACAATTATCGGCGCTGTTGCGGGCAGAGGTTGAGCTAATTACCGGAGATGAGTATCTGGAACTGGCGCGTGTCGCGTTTGGATATTTCTTTTATAATCCGGATAAACTGAAAGACGAGATATCCCAGTTAACCGCACAGGAAACGGTGTTGCACCGTTGGCTGGTTGCCGCCCAGAGAGGCGGTCGTCTGCAGTTTGACGATCTTGACTTCGTGGTAAAAGAGTTGTCGAGCCTGCTGAAAGGACACTGTTTCTGGCCTCAACTATTAAAAATTGAGCCTCCACTTAGCAACAGTATGAAACACAAGGTAGCGGAAAGTACAGCGGCGATGTGTCTGAGCCGGTACGCGGTATAAATCTGCTGCGGTAAATACTGACAGCGTTGCTGTTAAGACCCCATCAGGCATGGCAATGTCTGTCCCAATGCGCTGCACGCAGCGTCCTCCATACCCCTCGTACCCTGATAGCAAGGCGCCGGCTGGCATTTGTGCGGAATGTGAAAGTCACGTCGGGCGGCAGTTCGGTTTTGCTAAATGAAAAGGTATTACAGTCAGGCGCTGTTGTCGCAGGCGTGA
Source organism: Alteromonas sp. H39 (assembly GCF_047556435.1). Lineage (GTDB taxonomy): Bacteria > Pseudomonadota > Gammaproteobacteria > Enterobacterales > Alteromonadaceae > Alteromonas. Next base: position 1,565,393 of record NZ_CP180210.1, read on the forward strand.
GCCGGGCGCATTAGCATGGGTGTGATTATTGTGCCGCAGGTGAGGGCGTATCATTGGCCTTACTCGTACGTTAGGAGCTGGATAGCAGGGGGCAAGGCAGGCTAATCCTTGCCTGCTATAACGCGCATGCAAACCTACAGTGACACTGGTCTTAGCGTTAACTAATAACCCTCATCGCTCCTGACTCTGATTAACCAGTGCGGGTGTTAGGTCGACTCAGGAAGATGCAAACTGAGTTAGTGCATCACCGTCCAGCCGGTAGCCCACCCATTCGCTTTTGGGTTTTGCTCCCAGCGACTCATAGAATTCAATAGCGGGTGTATTCCAGTCAAGCACACTCCACTCAAAACGGCCGCAGTCATTTTCTACGGCATGACGAGCCAGCGCTTTCAAAAGTGCTTTACCCAGACCTTTTCCACGGTAATCCGGAGAAACATAAAGATCTTCCAGATACAGTCCATTTTTACCCTGCCAGGTAGAGTAGTTGTAGAAATACACCGCAAAGCCTGCAGGCGCACCTTCATGCTCACACATGATGCAATGTGCAGTTGCGCCTTCACCAAATAACGTCCGGGCGATATCTGCTTCGGTAGACTCAACCTCATGCTCGGCTTTTTCATAAATTGCCAGCTCTGTGATAAATGCGAGGATCTGAGCGCAGTCTTCAACAGTTGCCGGACGAAGGGTTGTAGATTGTGACATGAGTGAACTCCTGAAAAATAATTGTTGTTATTACCATAGCCTGGTTGCCAGTTGTAGCGATAAGGCTTGCCAGAGGCGTTAGCCAGGCATATACCAGACCGGCAATCTCGTCTGCCCGCAAGTGTAAACAATCTTATGTTGCATCGCCTGCGTTATTACCTCACCACGCAGAGACGATGATGCGACAGGTAATAACGCTGTCGTTTATGCTCAGGTTAACGTGAAAGTTAATGATGTATCTCTGATACAGCGACGAGCGGACAGCGGCTTCACTGGTAATTTCCAGTGAGCATAACAAAAAAGACCGGCTGGTGCCGGTCAGTTAGGAGTAAGTGGTCGTGAAATCCGATAACTTGTCGTTGTCACCGGCCGACACCTTGCCTGGGAAGGTTTACCCCTCCGCCATGCAATGCGTAACGGAGGGGGGAGTTTATTTTTGCGGCGGTGATGACAGCGGATCGCTTTGCGGCAACGGCTGATTACGCTCACGGCGCTGGCGAATTTTTCCACCCATCCAGCGGAATGGCGCTCCCATGTCTATCAGGATCAGATAGAGACACGGCACCAGAATAAGCGTTACCAGCGTAGCGTAAAGCACCGCGAAGCCAAGCGCTACAGCCATTGGGATAACAAATGCTGCCTGTAAGCTGGTTTCAAACATAATTGGCAACACGCCAGCAAACGTCGTGATGGAGGTCAGGGTAATCGCCCGGAAGCGCGCAGCCCCGGCTTCTGACACTGCATCGCGAATGGAATATCCCTGCGCCCGGCGCTGATTGACATAATCTGTCATAACCAGGGAGTCGTTAATAACAACCCCCGCGGCCGCAATCAAACCGAACGTCGACATCATGCTTAAATCCAGGTCCATCAGGAAGTGACCCCAGATAGCACCGGTAAGACTGAACGGGATCACCGACATGATAATTAGCGGCTGTCCGTAGCTTTTCAGTGGTACGGCAAGCAGAATATACACCATTATCATCGCAGCCAGGAAGAACAGCATTTGCTCATTCTGCTGCGCCTGTTGCTCTTCGATGTCACCACCCAGCTCGGTCATTACCGACGGGAAGTCTTCTTTTAACTGTGGCAGCAGCTTTTCGCGTATCTGAGACACCACTTCATTAGGTTCGACAACCTCTTCATCAATGTTGCCCCACACGTAAACGCTACGGTAGCCGCCCTCGCGACGAATGTAGCTGATGCCCGGACGCTCTTCTAACTGCACAACGTCGCCAAGCATGACTTCACGTCCCGAAGGCGTAGTGATTACTGTGTATTTCAGATCTGCAAAGCGTTCGCGGGTCAGCTCCGGATAGCGCACCATTACCTTGACCTCTTCACCGTTACGGATCACGCGCTGGGCTTCACCACCGTAGAAACTGGCACCGACCTGACCTGCGATATTTGACAGTGTCAGCTCGAGATCATAAGCCACCGGCAACAGCGTCATCTGCACTTCTTTGCTGGCCGGATCGATAGTGGAGCTGATATCAAACAACCCTTCCTGTTGTTGCAGCATTTCTATGAATTTCAGGCCAGCGGCATTCAGCGTATCAATATCCGGCCCAAACAAGAGGTAGCCAAATTCACCGCCGTCACCCCCGCCATTCACATCATCCTGTACCGTGAAAGATTTCATTCCCGGTATTTCAGGAATAGCTTCACGCCAGCGACGTGCAAGTTCGAAAGTATTGAACGGGCGCTCATCTTCGTGGATAAGCGGAGTCATAATGCGCCCTTCAGTGCGACTTTCATTGAAAGCCAGCAGATCCCGTACCATGCCGGTACCGTGTTCGCGCTCAATTTCTTTATCTACCTGCATTATCGTTTGTTCGATAATTTGTAGCGCGCGAATGGTCGCCATATCGGAGACGTTTTCGTTCATCTCGATATTGACGCTAGGGAAGTCATGAGGCACTTTCGGGTTTGGCACCATGCGGACGTAGTTGGCTGAGATGAGCCCCCAGCTAATCATCAGCATCGCGACAAACATGATCAGAACTGCCCACCGCCATTCCAGCGCTTTTTCAACGGTCCGTTGGTAGGGGCCTTTAATAAAGCCCTGGAACCTATTATTGAACCTGGCCCGCCAGCTATTGGGTTTTACAGGTGAAAAGCGGGTGTGAGCGATATGTGCAGGGAGGATCAGCTTGGATTCAATGAGTGAGAAAAACAGACACAAAATCACCACAACAGCGATGTTGTAGAAGAAGGCACCATCCGGACCGCTACTTAATGTAAAAGGCGCGAATACCGCAATGGTTGTCAGAACACCAAACGTTGCCGGGGTTGCTACTCGCTTAGCGCCGCGAATGACATTATCGACGCCGCCACCTTTGCTCTCAATTTCGGTGTAGGCGCTTTCTCCTATGACGATGGCATCGTCCACCACAATACCCAGTACCATAATAAAGGCGAACAGTGAGAGAATATTAATACTGATCCCAAACAGCGGCATCATCATTACGGCGCCAAGGAAGCAGATAGGTAGCCCCAGCATAACCCAGAACGCCAGTCTGAAACGCAGAAACAGCGTCAGCATCAGGGCAACCAGGATGGAACCCTGAAACAGATTCGACAACATCATGTTCAGGCGCGCATCAAGGTAATAGGTCATATCAACCAGAACTTCCAGGCTTACCCCTTCCGGCAGTTCCTTGTTTTTCTGTTCGATATACGCTTTTACCGTCTCGGCAACCGGCATAATATTCTGATGCTTGGTGCCTTTCACCGCGATAAACATGGCATTTTTGCCGCTGTACTTGAAGTATCGTTCGCCTTCAACGAAGCCATCTCGGATATCGGCAACATCAGACAGCAGCACGCGCGAGCCATTTTCACCTATCTTCACGGGAATGCTGGCAAACTCGCGGCCATCGTAATACTGGTTTTCAACGCGAACGGAGATGATACCGGATTCAGTACGTAACTGGCCTGCAGACATATTGGCTGAGTAAGAACGAATAGCGCTGGCAACATCGTTAATGCTCAAACCATAACGACGCAACATATCCGGCTTTATCTCAACGGCAATTTCATCATCGGGAACGGCCAACTGCACCAGCGAAATGTTGCCCAGGTGAAGCAACTCATCTTCTACCTCTTTGGCCAGCACTTTTAGCTCGCTCAGGGGCAGGTCGCCCACAATCGGCATTTCGATAATCTGTTGCTGGAACTCCGCCTGTGAAATGTTTACTGGCTCCATACCGGCAGGGAAGGTAGCAATGCCGTCAACCCGCAGTTTGACTTTGTCGAGGACGTCGGTCAGCTCTTCACCCTGTTCGATTTCCAGGCTGATGCGTCCGTAATTGCGAAATGCACGGGAAACACTCTGTTTAATTTCAGAGACGTCTTTAAGCGATTCTTCAATTTTTATCAGAATGCTTTCTTCAATTTCCTGAGGTGAGGCTCCAGGATACTGGGCTGAAATATTGATGTAGTTGAACTCTATGTTCGGAAACATCTGGCGCTGTATGGTGTTGTAACCGGCAATACCCATAATGATGACAAAAATCATCAGCAGGTTCGCAGCAACAGAATTTCGCGCAAACCAGGCTATTATGCCTGTGTGCGTGTCATAAGATTCCTTCATGGGAACTCCTGTTAGCTGTCAGTATTAGGACGCTGGGCCGTCAGATCGCGTTTATCTTCGATCACCTTGACGGCCATACCGTTTTGCGGATACTCAGGCAGTGTCATGACCACACGCTCGCTGTCGAACTGGCCCTGGATCAGAAAGTAGCCGCCATCCTCACGCACAACGGATACCTGCTGTGATACCAGCTTCTCTTCGTTATTGAGGGTCCACAAACGGTTGTTAGTGACCAGTTCCTGTGGCACTTTGTAGACATCATCCAGAGTTCTGCCATCAAAGGTTACTGTGGCATAGCTGCCGAATTTCATTACGGGCTTATCTGAACGCAGCGCGTAAGGATCATCGATACGGGCAACAAAATGCATCATTCGTGTGTCTTGATCGACAATACCGGTGTCGCGATGAATGGTGCCCTGGCGTTCAGAATTGTTATACCCATCGATGCTGATAACAGCGCGCTTGCCGGCTAAATCACCGGGTAAAAATGAACGGTCAAAGCCCGCAATCGGGAAGGTAATTTCAGCGGTTTCAATATTGTTCAGCACCGCGGCGACTTTACCCATGGTGACGAAATCACCTTTGCCGATATCCCGTGACACAATAAGTGCGTCATAGGGTGCTCTGACTTCCGTATTCTGCAAATCACGTTTAGCGATACGAAGCTGCGCCTCTGCAGACTTCACCGCAGCCTCGGCACTCATTACCTGTGGCTTGCGCAAATACAAATCGGTGACACGGCTGTCAGGGAGGGTTTTGGCTTCTCTGGCTGCAACTTCAGCTTGCGCTTTTTCCTGAATCAGCTGCGCCTGCGCACTTGACAGGTTGGCTTCCGCCTGCAGCAGCGCTGCCTCATAGCTGTCTTTTTCAATGGTAAACAGCAAGTCACCGCGCTTGACTACACCGCCAGCAATAAAGTTAGGATTCCACGACTCCACTTCTCCGGCAACCTGTGCTGCCAGGTTGGTTGATTCCAGTGGCGTGATCTCGCCGTAGGAGGTCAATTGTACGGTGAAGTTAATCGGCTCCACTTTTTCTACTGTGACGGTGGGACGTGTATCTACCTGGTCGGTAATAATATCGTCAGAGGCAGTGGCTTCAATGCCTTTCATCGCTATATAACCTACTGCGAAAATCGCAACTGGTAATACAATTTTGGTCCATTTCATGCTGAATACTTCTCTTTTAAAAAAAGTCGGATTAATAGTAACGCGTATCGTGTTAACAAACAGCGGTCAATTGTAACGAACTATGAGTAACTGGTGTGTATATTTTTCGTTTTATTTTTACCTGGGCATGACGACGGGGCTTGTTACTCAGGTGGGGTAGACAGGTATATATCGGAACGGGCAGAACTAATTAATCGCTTAATTGTGTAGCCGCAACCACACAGTTTCGGCCCAGCGACTTCGCTTTATAAAGGGCTTTGTCAGCCAGCGATAAGGCACGGTCAAGTTCCACATCGGCGTTAACCTCGCAAACACCGAAGCTGGCTGTGACCTCAATGCGCTTGCCATCAAACAAAATGGGATTGTGTGCTAATGTCTGACGAATTTTGTCAGCCAGGATCACGGCGTTAGCCTCTGGTGTCTCCGGCAGGACGAATAAAAACTCCTCACCCCCCCAGCGTGCAACCTGATCCTGCTTTCGCAATCGCTGCACAAATAACTTTGATATCCGGATTAACACATTATCGCCGTTGTCATGGCCATGATTGTCGTTGATTAATTTGAAATGGTCTATATCCGCCAGTACTACTGAGAAGGGACGGCCGTTACGATCTATGCGGGCCAGCTCAAAGTTCAGGTGTTGCTGAATACCCCGGCGGTTTGGCAGACGTGTTAACGGGTCATGTAGTGCCTGTTGTTCAAACTGCTCACTCAGCTTTTGCATAGTTTCAAACGTGCGCTGGCGGCTGTATTCGTAAAATGCTGATAGAAACGTTACCGTCATGAATGAGTAAATAAGACGAGTTTTAAATTCGAAGGTGTACTCTGTCATTAACAGGCGGCCATCTGGGAAAAACAGCAACACACTAATTAGCAGTGTAAATCCGAAGATTGAAATAAGTCCGCGACGGAATCCGCCAAAAAACATCGCCACAGGCGGAACGATATATATCCATAACGGGCCAGTGCCGCTTTTCCCGCCGGTTACAGTTAATATCGCCATCAACCCCATTAAGCAGGTCAGCAGCAGATTCATGGATAGAATACGACCTACCGCACCGTCAATACGCAGATGTAATTGCTGTGAAATCCCAAAGACGATGGTGGCAACGAATAGGGTCAGTGACAGCGGGAAGTCGCTGGCGGTAAATGCTCGCAGCCCCAGAACGAGCGTGATGGAAACACCGACAAAAGCAAAGAGGTTGATAACCACGATTTTGCGGTTCGTTTCTTCATTGAACTGGTCACTGCATCCTTGTTTAACCAACCTGCGAAGGTTTTCAACAATCATAGCGTTCCTGAATTAGGTTTTTACTCGTGCAGCAATATCGGCACTTAACCGGATAATCGCTTCACGCATCATATCGACCGCATGAGGAAATCCATCCTGTTCCAGTCTGATACGATAATCAAAATGCTCACTTACGCCATCTGAATCCGGGGTGTCAACCCAATACCGGCCTTTCAGTACAACTTCACCCTGCCAGGTAGAAATCAGATCGTCTATCTGAATACTAACAGTAGCCGCTTCTTCATTGAGTGAGCGTCTGCTGGCAGGGAGTACATTAAGCCCTTCTGCTGCCAGTGCGGTCGACAATGCCTGTACGAAACTGTTAGAAATGGGCTCCGCCCACACGTGTTTCGGCGAAAAGTGCAGCGTGGTAGATCCGGTTTGTATCGCCAGGCTTCGTTGTTTAAGGTATTCCGGCAACAGCAACTGATCGAGGGTAATCACAGTGGCATCATCATGCTGCTTCAATGACCCGTTGGGCGAATGCAGTAGATAGTACTGCAAGTGTGAGGGTTGGCTAGCGCAGCCCATTAACGACAGCATTGCCGCGCAAAGTAATGCCACTACTTTCATATTTTTCCCTACTCCTGACTTCTGGCGGCTTTTGGCTGAATATCATTACCCTGATCATCAGAAAATATCAGGCTGTTTGGCGATTTGTTCAACTGTAACAACAATGGCTGAATATTACGCAGCGTTTCCTGCATTGTGTCCACCGTTTCTTTAATTTCGCTTTGACTCAGGCCGCCTTCGGAATAGTTTTTCAGTAAGGCTTCCATGCTGATGAGTACATTATTCAGGTTATCGTTTATCGCTTCGGCATCAATACTGGTGACCAGGTGGTCAAAGTCATTGCTGGTGGCTTCTACTGAGGCCGCAGCCTCTTTCATATCAAGCAGCGCAGTGCGAACATCATGAACCATGCCTTCCAGAGGTAGTGCATTGATTTTATCCAGAATAGCATCGGCCTTCTGCGTAATTTGGGTAAACTCATTCGAGACAGTGGGAATGACATCATAGCCATTGATAGTTCGAAGTGACGCGGATTCTGCATTTTTTACATGTTGTAAATCGATATACAGGCCACCAGTCAGCACGTTACCCATGCGTAATGTTGCGCGCAAATCCTGTTGTAGCCACCGGCGCATTGTTTCCTTCACAAATGCGAGTCCTTCCTGTGTATCCTGGCGGCGTACTTTACCCGGATAAATATTGATAAGCACAGGAATCGGATAGTTTTCCTCCAGAATGTTGCCTTCTATCGCTGAAACGACGTTGATCGCCAGTACTTCACCAATTTCAATGCCGCGGTATTCGACAGGAGCCCCCACCGTGAGCCCCCGTACGCTTTCGTCGATAAGTAGCAGATATTCTGCTGCCAGCTTATAACGCGCATTTGAGGCTGCTTCCCGATCCGGGTAAATGGTAAAAAATGCGTTTTCTACTACCTGTTCGCCGGGCTGAACGCCGTCGGGGATACCAAAGGTAATGCCGTTAGCGAGCAGGGTTTCCAGACTACCTGTTTCCACTTTAAGGCCACTGGAGGCCAGTTGAAATCTAACCCCGCTGACATTCCAAAACCGCGTGTTTTGCGTGATCAGCCTATGATAAGGCGCTTCGATAAACGCATCATAGTACACAACACGTTCTTCTATATTAAAATAAGCATCTTCAAATTCGCCGACTTTAAAGCCTTTGTAGATGATTGGGTCGCCAGGTTTGTAGGCAAATTCATCATCGCTGTTAAGTGTCAGATGTAGACCGGGGGTGCCAGGAGGGGTCACCGGCGGACGGTCGAGGGCGATAAAATTGTATTGTTCTTCACCGGTATCGTCAGCGCTCATGGCGATATAACTGCCAGACAACAGCGTATTTAATCCGGATACTTCAGAAAAGCTGATACGTGGGCTAACCATCCAGAATTCGGTGTTTTCAGTCAGCAGATGCTCGGCACTGGCATCAATTCTAGCGGTGACCAATACGCCGTCTAAATCCGGTTTTAACTCGATTTTCTTTACAACCCCCACGTCAAGATCGCGGGCTTTGACGGGAGTTTTGTTAACCTCAATGCCCGTGGCTGACGGCATTTCTATGGTGATAAGCGGGCCCTGATTTTGCCATTGGTAAAACACCATCCAGGCGCCCACAATAATGGCAACAATTGGAATCAGCCACACTTTGGAGATACGGGAGGTTGGTTTTACTTGTGCTTCATTATTCATTCAAACGTCCTGCTGATGCTGGCTGCCTTGCCAAATCAGGCGTGAGTCAAAAGTCATTGCGGCTATCATAGTAACAAACACAACCGCACAAAATGCCAGCGCTGCCGGACCCGGGAAAATGGACAGGGTATTGCCCAGCTGAATCAGCGCAACCAGCACTGCTACTACAAACACATCAATCATCGACCACCGGCCGATACCCTCTGTGAACCGATAGTACCGGATACGTCGTGACTGGCGTTTTAACTGCCCGGTCTGAACACTGTAATTCAGCCATCCCAGGATCGCGATTTTCACTACGGGTACCACAACACTGGCGATGAGGATAATTAATGCTACAGGATAAGAGCCTGATTCCCAAAGTGATATTACGCCTCCCACAATCGTATTTGGCTCTGATTTGCCAAACAACTCAGTTTGCATAATGGGCAGCATATTGGCAGGAATGTACAGTAGAGACGCCGTTATAAGCAGCGCCCAGGTGCGCTGAATACTCTGTGATGCCTCCAGCTCAGTAAGCGGCTTCGGTGCAGGTAATTCACCATCGTTCAGCCACAACGCATACTGGTTTTTGTCAAAATATACCATTGATAATGTCATACATAGCGTAAACCCAATGAACGCATAAAACGACATGCCAATGCTGACGTCGGCAAGTTCTGTAATTTTTATCAGACTCACCAGTGTACCGACCAGAAAAATTTCCGCCATACTCCAGGGCATTAACCAACAGACAGCCCGGTAAACCCGTCGCAGATAATCTGGCCGCTGATTGTTGATTCTCGCAATGCTCAACACCACAAACCCAAGCAATACCATGCCCGGTAGCAATAAGGTGGCCAGGCCGGTAATTATTGCAAGAGATACGTAGTCATTGTCGATTAACACGGCCAGGCCGCCGGGCAAGTCGATACTGTGCTTTTGTCCGCTTGCACGGAAAGAAAGAAAATTGAAAGGTAGGGACAGGAGCAGAAATATCAGCGCACTAAAAGCAAAGGCAACCAGACTCTGTGCTTCATTTCGGCGATATGTCAGTAAGGTATGACCACAGCGGGGACAAACAGCACGTTGACGGTGACCCAACGTTGGCACCGATACCGTGTAATCACATTGTTCGCAGGTTATCTGCTTGGGAACCAATCCAGAAGTCATCTCAACCAGACATCACACCTTATCAAAAGTCAGTTTGAGAATACCGCATTCTCTGGCGTCCGCCAAACATCGCCTTTGATAGAGAAGCTAAACGGAAAATGAAAAACAATGAGTACATCAGATAGTGGCGTATTGATCATATTGTCGCGTTGCAGGCGCTGTACATGCCGGATAGTAACAATGCTGTCGCCGCTGCCGCAGAGGCGGGCAGGGAGGACTTTTCCTTATCCTAATGTAAAAAAAGCGTGTACGACAGAGCCGTACACGCTTTGTAATGTCGCCTGGCGCTAAGCGCCGGCGCTTAGTATCATCAGAAGCTGGCGTTGCCCGGCGTTCTCGGGAATGGGATCACGTCACGCACGTTCTGCATACCGGTAACATAAGCAACCAAACGCTCGAAACCCAGACCAAAGCCCGCATGTGGCACAGTGCCATAGCGGCGCAGGTCGCGATACCAGCCGTAATCTTCTTTTGACAGGCCCATGGCTTCCAGACGTTCATCAAAGACGTCAAGACGCTCTTCACGTTGTGAACCACCGATAATTTCGCCAATACCTGGTGCCAGTACGTCCATGGCTGCCACAGTTTTACCGTCATCGTTAAGGCGCATATAAAACGCTTTGATATCCTTCGGATAGTTTTGCATGATGATAGGCGCACCCACATGCTCTTCAGCCAGATAGCGTTCATGCTCAGAAGACAGGTCTACGCCCCACTCAACAGGGAATTCAAACTGCTTGCCACTGTTTTGCAGAATATCGATGGCATCGGTGTAATCCATGCGCACAAAGTCTGAGTCAATCAGTGCCTGCAGACGTTTAACCACATCCTTGTTGATACGCTGTTCGAAAAATGCCATGTCATCGGCACGCTCTTCCAGTACCGCTTTACATACATACTTGAGCATATCTTCAGAGAGCTGCGCGATATCGCTCAAGTCAGCAAACGCGACTTCCGGCTCGATCATCCAGAATTCAGCCAGATGACGGCTGGTGTTTGAGTTTTCTGCACGGAACGTCGGGCCAAAAGTATAAATTTTGGACATCGCGCAGGCATAGGTTTCGCCGTTCAGCTGACCGGAAACCGTCAGGTAGGTTTCTTTGCCGAAGAAGTCTTCAGAAAAGTCGACCTGGCCTTTGTCATCCATTGGCAGGTTCATCATGTCCAGCGTTGAGACACGGAACATTTCTCCCGCGCCTTCTGTATCTGATGCGGTCAGAATTGGGGTGCTTATCCAGACATAACCGTTTTCGTGAAAGAAGCGGTGAATGGCCTGAGATAAACAGTTACGAACGCGGGTTACCGCGCCAATGACGTTAGTACGTGGGCGCAGGTGAGCATACTCACGCAGGTATTCAATACTGTGACGTTTAGCCGCCATGGGATAGGTGTCCGGATTCTCAACCAGGCCCACAACCTCGATGGATTGCGCTTCCAGCTCCAGTGCCTGTCCCTGTCCCTGTGACGCTTTAACAGTGCCTGTTACAGCCAGTGAACAACCTGCAGTCAGACGCTGCACATCGGCGTAATTCTCGAGGGTATTCAAGGCGACAACCTGAATTGGGTCAAAACAGCTGCCATCGTGCAGGGCAATAAAAGACAGCCCGGCTTTTGAATCCCGGCGGGTGCGTACCCAGCCTTTCACCGTTACCGTTTCGCCTTCCGCGTACTGACCTTTCAGTACGTCGACAACGGGCGCATGCGTCATGTTGTGTTCTCCGTAAAAATCGTTGTTGCTTTGCGACATCTTCGCATACAAAGTTATGTCGTGCATCTGCACACCCGGCATAAAGCAAAACCGGGTTGGTTGAAAGCGTATTGGAGTGGGCATTGCTGACATGCATTTGCGGACATAATGTGAACGCAATGCAGCGAATCGGTCGTATACAGAGAATGGCTTTTCCCGCCTGGGCTAGCGCACTCTCTCTTCTATCCCGAAGATGCCTACGGAGGAAGCAACCTGTGACAGGCTGGCGTCCCGCTTTCCAATAAGGCTGGTAGTATACTCAACCTGTCTTTTGTTACCAGACATAAGGATGACAAATGGGCAAGAAAAATAGTGTGAGCGAGTCGCCCGAGCGCCGTCAAATACCCAGAACCCAGGATGGATTTTACCGCGCCGTGCTGGTGGCTAATGCGCTGGCGTGGCTGATACTGGTAATCGCACTGATTTTGTTTCATTTCGCGAGGCCGGATTTTGTTTCTGGCGTGCAGCAGTACTGGGGAGTGGAAGGTGACACGCAGTGGTCGCAGGCGTACGTAGATGCAATGATAGCAATGCTTCAGATATGCCTTGGTGTGAGTTTACTTACAATGATTATGCGTGCCCGGCGCAACCGGCGCCGGGACGATAACTATGGGGTTAACCTGTTTATTCTGGCGGGCATTTCACTGATAAGCCTGCTAACCCTCACTATCAATGTTACCTAGCTGATGAACGCTGAGTTGATCAGTACGTACGTATAGATGATATAGGCAGCCAAAAAGGATCCTCCCTCTAGTCGGTTTAGTCGACCCTGGCCTTTAATTCCGATACAGAAAATGAATAATGCTACGGTAGCAGCCAGCATAACTACGATGTCCCGGTACAGGAATGAGGCGTCTATCGTCATTGGCTGGATCATGCCTGCAATACCGACAACGGCCAGTGTATTGAACATGTTAGAACCTATGACATTACCGAGTGCCAGATCATGTTCGCCTTTTCTGACTGCCACGAGTGAGGATGCCAGTTCGGGTAGAGACGTTCCTACTGCAATGATAGTCAACCCTATGATGGTGTCGCTGACTCCAAAGAACGAGGCGACTTCTACCGCTCCCCAAACTAAAATGCGTGAACTGGCTATCAGCAGCAACAAGCCGGTAATTAACCACATAACATGGGTTTTGACAGTTCCCTGAGAAGCGTTGATTTCCTCAGAGTATTCCTCTGCCAACGCGTCCTTGTCGCCCTTTATTGCTGTCCATATACTCCAGGATACAAGCAGAATGAACAGGCCCATTAGTGAGAATGCATCGTCTTTGGACAAATTCATATCCAGTAACAGCCACGCCGCAAAAAACGTAAGCCCCAGCATTACCGGAATTTCCTTGCGTATTATTTCTGATTTTACAGCGATGGGGCTGATAAGTGCAGTGAGACCCAGGATAAGCAAAATGTTGGCAATGTTTGAGCCAAACGCGTTCCCCAGTGCAATACCGGAATTTCCCTGCGCGGCGGCAAAAACAGACACAATGATTTCAGGCGCTGACGTGCCGAAACCAATAATCAGCATACCGATTAAAAGCGGTGACACACCGAAGTGATTTGCCACTGCTGCGGAGCCGCCAACAAATTTACCGGCACTCCATAGTAACACCGGTAATCCTATAATAATGGCGAGACTCGCTAATAACATATACTCTCCTTAGAACACTTTTTCGTTGCACACGTAAACGTGTAGTGCTGAATTTTTGACATCAAATTTCTGCATCGTAACGATGAAAAAATTCCGTACGTAAAACACTATGCAAATTTTGCGCATGCCGTACACTCGCGCTCAATAACGAGGATACGGTTGCAAATTGTGGCATCGTTAGAGTTTACCTTAGCTATGTTTTTTTAGAAGCGTTAACCATGCACAACACCTTAATTGTAGTAGACGATGTTGCTCAGTTTGCCTCCTCGTCACTTCACGTCATCACTTTTGATGCGTATCTGGCTGATTTCCCTAAGCTGAATGAGCCAAAAACCCGTGTCATCAATTTATGTGATACGTCCCGTTATCTGAGTCAGGGCTATTACTGCTCTCTGCTGGCGCAGGCACGTAATCACCTGGTATTGCCAACGGTGAAAACCATCAATGACCTGCGACTGGCAGAAAGTGGTGAGTCCCGTCGTTTGTCGCTGCCGGCTAATCTGAAAATTGAAGCAGGTCAAACGCTGCCACAGTCTTTCTTTGTACTTTTCGGAGAAACAGAAGATCAGCGTCTGGCAGCGTTAGCGCGTAAAGCGTTTGATGCGTTTCCATTTCCGGTTCTCAGCGTTTCTCTTCATTTACCTGATATGGCGACGGCTGATGACAGCTCGCGGATGCGGCAGGTGAACGGGTTTGTGACCTGTGAAGCCGCAGGTTTTGCCGATCTGGATGAAGAGGGACAGGCGCGTTGTATTGCGAGCCTTGAGTCATATACGCGGCGCCAGTGGCGACAGTCACGTCAAGGCAAACAAATGCGCTGGGACATGGCAATCCTGATAGATCCTGATGAATCCACTCCGCCCAGTAACGGCAAAGCCATTAAGCACTTTGTTAAAGCCGCTGAAAAATGTGGGTTTCAGGTGGATGTGGTATCCGAACTTTCTGAACAGGAAGTAGGGCATTACGATGCGCTGTTTATTCGTGAGACCACCGCCATCGATCATCGCACGTATCGCTTGTCGAGAGCGGCAGAGCGCGAAGGCGTGGTGGTAATGGATGATACCCAATCTATTTTGCGCTGCTGTAATAAAGTTTATTTGCAAGACGCATTTACTTATCAACAGGTGCCTGCGCCGAAAGCCCGGTTTGTGTCGTCGCTGGACAAAAAAACCTGTGATGAACTGGAGGCAACGTTTGGCTATCCAATGGTTTTGAAGTTACCCGAGAGTGCGTTTTCCCGAGGGGTGACAAAGGCGGAAAACCGCAAAGCACTGGAAGAAAAGTTAAGCGATATGTTGGCTGCTTCAGCGCTGGTATTGGTGCAGGAATACATTTATACCGAATATGACTGGCGTATCGGCATGCTGGGGGGGAAACCTATCTATGCCTGCCAGTACTTTATGGCCCGCAATCACTGGCAGATCTATAACCACAAAGGCGATCGCTTCAGCTCCGGCGGTTTTACTACCATGCCGACATTTGAAGTTCCCAAACCGGTGTTAAACGCTGCGGTAAAAGCCGCCAAAGTGGTGGGAGACGGCCTGTATGGCGTAGATCTGAAGCAAACAGATAAAGGCGTGTTTGTGATTGAAGTGAATGACAACCCCAGTATTGATGCTGGGGTTGAAGATAAATATCTGGGTAAAACGTTGTATGAGCAGATCATGCAGTCGTTTGCAGATAAGCTGGAGCAACGAGGTCGATGAGTGCGTTACCCCGTGTGAGTTGTGATTCGGTGTCGTTGCGTGAAGCAACACATAACGACTTGCCGTTGCTTTTAACCATTGAGCAACAATGTTTTGCTACCGACCGCTTAAGCCGTCGTCGCATGCGGTTTTACATTGATGCTCCCCATGCGGTGTTCGTGGTAGCTGAAAAAGGTATTGAACTGGTAGGTTATGGTTTGCTGTTGATGCGCAGAGGCACGCAGTTAACCCGCCTTTATTCCTTAGCCGTGCTACCAGAAGCCAGAGGGCTGGGCATTGCGGAAGCGGTAATTGGACGTTTGGAGGAATGTGCTCTGGCACGGGGAAAGCGTTTTATGCGCCTGGAGGTTTCTGAGCAGAATCTGGGCGCAATCCGGCTCTATGCAAGACTGGGCTTCGAACAGTTTGGTGTTTACAGTCATTACTACGAAGACGAGTCCGATGCGATTAGGATGCAAAAGGTGCTAAGTACGCCGGATATATCTCATAAGGGTGACGTGTTTCCGTGGTATCAGCAGACAACAGATTTCACCTGTGGTCCGGCATCGCTGATGATGGCGATGCATCATCTGGACCCTGCTTATGAGATGAGTCAGAACAATGAACTGGCTATCTGGCGCCGGGCCACTACGATTTTTATGACCTCCGGACACGGCGGGTGTCACCCCATCGGGTTGGCGCTGGCTGCTATGGATGCCGGCTTCGATGTGAAAGTCTGGTGCAACAGAGAGTTTCCACTGTTTGTTGATGGCGTCAGAAGCCAGCATAAAAAAGAGATTATTCAGGCGGTAGAGGCCGAGTTTTTAAACGAGGCGGAGGCGCGCGCGCTGGAGATTGAATACAGCGACTGGTCACTGGCATCGCTGGCCGCAGAAGTTCAAAACGGTGCGCAGGTCATTTGCCTTATCAGCACGTATTCTTTTGATAAGCGAAAAGCTCCGCACTGGGTGGCGTTAACTGATGCGGATGAACATTGTTTCTATCTGCACGACCCGGACGCGGAAGACGAACCGCCCATGGAGTTTCAGCACATACCGGTGGCCCGGGATGACTTTAACCGGCTGGCAAGCTACGGTACCCGCAAGGTTCGTACTGTTGTGTTGCTGCGTCAGGCGTCCTGATTCATTGACAGGAAAGCCAGTATGACAGGGTCATACTGGCTTAGTGTCGGGTATTACCACTGATACGCAGGTTGAAGTCATTTAGTCGACTAACCAGGCTCATTAAATCGCTGGCACTGCCAGTAAATGTGGCTGGTTTTTTCGCAGGACTCCCCTTGACGCATTGACTTAATGTCTGTGAGGCGTCAAAGCACGCTGTCTTATCAATCAGCTTTTTCCATTCGCTCTGCAAATCGCTGGGAACAGCATGACGCTTTGCTACCAGCTTGTCTCTAATTTGCAACACCTGACCAATCAATTTCGTATTTTCATTCAACATGGTAACTACCTTATTTACCGCTAAACCTGCCTCGGCTCCGCCTTGTTGGGGGATTATTGTACAGATTAGTGCAAAATCTCCCGCTAATACGTGCCTGTCTTACTTGTTTGGTAGCAAAAACGATACCTGATTGCAGCAACCTACATTATTTTTGCTTTCTCACAGGAAAAATCCCACCGCCGAAGGGCCACTGAAAATGATAAGTTAAGGTTGGCGAACGGCTGCACGAAGGCCTCTGAAAGTCTTTTGCAACGCGAATGTGCGGCCTCATAAGGACACGGTAGGACACAAACGTAAGCGAACATCAACATCCCCCTGCAACAGCATTGGTGGTGTTCGAGTGCATTATGAAAGTGCAATAAATGCACTGTCTGTAAATCCTTCATAGATATGGTTGAGCAATATATACCGCGTTATTCTTACGGCGTAGCGGTGCTGGCTCTTTGTGGTGAGAGAAAGTGAGAAAGCTGCGAACGCAGACGGGTCTGCGGGGCGATCCGGGGCGGACAAGCGTAGTCAGCAAAATCGTGCGTCATGTTTGATATAAAGCCAAACGCGCCACCCAGTATCTTGTCAGGCCGGCTTTTGAGAATAATGCCTGAAACCCACCTTCAGGCCGGGTGATGATGTCGATGATGATGCCAGTGGCGAACTTTTCCCACACACCAGAACGGGGCCCACAGGATCATATTCAACACAATTGCGGTAATTAAGCTAAATAAAACAGCCATAGGATCGAGCGGTACGGAAGGGGAAAAGTTATCAATAACCCTTGCCAGCGTGGCGTTTTGTTCAGGATGAAACATGTACCACGCTTTTTCGTAGTAGTGACCGTTTGCCAGTGTTTGTATACCCGTTTGCAACTCATTCAGAGTAGAGACGGTCTGTGCCTTATTGGCCGCGTCCTGCTTGACTACCGGGTCCGGATTCTGGCGCAGTGTATCGATAAGGGCATCAACAGACTCGTAACCAAATTGATCGGCCAGCGCCTGATATTGTGCTACCTGTTGCTCAGTGGCGTCGAAGAAACCGCTTAAGTACTGACGGTAATGGTCGGCCAGAATCGGCACCTGCAGCGCGGTTAAAAACAGTGCCGTGAAAACGATTTTATCCAGAACCCTTACCATCAGTCCCATAACTTCTCCGTTAGGTATTTCTCCGCTTCATCTCACTGCTGACGATTATGACAGCGCCGATTGGATAGCATCTGTGAGTTTGTTCAGCTGCGCTTCACTAATCACATAGGGAGGCATGATATATACCAACTTTCCAAACGGACGGATCCATACGCCGTTGGCAACAAAATGTTTCTGAATTCTGGCCACATCGACAGGTTGTTTTGTCTCTACTACACCAATCGCCCCTAACACCCGCACGTCAGCAACGGCCGGAAGCGCCACCAGCGCTGGCAGCGAGGCTTTTAACTGTGCCTCAATCTTTGCTACCTGCGTTTGCCAGT
Organism: Alteromonas sp. H39; assembly: GCF_047556435.1. Classification (GTDB taxonomy): domain Bacteria; phylum Pseudomonadota; class Gammaproteobacteria; order Enterobacterales; family Alteromonadaceae; genus Alteromonas. The sequence continues at coordinate 1,583,527 of NZ_CP180210.1, forward strand.
GCCCCTCATTAATAATAGACAAACTGGCGCCTGCGACCGCGCAGGCGAGTGGGTTGCCCATATAGGTTGGACCATGCATGAATACACCGGGTTCCCCCTGGCACACGCCCTGAGCCACATCTTCGGTGCACAGGGTCGCAGCGAGCGTCATGTATCCCCCGGTCAGCGCTTTTCCTAAACACAAAATATCGGGGCTGATGTCAGCATGCTCACAAGCGAACAGTTTACCCGTGCGGCCGAAGCCGGTGGCAATCTCATCGCAAATCAGAAGCACATCGTAGTTGTCACAAAGCTGTCGGCACCGGCGAAGGTATTCGGGGTGATAAATGCGCATGCCGCCTGCGCCCTGAACAATGGGCTCCAGAATGAGTGCCGCCATCTCGTGGTGATGTTTCTCGAATAACTCCTCCAGTGGCAGAATATCGTCTTCGCTGAACGTTTGTTCGAAACGGGTTTGCGGCGCAGGGGCAAAAATTTGTTTGGACAGGACACTGGAAAAAAGGCTGTGCATGCCATTTACCGGATCACATACCGACATCGCCGCAAAGGTATCGCCGTGATAACCGTTGCGGGGGGATACGATTCGGTGCTTTTCCGCACGGCCCTGACAGGCCCAGTACTGAATTGCCATTTTGATGGCCACTTCCACAGACACAGAGCCTGAATCTGCCAGAAACACCCGCTCCAGCCCGGCGGGTACCATAGCCAGCAGCTGCTTGCATAAGTCGATGGCAGGCTGGTGGGTAATACCACCAAACATCACGTGCGAAAATGCATCAATCTGCTTATGGGCAGCGTCATTGAGTTGCGGGTGGTTGTAACCGTGGATAGCGGCCCACCAGCTCGACATCCCATCGACAACGGTCTCGCCGCTTGCGAGCTTGAGCTCTGCGCCTTTCGCTCCCACCACCTCATAGCACGGCAACGGATTCAGCGCCGAGGTATAAGGATGCCAGATATGCTGTTTATCAAATTCAATATTGTTCAAAATATAACCACTGGTAAAGGTTTTCAATTGGTCAGAGTTGACAAGTCGGTTGACGCGCATAGACTAAGCCAGCATTCAGAATTAGTAAAGGACAGGCTATGACCGCCGCGCCCATGCACTCAGCATCATCATCTTCTATTCGCCACGACTGGACCAAACAGGAAGTCGAGGCACTATATGCGCTGCCATTTAACGATTTACTGTTTAAAGCGCAGACGATTCATCGCGAAAACTTTAATCCGAATGAAGTTCAGGTAAGCACACTGTTATCGATTAAAACCGGCGCGTGTCCGGAAGACTGTAAGTACTGCCCGCAAAGTGCGCGCTACGACACGGGTCTTGAAAAAGAGCGTCTGCTCGAAATTGAAAAAGTGATAGAGCGGGCCAAAGACGCCAAGCGTACAGGCTCAACCCGTTTTTGTATGGGCGCCGCGTGGCGTAATCCGAAAGAGCGTGACATGCCCTACGTACTGAAAATGGTTCAGGAAGTGAAGAAACTCGGCCTGGAAACCTGCATGACTTTAGGTATGCTGACTCGCGATCAGGCTATCGCACTGAAACAGGCTGGCCTGGATTATTACAACCACAACCTGGATACCTCACCGGAGTACTACGGTGACATTATCACTACCCGCACCTATGAAGACCGGCTAAATACGCTGGAGAACGTCCGCGAGGCCGGCATGAATGTGTGTTCTGGCGGTATTGTAGGAATGGGCGAAAGCGCGGGCGACCGGGCCAGCCTGTTGATTCAGCTGGCGAACCTGCCGGAGCAACCGCAAAGTGTTCCTATCAATATGCTGGTAAAAGTAAAAGGCACGCCACTGGATAGCGTAGAAGATCTGGAGCCGTTTGAGTTTATCCGCACAATTGCGGTAGCACGGATCATGATGCCAGCGTCTCATGTGCGCTTGTCTGCGGGGCGTGAAGCAATGAACGAACAAATGCAGGCACTGTGCTTTATGGCTGGCGCAAATTCGATTTTCTATGGCTGCAAGCTGCTGACAACGTCTAACCCGGACACCCATGAAGATGTGTTGTTATTTAAAAAGCTGGGTATCAATACCGAGCGCACCAGAGAATATTCTGATGAAGCGCACGAGCAGGCACTGAGCGAGGAAATCGCGGTGAAATCTACGGATAACCTGTTTTACGATGCGACAACCAGAAAGTCACAGTCTGAAGCGGAGGCCTGATGGCCTTTGACTGGCTTGAAGCATCATTAGCGCAGCGCTACGAAGACGGGTACTTGCGTACCCGGCACTGCCAGCAGTACGAGAAAGACGCGGTGGTGAACATCAACGGCGATCACTATCTCAATTTTGCCAGCAACGATTATCTGGGTATGCGTCAGCATCAGGGCGTATTGCAGGCGTGGGTAGAAGGGCTGGCGCATTTTGGCGGTGGCAGCGGCGCATCGCCACTGGTTACCGGCTACAGTCAGGCCCATCTGGCGCTTGAGGCGTATCTGGCGGATAAATTACAGCGCGAAGCCGTGTTGTTGTTTAACTCCGGGTTTGCTGCTAATCAGGCCATTTGCCAGGCGCTGTTTGCCGATGGCGGTCATATTGTGGCTGACAAACTCATGCATGCCTCATTTATTGATGGTGCGATGGCGTCAAACGCCACACTGTCCCGGTTTAAACATAATGATGTGTTGCATGCACAGACCTTACTCAACAAGAGTGAGGCAACCGACAAATTGCTGGTATCAGAGGGCATATTCAGCATGGACGGCGACAGCGCACCGGTGCCTGAGCTGACATCGCTGGCGGCAACGCATAGCGCCTGGCTGATGTTGGATGACGCCCACGCGTTTGGTGTGACGGGTGAGCACGGCCTGGGCTCTGCAGACGCGTATGGGTTATCTCAGGCCCAACTGCCTGTTCTGATGGCCACGTTCGGCAAGGCGATTGGCACCGGCGGCGCGTTTATCGCCGGCAGTCAGTTGCTCATTGACTATTTGATAAACCACGCCCGGCATTATATTTATTCTACAGCAATGCCGCCGGCACAGGCTGTAGCGACGTTGCAATCGCTTACCTACTGCGAGGAAGGGGAAGCCAGAGCGGCGCTGCACGACAATATCGCTTACTTCAGGGAAGTTGCCGCACAACAAGGTATTGATGTGATGTCGTCGCATAGTGCAATTCAGCCTGTGCTGGTAGGCGATCCGCAGCAGGCCGTCGCGGTCAGTGAAGCCATGCGCTCACGGGGAATTTGGGTAACTGCTATGCGCTATCCTACCGTCCCCAAAGGCACTGATCGCATTCGTATCACGCTGAGCGCGTTGCATCAGAAAAAAGATATTGATGTTATGTGCGATGCGTTAATGCTGAGTCTGAATGAGGTGTCACAGTGAAGGCAGTAGAAACCGCGCTGTTGAATACGGTATCTGTGCCCGAGAGGCAGCGGGTGGCAGCCTCGTTCAGCCGGTGTGCATCATCCTATGACTCCCATGCTGGCGTGCAGCAGCGGGTGGCTGAAGATTTGCTGAGTAAAGTTACGTTATTGCCCGGCGAGTCATTACTGGATATTGGATGTGGTACAGGGCGCCACACTCACTCGCTGGCGCGCAGAGGTGGCGTTGTGCAAGGGCTGGATATCGCGCCGGGGATGCTCGCTTATGCGTCTGAACGCTACCCTGAAGTGACGTTTCATCAGGGACATGCTGAGGCTTTGCCTTTTGCTTCGCAGTCTTTTGACCAGCTGTTTTCGTCTATGGCGCTGCAGTGGTGCCAGTCACCATTAACCGTTATGCATGAGATGCAGCGCGTGCTGAAAAAAGGCGGGCGGGCATCGCTGGCTATCATGGTTGATGGCTCTTTTGAGGAGCTGGACCGCGCCCGCCGCGTGGCGGGTATGGTGGTAACCACAAACCCTCAGGCCAGTTATTCCCAATGGTGTGACGCTGCAGCTACGGCAGGACTTACGCTCAAAGAGGCGCAGTTAGTTGCGTATGTCGACGCGCATGCTGATTTGCTGTCACTGCTGCGGTCAATAAAACATACCGGGGCAGGGGTCACCGCGGCAGAAGGCACGAGGTTGTCACGTCAGGATCTGAAAAAACTGTCGATGACATACCAGTCTCTGCATGGGCAAAATAACTGCCTTCCGCTAACCTACAATATTGCTCAGCTCATTGTAGAGAAATGATTAACCCAGACTAGCAGGCTACCTATGCAATCCTATTTTGTTACTGGTACCGACACTGATGTCGGTAAAACGTATGTCTCTGCGATTTTACTGAAGGCCGCCTCTGAAGCAGGCAAAAAAACCGTGGGCTATAAGCCGGTTTCTGCCGGATGCGAAGAAATCAACGGACGTCTTGTAAACGAAGACGCCTCGCAATTGTTAGCCAATAGCTCGTTGCCGGTCACTCAGGATGAAGTGAACCCCATTGCGTTTGTTCCCCCTATTGCACCGCACATCGCAGCCAAAGAAGCCGGTGTAACAATCAATCCGCAGGCAATAGAGTCGGGCTACGCTCACTTAAAAGGAATGTCTCCGGATTTGTTGATTATGGAAGGAGCCGGGGGCTGGCGTTTACCTCTTGGTGACAAGCGCTATCTTTCAGATGTTGTTAAACAGCTGAAGCTCGATGTCATCATTGTGGTAGGTATGCGCCTGGGGTGTCTGAATCACGCACTGCTTACGGCCGAAGCCGTGCAGCGTGACGGGCTGAATATTAAAGGCTGGATAGCCAATCAGTTACACCCGGATATGCCGCGTTATACTGAAAATCTGGATACGCTTAAAGCAGAAATGCCGGCACCGTTTCTGGGAGAAATTCCCTATGCGAAAGTCCCGGCTAGTCATGTGCTGGAGGCGTTAACCAAGCAACTTTGTGAGTGATTCGCCCGCTGCTATTGGGCGCTTCTCCTCGCCGGTAAAAACAAAGCCACCTTTCTCGCCTTGTAATGTCAGTGTGTTGTTTGTTAACAACAACGCTGTGCCCTCACGAATGGCGACGACCGGTGTTCGTGGATTTAGCGCGGTAAACTCCGCAAGGCGCTGGTCACGCGTTTCGCCGTTGTGACCGGGCGGCTGGTAGTCGGTGTAATGGGGGTTTAACTGAAAAGGCAAAATAGTCAGCGCGTTAAATGATGGTGGCTCAATAATAGGCATATCATTGGTGGTGCGAATGCTCATACCGCAAATGTTAGAGCCGGCACTCCAGCCTATGTAGGGGGTACCATCGGCTATTGCATTTTGCAGCGGTGCAATGAGTTTCTGCTCGTAAAGCGTGTAAAGCAAATGGAAGGTATTCCCGCCGCCAGTGACAATAGCCTGATGATTTTCTTTCGCCTGAGTGATGGCCTTAACCGGATCAGAGGCACGGTGTAAGCCTACTACTGAACATTCTGGCAGCGCTTTCTGAACTGCCTCTACGTAGGCGTCGTAGGTTTGCGTTACTGCCGCATAAGGCACAAATAGCAACTCGCGCCGCTCTCCTAAGTGTGCAAGAATATGCGCCCTGGCATGTTCGAGGTAGGTTTCGTCACCTTGCCGGGAGCTGCTTAACAATAAAGCATGTGCAGTCATAATGGCTCCATGTAATAAATGTCGCAGTATCATACGTGAAAGCTGCGCTTAAGTTTAGCAACTCAGGTAATGCCGGTTTTTTTGTGGTTATCGATTGTCTTCAAAGGTTTTTGTTTTATGTCCCAAGTGCCCTCTGTTTTATTCGTCTGTCTGGGCAATATTTGTCGTTCACCCACTGCCGAAGCTGTGTTTCGTCATAAAGCGGCAAAAGCCGGGCTGAATGTAAAAATTGATTCAGCCGGCACACATGGTTATCACATTGGTAAACAGCCCGATAAACGGTCGCAGGCGGCAGGAGTCGCCAGAGGTTACTCATTCGAAGGCCTCAAATGTCGTCGTGTGGAAGAGTCGGACTTTGAGTCGTTCGATTACATACTGGCTATGGATGAGAGCAACCTGAGTAATCTTCGTAAAGTGTCGCCGGAGGAGTATCACAACAAAATTCACTTGTTTTTGTCTTTCGCAGACACCGGGCATCAAGAGGTGCCCGATCCGTATTATGGCGGTAAACAAGGCTTTGAGCTTGTGCTGGACCTGATTGAAGCGGCGTCTGATGGTCTCATCAACACGCTTAAGCGGTGATGTCACGGTGCCTCGTTTTCTGCTTGCCGGACTGACATGCAGCTGCCTTATTGTGATTGGCGCGATTGCCGCAGTGACCTGGTCAATGGAGACAGACGGGGCAGTAAAAAGTCATATTTTCTTCTCGTTGCAAGTGCCACTAATGATTACTGCAATGCTGACCGGCGCCGTGCTGACGGTGAGTGCCGGAACGCTGCAGGTGGTACTGCGAAACCCACTGGCTGACCCGGGGATCATCGGTATTACCAGCGGTGCCAGCCTGGTAGCGGCAGTGCTTATTTTAACCGCTCCGGCATTTGCACAGTCCTATTTTCATTATCTGTTACCGCTGGGATGTTTTATTGGCGCGATAGCCAGTACCGTATTGATCTATCGGTTGGCCAGACGTCTGCAACAAGCGAGCATGGCTGTCATTCTGGCTGGTATCGCGGTGTCTACTTTGTCGGGCGCAGTGATAGCCTGGCTTTATTTGTTCACTGACGCGCAGTCCATGCGCAATCTGACTTTCTGGTTAATGGGAAGCTTGTATCAGGCTGACGGTACGCTTTTGTGGGTAGCCGCGCCCATTATGTTGCTGAGCTGTGCATATCAGCTTGTTCAGGCGAAGAAGCTCAACTGGCTTTACGCCGGTGATAATGCTGCAGCGGTGGCAGGTGTCAGTCCGCAGCAATTGATAAGAAGGGTATTGCTTGCCGCATCAATAGGTGTAGGGGCAGCCGTATCGGTGGCCGGCTCGATTGCATTTTTAGGCTTACTGGTGCCGCACGTGCTGCGGCTTTTTGTGGGGTATGACAACCGGGTGATTTTGCCCGCTTCAGCACTTACCGGAGCGCTGTTTTTGTTGCTGGTGGCACTGGCGACAGAGATGCTGGGAACCGTGACGTTTCCGGTATCAATGATCACCGCAACACTGGGTGGGCCGCTGTTACTTTGGGCGATTTACAAAGGACAATGGCGATGACGGTTGAACTGCATTCAGTGTCGCTGGATAAGCGGCTAAACGATGTGACATGCCATTGCCTGAAAGGACAAAGCATCCATCTTCTGGGGGAAAACGGCGCGGGGAAATCCAGTTTGCTGGAAGTGATAGCCGGGCTAACTGAAGCGGATAACGGGCATTGTCGTATTGAGGGTACGCCGGTCAATGCGCTAACGTTGCCTGAACTGGCTCGCTTTCGCGCATTTCATGCGCAGTTCTCATCGGCTTCGTTTGCCCTTAGCGTCAAAGAATACCTCCAGTTTTATTCCTCGTCCCCAGTGCCCCCGTTACCAGCAATACTGGAATTTACAATGGAAGTGTCGCATCTGTTGACACGCCGCATCACCACACTGTCTGGCGGCGAGAAGCAGCGTGTAGACCTGTGTCGGGCACTGCTTCAGGTCTGGCCGGCCATTGAAACCGGTGACGCACTTATCCTGCTTGATGAACCGCTGCAGGGACTGGATATCAAACATCAGTATGCACTGATGGCGCTGACGCGAGAACTGACTAGCAAAGGAAATACCGTGATCCTGACCTCTCATGATATTGGTTTGAGCGCCAATAATGCGGATCAAATCTGGTTATTAAAACACGGCGCTTTAGTCGCAAATGGCGAGCCTTTGAATGTTGTGAATGAAATTAACCTAAATGCAACATTTGGTTGTCATTTTGCGGTAAAAAAGTTGGAAAACTTTCTACAAATTCAAGTTTGCGACCCTATTGTCATGCCTTAGTTGTGGTAAAGTGAGAACTGGCCTTTCGCCACTGCTGTCACACTTTTCTATACCAAGGAGATCCCCCCGTGAATAACTGGCAACCTGACAGCTGGAGATCCAAGCCGATCCTTCAGCAACCTGAATACGAAGATAAAAATCAACTTAAACAGGCTGAACAAACCCTAAGTAAATATCCTCCTCTGGTCTTTGCTGAAGAGACCCGCGAACTTCGTCGCCAATTAGGTGATGTGAGTCTGGGTAAAGGATTTTTGTTGCAGGGCGGTGACTGCGCAGAGTCCTTTGACGAATTTAATGCACCTAAAATCCGTGACACGTTTAAGGTGATCCTGCAAATGGCAATTGTACTGACCTTCGCAGGTCGGTGTCCGGTGACGAAAGTAGCGAGAATGGCAGGCCAGTATGCTAAACCTCGCTCGTCGGATTATGAAAGTGTTGATGGGGTTTCACTACCCAGTTATCGCGGGGATATCATCAACAGTTTTGAGTTTACGCCAGAAGCACGCCGTCCGGATCCTAACCGAATGTTAGATGCGTACCACCGCAGTGCGGCAACGCTGAATTTGCTGCGCGCGTTTGCGCAGGGTGGTCTTGCTGATTTGCATCAGGTAAACCGCTGGAACATGGCGTTTGTGGAAAACAATCCATTGAAAGAGCGTTATCAGGATATGTCTCGTCGCATTCAGGATACGCTTGAGTTTATGGATGTCATTGGTATTAATGCTTCTAACAGCGGGACACTTCATGAAACCTCATTATTTACTTCACACGAAGCACTGCTGCTTAACTATGAGCAGGCCCTAACGCGCATTGATACATTAACCGGCAAGCCTTATAACTGCTCTGCACACATGGTGTGGATTGGCGAGCGCACCCGGCAGCTTGATCATGCTCACATTGAGTTTTTCCGCGGCATTCATAACCCGGTTGGGGTGAAAGTCGGTCCATCAATCGATGAAGATGAGCTCATCAAATTAATTGACGCACTGAATCCGGATAATGACCCGGGACGTCTGACGTTGATAACACGAATGGGCGCTGACAAGCTTGAGCAAAATCTGCCGCGTCTGTTGCGTCGTGTGAAAGCGGAAGGACGCCACGTTGTGTGGAGCTCCGACCCTATGCACGGGAATACCTTTAAGGCATCCAGTGGCTACAAAACCCGCAACTTTGATGCAATTCTCAGTGAAATTCGCCAGTTCTTCCAGGCGCATGAGTCAGAAGGCACACATGCTGGTGGTATCCATCTGGAAATGACAGGTCAGCACGTGACCGAATGTACCGGCGGTGCTTACCAAATCAGTGACGAGGACCTGGCGCAGGCTTACAAAACGCAGTGCGACCCTCGCCTGAATGCCGATCAGGTGTTGGAAATGGCGTTTTTGGTGGCGGATCATCTCAAAAAGGGATAACAGGAAAATGGGTCCGGCGGCAGCTACAGTAGCCTGATGCTGCCGGATTAACACATACTGAGAACGGCTTCTCTTTCTGCCTCAGTAAGCACACCTGTGAAAATAGTAGCACGACGTAAACTGGCAGTGCGGGGATCTTCGGCCAACAATAAGGCTACAAACACATCAGGTTCGCTTGCGTGGTTTAAAATACTCTCCCACAGCAGAAAGCTTCCATATCGCATCATGCCGTTTTTATAACGTTCTGAAAGCACAGCGCGGGCTCTTTCAATGTAATGCGGCTCGCACAATACTTTGCCTGCGATGGCTCTGTGAATTGCCAGTATTCGCTGATCGATTAACGCCTGCTTCTGACGTTTCGGGCGACTGAACATCATACTCCCCAGTGTGACAACACGTTTTTTGAAAAATAAACCGGCTCTAGGAATAGTTGCGAAGTTTTCTGTATAAGTATACAGTTGTTTTTGTTTTCATAACACCCCGGAAAGCTGCTACGACGTTTGTTACGTCTTTCCGGTACAGAGTCAATTTCAGGAGCTATCATGTTCATAACAGGTACGTTTACAGTAGAGTTGAATCCGCAGCAGGATGCAATGAAAGGAAAAGACGGCATAGAGCTAAACCGACTGGCTATCAGCAAAACCTATCACGGCGATCTTGACGCCACTAGCACGGGTGAGATGTTAAGTGCCGTCACGCCGGTGAAAGGCTCTGCCGGGTACGTCGCGCTGGAGCAGGTAAGTGGTAAGCTTGATGGCAAGACCGGAACCTTTGTCCTGCAGCATTATGGGGTTATGGATAACGGCGGTCAGACGCTACAAATTCAGGTGGTACCGGACTCTGGCACCGGTGAACTTGAAGGACTCACTGGCACCATGGCCATCATTATTGACGAGGGGGTACATCGTTACGAATTTAATTTTGGTGTGAGAGAAACGCAAGGCTGGACCTGAGGCGTTATCTTATGCCAGCAAGGCGTACTAAAAGCTCCTTGCTGGCGTCAACGTCTCTTAAGCGTGACTTGCTTCGGGTCTACTTGTTTTTGGCCAGTGCCAGAAGCCTGAGCTCGCGTGAAAGACACGCTCTGTCTGTCTGCATGTAAATCCAGAGTTTAGTAGCAATCTGAACCTGCAGGCTCGCGATAAAACATACCCCCCAGAATAGTTCCTCTTGTGCAGTGGCCACGAAAAACCGGTAGCCACAGTAAATTAGTAGCACTGAAAACAAGAATGCAAGCACATACCCAGCCTTCATGATCCAGCCGAGGTTAGATGACAACCCCGTTTTCAGGTAGTCCGCAAGTGACTGCTTTTCTTCCATCAGAGCATCAAGTTCTCTTGTCTGCGCTTTCAGGGTTTGCTCGATGTTATCATCCAGTTTCATGGGTACACTCCTCATTTAGTATTGCCCTTAGTCTTTCACGGGCTCGGTAAAGCCTTGATTTAATAGTGCCTGGCGGAATATTGATAACCAGAGCGGCCTGTTCAATCGTGAGACCATTCAGGTATACCAATTCAACCACTTCACTTTCTGATTCAGGTAACGCAGCGAGAAGGGGCGGCAGACTGATCATCTGCAGGCTGTTATCCTGAAGAGGCTCTTGCGCTTTATGAGACTGACTTTCTGCGCTTTTTGCCCAGTCCAGTATTTCCCATTTAAGAGCACGGTACAGCCAGCTTTGGAAAAGTGTGAGATCGTTAAGCCGGTGCAGGCGTTTCTCTACTTTAAGCCAGACATTCTGCACTACATCTTCTGCAATCATGGGATCGTTGACACGCGCAAGCGCAAAGCGTCTCATTGGCCAGGCAAAGTGGCGATACAATGACTCCAGAGCTTCTCGGTCTCCCCGTTTTGCCTGGCTAACGAAAAGTGCAATTGCCTCGGGTGGGACGATGGTTTGCTTTTTCACAGTTGCTCCAGCAGAAAAAGGATTAGCGCAAGCAGTCGCAGTAATAAAAAGCGTATTGGTTCGCTCACCTCTATATGCGGCGGAAATAGCCAGATTAGGCTCCACAAAGACTGAACTATCGTCTCCCGGTTCATAAGCAAACATTCTCCATGCTTTTCTATAAAGACGATAGCAGCCATGCTGAGGTTCGCGCATGGTAAAAAAGTTTTTGCGAGTCAGTTATTACAGTTTCGGTACACCGCAATGTTGCCCATAATTTGCTGGCCAAGCTAGCGCGACGTTGCGGCGAGTGTGTTTAACGCGCGGCGTTAATTTCTGTTTATTTTGTTGCAGGCAAGTGCGCAGGCCTGTGTATTTGGTATTCGTATTGAACCTCCTCGCAGCAAAGCGGTAGTAATAGTGTTCATCATTCACAAACGGGATCTCTTATGACGCGACGTTTTTTTCTCGCAACGCTCATGCTCGCCATTTTTATTCCCTGCGCCGCCCAGGCCAGTGAATCCTCCTATCGTTTCGATAAAAGGCTGACGGGATACACGTATCCATTTCCCGTACAAGAATTTGAGCTGCGCTCCCAGGGTCAGACATTAACGATGACCTATATGTATCTTGCGCCCAAAAAAGACATGCCTGTTATTACCTTGATGCATGGAAAAAATTTTAACGGCGCCTATTTTGAGCCGCTTGCCAAAACTCTTCACAAGTCGGGTTATGGTGTGCTTATGCCTGACCAAATTGGGTTTGGAAAATCTTCCAAACCCGTTGATTATCAGTATTCTTTTGCCGCGCTGGCCAGCCATACCCGCGAACTGATGTCGTCGCTGAATATTGAAAAGTCAATTGTATTGGGCCACTCCATGGGGGGCATGCTTGCAAGTCGTTTTGCGTTGCTTTATCCGGATGTGACGACAAAGCTGATCCTGGTGAATCCCATTGGCCTGGAGAATTATCTGCAGTATGTGCAATACAAAGACGTGAATTTCTTTTATCAGAATGAGCTTAATAAAACGCCCGAAGGCATTATTTCTTATCAGCGAAAAAACTATTACGACGGTGAGTGGAATGACCGTTACGAAGCGCTTACTGTGCCGCTGCAAGGATGGGTGAGGGGAGACGACTGGAAGGTGTTGGCGAAAGTCAGTGCGCTGACCTACGATATGATTTTTACACAGCCCGTTATTGAAGAGTTCGATGACTTCACGATGCCGGTAACCCTGATCCTCGGCACTCGCGATACCACCGGCCCGGGCAGAAACTGGAAAAGAGCGGGCGTAGATTACACCCTCGGTGAGTACGATAAGCTGGGCGGCCGGGTTAAAGCGCGAAACAGCCGCATTGACGTGAAAACGTTGCCGGGCTTAGGTCACCTGCCGTTTATTGAGGATTATTCACAATTTGAGCCGGTTTTACTGGACGTAGTAGGCAACGCATCACAGTAAGGCCTGACGTCTGTCGAAGTCTGATACGTTTACCGTGCTACTCATCCAGAAGGGGAGCGACCACGCTCTCCAGCCCGTTCAGCTTAATTTCATACATGAGCGCCAGCTGCTCCCCCAGCTTTCCAGACGGAAACCCGTTGGCGTGAAACCATACCAGGTAAGGCTCTGGCAAATGCAGAAGTTTTCGGCCTGCGTATTTGCCAAATGGCATTGTCTGATTTACTGCGGCTTTAACCTGTGTTGCATCCATACTACGATTCTGTTTGTTGTTTTTGTTGAGCATACCACAAGGCGGCGTAGCGTCCGTTTGCGTTTAACAGCGCCGCGTGTGAGCCTGATTCGACAATTTCTCCCTGATGCATGACCAGGATCTCGTCGGCATCAATCACGGTGGAGAGGCGGTGAGCGATAACCAGGCTGGTGTGATTTTTGGCGGCCTCACGCAACGCCTGTAATATCGCCTGTTCGGACTGGCTGTCCAGAGACGACGTAGCCTCATCAAAAACCAGAATTTCCGGCCTTTTTAGCAAGGCACGGGCAATCGCTACGCGCTGCTTTTCGCCTCCGGAAAGCTTTAGCCCGCGCTCACCAACCTGAGTCTGAAGACCGTCAGGTAACGAGCCGATAAAGTGAGAGAGGTGGGCCATCGAGATTACCTGGCTTACCTCTTCGTCTGTGGCGTCGGGACGTCCATAGCGAATATTCTCAATCAGTGTGTCGTTAAACAGCACGGTATCCTGTGGCACTATTCCGATATGCCTGCGCAGCGAGTCCTGAGTGACTGTACGGATATCTTGTCCGTCAATGCTGACAGTGCCGGAATTGGGATCGTAAAACCGAAAGAGCAGTTTCATCAGAGTGGATTTCCCGGCACCGCTCTCGCCAACGATGGCGACTTTCTGACCCGGTTTAACGTCAAAGGATACACCTTTGAGGATCGGGCGCTTCGCGTCGTAGTGAAAATGCACATTGTCGAACGTGATAGCTGCACGCGTAATGCTAAGTTCTCCGGCATTTTCCCGGTCAGAGACCTTGGGTTTTTTATCCAGCAGCTGAAACAAATTGTCGATATTTGCCAGTGAACCACGGATCTCCCGGTAGACAAATCCAAGAAAGTTCAGCGGCATAAATATTTGCATTGTGAAGGCGTTAATCAATACAAAGTCGCCAATCGTCATTTCACCACGCGCTACGCCCAGTGCCGCATTACCCATCATTGACGTCATGGCGATGGCGATGATAAAGGCCTGCCCACCGTTAAGCGCGAACAGCGACAAGCGATTTTTCCGGCGGGCATGCTCCCAGTCTGCCAGATCCTTATCATATCGGTTTGCTTCAAAGTTCTCGTTATTGAAGTACTTCACCGTTTCAAAGTTCAGCAAGCTGTCAACCGCGCGGGAGTTAGTTGTGGAATCAGCCTGATTCATCATGGTGACGTAACGTGTGCGCCAGTGAGTGGCTTTCATGGTAAAGGCCACATAGATGACGACCGACAGCAAAATGATAAGGGCAAACGATGGCCCGTACTGCGTTAACATCAACACGACGACAACGGCTATTTCAAATAACGTGGGGCCAATATTGAAGACCATAAAGCGCATGAGAAAGCTGATGCCGCTGGTGCCCCGTTCAATATCTCGTGACAGTCCCCCCGTCTGGCGAGAGAGGTGGAAACCGAGATCAAGTTGGTGCAGATGCCGGAAGACGGTAAGCCCTAACCGTCGCATGGCGCGCTCAGTCACGCGGCCGAAGAGTGTATCGCGGACTTCGCCTAATAACACGTTAAGCAATCGCAATGCGCCGTAAGCAATAACCAGAGACAGGGGAACGGCCAGTATCAACGCAGTTTTATTTTCCTGATTTAAACTGTCTACGGCATATTTGAGTACATAAGGTAGGCCGATACTTGCAAGCTTTGCACCTATAAGACAAACCATCGCCAGAAAGACGCGCTGCCTGAATTCCATCAGATAGGGCCAGAGTTGTTTGAATACGTCCCAGCGAACAGGAGCGTCAGTATTTTCAGCAAAACGGGAGCGGCGCATAGCGAGTCTTTTTATTGAATAATTCTACGGTGTACACCGGTCTGTTAGAGCGGTGACATTTGTGAATGCCAGTTAGCACTTTTACTACCCGGACTTCGGCGTAAATACGCATTGCTAGTGTAACCCGATAGCCAGACTATGTGAAAATAAGTTGCGAATGAGGTGGTGAAACGTGTTGACCAGCATTTAACCGGGGACACTTTTGTGGCATGGTGAGGGCTCACGTCTGTTCTTTTTTCTTTTTATATTTCGAGCGAGGACGCATTGCTTCAGGATAATCACGGCAGACAATTTTATTACCTGCGCCTTTCCATCACGGAGGCGTGCAATTTTCGTTGTCAATATTGCTTACCTGATGGCTATCAGGGGCCTTCAGCCGACTCTTTTCTTTCCAAAAGCGAAATACAGACAGTACTTTCTGCATTCGCCGGATTAGGTACTTCCAAAGTACGAATTACGGGCGGAGAACCATCGCTGAGACGTGATTTCACCGATATTATTTCGGTAACTGCAAATACACCCGGTATCAAGCGGGTGGCGATGACGACGCATGGCGGTCGCCTGGCTCAGAAAGCACGTGAGTGGAAAGCGGCAGGACTGGATCAGGTCAATGTCAGCATTGATAGCCTGGATCCAAGACAGTTTGCGGCAATTACCGGTCAGGACAAGCTAAAAGAGGTATTGGCTGGTATCGATAATGCCGCCGAAGCCGGACTCGATGTGAAAGTGAATACCGTCATGCTGAGTCAGTTTGACGAGAAACGTCTTACTCGGTTTTTAGGCTGGATCAAAGACAAGCCAGTGACATTGCGGTTCATTGAACTGATGCAAACCGGCGAACACGAAGGCTTTTTTAATCATCAGCATCAAAGCGGGCAGCCAGTAAAAGAGTGGCTGCTGTCGCAGGGATGGGCGCCACTGATTCGTCGTAAAGACGCTGGCCCGGCACAGGAATTTTATCACCCCGATTATCAGGGGAAAATTGGCTTAATTCTACCTTACAGCAAAGACTTCTGTCAGAGCTGCAACCGCCTTAGAGTGGCGGCCAACGGGAACCTTCACCTATGTTTGTTCAGTGAGCAAGGGTTAACCCTGCAACCTTACCTTAGGGAAAATGATATTCAGGGATTACAGCAGTATCTGCAAAAGGTGCTAGTATCAAAAGAAGCCACGCATCATTTACATGAAGGGCAAACGGGTGCAACTAAGCATCTTGCTATGTTGGGTGGATAATTTGAGGTAATCACTGATGTACATTCCTGACAGCGAACGTCTCGCTTATGAACTGGTGTCTGATAAGCATGCAGAGTTTCTGTGGTCTATCGATCAGGACGAGCAGGTAATGAAATTCATTAATGGTGGAAAAAAAACCTCACGGGAAGATATCGAAGGCATTTTCATACCCAGAATTAAAGCGTTCAGTAATCCGGCGCTGGGGTGGGGGGTGTGGAAAGTGACAGTGAAATCGACAACCGAAGATATTGGCTGGATCCTGGTTCGTCCTATGCTCTTCTTCACTGCTACACCACAAAGCGATAACCTTGAATTGGGCTGGCGTTTCAAACGAAACACCTGGGGCAAAGGTTATGCAACAGAAGCCGCCAGAACCGTGCGAGACAGCCTTTTTGACATGGGTGTGGAGCAGTTTTCAGCAATTGCACTTCCCGACAATCTCGCCTCGATTGGTGTCATGAAGAAACTGGGGATGGAGTTCAGTCACCGCATGCATTATCAGGATGAAGTATTCGATGGTGAAGTTGTGGTGTAACAGCAGGATCTCAGCAAAATTCTTAGCTTTTAAGCTGCCATTGCTTTTGGCAACCCTTGTTCAGCCGGACTCTTCTTCTTTGCCATTTCCGTTATATCGTTTGACCTGACTTTTCCCCGTAGATTTAGCAAGATAACGTGCACTATCCGCTTGGTTTATATACGGGGCATAGTGGAAAGTTCACTGTCGCTTTTTATCCAACGTTGTTGTCTTCAAATAATGTCCGAAAGGCGGTTTTACCGGGAACAACAATACGACCTGATACATGAAATCAGTTTAGCTATGATCATAGTTATGGCTGTGCAACCTGTACTAAGGAACTATGGTTTTATCAGGGGGATCTTTACATCTCAACGACCAGTTAAGGCAGCTCACGGAGACAGAATGACCATTTGGCCAGAGCCGAATTCTACGTCAAGTCCCGTAATATTGACTTTACCCGCTGATAACGCTTCTCTTGCTCCTGATTCAAATGAGCAGATTCAATTGTGCGCATGCAGTTAAGGATAAGTGCTTGCGCATTCTCATCTTCATGACGGTTTTCGCGAAGATCAATAGCCGTTGCCTGCAACAAATTGAGCGCGATAGAGGGGTTTTTAGGCATTATGGTGAAAGCGTGTCTGAATGTTTTGAGAGCTGTCGCTAAATCGCCTTGCTGATACTGCACAACCGCAGAGTTGTTAAGCGCTTTCGGACTCATTGGAATTTCTGCTTTCTCAGAACGTTCTTGTCGGATGTAATGTAAAAACAAATCGCTTTGCGCAGGATCGCTGACGCAGCGTCGTTCGATTACATCCAGAATACTCAGTGCGTGGTCTTGCAATCCGACTTCATGAAATGCTTTAGCTTTATCTAGCAGTGCATCAATACTTTCTGTTTCCCAGGTATCATCGCTTAGCTGTCCTAACAGGTTTCTCGCATTGTCACTTTCATCCTGCAGATACAGTAGCCGCGCATCTATTACCTTGATCTGTTCTTCAAAGTCGGCCTTAGGAAAGGACGCCTTAAGCTGACGCAAATATTCATTGGACTGTTTAATTAGCTTTGAGGTCTGGTCATCGTCGGCGGTCATGGCAAAATCAATCCCTGCACGCGCGACATTGAGGTAAATTTCCGGCTTATCGTGAATGGAATTTTTAGCAAACTTTACGACTTTTTTCGCAGCTTCAAACTGCGATTCGTAGTCATGCGTAATACGCGACAGGTCCAGTGCCTGACGGTGGCGGTGAATATTCCGCGGTGAAATCTCGCCGGCCAATGACACGCATTCCAAAGCATCTTCAAATTCCTGAAGTTTTATCTGCAAAGCAGTGAGCAGGTCATAGGCCGCCAGCATCGAGTCTTTCTCAAAAGCCAGTTCTAAAATGAGCTTCTCTGCATCATCGTCTTCGTTTAGTCGTATATGACATCGAACCAGCCCTAGCTGTGCCCAGGTAAAGTTCTGGACGTTCAGAATCGCCTGATAAAATTCTTTTGCCTGCTCTATGTAATTACAGGCCTGCAACAACTCGCCTTTGGTTTTCAGTGCGAGTGGAAAAAACTCTGCGTTTTTGGGTTCAGTAAGAAACTGCTCAATTTCATTGAGTGCCTGGTCAGGTTGATTGCGTTCGATTAGTTCATATACGGGCTTAAGCGCCTGCTTACGGTTTAACACACGGGTAAGGCGCTTATCCAGTTCTCTCACGGTAAATGGCTTAGCCAAAAATTCATCGGGTTGTAACTCAACGATAGAGTGAACAATGTCAGCGGTGGTGTCTGCGCTGATGAAGACGAAGGCGGTACTAGGGGGAAGCTCTTTATGCTCTTTTAGCTGGTCATACAGAAAGTAGCCCTCCTGTTCCTGCTTTAAGTCATATGCGCAAATAATCAGATCATATTTATTGCGACGAATAGCCGACAGCGCCAGATTGGCTTTATCTACATACTCGATGTCCTGAAAGCCTAGCTCTTCCATGGAGTATTTAAGGTAACCTTTGGCCAACACCTGATCATCAACAATCAGCACTTTCATTTGGCGAGCCAGCTTGATGTTCATAGACTTCCCATCACTGCGAGATAATAAAACACACTTCCACTTATATTGGTTTATCGTCAGAAATGCGTAAAAACTTATTAAAACCTGAAATTGATGGCTTTGTCACGATTTGTCGGCAGGAGAGGGGCCTGCGGTTATAAAATTATAGTGTGGTGTCGCGGCAGGCATTTCTTCGTGAGGACCAAAAATCACAAATTGACAGCGCTTATTTTTTCCTTAATCACAAGAAGGAACCCCAGGCGTCAATACAATCCAAGTGGAAGGGTATGACAATGACGCAATTGAAATGGTATTGGTGTAATAGGGATTTATTAGAAAAAGTAGTGGGCGCTGATGCGGCTGGCAACGACGTAATAGAACCTATGAAGTTGTCGGGTATTGGCTATTAAATAAAAAAGGGGGGTAGTGGATGCTACTGTGGCTCGCAACGACGTTGTTGAACCAGTGACGTTGTAGGGTGCTTGCTTTTAATTTAGAAAGGGGGGGGGGGTGGACGCTACTGTGGCTCGCAACGACGTTGTTGAACCAGTGTGATTGTAGGGTGTTTGCTTTTAGATTAAGAAAGGGGGTGGTGGACGCTACTGGGCTTGAACCAGTGACCCTCGCCTTGTAAGGGCGATGCTCTCCCAACTGAGCTAAGCGTCCGTATTGTTTGACTGCATGAACGATTAAAGAGATGGTGGAAGTCTGTTGTGGCTCGCAACGACGTTGTTGAACCAGTGAATCTCGCCATCCCACTTAAAAAAAGTGGTGGACGCTACTGGGCTTGAACCAGTGACCCTCGCCTTGTAAGGGCGATGCTCTCCCAACTGAGCTAAGCGTCCATATTGTCATGCTACACAAGACTTGTCTGTCACTCTATACGAAGTGCTGAACGTATGCTGTGGCTCGCAACGAATGCTGTTGAACCAGTGGCCTTCGCCAACCCACTTAAAAAAAGTGATGGACGTCTGCTGTGGCTCGCAACGACGTTGTTGAACCAGTGACCCTCGCCACCTCACCCAAAAAGGGTGGTGGACGCTACTGGGCTTGAACCAGTGACCCTCGCCTTGTAAGGGCGATGCTCTCCCAACTGAGCTAAGCGTCCATCTTGTGTATTACTTGCTAGCTGTGCTTCGCAAGTGGGGCGGTATTATAGAGTGGCCGCTGTCACTGTCAACTACAAAATTCGAGAAAATGGTTCGTTTGCACGAAAAGCAGTCACTGTCTCATTTTTTGCTTATTTACAGCGTATAGATGCTAGCCAGACGTGAAACGGTGAGTATAGATGAACGCGCTTTTTTGCCGGGCGATAGGCTGGTAGAATGCGCGCAATTTTTCGAATCATTAATAACAGAGAGTTATCATGTCGGTTGTTACCAGATTTGCGCCAAGCCCTACCGGTTATCTACACGTAGGGGGAGCACGTACCGCACTTTATTCATGGCTGCTTGCAAAACGTCAGGGCGGTCAGTTTGTTCTTCGTATTGAAGATACAGATATAGAACGTTCTACTGAAGAAGCAAAGCAGGCTATTCTGGATGGTATGCAGTGGCTGGGTTTAAACTGGGATACCGGCCCTATCTATCAGACCGACCGTTTCGACAGATATAAAGAACTTATTCAGCAACTTCTCGATAAGGGGCAGGCATATAAGTGCTTCATGTCATCGGAAGAGCTGGATGCAATCCGTGAAGAGCAAAAAGCAAAAGGTGAAAAGCCACGTTATCCAGGTACATGGCGAGACAGGACTGACCATCCTGAAGGCCAGCCGTTTGTTGTTCGTTTTAAAAACCCACAGGAAGGCAAGGTCGTTTTTGAAGACCATGTGCGCGGTAAAATCGAGATCAGCAATTCAGAGATGGACGATTTGGTGATCCAGCGCAGCGATGGTACACCAACCTACAATTTTTGTGTGGTGGTAGATGACTGGGACATGGGAATTACACATGTTGTTCGTGGTGAAGACCATATTAATAATACCCCAAGACAGATAAACATCCTTAAAGCGTTGGGTGCGCCTATCCCGGAATATGCGCATGTATCGATGATTCTTGGCGATGACGGCAAAAAGCTGTCCAAACGCCATGGTGCGGTAAGCGTTATGCAATATCGTGATGACGGCTTTCTGCCACAAGCTCTGATTAACTACCTTGTGCGCTTGGGCTGGTCACACGGGGACCAGGAAATTTTCTCAGTCGATGAGATGATTGAGCTGTTTAGTGTAGATGCAATCGGACAATCAGCCTCAGCGTTTAATACTGAAAAGCTCATCTGGCTTAACCAACACTATATTAAGTCACTACCGGCCAGTGAAGTGGCGCTTCATGCGAAATGGCATTTTGAACAGCAGGGGGTATCGCTGACATCAGGGCCGGATCTGGAGTCTGTTATTGCGATCCAGGCTGACAGAGTGAAAACGTTAAAAGAGCTGGCTGAAATCAGTAGCTACTTTTATCAGGATTTCGAAGACTTTGACGACAAAGCCGCGAAAAAGCACCTTCGTCCTGTCGCGAAAGCACCGCTTGAGACAGTAAAAGCGAAGCTAATGAGCCTGGAAACCTGGAACCCGGAATCGATTCAGTCTGCCATTAATGCCGCTGCTGAAGAATTGGAAGTAGGGATGGGGAAAGTAGGCATGCCGCTGCGTGTAGCCGCTACCGGAAGTGGTAACTCGCCATCACTGGATGTCACACTGAATTTGCTGTCAAAAGACAAAGTCGGCGAGAGAATAGACAAAGCGCTTACTTTTATAGCAAACAGAGAAAATTCATAAAAAAACCGTTGACATGAAAACGCCCCCTGCCTAGAATGCGCCCCGCTGTCACGGAACAGTCACAACTAATGTGAAACGTGACCACGGGGCCATAGCTCAGCTGGGAGAGCGCTTGCATGGCATGCAAGAGGTCGGCGGTTCGATCCCGCCTGGCTCCACCAAGATTTCTTCTCATAGTTTTGACTGTGGGATAGGCTGAAGGTTGAAATACCTTCGGACAGAAGTTTCTGGCAGGATAAGGTCGCTCGGTTCGCCGGCTCACCTCGCCTTACAGAAATTTAGCGATGCAACGCTTCGCTAGTCAAAATTTCTGTCCCCTTCGTCTAGAGGCCTAGGACACCGCCCTTTCACGGCGGTAACAGGGGTTCGAATCCCCTAGGGGACGCCATATACATCGCGTCACAGTCGATTAATACTGTGGAATAGGCTTAGAGAGTACACTCTCTGGCAAAAAGTCAGTAAGGAATAATGTCGCTCAGCTCGCAGGGCTCGCTTCACCTTACAAAAAATCTCGAAAGCTTTGCTTTCGAAAGAAGATTTTTTGTCCCCTTCGTCTAGAGGCCTAGGACACCGCCCTTTCACGGCGGTAACAGGGGTTCGAATCCCCTAGGGGACGCCATATACATCGCGTCACAGTCGGTTAATACTGTGGAATAGGCTTAGAGAGTACGCTCTCTGGCAAAAAGTCAGTAAGGAATAATGTCGCTCAGCTCGCAGAGCTCGCTTCACCTTACAAAAAATCTCGAAAGCTTTGCTTTCGAAGGAAGATTTTTTGTCCCCTTCGTCTAGAGGCCTAGGACACCGCCCTTTCACGGCGGTAACAGGGGTTCGAATCCCCTAGGGGACGCCAAAAAACAAAGACCAGCAAATGCTGGTCTTTTTTTTGCCCCGCCGGGATGAGAAGCCCTTTATTCAGACCTCATAACTTACTTTTACTCTGCGCTTACTAATGACGGGTTCGACTGCCTGGCCTGGAGCCTGGCAGAACGTGCTTTAGCACGGCCCGAAGGGCAGCATACAGGACAGGCTTACCCGATAACGCGTATTATGAAAGCCGCTGGCAGGATCAAACTGGCAGAATAGTGGTCGTTACCGTTGCAATACTCCAACGCGTTATAGCATTCGCACAGCAACGCGGATTAATCAACGTAGCATGTATTTTCTAACCCGGCCGCCTTGATGATTGCCACTCAACGTGTCAGCTTTGCGATACGCCCGATTGCACGGGCTGGTGGATTCCCCCTATGCCTATACATGGTAGACTTGCGCCTTTCACATATTCATTTTTGGAGGGCACATATGTCAGAATACGCGATTGGAACGCCAGGAAGGCCCTGGGGCGAAGAAGAAAAAGCACAATGGAAAGCTCAGCAGAATATTGTTCGCAGCTACAAAGAAGATGTGCTTTCAAAGTTACTCAACGTCCCCTCTGGTTATTCACTGCAGCAATATGGCGCATTGCCTTACAACGAGGCGCGTTACCCTCTGAATGCCGTGGTGCCGGATACCCTGCTGGATAACGTGCCTAATGTGTTGGTTACCGGAGGCGTACACGGTTATGAAACCAGTGGCGTTCAGGGCGCGCTGAAGTTTATTAATGAGACTCTTTCGGAGTACGAAGACAAAGCCAACGTGATTGTTGTACCGTGCGTGAGCCCGTGGGGATACGAGACCATTAATCGTTGGAACCCTATGGCGATGGATCCCAATCGCTCATTTCATGAAGACTCAAAAGCGCCTGAGTCTGCGCTGTTAATGGCATTCGTCGCATCGCTGGGCATTACTTTTGACATGCATATCGATCTTCATGAAACGACAGACACCGACAATTCTGAATTTCGCCCGGCATTAGCGGCGAGGGATGGTGTGACTCACGATATCTGGAACATTCCTGATGGATTTTATCTGGTTGCGGATACGCCTAAGCCCGTACTGGCCTTTCAAAAAGCCATTATAGAGAGAGTAAAAAAGATAACGCATATCGCGCCACCGGACGAAAGTGGCAAAATCATTGGTGCAGATGTCGAGATAGAAGGTGTTATTTGTTACGACAAATCTTCTCTTCACCTATGCGGAGGCATGACTGGTGCAGCCTACGTATCCACCACAGAGGTGTATCCGGATAGTGAAAATGCAACACCTGAAAACTGCAATGATGCCCAGGTAGCAGCGATAACAGCGGCAATCGATTATGTGTGTGCACATTTCTAAACACCATTAATCTCATAAAATGGCCATGCGGCCATATGGACGTTTGAAAGTATAGACGTCTATATGTATATTGAGACCTTCATCTCAGGAGGTCTCTATGTTTGACGTGAATGCGTTAATCTATAATGGTAATGTGCAGAAGTTTGTTACTCATCGCTGCACATCAGAAAGTGAGTTTTTTCAGTGGCTGGCTTCAACCTATGGAGTGTATATTTGCTTGTGGTGGGAAATGAATGCCGTGATGTCCTCTCCAATCCTGGCCGACGCGTCGTTACATTCATCAGGCACCCATGAGCGCGGTTAATGATTCCCCCTGCATTCGACAATGTTGCCTGAATCAGGAGGATATTTGCATGGGATGTTACCGAACGCTGGACAACATACTCAATTGGACCACGTACTCTTCACATCAGCGTCAGCAGGTACTTGTCGATTGCGAAGCCAGAAGACGCAGCAATCAACCGCCGGATCCTGAGCGCAAATAGTTGGTCGGTAAGCGTGTTTTTGCTACACTTGCGCGCCTTTTTTAGCACACTCAATACCGGACAAACACTCTCATGAGCAACATTATGCTGGCACCGATGGAAGGTGTCGTTGATCACCTGATGCGCGACATGCTTACCCGCGTCGGTGGCTTTGATCGTTGCGTCACTGAGTTTGTGCGGGTGGTCGAGCAGAAGTTGCCAAAGAAGACGTTCTATCGTTTGTGTCCGGAGCTGCTCAACGGCGGTAAAACCCCCGCTGGCGTGCCTGTGCGTGTGCAGCTGTTAGGACAGCACCCTCAATGGCTGGCAGAAAATGCCGTCACTGCTGTTGAATTAGGCTCTCCGGGGATAGATTTGAACTTTGGCTGCCCGGCGAAAACGGTAAATAAAAGTAAGGGTGGGGCAGTACTGTTAAAAGAAACTGACACCCTGCACGCGATTGTCAAAGCCGTACGTGAGGCTGTTCCTGATCACATTCCGGTTAGTGCAAAAATTCGTCTGGGGTTTGAAGATAAAACCAAGGCGGTAGAAAACGCGTGCGCCATCGCTGACGCCGGCGCTTCTGAAATAGTGGTGCATGCCCGCACGAAAACGGAAGGTTATCGCCCGCCAGCTTATTGGGATTATATTGCCAGAATTCGTGAGCATACGGATATACCGGTCATCGCTAACGGTGAAATCTGGAGCGAAGAGGACGCACAGCGTTGCAAAGTGCAGTCAGACTGTCAGGATTTGATGATTGGACGTGGTGCGCTCGCGCTGCCCAACCTGGCGCGCTGTATCCGCTTTGGTGAACCGCCGATGCCATGGAGCGAAGTGGCGGACTTACTGATTCAATATTCAGGCTATGAAATTTATGGCGACAAAGGCCGCTACTACCCTAACCGCATCAAACAGTGGTGTGGCTATTTACGTAAGCAGTACACCGAGGCTGCGGTGCTGTTTAACGATATCCGCCGTCTCACCGATGCACAGGCTATTGTTGACGTCCTTGCCCGTCAATCCTCGCAGAACCATGTTGCTTAGCCTCACTTAAACTTGTGGGGTAGCCGGTTTTTCGCTACGTTGGATTAAGAAAAGACAAAAAGACTTTTCGTCTGACCGACAACACCGGTCTTATAATTATAACTAACGTAACGGTAAATCCATGAAACACTCAACTTCGCGCATATCGCTGGCGTTGGCGTGTCTGTTCTCTGTCGCTTTGACTGGTTGTGGTACCAGTAAGGAAGAAAAGCAGGAACAGGATGCCAAGGTCTCAATCGATCCTAATCCTTATCCAAGTACTTATACGCCGATCCCCGGTAAAGCGACTCTGATCACGAATGTCACCATTCTTGACGGTGTGGGGAATGAAATTAAAAATGGCATGGTTCATTTTGCCAACGGTAAAATTGTGGCTGTCGGTGAAAAGCTGGATGTGCCCGATGGTGCTACTGTGATCGACGGTGCCGGTAAATGGGTAACGCCGGGCATTATCGATAATCATAGTCACTTGGGGGTATACCCATCTCCCTCTACGCATTCTCACAGCGACGGTAACGAAATAACTAACCCGGTAACCGCGGAAGTCTGGGCAGAGCATTCCGTCTGGCCGCAGGATCCTGGCTTTGGCCGGGCGCTGGCTGGCGGAGTAACCACGCTACAAATCCTGCCGGGCTCGGCGAATTTGTTTGGTGGCCGTTCTGTGGTACTGAAGAATGTGCCGGACCGCACCATGCAGGATATGAAAATGCCCGACGCGCCGTATGGCCTGAAAATGGCCTGTGGCGAAAACCCGAAGCGGGTTTATGGGGAGAAAGGTGGCCCGTCTACCCGCATGGGGAACGTAGCTGGCTACCGTCAGGCATGGTCTGATGCGCAGGATTATATGCGTAAGTGGGAGCGCTACGAGAAAGAATACGAAGCGGGAGACAACCCGAAGGCCCCCAAACGCGATTTACAGATGGAGACGCTGGCTGGGGTACTAAGCGGTGATATCCGTGTACATATGCATTGCTATCGTGCGGACGAAATGACCGTGATGATGGACGTGATGAAAGAGTTCGATTATCAGATTGGGACTTTTCATCATGCCGTTGAATCTTACAAAATTGCTGACAAGTTAAAAGAAAACGACGTTTGTTCGGCCATGTGGGCCGACTGGTGGGGCTTTAAAATGGAAGCCTATGACGGAATTCGCGAGAACATTCCCGCGGTTCATAACGCTGGCGCGTGTGCGATTGTTCACTCCGACAGCGATTTAGGCATCCAGCGCCTCAATCAGGAAGCGGCAAAAGCCTGGTCTGACGGTAAGCGGGCTGGTCTGGATATATCAATGGGCGAAGCGTGGCAGTGGCTTTCTGCGAACCCTGCGAAATCCCTTGGCGTGTTTGATAAAACCGGTTCGCTTGAAGCTGGCAAACAGGCTGATCTTGTACTGTGGAATGGTAATCCATTCTCTACCTACACCAAAGCGGAACGCGTCTATATTGACGGCGGACTGGCCTTTGCGCTGGAAGACAAAGCCAGCTGGCCGGTAAGTGATTTTGAGTTAGGCCAGGTTGGTGAAGGAGACGCGAAATGAAAAAGTTAGCATTACTTGTAGCAGCCAGCTTGGTGTCGTCTTCTGTGCTTGCAGAAAAAATCGCCATTGTTGGCGGTAAAGTGTTTACCATGTCAGAGCAGGGTACCCTCGATGAAGGCACCGTGTTGATGACAGACGGCAAAATTGATCGTGTAATTAGCGGCGCAACAGCACCTGATGGGTATACTGTAATTGATGCTGCGGGAAAAGTAGTTACCCCTGGGCTGGTCGGCTCGATGACCTCGTTAGGTCTGGTGGAAGTTTCCTCGTCAGCAGGCGTGGTCGACTCCTCTACAGAGGCCTCGCCAATTACCCGCACCGGAGCTGCGCTTGATGTGTCCTATGCGGTAAACCCAGATTCATCATTAGTCGGCGTTACCCGTATAGAGGGCATGACATCCGCTGCGACATCAATCACTTACACAGATAATCTGTTCTACGGACAAGGCGCCGTCATCACGCTGGACGGCGATGCGCCGGTATTGAAGCCGCGTGCTTTTATGGTGGTAAACGTTGGTGCCGACGGTGCACATGAGGCGGGCGGTACCCGTGCGGCACTGTGGGTGATGCTGGAGAATGTACTTGAGGAAGCGGCATCGGTTTCCGGTAAGATTTCGGCTACGCAAGAATGGCACGGCCTTAACACGCCAGCAGATGTGAGCGCATTGAAAGCTGTGCTTAGTGGCGACATGCCTTTATTGATGGAAGCAGACCGCGCTTCAGACATCCGTCAGGTTATTGCGTTTAAGCAACGTCACAGCAACATCGATGTAGTGCTTATGCACGGTGTGGAAGCCTGGCGAGTGGCTGATGAGTTGGCCGCTGCGGATATTCCGGTGATCCTCGACCCTGAATATAACCTGCCTGGTGGCTTTGATCAGATGGGCGCAACCCTGGCTAATGCTGCAAGACTGGAAGCTGCTGGCGTTACCGTGGCGGTTGGCATGGACACACACAACATCCGCCTGGCGACACAGCATGCCGGTAATGCGGTTGCAAATGGCCTTAGCTACGAGGGCGGTTTAGCCAGCCTGACCCGTGCTCCTGCATCTATACTAGGAGTGGATGACAAGCTTGGCTCACTGGCCACAGGCAAGCGTGCCGACGTGGTTATCTGGAGCGGAGATCCGCTGGAAGTGACGCAGGTCGCTGAGCAAGTTTTCGTGAACGGTGAAGCTATCGAGATGGAGTCGCGTCAGACCCGCCTTCGTGACCGCTATCTGGCAGTGCAGGAAGAGCAGGCAAAAACGCCAACGCACTTTGTTCGTCCAGAGTAATGTCGTTGTGAGCCGGCATCAGCCGGCTCTTTTCTGTTTATGACATACCCCTACACTTTTTCCCACTTTCACCATCGTCACCTCTTTATGTTTTAAGCCGACGAACTAGCCGCCTGAGGCATCTGCTATTTCAACAGCACGCCTTTCTCAAAAAAATGCGACTTTGTACCTGTATCGATAGCTTTTATCTTTTAGCCGGCGCTTTACTCGGCAGAGGGAAATCGGGAGGCTGTGAGGAAAGCGCAAGAGGGAAGTGAGCTGCGTAACGAAAATAGTGAGTCGACACAACAGAGTGCAGTTAACTGGTGAAGGCTATGAGTGATTTTAGTGAAAATCTTCTAAGGCCGTCGTCGTCAGTATCACAAATAAGGTTTTGCAGGCGTCACAAACCTCGTTTACCGCACTCAACGTCGCGCCACAGATTAATAATACGTGTTATCCGACAGGCCATCGCCTTCAGATACCAGTTCCGCACTGTCAATGCGCACCAACACACCAGATTGTTCACTTGTTGCTCTGTCTGTCACCCGGGTAGCGTTTACTTTAATAACCGTTCCCGCTACTCGAAAGGCAGTTGGCAGGTTTATTGGCTCGTATTGCTTTCCATCCAGGGATACCAATACAAAAGACTTTTTATTGGTTTTATTAATCTGAACCTCAGCGGTAAACGTGAGCGATTCTGGGGCGGGGGGCGAAGAGGCGCAAGCCTGTACACTCAATGTAATCATAATTAATGCCGATGCCATTATAAATACGAAGAAGGGTTTCATTATATGTCCTTTGGTTAACAGAAAACAAAAAAGCCCGGTGTTTCCGGGCTTTTTTACAGAGTGTGATTCACGATACCAAATTTAGCGAATACGTCTGCGACGAATTGCAATGGCACAGATCCCCATGGCAAGCAAACCGATAGTGGCTGGTGCCGGAACTTCAACCTGTCCTAGTCTTACATTGAGAGCGTCTATAAACGCCCCATTGCTGTTTTGGAATACGTCAAGAATACCTAGTCCAAAGTTTGAGTCGTAAAACAACTGGTAGCTCCAGGTGAACACGCCGAAACCAACATCATCAGCATCCAGACTAAGGAATTGTATGCCAGCGAAGATATCACTCGTATCCAACTCTACTTCAAAGTAATAGGTATCCAGAACATCTCCCCAGGAATAAAGGCCGCTCAGTTCAAATTCAACGAGTTCGAACCCCCCGTCAAAAAAAGAGCTTTTAATTCCGGTGTTCCAAAAGGAATCATCCATATCAAACGTTACTGAACCGATCACTTCCCCAGTGAAGTCGTCCAGAATTTCCTGCTTGATCAGCGATGCATTGGCACTGAATGAGGCAGTGAGTAATAAGCTTAATCCGATGAAGGTTTGCAATAAACGTGATGTATATGACTTCATTTTTTACTTCCTGTTGTTATTTTAGGTGTTGGGAGCACACGTGTGTGCCCCCGTATTATGTGTTTTAAGGTTGAACTTCTAGTATCGTCGTGCCCTGAGACTCTCCGGTGTTATCGAAGAATGTCATGGTACCCATGTACAACTGGTTAGGATCCAATCCTCTGGTCATCAGGTACACGTTTTGATAACGGTTCTCGACAGCGCGCGGCGATGCAGTAACTCGCGTTGTGCTTTCTTTCTGATCCACGAACCAGTAAAGAGAGGTGTAATCCACTGAAGGTTCTCCAACGGTATCTACACCCTGAGCGAACAGGATATAAAGTGCGCCGGGGTCACTTGGATTGTTAGGAATCGGGTTCACCACCGAAATATCCTCATTGGATCCAGGACCCGTTGAAGACGTTACTGGGGAACAGCTAAACGCAACACAGCGGTACAGATAGAGGTCTATGTTGGCCCCCGCAACATCAACCAGATCATCGGTCAACACGAAGCGCAACAATGACGTATCTTCGCCAATTCTGAACTGGATGGATGTAGCCAGGTTTGAATTGAAGTCAAATGCTCCAGGCTGCGATATCGCGGTTCTGCTGACTGCAGACGCTGGAGTCAGGCCTTGATAATCAACCGAAAACTCACCAGTGTAGAATGTCTGCACAAAGATTGGCGCGCGACCACGTTGCAATTGCAGGGATAACGATTCCGGCACATCAATCGTGGATTCCTGTACAGGGTTAACCGCTATCGGGCTGCGAACGTTTATACCGTTGTTACCTTCCAGCGTCAGTGAACCAAATGCCCATTGCTCGGCAACAGTACTGTTAGTGGTGGTAAACGTAATGGCGTAGGTTGCAGTTCCGTTTGCTGGAACGGGTAACATACCGTCACCAATCGGGTTGCCATTTGTATCAATTGCTGTTGCCGATACCGAGATACCTGCAGGTGCATCAATATTAAAGGCGTACATTCCATCCGCACCAGTCACGTCAGTGACTGTACGATAGATAGTTTCGCTGCCTTCGAGTTGCGCAATGGCAATTGACGGGTAGTTCAATTGACTTGCATCAAACGAGAAGCCGGCGTCTTCCAGGTCGCTGCAGCTTTGATCGCTTAAACTGGCTACAAGACCACTTTCACCCTGACCACATAAGAATGCCAGATAATCCGCAGTGTCTGCACTGTAGACTAAACCTGGGTTCATAGCTGGAACAGGATCAGCATGACCCGCACCAAAATCAAATGGGTCTGCAGGCGTAGCGCCATCTTCTTTGACAACATTCTGACGCGCCGCTGTCATGATTGCAGATTTAATCTCCGCAGGAGACCAGTCTGGATATTGACCACTGAACAGGGCAGCTAAACCTGCAATATGCGGGCTAGACATAGACGTTCCCTGAAGATAGGCATATGACTCGCCATCTACATTGCCTGGAATATCCAGTTGGTTCTCACTGGTTGCAGCAAGGATCCGAACACCTGGTGCCGTGATATCTGGCTTCAGAATATCCCCTGACTGTGGATTTGGACCACGCGAAGAGAAACCTGCCATGATATTACCGACTTCTGTTGCTGTTGTTGCTGCAGGTGAGGTCGTCATGGTGACGCTGGTTTCACCGCTCTCAACGCTATCTACCAAGGCCAGACCATTGGCCCTTTCTATCATCACGCCGGGAATGTCAAAGGTAGCATCACCGCCCATTGCGATGGGGCTTCGGTCGTCAGTAAATACCACCACGCCTTTAGCACCCGCAGCAATTGCATTCTCGAATTTGTCAACAAACGGACAAACACCACGTTCGATCAGGGCAATCTGGTCGGTAAGGTCAGTAGATAGAGGCTCACACGCCAGTAAGGGATCGGCCAGGCCGAGTTCTCCTGAGAAGCCTTCTTCCGGAATATCAGCACCGATATCTGAAGATACCGAGAATATTTCCTGGCCAGCAAGGGTACCTGAATTGATTTCAAGCGCAGTACCAACCAGTGCCGATTCGCCGTCGTATGTAGAGGCTGCAACTGTTGTTATCCAAGGAGCGATGTTGCCAGTAGTGCCTGCTGTTGGGCCGCTGTTGCCCGCAGAAGCTGAGAAAAATACACCGGCATCGGCAGCTCGAAGAGCAGCGTTATAAACCGGAGAATTAATCAGATTGCTGTTACCGATAGAGTAGTTAAGTACATCTACGCCATCAACAACCGCCTGGTCGATAGCCGCCATCGAGTCGCCGAAGAAACACCCGCGTTCGTTTACTCCGGTGGGGCTCACGTATAACGAGTTCCAGCAGACTTTATAAGCGGCAATACGGGCACGTGGAGCGATACCAGATACCGCGCCTACTTCAACGCCCTGCAGAGTCGCAGTTACGCCTTCGTTACCTGCGGCAGTAGAAGCTGTGTGGCTTCCATGGCCATCGGCGTCACGAGGAGACGCAAATTCACCTAAGGGAAACTGAATTTCATACACACTTGAGAAGGTTTCACCGTAATAGCGTGCGCCAATCAGTTTGTTATTACATTCGAAAGTGTCTACTGGTGCGGTTTCGTCGTTATAAACCACAACGCCGTTTTCAGTATATTCACCAACACTACCTTCATTACAAACGCCGTTCCATCCTTCGGGCGGTGCGCCATAGGCAAGTTCAGAAACTTGTGGGTCTTCACTAAAGGACGGGTTTTCTGGCCAGATACCTGAATCAAGGATACCAACGATAACGTCTTCGCCCTTGATTCCCAATGTGTGTTGACCACCAGGGCCAGTCAGACCAAGAAACTCCGGTGTGTTTGCGGTATCTGGTTGATGCAGTTCATCTTGATAAACATTTGCCACATCAGGGTGGTTTTTTAGCGCATTTACTTGACTGTCAGTGAGCCTCGCTGAGAAACCGTTATATGTGTGAGAGTAGCTGTGAATAATATTGATTGCACCAACGTCCCTAACGACTTTTTGCTGCAGCGCTTTTACCTTTTCTACATATGCAGATATTTCAGGTGATTTCGGGTTGTATCGGTTACCAAATTTTCCGGCCGCCGGGTTACTCGGTGTTAATTCGCCGTTTGCGGATGCCACTGCAATAGCAGGTGCGCCTTTTAACTGCACGATATAAACATTGTGAGATTGTACGGCGGCAGGTGCTTTTCCTGCCAATGAAAATTTACTTGGATCTGTCTGGATGATAGAACTGGGGGCTGCGAAAGCACAGCTTGCCATGACACCGGATAGAGCCATGCCAGTCAGAATATTATTCAATTTCATCTTATCTCCCTTGTTGGTTTTATTTTATTTGGCGCGGGGTCACGCCATAAAGCAAAAGCAGCGTGTGCTACTCGTTGCAATTTTTTGTTTAACTACCTGACGGCAAACCAACAACAAAGATTCGAAATTACAGCAGGGTACAAATCATGATTTATCTAGATAGTATGATAAGGCTTTTTTATTCTGTTGATTTCAATAAGCACATATTGCGCCATGAATATAAACTGATGATTTAGAATGTTTTTTTTGCAGCTTATTGAGCACTTGTTAGGCAAAGTGTAAAAAAATTCAACAGTTTAGGAAATGGCTATATTATTGTTTTTTAATAAAAAAGTGCCATTTTTAAGACTGCTGAAATAGTGGTTTAAGAAAAAATGAAGGGTGTGTGCGCCCATCAAAATTGGGATAATTTTTAAGGCGCGCTAGTAGCGTATTTTCTGGCGTGAATTACGACTTGATATCGAACACGTCTGACTGACGTTTACGCGAAAGTGTCCACGCGGCCACCTACACGAGCGTTTGGATCCGGTGCCTGGGTAGAAGAAGATACAGAGGATGTGGCCGGATTTTCAGACAATGAGCTTAATGTTTCTGATTGCTGCGTAGCCCGAGGTTCAGAACGCGTTTCTGCTACAGCCTGTTGCGTTGCCGCTGCTGGCAACGGGTTACTACCTGATACGTCCATAATGCGCCTCCTATATGTATGTAATGCGTTAAGTGTAGAAAAGCTTAGTCAGAAATCAATGGTTCTGTCGAAATAATCAACGGTCGAAGGCGTTCATTCATAAGTTCAGCGATTTTGGGCTGCGCGTCTGCATTCGGATGTATACCATCACGCTGCATTAACTCTGCTTTCAACGCAATTTCTTCCAGGAAGAAGGGTAACAATGGAACGTCATGAGCGTTGGCCACATCTTCAAAAGCATCGGTAAACAATTGCGTGTAACGCTTGCCGTAGTTAGTCGGGATTTGCATATCTTGCAACAGCACGGTGGCGCCTGCATTCTGTGCCAGCGTTATCATTTTTGATAAATTTGCTTTCATCTTGCCGACAGGATGGCCCTGAAGCCCATCGTTACCTCCCAATTCAATCAGTACATGGCTTGGATTGTGTTGCTCAAGTAGCCGCGGCAGACGCGCCAGAGCGCCGTCTGTGGTTTCCCCACTTATCGCAGCATTTACTACGTCAATCGGAACGTTGTCGCTGCGCCACGTATTTTGTAACAAACTAACCCATCCCTGATGTTGCTTAAGACCATAAGCTGCGCTTAGGCTGTCACCAACAATCAACAAACGGTATGTTACTAATTCTTCATCTGCAGAGGCAGCTGCGGGCTGATCTGAATAGGACGCCCAAGGTATTAATAGGAAAATAAAAGCCGCAAGGATGTAGCGATGACGTTGAAAAACAAACACGAGAGTATCGACTCCTTTATGATTACAACTAAACAAATAACCAAAACCGTAACTACGAGTGAAGGCCAGTTGCAGATCCTTCAGCCAATTTCCTTTGAAGTCAAGGACGGTGAGTCTATTGCTATTGTGGGTGCGTCGGGCTCCGGAAAATCAACGTTGTTAAGTCTCTTGGCTGGTTTAGATCAGGTCACCGAGGGCGAAATCTATCTGGATAACGAGCCTTTGCATTCAATGGATGAGGAAGCCCGGGCTCAATTGCGAGGCGCGAAAGTCGGCTTTATTTTCCAGAGCTTCATGTTGGTGCAGAGTCTGACCGCGCTGGAAAATATCATGCTACCAGCGGAAATTGCTGGTATGAAAGATGCCAAGAAACGCGCGCTGAACATTATCGAAGATGTGGGGCTGGCGCATCGCGCGCACCACTATCCGAACCAATTATCGGGTGGAGAGCAGCAGCGGGTGGCGATTGCACGTGCTTTTATCGGAGAGCCAAAAATTCTGTTTGCCGATGAACCTACCGGAAACCTGGATGAAGCCAACAGCCATAAAATCGAGGACCTGTTATTTGCATTGAATAAGAACGTGGGCACCACCCTGGTTTTGGTAACCCATGATAATGAACTGGCAAAGAAATGTGATCGTCAATTGGTGATGCAGGGAGGAGCACTCTCGGAACCTGCCGCTGATGCATCATCATTGGAACGGGAGGCCGGTTAATGTCGACCGTATTTAGTCTGGCATGGCGATTATTTCGGCACGAGGCCCGTCGCGGTGAGTTAACCATCATCCTTCTGGCTATTGTATTGTCGGTGGGCGCTGTACTATCACTGTCGCTTTTCAGTGAACGGTTACAGGGAGCGCTTCAGGAGCGATCCGCCAGCTTTCTTGCCGCCGATTCGCAGTTTCGCTCGGGAAACCCGGTGGACGAAAGCTGGATAAACGAGGCACAAAATTACAATTTGCAAACAGCCCAGAGGGTGAGTACCCGCTCCATGGCGTTTGGTGAAGAGCAAATGTCGCTGGTAGATTTACGCGCGGTCGATGCCAGCTACCCACTGAAAGGCGAAATCACTATTGCCGATGCGCCGTTTGGAAATGAGTCAGTTACTGACACTCTACCGGCGCCGGGTGAAGCATGGCTGGACTCGCGGTTATTTCAGACGCTGAATGTGGAGGTGGGCGATCCTGTATATATTGGCGATGCCACGCTCACAATAGCCGGGGTGTTATCGGAAATTCCCGACGCAGGTTTCAGCATTTTTAATACCGATCCTATCGTTCTGATGCGGATGGAAGATCTGGCTTCGACCAACGTCACCGGGCCTGGCAGTCGGGTTAGTTATGTCAGTTACTTCACCGGTGAAGAATCGGATTTAGCCGCCTATTACGACTGGTTGCGCCCGCAGATGGATGATGAAATCCACAGCTGGCGAGCTATCTCTGATGACGACTCTCCGGTCGGCCGGTCTGTTGCCAGCGCCGAGCGGTATTTTCTGCTGGCCAGTTTGCTGGCGATAATCCTTGCCGCAGTGTCAATAGCTGTCGCCGCCCAGCGCTATTCCCAGCGTCACTTCGACCCGGTAGCCATTATGAAAACGTTGGGCGCTTCCGGGCCCATGATCCGCAAAATTTATGTCCTGCAAATTCTCTTTATCGCGATTTTGGGCATCGTACTGGGTATCATCATGGGGTTGGTTATTCAGCAAGTGGTCGTGTGGGCGCTGGCTGATCAGGTCGACGTCACCCTTTCAGTCTGGCACTGGCGGCCAGTAATTATCGCTGTATTCACTGGTGCCATTTGCGCATTGCTGTTCTCACTGTATCCGTTACTGCGCTTGTTTTCAGTTCCGCCGCTGCGCGTGCTGCGTCGTGACATCGACTCGAATATGAGCAGCCGTACGCTGCAATTTGGTGCGGCGGGAAGTGCGATTTTTCTGCTGATGTGGGCATATAGCCAGGACATAGAAATCAGCGCTATTCTGTTTGCATCCGGCATCGCGCTTGTCGCTGGCCTTTTAGTCATGACCTATGGCCTGATCCTGCTGGGCAGAAAGCTTGGTAGTGGCAGCATGGGCGCATGGCAACTGGCGTGGGCACGTATTCGTCGTCGCGCGATGGATAACAGTGTGCAGCTAATCAGCTTCTCGGTCACTATTATGCTGCTTCTGGTAGTGCTGGTGATGCGTAATGACATGGTTGCACAATGGCGGGCACAGTTGCCCGAAGGTACGCCAAATTATTTTCTTATCAATATTACCCAAGCGCAAAAAGACGCGCTGTCTTCACATTTTGAAGATAACAATGTTGAAGTGGATGAATTTTATCCTGTAGTGCGCGGACGTTTTGTGGCGGTAAACGAGGAAAGAGTTAATACGGAAGTGACCAAAGAAGACGAAGAATCGCCCCGTGAAGGGCGTGACGGTCTCGGACGTGAAGCCAACCTGACCTGGAGTAATACGCTGCAGAACGAAAACCGGATTGTGGCGGGGCAATGGCACGGGAATGCCGACATCAGTATGCCCGCCGGAGTTTTTCCGGTGTCGGTTGAATCGGAAGTCGCTGACCGGCTGGAGATTGAGCTTGGTGATATTCTGACTTTTAACATCGGTAGCGAGGTGGTAAATACTCAGGTAACGAGCTTGCGGGAGGTCAACTGGCAGACCATGCAGCCCAATTTCTTCTTTGTAATCGATCCGGCTGCGATGCAGGAATTCATGCCCACCTACATTACCAGTTTTTATCTGGACACCGAGCGCAAGGCTGAATTGACCATGCTGTTACAGCCGTTTTCGTCGGTCACATTATTTGACGTCGATGCGCGGATCAATCAACTACGCGACATCGTGGATCAGGTGTCACTGGCAGTAGAGTTTATACTTATTCTGGTATTGGCAGCTGGCTCACTGGTATTGATAGCCCAGGTACAGGCAAGCATGGACGAGCGTCAGGAAGAGCTGGCAATACTGCGGACACTGGGAGCGAAAGGTAGTCTCATCCGAATGAGCGTGGTGCTGGAGTTTCTGATTATCGGCGTGGTGGCTGGGTTTATGGCGGCGCTGGCTAACGAGCTCAGCCTCCTCATGTTGCAAACGCAGGTTTTCCAGATGGAAGCGAGTCTCCATCTTGAGTACTGGCTCATCGCACCGTTGGTCGGAGCAGCAGTCGTTGGGTTACTTGGGGCTATAGGTTGCTGGCGGTTGTTGTCGTTGAATACCACGACGTTGTTAAGAAAAATGGTGTGATTTCAACCGCAGACAACGCAAAACCTGACGGAAAACCCAAACACTGATTCTGGCTTTTCTGTTCTGAACCACTTGCACAAGCAGGTGGTTTTTTTTGCGAAGCAACGTGCTTTGCAACTGTGGTGTGCGATAAGCAAAAGGAGACACGGGCTTGTCTGTGGCGACTTGTCTGGTCAAATACGTGTTTTTTACCTGATAGGAACCTTAGACTCTCATCAGGGGGTTTCTTTAGAGGGAGAAACGCCGAATTCTCTTGTGTATTCACGGCTAAACTGCGAGGCGCTCGCGTAGCCGACCTGAAATGCTACACTGGTGACATCCAGAAGGTTACTACGCAGTAATTCTCTGGCTTTCTGTAAACGCAGAATCTTTTGAAATTGCAGTGGACTGAGCTGCGTGACGTCTTTGAAATGTATATGAAAAGATGAGGTGCTCATACCGGCGTGTTTCGCCAGATCCTCTATTTTTATCGTTTCAGCAAAATGCGCCTTTATCCAGCTTATCGCGTTAGACACTTTCTCAATCTTAGAGTCTGTAACTCCAATTTTTGCGACAGCGGGACCCACCTCGCTTCGTAATAGCCGTAACAGAATTTCATCAATAACATGAGGCACAAGTAAGTCTGTATCTTCCTGTTGTTCGATTATTTCCATCATACGGCGGGCAGCGTTTACTAGCCTGGCGTTAGACTCGCCAACGTAAATCGCGCGGGTTTTTTCACACTTTGGGACACCATTCGGAAAGACTTTTAGTACCAGATGGTTTAGCGCCTTCGGGTTAATGGGGATCACAAGGCAATAATAAGGCTCATCGGCAGACGCTTTCGTTACTCTTACATGAATAGGAACTTCAGCGGCATACACTACCATCCTTTTCTGATCATATTCGAAACTGTCCTGCGCCAGCGTTACGTGTTTTGCGCCTTGCGGCACAATACAAATACTCGGCTGGGACAACGTATACGTTTGCTCGGTATACATGACAGATGAACGGACAACGTGAAGTGAACATTCAGCCAGATCAAAGCCTCCGTCGTGCGGCGCATATTTTGCCAGTAACCGCGTGAGCTCCCGCAAGTCCTCCTCTGCCGGAGAAACCATTGGTTCGTTCTGACTGTGAAAGTTAACTACCTTGGTCATAGTGAAAGACACCTCATGACGTCGTCAGGCTCTGCTATCCGATACATGGCCACCGGGACATCTTTTCATACAGTTTGCAATATTGTTGATGTTAGCAGGAGATAGAATGGTGTTATTTGCCATCGATTTTTGGCCCGGCGAACGACAGAACCATGAAGCCCGGTTCCCGTTCACTCGCGACCAGTATCAGCGTAAAGTTTAATGCTTCCGGCGGATTATAAAAGGGCATGTTACGTGAAGACGTGACATTTTATTGCTGCCCCTTAAGACTGCTGCAATACATTGCTAACAGTCACATCATGTGCAGACAGTCATTATAATCAGGATCCGGACTTATTCCTCGACGCTCAGTGTCGACATATCAATAACGAACCGATGTGCCACGTCGCCCTGCGCCAGATGCTCAAACGCGCTATTGACTTCGTCTGCACGAATCATTTTGCATTCAGGGTGAATATTATGTTCGGCACAGAAATTCAGTACTTCCTGCGTTTCTTTGATGCCGCCAATCAACGAGCCCGCAACACTTCTCCGTCCCAGCACTAATGGTGCGGTAACAGGCTCTTCCAGCGGTCCTATCTGACCAACGATGATGAGTGAGCCATTCACATCCAACAGAGGCGTATAGATATTAATGTCATGTTTCACTGGTACTGTATCCAGAATGACATCAAATGAGCCTGCAGCCTCTTCCATGGCGTCGTCATCTGTGGAAACCAGTACACCCTTGGCACCAAGATTTTTAGCTTCCTGAGACTTTTTGTCTGAGCGACTTAGTACCGTCACCTCTGCTCCCATCGCCACAGCCAGTTTCACCCCCATGTGGCCCAGGCCGCCAAGTCCAACCACGCCCACGCGACTGCCTTTTTTGACATTCCAGTGACGAAGCGGTGAAAAGGTCGTGATCCCTGCACACAGAATGGGAGCAACGCGAGCAAGATCTAACGCCTCAGGGACATCCAGAACAAACTCTTCGCGCACAACAATATGTTTAGAATAGCCACCTTGGGTGGTTTCTCCGCTTATACGGTCCGGTGCACCGTAAGTGGGCGTCATCCCGTTACGACAGAATTGTTCTTCATGGTTGTGACACTGGTCACACTCCTGACAGCTGTCTACCATACAACCGACGGCAACATGCTGTCCTACCTTATATTTCTTAACATCAGGACCAACATTCATCACCCGGCCCACGATTTCATGACCAGGTACCAGTGGATAAGGCTGTTCGCCCCAATCACCGTTAACAGTATGAAGGTCTGAATGGCATACGCCACTGTAAAGAATTTCGATAGCGACGTCGTTGTCACGCAAATCCCGGCGCTCGAAGTGATAAGGAACCATGTGTGCGTCTGATGAATGTGCGGCGTAACCTACAGTCTTCATAAATCATCCTCGTTTACTGTTGTGGGCGAATTACACCCGTTTCACTATGGGGGTAAGAATAAAAGCAACATTCGTTGAATGCATGCCTGATCCTCTTTTGTTTTTGCCTTTTTCTACAAAAATTAAATTGATAATGAGGTCAAGTGGGACATTTTTCAGAGGGATAGCACATGATGAGAATAATCTGCAGACGTGATAAGAATGAGACGCAGCCATCACTACGCCCTTGAAACAGAGCATAACGTAATGTAGAGACGTCATAATCTGGCGCAATCTGTTTATCTGACAAAACAGGAAGTACGCTACATTCTTTGCGTAGGGTGCTTTTGCCTGATTCTCTATCACAATGTGTTTTTTACTATCACCGTTACACCATTTCCTTTAGATACGGCTTTGATTCGCATTTTCGAAGCACGACATGAAACATCCACAGTGATAGTACGGAAACCTGCAGAAATAGTTTGATTGTGGTGGTAAGAGCGCAATACAGGTAGCGTAAATTCCACCCAGACACGTCAAGCGAATGAACAAGTGGTATCGCAATCCCATACGTGACTTCCTTGGAGAATCAACTTGGGGGTTACTGCAATTCAGCTGTTGATGTCGATACGGTGGGTGAAATATCTGAAGGTAACGCACTTGACAGCATTTGCCAAAGACTGACCGGGTAGGTAAATACAATTGCGGTATCGCCACTTTTAAGCACGAGAGAAGTGTAGCCGGGTTATTCGGTACAAACCGGAAGCGCTTGCCTGTAAACGTTGTCAGCAGCTAACTCCTTGCAGAAAACAGGATCTGATAAGCGTCACTTTACTATCGTATATTGTTCTTAATCACAATATAAGTGACGAGGTGATGACAGAATGATTTTCGCATGGTCTGTAGCACAAAGGGCGAGTTTGTTTCAGGATATCGTGGAGCCGTGGCACTGCGGTTTGCCACGGCTCCTGAAAGTTTATTGAATCCAGTCACCATCAATTTGTCGCAGTCTTAGGGCGGGATGGGGTTGTGTACCGCTTTATGGTTTTAGATATCAGGAACGTTCCGATAATTGCCGGCGCTATCCAGAACACCAGTTGCCATTGTCCAAGATCGGAAAA
Source organism: Alteromonas sp. H39 (assembly GCF_047556435.1). Classification (GTDB taxonomy): domain Bacteria; phylum Pseudomonadota; class Gammaproteobacteria; order Enterobacterales; family Alteromonadaceae; genus Alteromonas. Next base: position 1,624,190 of record NZ_CP180210.1, read on the forward strand.
TAAACTACGGCCGCCAAAGGCAAAAAATGCCGTGTAAACGCCAATACCGGAGCCGCAGATATTGCCAATATGCGCAGCCATCCAGTCGTCGCGCGTAATTGCGCTTCGCAGGCAGTAGCGAACAGTGTCTACGGATGAGAATAAGCCGATGCCGGAAAATGCCAGATACAGCATATGTGTGTTTTTAATACCCATATAAAGGACCCAGGCAGAGCTGACGAACAGCATTATCGGGTAAGCAAGGTATCTGATATTGCGCATTTTCTGTATGTTATTTTTGACCCGCAATACTGCCATAGCGTGACTGACATTGGTCAGAATCAGAATGCACAAAAAGAGTAAAAATGACCAGAACTGGCGGATCGCGGACGTTGTGGCTTCATCGTTACCATCAGGACGATACAGGCTGGCTTTAAAATACATTGGGTCAACTAAAACCATGACTGCCAGCAGCAGACCGCTGCCTGCGACAAAGTACATACTGTTTGCATAATAGCGGCCACTGCGTTTGTGGGCAGGACTGCCTTTGGGGAAACGCAGCGGCAACCAGAAAAGGACCAGCGTAATAGTGCCAACAGCGATGTGCAGCCACACCATCAATTGGTAAAACGATAAAACAGGATCAGGTAAAAGTGTCATGACGTTATCCTCAGCACGAAATGTGAAGGTTATTGTCACTTGTCTTTGTAAAGGCGGTAAGTGCACAAAGTCATGAGTGAAAACATGACTTTTGACCTATTGCGTAACATACTGTTTTCTTTCAGGATGAGCTTTACGATTAGGAGCAGAGACCGCTATGCAACAGGCCTGTAAAACGTGGCTGGATACCATTGGCACCGAGACAATTTCCGCCATTTTTACCTGGCTTCTTGTCGCGGGAAGCGCATTGGCACTGGCTTTTAACTTTACTTCCGTTAGCACGGTTCAATGGAATGTAGCTCTGGTCTGCTATCTGGTATTCATTGCGGGCTTTCTTGCCGCAATCAGAGAAAAACCTTACAGGCATGATCGCGCTGCCAGAGCGCTACTTCTGTTCATGCAGCTTGCCGCCGTTATTGGGGTATATGTGTGTCTGCCGTTTTCGTATAACGGCATTCTCATGACCATTTGGTCAGGGCAAATCATTTACTTTATGGCGTTCAGAAAGGCTATTTTGCTATCGGTATTCTGGTCAGCGCCGCTATGGATCACCCAGGACTTTATATGGCATCAGCAGGGCGCATGGCTGACAGCGATTCTGTTCTGGACCTTTAATTTGTTTGCACTGGTGATGGTCAATAGTCGCCTAAAAGAAGAGCAGGCTAACGCCAAAGCGCAGGCGCTGAACCGGGAACTAATGGCAACTCAGGTATTGCTGGAGTCTGCTGCTAAAGATGCAGAGCGTACCCGAATAGCGCGTAATATTCATGACTTGTTAGGACATCACCTGACAGCCCTGACCATCCATTTGCAGGTCGTTGAGCGTCAGTTGGAGGGTGACTTAAAGCACAAAGTCAGTAATTGCCATCAGATAGCGAAATTGTTGCTAAGTGATGTGCGTGAAGCGGTGTCTGAAATTCGCGCTCATGAAGGGATTGATATTAAAAGTGCACTGGAAACTCTCACTGCAAATGTCCCCGAAACCGCGGTAACGTTAGAGTTGTCAGCGGTTCCGGAGTTAACCGTCGAGCAGGCGGATACCGTGGTGAGGGCGGTTCAGGAAACCCTAACCAACGTCATGCGGCACAGTAACGCCACGAGCCTGACAATTTCGTTGTCAGCGGATGAGAATGACATCGTGCTGTCAATGACTGACAACGGAAAGGACATCAGTCCACCGGTGCCCGGAAATGGTCTTACCGGAATGCGAGAGAGGATCCTGACACTTGGCGGTTCAATGACATTGACTGCCACGGCGTCTGGGTTGAACACTCATATTTCGCTGCCTAAGGAAACGGAATGATTAAGGTTATGCTGGCAGACGATCAGGCGCTGGTTCGACAGGGCATTGAGAGTCTGTTGTCGCTTTCAGAAAACGTGACTGTGGTTGGACAGGCGGCAAATGGAGCAGAGGTGCTTGAACGTATCAACACGCTGCAACCGGATGTTCTGTTGCTGGATATTCGTATGCCGGTAATGGATGGCATTCGCACCCTGAAAGCCTTATCAGAGGCTGGTTGCCAGATACCGGTGCTGATGCTTACCACCTTTGACGATCATGATACCGTACTGGATACACTCAAGGCCGGTGCGAAAGGTTACCTCTTAAAAGACGTATCGCTGGAAACGCTGGTTACTGCTATTGAAGAGCTGGCAAGCGGTGGTAGCCTGATCCAGCCTGCGCTGACCGAAACGCTGATGAAAGGACTGTCTCGTCAGGCGCCTATTGATGCCAATGACGTACTCATTGAGCCAATTTCCGACAAAGAAAAAGAAGTATTGCGACTAATGGCTGCCGGGTTATCCAATCAGGAAATTGCCAGTGCTATGTTTAAATCGGTCGGAACTGTAAAAAATCAGGTGTCTGCGATTCTGGCTAAACTGGCAGTGCGGGACCGCACCCGCGCGGTGTTAAAGGCCATTGAGTTAGGGTTGTTGGATTAAGCGGTTAACTACAAATGTGCGATGTAGCAGCCTTACGGTCGTCACTGCGTGTTAGCTTAACCTGATAATAAAAAAACGCTTTCGTGGCTCAGAAAATCGCGCGTGCATATTCTCCTCCATGGCCAGAGTGAGTTTGTAGAGCAGGCCATGTTCCTGCCCATCGAGACAGTAAGCAGGGTTGTTCGTCAACGCCATTGCAATCATAACCGGAAGCTGGCCCGCTCTGGCGCAACGACTGTTACTACGGTGACGTCACAGCCATAACGTGGAGACTAACTTAGGTAAATCTGTTTAAGTGCAAGGCTCAGCGTGGGGTAAGTAAACCGGAATCCGGCTCTTGTCAGCTTATCCGGCAACACACGCTGGCCGGTTAATATCATGTCGGCGGCTTCGCCTAAAACCAGCTTCATTACGAATGCTGGCACAAAAAAAAGGTTAGGGCGGTGGAGTGTGCTGGCCAGCGTAGCCGAAAATTCGGCGTTAGTTAGCGGCTCCGGTGCCGTGAGATTGTATGCGCCACTGGCATCAGGATCGTTCAGCAAAAAGAGTATTGCCTGAACCATGTCGTCAATATGGATCCACGACAAATATTGTTTGCCGTCGCCGATCTTTCCGCCAACCCCGAATTTAAAAGGTAGCGCCATTTTAGGTAGTGCCCCGCCTTCTTCTGTCAGCACCACACCAGTGCGAAGCAGACAAACCCGGGTTTCCTCTTTTTTCACGCCACCGGCCAGATTCTCCCATTTTGCGCACACCTGATGAGTAAACTCATCGTGTACCTGATGGGAGGCTTCGGTGACAATCTTGTCGCCCTGCCTGCCGTAATAGCCGATGGCAGAGCCGGACAAAAACACCGAGGGTGGGGCGTCGCAGGCATTGATTCTACTCACAAGCTGGGCGGTGATATCCCAGCGACTCTGACAAATGCGTTGCTTCTGAAGTGGCGTCCAGCGCTTGTCGGCAATAGGCTCGCCCGCCAGATTAATCACCCCGTCAAAAATCGAAAAGTCAGGAATTTCTGACAGCGCAGAAACCAGCGTCACGCGGTCAGGAAGCACTTTTGCAGCGGATTCTGTGTCGCGGGTTAACACTGTGATATCAGCGTCAGGCAGGGATGTGATCACATTGCGACCAACCAGCCCCGTGCCTCCGGTCAAAAGTAGCTTCATACCAACTCCGTTATTATTTATTGCACGAGAGTGTGAGCGATACCGAGTCAGAGAAGCGCAGCGCATGTGGCTTGTCTACCTCGACTTCAGCATAGCTCACAGAACTGTGATCAGCAGCGATAGCCAATACATCGGCGGTCAGTTTTTCCAGTAACGAAAAACGATTGTCTTCTACCAGGCGAATGATGGCTTTGGTAATGGTTTTGTAATTCAGGGCATCTTCCATGTCATCAGAGTTGGTCGCGGGTTCGGCGTCGTAATGTATTTTGACGTTGACGACAACATCCTGTTTATTACGAATTTCATCTTCGTTAATCCCAATATAAGTACGAAGGCGCAGGTTTTTTATTCGAATCGTGGCCTGATTTAACGTCATGATCTCTCTCGTGTTTGTAGTTGTTTGTGTCACGGGGTAAAGTGGCAATCGTCACAGTCAGGAATGTAGCATAAAACTATGATGGAACTGCGCTCCCCAACAGCCAAAATTTTAATTGTTCTTGCCAGTCTTGTTGTCGTACTGGCAGGGATCAAAGCCGCCAGCGCGATTATGGTGCCTTTTTTCTTATCTGTCTTTATCGCAATTGCGTGCAGTCCGATAATCAACTGGTGCACGCGCAAAGGCATCCCGAAAATATTTTCTGTTACTCTGGTAATACTGTTAATTGTGGTATTTGGTTTTCTTCTTGCAGGCCTGGTAGGTCAGTCGATGACGGAGTTTCGTGAAAATCTTCCGCAATACCGGCAACAGCTTGATACCGAATTCACATGGGTAGTGAATCAACTGGCGAACTACAACATTCATATTAACCGCGAACTGGTGACATCGCATTTTGATCCGGGAGTGGCAATGTCGGTGGCCACCAATTTCATCAGCGGTATGGGCGGCGTACTGTCTAACATGTTTCTGATTTTGCTGACGGTAATTTTTATGCTGTTTGAGGCCGACAGTATTCCTCGTCGTTTGCATATTGCGCTGGCAGATCCGGGTATGAAACTCCAGCACATTGACCGCTTCATTCGATCTGTGAACAGTTATCTGGCGATTAAAACCGTTGTCAGTTTGGCAACAGGGTTAATTATCGGCGTGTGGCTATGGATCATGGATATTGATCATTTCATGCTGTGGGCGGTGCTTGCATTTATGCTGAACTACATCCCAAATATCGGTTCGATTATCTCAGCTGTGCCGGCCGTGCTCATCGCGTTTGTGCAGTACGGTGCCGCGTCGGCTGGCCTTGCCGCCCTTGGCTTCCTGTTGGTAAATACCATTATGGGTAACATGGTGGAGCCACGCCTGATGGGGCGGGGCATGGGCCTGTCTACACTGGTGGTATTTCTATCGTTGATTTTCTGGGGCTGGTTACTGGGTACCGTCGGCATGTTGTTATCAGTGCCGCTAACGATGGTCGTGAAAATTGCGCTGGAATCCCGTGAAGAGAGTAAATGGCTTGCGGTTTTGCTATCGAGTGCCGGTGACGAAAAGCCGCCAGGTAAAGTCGTGTAAAACGGGATTTGCTTTTCAAGACAGCGCCGATGCACTGTTACGGTAGTGCAGTCAATCTGTAAGCACCGGAAAGCAGCGCGTTTATTGCGGAAACCTGACCTGAATACGGGCGCCACCCTGCGGGGCGTCCTGAATGGATAGCTGGCCTTCATAAATGGCAACCAGATCGGTCACAACTGCCATGCCTATGCCTTGTCCTTCGGTATAGGCATCAAGCCTTTCACCACGAAGGAGCAGGCGGTCTTTTTGTTCCTGCGGTATGCCGGGGCCATCGTCATCAATCAGTATTGTCAGCCATTGGCCTTCAAGGCTTACAGTAACCCATACACCGGTTTTCGCTGCCTTGCTGGCGTTATCTATGAGATTCCCAAACAGTTCCATAAGGTCGGTATTATCGCCGACAAATTTGCAGTTTTCATCGGCTTGCAGGGTGTAGGAGAGCTGTTTGTCGTGATGGACTTTCTCCATGGCTGAGAACAGTTTTTCTACAACCGGCGCTACCGGTACGGCAGATTGCCATCCCGTTTTGCCCGCAGAGGCGCGTTTCAATTGCCGCTGGATAAGCTGGTCAATCTGGCCTAACGCTTCTTTTGCCTGCTCGGGTAAGGGGCTCGAGCCGGTAGCGACAGCCAGGGGCGTTTTCAGACTGTGCGCAAGATCGCCCAGACTGTTTTTATAGCGGGCGCGCTGTTCCGCTTCAGCCTGAAGTAGGTGGTTGATTGATTGCTTAAGACCGTCAAACTCTTTGGGGTAATTGGCGCTAAGCTGCTTCTGTTCGCCGCGGGCGGTAAGGTGAATTTCGTCAATCAGCTTTCTCACCGGTGCCAGCACCAGGTTTATCCCCAAAACAATCAGTACCAGCAGGCCAACAGAAAGCAGCAACATCCACTGCCACACCGTATCAACAAACGCCCGGCGTTCGGCATTGAATTCCTGCTTATCATTAAAAATATAAAAACGTACTGGTTCAAAGTCGGTAGAGGAGGCGAATTCAGCGGTAAAGGCGTAAGCGAAATAGCGATTGTCGTCGTCGAACTTGGCGCGATAATCTTCCGAAAAACGCTCTTTTCCCACTTCCGGTGCCGGAGGCGGTGTGGTAATTGTAATGTTAAGTGCTGAGGCCGATTGCCAGACCACTTTGCCGCGAAAGGCGATCATTCCCACGTACCCGGAGTCAGGTAAATTCAGCTGTTCTTCATATAACAGCTCAGGCATATAGGGAATATCACCGTCAAGCTCGAAAGCGGACACCAGTGCCAGGCTCATCAGCTTCATTTCGTCAAGCTTCGCCTGTGTCAGGCTGGTGGTGTAAGCTTTGTCCAGCGTCAGCACAGTAGCAGGTATGAACAGGCCCAGTGCAATCACCGCCACCAGAATGTTACGTAAGCGAAGGGAAAGACCCTTCATAGATCGCGGTTTATCCTGTAACCCCGGCCACGCAGCGTTTCGATGGGTTTCATACTGCCATCGGGGTCAATTTTCTTGCGAAGTCTGCCGACGAACACCTCAATCACGTTGCTGTCCAGATCGAAATCCTGATCATAAATATGTTCAGTCAGTTCAGTTTTGGAGATCACCTTTTGCGGATTCAGCATCAGGTATTCCATTACTTTATATTCGTATGCGGTTAAATCCAGTGCCTTATCGTGAACACGTATTTCCTCGCTGACGGTATCCAGCGCCAGAGGACCAAACTGAACCACTGGGTTGGCCTGGCCAGATGCCCGACGTATCAGTGCCTTCACCCGTGCCAGCAGTTCTTCGTTATGAAATGGCTTCGTTAAATAATCATCGGCGCCTGCATCCAGTCCTTCTACCTTTTCCTGCCAGCGATCACGGGCCGTCAGAATAAGCACCGGACAGCGAACGTCTGACTGTCTTGCCCGACGGATTACATCAAAACCATCAAGCTTGGGTAAGCCGATATCAACAATGGCTAAGTCGTAAGCGTGTTCCGTCAGCAAAAACAGGGCATGTTCGCCATTATCAGCCAGGTCCACACTGTAACCATTGTGTTGCATCAGAGTATCGAGTTGGGTGAGAAGACGGCTGTCGTCCTCGGCAATTAAAATACGCATTACCGATCTGAGTTCCTTTGATCTGAAGGTTTAACCTGGCCCGAGCGCTTATCCACATCTACAGATACCACGCGGCCGGACTTCTTAAGCACTTTTACCCGGTATGCAGAGCGCGTTTGGTCAACCCGTAACACGCGACCATTTACTTCCTTGCGGGCTTTTTCTGCAGCCTGAGCCTTGCTTTCAACGGCATTGTCATTGCGATCCTGGCGGGCAAAAGCATCACTCGCCGGGCCTAAGCCCAGCGTGATCACCATCAGGATTGTTAACCACCATTGCTTCATTCTTTGACAATACCTTTCACTGCTCACATAACCACAGCAATCACTTGCTGATGCAGGTGTACTTCTGTGTGTAATTATATGACATAAGAGTAAACTGGTCGTCTGAACCTTTGCTGAATCAGACCTTACTCAACGGCTCTGTATCTTCCCATACTACCTAAGCTTTTTGCTCATGCCCATGATAATTCTAAAACAAACAACGGCTTCTGTAATTCTGCCATTTGCTGTGTACGGATTACTCTTTCGTGGACACGCTACAGCGTAAACGGCTACCCCGATGTTGCTTGTACCCCGCGGCGAATTTGAATTGAGAGGACAGCTGCACGTTGTGGCATAGCTGCTGCACCGTTCATATCAGGCAGTTTATACCGCTGCAATTAAGATCAAATTTACAGTGTCAGCCGTAAGGACTGGCAGTCATTGACAAAAGGGAGATTCATTTTATGTCTTCAGATATCAGAACGACAATGTGGAAAGCCATGGCAGACAGCCCGAATGTACTGGTGAGCCTGACTGCTAACGACGACCATGCAGAACCCATGCACGCACAACTGGATAAAGACGCCGACAGCGAATTCTGGTTTTACACCACTAAAGATAACCGGATTGCGCAAGGTGGCAAAGCGATGGTGCACTTTGCAGCCAAAGGCCATAATGTTTTCGCTTGTATTCGCGGTACGTTAGTGGAAGAAACCCGTGAAGAGATTATCGATAAATACTGGTCTAAACAAGTAGCAGCCTGGTATGACAAGGGTCGTGAAGATCCGTCAATGATGATGCTGCGCTTTAAACTGGACGATGCGGAAATATGGGATGTGGACGCCAGTTTTAAAGGGATGTTCAAACTGATGACAGGGAAGAAGGTCGACCCGGAAGAGATGGGCGATCACGATAAGGTTAACTTGTAAAAGCCTTTTTAGACACCGCAGGGAAAAAACCGTTTTCTCAATGAGAAAGTGAGAAGTTGGCATGGTGAAAAATAACAAAGCCGCCAGTGATGGCGGCTTTGTCGTGTCTGTGACAAGGAGGTTGGGGGATTTTCCGACCCGTACTTTTATCGAAGACGTTGAAAGGACAGTGGGGCCGACTCTCGGCGACGTCCCCGCTCAGTGTGCTGCTGTCAGGGCAACACCTTCTTGTAGGGTTTCACCACCACATCCTGATACACGCCCGCTGCAATGTACGGGTCCGCATCAGCCCATGATGTCGCTTGTTCCAGCGAGTCAAACTCCGCCACTACCAGCGAGCCGGTAAAGCCAGCCGGGCCAGGATCCGGGCTATCGATGGCCGGGAACGGCCCAGCGATCAACAAACGTCCTTCACTTTTCAGTGCCTCCAGGCGTGCCAGATGATCCGGGCGGGCAGCCAGGCGCTTTTCCAGCGAGTCAGGAACGTCGGTCGCGCATATCATGTAGTACATGGGTTAGTCCTTCACTGTTGCCGCTTTCATGCTGCGCACAAAGCTGTCCAGCTCGCGCAACATGGCCGGCTCGTCATCAAGGTTTTCGGCAATGATATTCACCGTTGCTGAACCTGAAATCGCGCCTGCTGCACCTGCGGTGATGGCGGATTTTACCTGTTCAGGCGTAGATATGCCAAAGCCCAACAGCGGTGGCGCACACTGATACTCGCGTAACTTATTAATAAGGTCACTGGCTGGCACCTTCGCGGCGGTTTCTGTACCGGTTACGCCCGCACGACCAAGCAGATATGTATAACCCTCTGAATGCTCTCCAATACGCTTTAAGGTGGTGTCAGAGGCATTGGGTGGTGCAATCAGGATTTGACTCATGCCCACCGCTTTTGCCGCAGCGATGTATGGATCCGCCTCACGTAATGGCACATCCGCTACCAGCACAGAGTCGACACCGGCATCGGCGGCTTTTCGATAGAAATTTTCGATGCCGCGCGAGTACACCAGGTTGCTGTAGAGCAACAATCCGATGGGAATATCACTGTATTTATCTCTGACGCGTGAGAGCATCTCAAGACAGGCGCCCGGTGTCACTTTACTGCCCAGTGCGCGCAGGGCGGCAGCCTGAATAGTAGGGCCATCAGCAACCGGATCTGAATACGGGATCCCCAGTTCCAGCGCATCCGCCCCCGACTCGATCAACTGACAAATGATTCTTTCGGAGGTCTCGATATCCGGATCGCCAATCATGACAAAGGGCACAAACCCGCCTGCATTTTCTTTCTGCAGGCGCTCAAACATAGCGGCGTATCTATCCATCGACATTTTCTCCCAGGATCTTGGTTACGTGAGCCAGGTCTTTATCGCCCCGGCCTGACAGGTTCACCACAATAATGGTTTCTTCCTCGGCTTCATCCGCCATGTTTAATGCATGGGCCAGCGCATGGGAAGACTCCAGCGCCGGAATGATCCCCTCTTTACGTGCCAATAGCTGGAAGGCATTCAGTGCTTCTTCGTCGGTACATGCCACATATTCGGCGCGGCCAATGTCTGCAAGATGAGCGTGCTGTGGGCCGACAGCCGGATAATCCAGACCGGCAGACACAGAGTAACTCTCTTCAATCTGGCCCTCTTCGTCCTGCATGATGTAAGTCAGTGCACCGTGCAGAATGCCTTTGGTGCCGGTACAGATGGTAGCGCCATGTTCTTTGGTGTGTACCCCTTTACCGGCAGGCTCGACACCCACCAGGCGAACCGAAGGCTCATCAATAAAGTCAGCAAACATGCCAATGGCATTGGAGCCACCGCCGACGCAGGCCACCACCGCATCTGGCAGACGGCCTTCTTTTTCCATAATTTGTTCGCGGGTTTCTTCACCAATCATACGGTGATATTCGCGCACAATAGTGGGGAAGGGGTGAGGACCTGCAGCAGTTCCCAGCAAATAGTGGGCAGTATCATAATTCGCAGACCAGTCACGCAGCGCTTCGTTTACGGCATCTTTCAGTGTGCCCGAACCCGCCGTCACCGGGATCACCTCTGCACCCATCAGGCGCATACGGAAAACGTTAGGTGCCTGGCGTTCTACGTCTTTAGCACCCATGTAAATACGTGCTTTCAGGCCGAGTAGCGCGCAGGCAAGAGCCGTCGCGACGCCATGTTGACCTGCGCCGGTTTCTGCAATCACTTCGGTCTTGCCCATACGTTTTGTTAGCAGAGCCTGTCCCAGTACCTGGTTGGTTTTGTGTGCCCCGCCGTGAAGTAAATCTTCACGTTTTAGGTAAAGTTTTACTTTGGGATTGCTCACCAGATTACGCGTTAATGTCATTGCTGTGGGCCGGCCGGCGTAATCTTTCAGCAATGCCATAAACTCGTCTTTAAAGTCGGGATCTTTCTGCGCTTTTATGAACTCCTGTTCGAGTTGTTCCAGCGCGGGGATCAGCAACTCAGGCACATACATGCCACCGTAGTCACCAAATTTTGGATTAAGCTGTTCCATGTGTTGTCCTGTTCGTTAAATTAATACTGTCTGCAGGCGTCAAAAAGCGCCGTGATTTTGTCTTTCGATTTGATGCCCGGCGCGGTTTCTACGCCCGAGTTAACATCGACGATACCGGCTCCTGTGCCAAGCGCGTCGGCAACAGAGTCAGGGCCTATGCCGCCTGCCAGTACCAATCTGGATTTATCCTTAATGTTGCTAAGCAGCGACCAGTCAAACTGTTGTCCGGTGCCGCCGGTTTGGGCGCCCACTTTACAGTCCAGCAGCACGCGTTTCACGTTACCGTCTTTTAATAATTCGCTTACCGCGTCCGGCAGCGTGTCTGTCACGCCTACCGCCTGCCACAGCTCGCAGTTTGCAGGCAAAGCGTTACGCAGCGTTTGTCGGTAACTGGCGTCTTCATCGCCATGCAGTTGTACTGCGCGTAATTGCAGTGAAGTCGCCGTTTCTGCCACCTCACTGCTATCTGCGTTTACGAAAACACCGACATACTGTCCCGGTGTGTGCGTGACGATATCTTTTGCCTGCGCAGCGGTTACGCAACGAGGAGACTTTTGGGTAAAAATCAGGCCGCCAAACGCGGCACCGGCATCAAACGCCGCTGTTGCATCGTCAGGTGTGGTCAGTCCGCAGACTTTCACGGTACCCAGCACTAACTGGCGAACCGCGCGTGGTAAATCCTGCTGCGCCATCAAGGCGCTGCCAACTAGAAAGCCGTTACACAGCGGGGCTAAACGGCGCACATCCTGATGGGTATAAATCCCGGACTCAGAAATCACCACATAGTCGTGTGTGGCTTTTTCCAGCATAGGGACGAGGCGCTCTGTGGCGGCAAGGTCGGTTGATAAATCACGCAGATTACGGTTGTTAATGCCGATGATCCGGGATTTGAGCGCTATTGCACGTTCCATCTCTTCTTCGTTACTGACTTCGGTGAGCACATCCAGCTGCAACTCGTCCGCAAGCGTATGCAACTGCTTGTAGGTGTCGTCATCCAGTACGCTTAGCATCAGTAAAATGGCATCAGCGTTATAGTAGCGAGCCAGATACACCTGATAGTCGTTTACAAAGAAATCCTTGTTTAATACGGGCTGTGACACCCGTTCGGTCACATAGGCCAGATAGTCATAGCTGCCCTGGAAGTACTTTTCGTCCGTCAGCACAGAAATGCCGGCAGCGTAGGGTGTGTAGGCATCCAGAATTTCATCAAGGTCAAAATGCTCGCGGATCAGCCCTTTGGATGGTGAGGCTTTTTTGCACTCAAAAATATAACCAGCATTAGGTGCACTCAGTGCTTCAAACAGACTCTTGCGCGAGGGCGTCAGATTTTGCTTTACCTGCTCCAGCGGCAAGGCAGCCATGCGATCTTTCAGTTCTTCGCGTTTATCGGCGACAATTTTTTCAAGCACATTAGGCATTACTATCAGGCTCCTGTTGACTGATTCTGGCAACCTTCGTCAGCACCTCCAGTGGCAGCGCGTTATCCATGGCGTTCATTGCCATTTCCGCACCTTCTTTAAAACTGTCGACGGTATCGGTTAATTTCAAGAGGGCGGCACAATTCATGGCAATAGCCGCGCGGTGGGCCTCTTTGCCCTGACCCCCGAGTGCCGCTTCCACCATCTTTCGATTTTCATCTGGCTCACCGCCTTCAATTTCTGACAACGGATAAGTCGGTAGTCCAAAATCCTTTGTGGTGACGGTGCGCTTGCGAATATCGCCGTGCTCCAGATCCAAAATGACAGATTTACCATGCAGTGCGAGCTCGTCCAGGCCATCGCCGTGAACAATCATGGCGCGATGCTGGCCAAGTAACATCAGCGTTCTGGCGTAGGGCTCCAGTAGCTCAGGCGAGTACACACCGAACAACCCGTGAGTCGGACTGGCAGGATTTGCCAGAGGCCCCAGTATATTGAACAGCGTGCGGGTTTTCATTGCTGCACGTACAGGGGCGGCAAAGCGCATGCCTGCATGATACACAGGTGCAAACAGGAAGCAAAAATTGGCGTCATCCAGACAGGTTCTTGCGGTCTGAGGGGTAATCTCCAGCTTAACGCCGAACTGACGAAACAAGTCAGCGGAGCCGGATTTACTCGACACGCTACGATTACCGTGTTTAGCCACTTTCACACCACAGGCCGCCGCTACTACGCCAGCAGCGCTGGAAATATTAATCGTATTGTGGCCATCGCCGCCGGTGCCGACAATATCGGCAAAGGGGTAGTCCGGTGTTGGAAAGGGCAGCGCATTCGACACCATGGCACCGGCAGCGCCAGCAATCTCATTCGGTGATTCACCGTTAAGTTTCAGTGCGGTGAGAATGGACGCCAGAACCGATTCTGGCTGTTCGCCATGCATGATGCTGTTGAACAAAGAGAATGCCTGTGACTGGCTTAAGTGCTCTTTCGCAAACAGTTTTTCAAGTAAAGGGGTCGCATCAAACACGATGAGTTTCCTTTTCGGTCAGATAATGAATACTTTGTAGCAGCAACTGGCTGCCATCGGCAGTGAGAATAGATTCAGGATGAAACTGGAAACCCAGCATCCGATCGTCGGGGTGATGAACTGCCATGACAATATCTTCAAACTGCGCGCAGGGCACAAGACAGTCGGGCAGCGTCAGGGCTACCAGTGAATGATAGCGCGCTACCGGCAACGGCTGAGGCATGTTTTCGAACATGGCCTTGCCATTATGCGATACCGGTGAAGATTTACCGTGCATCACGGCTTCAGCGCGTCCGACTTCTCCGCCGTAGTGGGCAACAATAGCCTGATGCCCCAAACAAATTCCCAGCACCGGATACTTTCCGGCCACGCGTTTAAGCAGCTCAGGCATACAGCCTGCCTCGTGGGGCGCGCCCGGCCCGGGAGATAGCATCAGCAGCACCGGGCCGTGCTCTGCCTGGGCTGCCATTTTGTCTATCAGTACATCAGCATTCACGGTGTTCCGATACACAATGATATGCAGGTTCATGGCGCGCAGCTCATCCACCAGGTTGTAAGTGAATGAGTCTACGTTATCCAGCAAAAATACAGTAACAGGCTTATTCATGTTCACAGCTCCCCTGTTGGTTGAGACTGGGCAACTGCATTAATCACTGCCTGGGCTTTAGTGCGGGTTTCATCGGCTTCAGATTGTGGATCTGAATCGTACACAACACCAGCGCCGGCCTGAATATAAGCGCGACCGTTTTTCACAAATGCAGAACGGATCACGATGCAGGTATCCATATCACCCTGACCATTGATATAGCCCACTGCGCCGCCGTAGCTGCCCCGTCGTTTTCCTTCCACCTCGCGGATGAGCGATGCCGCGCTGACTTTCGGTGCGCCAACCAGTGTGCCCATGTTCATGCAGGCCTGATAGGCATGCAGGGCATCCAGATCGTCACGCAACTGACCTACCACGCGGGACACCAGATGCATGACATGTGAATAACGGTCAACTTTAAGTAAGTCTTTTACGAACCGGCTGCCGGGACGACTGACTTTGGCAACGTCATTGCGCGCCAAATCTACCAGCATAATATGCTCGGCTTTTTCTTTGGTGTCTTCACGCAGGTTCAGTTCAATCCGCGAGTCTAAGTCCGGGTTGATACTGCCATCGGCGCGCTTGCCGCGCGGGCGGGTGCCGGCAATAGGGTAGATCTCTACCTGATTGGTATCGCGTTCGTATTTTAATGCCGATTCCGGCGATGCCCCGAAAATGCTGAACGCTTCATCCTGCATAAAGAACATGTACGGACTGGGATTTTGTTGCTTTAACTGTGCGTAGGCGGCAAGGGGAGACGGACAGGGTAGAGAGAAAGTGCGGGAAGGAACCACCTGAAAAATATCCCCACTTAAAATGTGAGACTTCAGGTTTACCACATCCTCCTTAAAGGTCTCGTCGCATTTGTCTACCTGCACGTCCACCGTGTCGGCGGATGTTTTGCTTGTGGCGGCTGGTCTGGGTTTCACTTCGTGCAGTGCATGCTGTAATGCTTCTAACCGTTGCGCCACGCGAAAATATTGCTGAGCAACATCGGGACCAGAGAACACGCTGCCAATCAAATGGGTTTCCCGGGTCTGATGATCTACGGTGAGTAAAGTTTCAGCCAGATAAAAAACAAAGTCCGGGCAGTCGTTGTCACCTTCGGCCACTTCAGGAAGCTGCTCAAATGTCGCCAGCAGGTCGTAGGCAAACACGCCCCCTAAAAACACTGCATGCGGGTTCTGGCGTATTGGTGTGATGTGATTCACGATAGTACGCAGGGCATCGAATACGCTGGCAGCTTTTAAGCGAGCATCTTCATCCAGCGTGCTGTCTGGCGTCAGGCAGCTAAGTATTGCCATATCGTCGCGTATTTCACAGTGGATCCCTGCGGGGCAATGTGAGTCAAATACGGGGAGCACCGATCTTCCGTTGCCCGTAAGCGCTGTTACAGTAACCGTCTGGCCACGGCATTCGAAGCGCAACGCGGCATCTACCATCAGCAGGCTTTGCAGATTGTCCTTTGAATCAATCTCTGCTGATTCAAGTAGCAGTGCATGCCGGGTGTCAGCACAAAGGTGCGCAAAGGCAGCCAGTGGATCATCAATGTAATGCCCGACTTGCTCTATGGTTTCTACTTTGCCCGGACTTACGCCCAGTTCGCTTAAACTCATAATCGCATTTCTCCCGCTGCGAATGTCAAAAAGTAAAAAAAAAGCCCGTTAAAAAACGGGCCTTTTCTTGTGTAATTCACGCACCATTGCGCACACCGCCCGTCATGTGAGGGAGTGCCACCACCAGATTGCAACGTGTGCAGTATGTAATTGGGGGATTGTACGCATGGTCTTAAAATTCTCTTCGTTGGCTAAAACTTCGATAGGCATCGAGTTAGTTAGTCCGTATACTTCGCCATATAGAAGAAAACAAATTCACTTTGCTGTCAACCGATAATTTGCGAAATACTTTGAAAATCGATTTACACAGTCACACCCGCTATTCAGATGGACACCTGACGCCACAGGAATTACTGGCGCGTGCGCACAATATGCAGATAGATGTGCTGGCGATTACTGATCACGACACCGTGGCCGGTCTGGAAGAGGCGCATGCCTGGCAGGCGCAACAAAAGCGTCCGTTAACTATCATTGATGGTGTAGAAATCTCTACCCGCTGGCATGGCTTCGATATTCACATTGTGGGATTAAATGTTAACCGGCAGGACGAGAAATTTCGGCTACGCCTGAACGAACAGGCAAAAGTTCGTGATGAACGTGCAGAGAAGATTGCCGAAAAGCTGGAAAAGTGTGGTTTTGAAGGTGTACTGGAAAAAGCCAGAGCGCAGGCTGGCGTCGGGCAGGTGACCCGAGCCCATTTTGCCCGTGTACTGGTGGAACAATATGGTGTGGCGTCGATGGATACGGTGTTTAAAAAGTATCTTGGCAAGGGTAAACGGGCCATGGTGAAAGCACAGTGGCCGACGATTGAAGAAGCCGTAGAATGGATCCACAGTGCGGGGGGGCAGGCGGTGCTGGCCCACCCGGCGCACTATGACATGACCACAAAGTGGCTGCGCAGACTGGTTGCTGACTTTGCTGGTATCGGTGGAGATGCGATTGAAACGGCGTTTCCGGGTATCGCAAAAGACAAACAGACTATAATTAATGAATTAGCGAAAGAGTACGAGCTGCTCGCGTCTGCCGGCTCGGACTTTCATTTTCCGTCACGCTGGACAGAACTGGGGCGAAATTTAGGGATTGCGTCCCAGTTAACGCCGATATGGCATAATTGGTCACAGCTTGACAGTGCACCACAACAGGAATATCCATGAGTCAGTTTTTTTATATTCACCCTGATAATCCGCAGCCGCGTTTGCTAAAACAAGCCTGCGAGTTAATCAGACAGGGTGAGGTAGTGGTTTATCCTACCGATTCAGGCTACGCCATTGGTTGTCAGATGGACGATAAGAAAGCGCTGGATCAGTTATGCCGTATTCGTCAGATAGACAAAGAACACAATTTCACCCTGATGTGTCGAGACATGTCTGAGCTGTCGGTTTATGCCAAGGTCGACAACATTGCCTTCAGGCAGATTAAAAACAACACGCCCGGGCCTTATACCTTTGTGCTGAAAGCCACCCGTGAGGTGCCCCGTCGTCTGCAAAACCCAAAGCGCAAGACTATCGGGATCCGTGTTCCTGACAATGTCATCGCGCTGAAACTACTGGAAACGCTGGACGAGCCGCTGATGTCTACCTCGCTGATCTTGCCGGGCAACAGCATGGCGGAATCCGACCCGGACGTTATCCGCGACCGTCTTGAAAAGCAGGTGGGCCTGATTATTCACGGCGGCTATCTTGGCGAACAGCCTACGACTGTCGTCGACTTGTCAGAAGGCGGAGCGACCATCGTCAGGGAAGGTTCCGGAGACCCTTCTGTGTTCCTATGAGCGAGACTGACAGCGCGACCGAATCCCCCGTGGTATCAGCCGGCAATAGTGCGCCGGTGCAGCAGCCGTTGCCGCTGGCTTTTATTAACGGCGAAGCGGTAATTGAAAAGCCGCAGGACTTGTATATTCCGCCGGATGCGCTGGAAGTGATCCTGGAAAGCTTCGAAGGGCCACTGGACTTACTGCTTTACCTTATCCGAAAACAGAAGTTTGATATTACCACACTGCCTATCGCTGACGTGACGCGCCAGTACATGGAATATGTGGAGGTGATGCGCGAGCTGCGCCTCGAACTGGCCGCAGAATACCTGCTGATGGCTGCTATTCTCGCAGAGATAAAATCCCGCTTATTGTTGCCAAGGCGCAGCGATGATGACGATGAAGAGGAAGATCCCCGGGCAGAACTGATCCGTCGTTTGAAAGAATATGAGCTGGTTAAACAAGCCGCCGAAGATTTGGATAATCAACCGCGACTGGAGCGTGATATCTTCACCGTTCACGTAGATACCACGGAATCTGTCGCGCCGGTGCGGGTAGAACCCGATGTGTCACTACAGGAACTGGTCCTGGCATTCAGTCAGGCCATGAAGCGCGCAGAAGCATTCGAACATCACACCATCGAACGAGAGGCGCTGAGCACGCGGGAGCGGATGTCCATGATCCTGTCGATGGTCTCGGCAGCACAATATACGCCACTGGAATCGTTGTTTACACCGGAAGAGGGGAAAGCTGGCGTAATAGTGACATTTCTGGCGATTCTGGAGCTGGTAAAAGAGAGCCTGCTATTATGTGTACAGGCGGGACCTTATGCGCGAATTCATGTAAAATTGGGCAGTCATGAAGAAGATCAACAAGACTCAGCTTAAGCAACTGGTGGAAGCCGCATTATTCGTGGCAGACAAGCCACTTAGCCGACAACAATTGCGCGAAACAGTTCTGTCAGAATTCACTGTATCAGAGCGCGCATTGTCAGAAGTATTGAAAGCGCTGGTACTGGATTATCAGCCCCGCGGCATCCAGCTGGTAGAAGTGGCCAGCGGCTATCGCTTCCAGTCGCTGGACAGCCTGAGCCCGTGGCTGAGTTTGTTATGGCAGGAAACCGCACCGCGGTATTCCCGCGCCATGCTGGAAACGCTGGCGCTGATTGCTTACCGCCAGCCAATCACCCGGGGTGAAATAGAGCAGGTGCGCGGTGTCGCCGTAAGCAGCAACATAATCAAAACGCTGACCGAGCGGGACTGGATAAAAGTGGTCGGACATAAAGAAGTACCCGGACGCCCAGCGTTATATGCAACAACACGGGGGTTTTTGGATTACTTCTCACTGACATCACTGAGTGAGTTGCCCAGCGCTGACGCCTTTGCACAAATGGCAGAGGAAACCGATCAGGCAGCAACCGCTTCAGTACCAAAAGAGGCACCATCTGAAGTGACAGATCGTGCGAATGAAATCAACGAAACAAAGAGTGTAACGTTAAATGACTGAAAAGTTACAGAAGGTGTTGGCCAATCAGGGACTAGGCTCACGCCGCGAAATGGAACGTTGGATTGATGAGGGCAGGGTGTCGGTAAACGGCTCGGTGGCAACACTGGGTGATCGCGTCGATGCAAGTGCACAAATCCGTGTTGACGGCCACTTGCTGTCACGTCAGACCGAAAAGCCGGTTTGTCGTGTGCTGATGTATAATAAACCTGAGGGTGAGTTGTGCAGCCGTCACGATCCGGAAGGCAGAGACACGGTGTTTGACCGCCTTCCTGCAATTCGTCTTGGCCGCTGGATTGCTGTAGGCCGGTTAGATATCAATACTTCAGGTTTGCTGTTGTTTACCAATGACGGTGAACTGGCCAACCGCCTGATGCATCCGAAATGCGAAGTAGAGCGGGAATACTCGGTACGCGTGTTCGGTGAAGTCTCTAACCAGATGATCAATACGTTGAAAAAAGGTGTGAAGCTGGAAGACGGCGAAGCGCACTTTACCTCAGTCACGCCGAAGCCTGGTGATGATGAAAGCATGAACCGCTGGTACAACGTCACCTTATCGGAAGGTCGCAACCGTGAGGTGCGCCGCTTGTGGGAATCGCAGGAAATGCAGGTAAGTCGCCTGATCCGTGTTCGTTACGGTCCAATCGAGCTGCAAAAGCGCTTACCACAGGGTGCCTGGGTTGAACTGCAATTAGAGGATGTTAACGCGCTGCGCTCGCTGGTTCAGCTTGATGCTGAGACACAATCGCTGGTGGACGCCCGTCAGAACAAGCTTGACCATGCCCGCCTAAGCCGGATGCGTCGCTCGGTGAAAAAGCACCGGGTTCGCAAAGAACAAAAGCCGCAATCGCGTCGCAGATAATTAGTAAAACGCCCGTTAACGGGCGTTTTTCATTTCCGCTGACACGCCAAATCAAAATACATCAGCAAGGCCGTTGTTTATCTTCTTAATGCGTTGGATAGCCGGTATGTATTACCAGCTATGTGGAGCGCAGCATGTGCTCCCTGTCAGCCATTTCCACCTCCAGACTTCCGGCGACTACCTTCTATATCCTTTATCCTCTCTCTTCTACATTCTTCGTAGCACGTTGTCCGTTGCCCGTCTCGACACGGATACCTGCGACCTCTACCGGTGATGCATGACGAATAACACAGGCTCCATGCCCCGTTTGCACAGCGCAAGCTCGTAAAAGACATGCCTGGCGTAAGATTTATGCGTCATAGTGCGTCTGCTCTAACGGGGGGCGGCTTTCTGACCACGGCAGGTAATAAGGTGAGACCGCAGAAAAACTGACCAACCACGTTGCTATGCCGATCTTATCTGCTTTTTATGGCGTAACCAGTTGTCCATGCAAACAGATAACAAGGAGATCAACATGAAGGACATGCCTCAGCTTGGTATGGGTACGTTCCGACTGGAAGATGATGTGGCCAGACAATCGGTAGTTGACGCGTTAGATATCGGTTTTAAGCACATTGATACCGCGCAGTTTTATGGCAATGAAGAGCAGGTTGGCGACGCGCTGCAAACTGCGGGTGTCGAGCGAAGCGATGTATTTGTTACCACCAAAGTCTGGTGGGAGTCGTTAGGCGAAGACCATTTCATTCCCAGTGTGCATGAAAGCTTATCGAAACTGAAACTTGAGCATCTTGATTTACTGCTAATTCATTGGCCGTATCCCGGCGATGACATTCCGATGGAAAGTTATTTAAAAAGTCTGAAGCAGGCGAAAGACGAAGGGCTGACCCGGCATATCGGTGTCAGTAACTTTACTATTGCACAGATGCGAAAAGCGGTGGAGATCCTGGGTGAGGGTGAAATCCTGACTAATCAGATCGAGCTTCATCCGTTTATGCAAAACCGACAGGTGGTGCAGGAGTGCCGCGATCTGGGCATTGGCGTCACCGCCTATATGCCATTTGCGGTTGGCAAGGTGATGGACAATGATGTGCTGAAAAGCATCGCTACGGAACATAACGCGACACCTGCTCAGATCGTGCTGGCATGGATGGAAAAAAAGAATATCCAGACCATTCCGTCTTCGACTAACAAAGACCACCTGAAAGACAACTTTGATTACACCAAGGTTGCATTAACCGACGACGACGTTGAGCGGATTGACAATCTGGACAACGGTGATCGCATTGTCGATCCGGACTTTGCGCCGCAGTGGGATTAACTAAGGAGCCGCTCTACGAGTGGCGTTTTTTCTTTTCTTCCAGCGCTCTGCCACTGCGTGGCGTGAGCGCTGAGCTTGACGAGCTGGTGATCATTCTTTGAGAGTTTCACTTGATGATGTCACGCTGTTGCCAGTGCTTTCAAGGAGGCGGTGGAGAATGTTGGTAAGTCAGGCTTTAAAAATCGCGGCGTCAAGATGGTTATAAAAATGCATCACGTGGGCGATTTCATAGTCGGCTTTTGTCAGTTTACCATAGGCGAAATGCTCGTGAAGCTCCCCAGTATGCTGCTCAAATGTAGCAAATGCAGACGCTAATCTCGCAATTGCTGGTTGCAAACGTGTTGTTACGTCAATCTCTGGCGCACCAGGTATCTTCTCATTCAGGCTATGATGCATCCGGCCTTTTGCTGCAAATGCTGTAAACGCGAGCGCCCCGGCAGTCTGCTTGAAAGTGTCTGAACGATGTTCAGGATAGCCTGACAACGAGTACTCAATACTCTGTGCACAATGAACCAAAACCTGAGGCAAATTCCACTCGCCATTAATGCCCACCACATTTTCTGCAAGTACCGACAATGTCTGCATTGCGGCATCCGTGGTGAGGGGGCGTGCGCTTCCTGGGATGTAAGTCCAGGTCAGTGTGCCAATTCCTGCAAATGCCAGCCCGGCGCCGCCAGTTATCAAGAATCGGCGGCGGTTCACGGTTGGTCCTCAGAAGCTTTCGGCAATGCAATTTGTTTACATACGTTGCCCAGCGTGTCACGCGTCAGCCCTGCTGGTAGAGTATGTAATCTGGTTTTGGCAAAATCTGGTCGGTCGGCCTCGGTGGCCCCTATCACGTTGTTGATCCACTCGATGTGCGCGGATACTCGCGTATAGACCTCTCTGATCCCATAAAGTCCGATAGCTTCGCCCTGAAAACGGGAGCTAATTCCCACCAGAACAGGGCGATTATCCTCAGTAAAATAGGCCGGACCGCCACTGTCGCCGCCGCCGGAGACGCCTTCCAGCGGCAAGGCGTTTTTCCCTTCATCAAATAAAAAGTAAAGCAGGCGTTCTGTTACCTCACTAACCTGATTTTGTGCTTTTCGAAGCACACCGTTATTTTCAAAGTTATCAACAATTTGCCCGGTTTTCCCGTTTCCTGTGCCGCCAGCGCCGATAAACCATAATCGCATACCCTGTTCCTCTTTGCCCTCATACAACGCGGCAACCGGAATTCCGGCAACGGGCGAGGTAAGCTGAACCAGTGCAATGTCATGGTTTTTTCCAGGAGAGTAGTCGGGATGGATCCACTTTTGTTTTACTTCAGCATGGTGGCGATTGACTTTAATCGTCGCGCCGGGTGTTATGCAGAATGTTGCGTGAGCAGCGGTGAGGATCCATTGCGGCGCGATAAGCGAGCCGTGCGCACCGTCAACATAGAAAGTTGCCAGCGAAGGAAAGTCGCTGAGTGCCGCCTGGTACTGCGCATCGTTCACATCATGACGAATAATAATGGCTTCAGCAGAGCTTGCCAGCAGGCTTATTGCAGCCAGAATCCATGTTTTCATGATGTGATCCTTCGATGGAAGTAAACAACTGGTACTATGCTAGCGTAATCGGGGGGAAAGTACAGCTGTATAACCCGCCGCCAGCATCGCGGGCCTGAAGCGTCTGGCTGTAGCCTGTTTCCGGTCAGAAATCACCGGTGCGATAATGACGTCCGGCGTTGCCTTCATCGAATACCGGCAATATGTCAGATTGCGCGCTATAACGACGCCGATAAGGAGTTGCTGAAGTAACCGCATTGCCTGCCATTGCAGAACCATCAAATGATCGTTGCTGGCAATCCTTTTTCTGATCACCTTCTCGAATACCTCAGTAGATTTAGTACGAGTACAAGGTATTTATTAGTGTTTTCGGTAGAAAAGGAGAAGGGAAGCCCATACATTACTAAGAAGAAAGTCGCATCGGAGTGGTAATGAACAAACAGGCCCAGTTGAAAACAGCGAAGCGACAGGCGTTATTATGGCTTTGCGGTGCGGCGGTAATTTTTGTGCTGGTAACAACGGTGCAGGTTTTGTATCCCGCTTATCAAAACAGCTTTTTTGCAGGCCTTGTCAAAATGGCCGCCGAAGCGGCGCTAATTGGTGGTCTGGCAGATTGGTTTGCGGTGACAGCGCTGTTTAAACCCATTCCGGCGAGATACCCCATCCCACACACCAATATTGTTGCCAGCAATAAAAAAGCGATCGCTGAAAACCTCTCAGACTTTGTGAAAGAGAAGTTTTTTAACCCTATGGCGATTGAGTCGCTGATAGCGTCGAGTCATCCGGCAAAAGGCGCGGGAAGATGGCTTAAGCAACAGCCGCATGCGGATAAGCTCGCCCGGTATCTGTGTGACACGCTGGCGGGGTTTCTGCACGTGTTCGATGATGCGCCGGTGAAGCAGTTTGTGATGAACGCCATTCGAAAAGGCATCAATAAAGTCGACCTGGGGCCTCTGGCGTCGGGGACGCTTACGATACTGACCCGCGACGGCAGACATCAGGTTGTGCTGGATAAGCTGCTGCATAAGCTGGCAGTCATGTCGCAGACTCCAGAAACTCAGGATGTGATAGCAGCAAAGCTTTATCAGTGGTTGAAGACAGAACATCGACGGCTGGAGAAGATCCTTCCCAGCCAGTGGCTGAGCGAACAGGGTGCCAATGTCGCCGTAAAAGCGCTGGCGGATATTCTGGCTGATATTGACGAGGATCCTGCACATCCACTCAGGTTGGCATTCGACCGTCAGATTGCCACTTTTGCAGAACAACTGGAGACCGATCCGGTCTACTTGCAAAAGCTGGATGATTTCAGACAGCAACTGCTTGAGAACGACACGCTTCAGCAATATCTGCTTGCCGTGTGGAACGATGTTAAGACCTGGCTGGACAGGGATTTAGCTGACCGGCAGGGCAAAAGTCATAGTGTTATCGCCGCGGCACTGCGTGAGATAGGAAATGCAATTGATGACGATCCGGCATTGGCGGCCTCTATTGATAAACACATCGCTGAGGCCGGACGTTACATGGCCCCGGAGTTATCGGATTTTCTTACCAGCCATATCCGCAAAACAATTGAAGGCTGGGACGAAAAAGATATGGCGCAACAAATAGAGCTGAATATCGGCAAAGATCTTCAGAAAGTGCGTATCAACGGAACTATTGTAGGCGGCTTGATTGGTGGTGTGCTGTTTTTCATTGAACAGGGCATTGGCTTGTTAGGGTAGTGGCCTCACTTATTATTGGAGTGTTAACGCTTACAGGCTGGTTTGCGTCTGTTATGGCAGTCACGTTGCAGGCACTGGAGTCTGTGCCATTTGCAACGTTAGTGGAAGAGCCTTTACGTCCCTTGCTCAACTATTATCTGGGAGTGAGATAGTACACATCGTTTTTCGCCTCCACTTTGCCTTTCAGACCGCCTTCAATTTCTTCACTTTCGCACCTCGTTACCGTGTAGTGGGCCTCATAAAGCGAACGTACTGTGTCTTCAGGGGTGGCGAAGGGAGGTCCAGGCATAACGGTCTGGTCGTAATCAACACATATCAAAAATTGTCTGGCTTTGTTGGTCAATGACATAAGCTGTTGGGTATACCGCACCCGCATGGTATCTGGCAGGGCAATAAGTGCCGCGCGATCGTAAACGCTGGTAATATCGCCAATCTGCTTTGCGGTAAGCGCAAAAAAATCGCCAACAAACACGGTTAGTCCGGGAATATGGTAACGCTTATGACTGGTATCCTGTGTAATCTCTGGGAGCTCTCCGAGCTCTTCAAATAACTGCGTGATGGCCAGTTCGCTGAGTTCTGCGGCAACAACGTCGTAGCCCTGCGATAGGAGGTAATGAATATCACGTGTCTTTCCGCACAGCGGCACGAAAACTCTGGGTGAATCAGTCGAAGAAAGGAAGCCATGATGCTTCACCAGGTACGGGTTTCCCTGCGCCTCATGAAACGCAATTTCATTGTTCTGCCATTTACTGATCCAAAAGTCGTGCTCCATAGCGTACTTGTGCTCCTGATTTAACGAACGATAACAACAAAGACGCAACTACGTCTCTGTCGTCGCACCTTACCTGACTACTTTACTACAGGCGAGCGCCGGGTTTCTTGTGCAATAGCGTCTTTTATCGCAACTTCAGTAAATTGCATGGCAGCTTCCTGTGCCTGGTTACGACATGTCAGCGTGCTGATATCAGTGTGGTTGTTACGGAGCTGCAGATACAACGCAGCAATCGTTCTTAAGGCTTCACCTAGTGACGACGCGTCAGAGAAGCACAACGACGTCGTTAGTGTCGCGGCCACGTTCGGTACCAGCGCTTCCAGCCTGCGCAGGCCGTTTGCTTCAAATCCCGAGTTCACTTTTGCCAGTGGCCCGATTACGGTTTCGCTCACAAAACCAATAAGCGCATGACATTCCAGGTGCTCACCCCTTACAAGTTTTGTGGCTCCGTAGTGTAGCCAGACCCAAAACCTGTCTTCGAACCACTGAAGTGTGGGGACCGGATAATGAGCGTCATTCTGATAGAACTGAGACAACTGCTTGTCGTTTCGTTCCCACAGTACAACAGGCGTGTCTACTCTTTCAGATACGTCTGGAAGAGCAACAAATTTCAGGTCCACATGAAGTAACTGGGGAAGCGCGAACAAACAAATTAACAAGCGTGATTCGCCAACATGTTCACCGGTAAAACTGGTTAGCAGGGTACCAATTTGCTCAGCAAACTGTGTTCTCTCCTGCATCACAGCGTCAAAGTGATCAGGGTGAATGGCTAAAATAAAATCGAGATCGCTGTAGTCATCAAGATTATCTTCAGCGCCCGAGCCAGAAAGCGACACACCCAAAAACCTGGGATCTGAGGCAGCACTTGCAACAACATCATTGATTACTTTGCGCTGTTGCTGATTTGCACTGGATGGCAGATTTTGAGTTGTTACGCTCATAATACTTCCTGTTTCAGTTGTAGAAGGGGAGTTTTCGTACTCCGTTGCTTTCGAAACAATGTCCGAATATACAGATGTTGAAGCTGTATTTCATTGCAAAGAGGGACTGGTGCAAAATACGGCAATCATCAGATAAACATAAATGACGGGATAGTGTATTAACAGCGCGGTTTATAAGTTTCACTTGCCGGTTTGGAATAAACGCATCAGAAAATTACCCGATCGTTTATCGGAGATTATGTCCTTCACGAAAAAGCCCTCCATCGGAGGGCTTTAAGTTAGGTAGCAGGCGACTGCAAAAGTTTACTCGTCGCTGTATTGGCGCTTCACCTTGCCAAGCAGGGCATCGTTCTCGATGTCCAGTTTCACTTCGCGGTGAAGTATGATCATACCTTCCACTTTTGATGACGCGTCTATATGCAGTGTAGGAACGCTGCTATCCCAGTTCCAGTCACCATGTGTCTCTTCGTAAACGATATCACCAGCAACCAGTGTGTTATCTTTTAGTGTGATATCACCATTAACAGTTTCAACATTTCCTCGTACAACAGACTCTTTCAGTGATATGTCGCCGTTAACGGTTTCTATGTCGTCACCAATTTCAGCGAATCTGCCAAGCAGGACATCACCGTTAACCGTTTCGATATCTTCTGTGACGCGCAGATTCTCACCGGCTTCGATATCGCCATTTACTACTTCTGCTGAACGAACCGAGACGTTATCACCCAGCTCGATGCCACCATTAACTGTTTCCAGATCTTCAGCTGTAACATTATTGCCAATATCGATACCGCCATTCACTGTGGATACATCGCTGACCACGCGTCCGTCACGAATATCAAATCCACCCAGAACGCTGCTCAGGTTGGCACCATCGTGATCAGCGTTATCACCACCAACGTGAATAACGCAGCCAGAAAGTGTCATGCCAGATGCAATAATGGCGCTAAGTAGAAGTGTTTTTTTAAACATGAGTGTGAAACCTGTTTTTATTTATCGTTACCAGCCTTAAAGCAGGCGTTGTGCCAATAAATAAAAGTATATAATATCAATGACTTAACAGTATTTCGGGAAAGGAGATGGGATGGGGCGTTAGCCCATTACACAACATTTTCGTGTAATGGACTATTATCGCTTGATATCTGTGCGCTTACTGATCCAGTGGTGTATTGAAGTCTTCCGAGAGTTCAAAATCACCCTCAACATTCGCCACTTTATTGTCTTCAAATGTAATGATCATTTGTTTTTGAAAGTCTTCACCACGCTTGGCCATGCCGCGTTTCATGTCGTAAACATAGTACCAGGTGTCATTATCGAATGAGTCTTGTACCACTGGGCGGCCCAAAACATAAATAACTTGTTCTTTGGTCATGCCAATACGCAACTTCTCTACATCGCGCTCATCAAGAAAGTTACCCTGAGGGACGTCGATGCGATAAATCCAGTTTGAACAGCCAACAGCGGTGAATGTGAACCCGAAAAGGAGAACTAATTGATACAACTTCATGCGTGAGTTAATTCCAGTCATTGCTTTTTTATTGGTTGCGTTACATTTTTTGTCAGCACTCATCTTGCCGAAGACAGCGCAATAACGCAGTTTTTGCAGCGCGAAGGCATGCTACCTCGACAAGTATGACCAATCAACCGCTTATTAGTTCGATTCTGCGCTTTTCAGCAATTCCCTGGCGTTCGCTAACGCCGATTCCGTTACTTTATCACCCGCCAGCAAGCGAGCCAGTTCATCTACGCGATCCTGCTGGGTCAGAGCCAGCATACGTGTTTCCGTGCTCTCACCATCAGTCAGTTTGGTAACAAACAGCTGATTATGTGCCTGTGCTGCTACTTGCGGAAGGTGTGTTACGCACATCACCTGGCTGCGTTTTCCCAGTTGCCGTAATAAATTGCCCACTATCGACGCTGTCGGACCACTGATACCCGTATCCACTTCGTCAAATATCATGGTGGGAACAGCATGTTGATCGCTGGCGATTACCTGAATTGCCAGACCGATCCGGGATAATTCACCACCAGATACCACTTTATCCAGGCGATCTTTGGGTTGTCCTGGGTTGGTCGATACAGTCATTTCGATGGCATCCAGACCTATTCCGGCTGGCTTGCGAGTGTCGTCGTATTCTATTTCAATGGCCACTTCTGCATGAGGCATATTCATTTTACGAATTTGCCCCTCTATTGCACTCGCCAACGCGGAGGCAGCCTGTTGACGTGACTCAGATAGGGCTTTTGCTGACTGCAAATAACCAATACGGGCATTTTCCACGCCGGCAATCAGATCATCAAGCCGGCTTTCCTGCTCGCCAAGTTCTGCAAACTCTGCAGCCAGAGCCTGGTGATGAGCGTACAGTTCTTCGGGCGAAATCATGTGTTTGCGAGCCAGTTCCATAGCTTTACTGAATCGAGCTTCTACCTGTTGCAGCCGCAGAGGATCTATTTCTAAATCGTCGCAGTAGCTGCGAAGCTCGCCAGAGGCTTCTTCAACCTGAATTGCTGCGTCATTCAGCATCGCAATGATTGGGGTCAGCGTAGCATCATGTGCTTCTAATTCGCCTAAGCGTTCAATGCTATTCTGAATCACTGAGAGCGCGTTGCCTTCATCACTTTCATATAAATGATAAAAGCTGGTTTGTGCCTGTTCGAGTAAGTTCTGGCCATTGCTAAGTCGTTTATGTTCTGTTTCCAGCTCTGAAAATTCGCCTTCTTCCAGCGCAAACTCATTCAGTTCTTCCACCTGATAGCGCAAAAGCTGTATGCGGTCTTCACGTGCCTGGGCCTGTTGCTGCAGTGTAGTAAGCTCGGTTTGTAATGCGCGCCAGTTACGGTATGTAGTCGCCACATCGTTAAGTAACCCGTTATGACCGGCAAAGCTGTCGAGCAGCTGCCGCTGGTAGTCTTCTTTGAGAAGTTGCAAATGCGTGTTCTGCCCATGAATGGCGACCAGAAACTGCCCGAAGCTTTTCAATTGCTGTAACGAAACCGGGGTACCATTAATAAAGGCTTTGGAACGACCTTCTTTAGAGATGACACGACGGATAAAACAGCTGTTGTCTTCTTCATCATCCAGCTCGTTCTCTTCCAGCCAGTGTCTGGCTGCGGCATTGCCATTCAGTGAAAAGTGGGCGATGATTTCTGCTTTTGCGGCGTCTTTTCTAACCGCTCCCGCATCTGCGCGTTCACCCATGCACAGGCTGAGGGCGTCGATGGCAATGGACTTACCGGCCCCGGTTTCACCCGTAATCGCCGTAAGCCCATCTTCTAAATTTACCGCAAGCTGTTTTACTACAGCAAAGTTTTTAATAGAAAGATGCGCTAACATAAACTTACTCGATGTTTATACAGTATGTGTAAATATATACAGTATTTTTGTGATGTAAAGAGGTGGCTGTAGTATTTTCACAACTGGGTGACTGGTTTGTTTGGTAACGTGTTGAAATGGCAATGCTTTCTTTATCTTTAAGACGCGAGTAAAAGAAATGCAAAACAGGGTAAAAACGTATTAACGACATTAAACATGGTTGTTTGAACGAGTAAAGTAAATGTTTTTTTGTCTGTTGGTGCCTTTCATATACCCCTGCGCATTCTTTTTCTGTTCCACAGGCTTACTCCGCCTTCTTACGAATTTATGCCATAGTAAAGCGTTAAGATAGCTTGACCACACAACTTATGGCGCGTTCCTTGCTGTATCTTGCCTGTCGGGCTCATAACGCTGGCAAACCCGATACCATGCCAGGTGCAAAGAAAAAGGATAATAAAAAAATGCAGACAAATAACGATAAGCCGGGCTCGTCCTCTGTATCCGTGGAGAGTGTTAGGGAAGCCCGACAGACAAGGCTACTGAAAATTCTGCTGTTTATGTCTGTCATCTACACACTGTATCTGGCGAAAACCTTGTTTGTGCCGCTG
Source organism: Alteromonas sp. H39 (assembly GCF_047556435.1). Lineage (GTDB taxonomy): Bacteria > Pseudomonadota > Gammaproteobacteria > Enterobacterales > Alteromonadaceae > Alteromonas. The sequence continues at coordinate 1,654,188 of NZ_CP180210.1, forward strand.
GCGTTTTCTGCCTTTATCGCACTATTGCTAAGCCCATTGGTGACGATTGCGCGAAAATTTTATGTCCCTCGCGGGGTGTCTGCTGTTGTGCTGATTGGGTTACTGGTCACGCCCTTCACTTTGTTGGGTATTCAGCTGGTTCAGCCCGCCGAGCGCTGGATGGAGCGCTTACCCACGTTATCGGCAGAAGTGACAGAACATATCGACGAGATCAGCGAGAAGTTTGAAAATAAGCAAACTGAAGCAAAAGAAATCGTGAATCAGAAAACGGAAGAGGAAAAAGGCTTTTCGCTGTTTGGTTGGTTTGACGATGATGAGGATGAACAACCCGTTGCTGAGCCTCCTCAGGAGCCCGAAAAAGAAGAGAGTACGGTTACCGGAAAAATAAAGCAGGGCAGTTTGGAAGTCTTACTTGAAACTCTTGCTGCCGCGCCGTTTCTCATTGCGCAACTACTCGGCAGTATTATTCTTATTCTCTTTCTGCTGGTATTCGGGCCGTCTCTTTTTAAGGTTTTCGTCCAGGATTTTCCGGTGGTGAGCGACAAAAAGCGGGCTATTTTGTTGGTAAGCCAGATTCAAAGGCGGCTGTCTAACTACATTCTTACTATCAGCATGGTTAACGGTTTGTTAGGTGCCGTCACTGCAACAGTGTTTTTTATTCTGGGTATCGATGATGCTTTGTTATGGGGAGCGCTGGTTGGCTTACTGAATTTCGTGCCTTACCTTGGCGGAATGGTTAGTACCACCATTCTTGTGGTAGCCGGCGCTGTCCAGTTTGGTCTGGTATCTATGGCCTTTTTCCCGGCGGCGGTCTTTCTGACGATAAATATTATTGAGTCTCAGTTCGTAACGCCGGCGGTGCTGGGCAAACAATTCCGCTTAAATCCACTGATTATCATTGTCTGGCTGGGGATAATGGGCTGGTTGTGGGGCGTAGCGGGGGCATTGCTGGCCGTGCCGATTCTGGTGTGCGCCAAAATCATTCTTGAGCACCTTGGCGTTAAGACGCACTGGGTTAAATTTCTGGAGTCTTCAGGCTAAATTCTACCTGCTTTTTCAGACAAAAAATGCCACTTACGCGAGTTATTGCTCAATACTGACTTCGCAGCGCAATAGCATGCGCTTTCACTGTACCGCTATCAAGGCAATGCTATGCAAATAACCCTGTAGATAGTTGCAGTGAGTGGCAGCGTAATGTCTGGTTGTGTCTTGCTTGCCGGGCAGGAAGGTGTCTTCGCCGCGCAAGCGTTGTTGCTTCAGATTCGGTATTCGGTGGCTGCAGCTAATATAGCTTGCTGCCCCAGCCAAGTTTGTTTCTGAGAACCGTAAAGTAGTTATAGCCTTTGGGGTGTACCAGGCTAAGTTTATCGGCACTTTTGTTCACGCGGATTTCATCGCCAGGCAACACCGGCAACACAATATGGCTGTCGCAGCTTACCTGCAATGAATCGCTGTTTACTTTAGATACTTTCATCGACACTGAACTGTCGGCATCTACCACGATAGGGCGGCTACTCAGGGTATGCGGGAACATGGGCACCAGTGTCAGCGCGTCCAGTTTAGGCATAATGATAGGGCCGCCACCGGAGAGTGAGTAAGCCGTGGAGCCGGTAGGTGTGGCTACAATTAATCCATCGGAACGCTGGCTGAAGACAAAATGGCCGTCGATGTAAATTTCAAATTCCATCATGTGGGCGACTTTGCCGTGGTGAAGCACCACTTCGTTTACAGCAGAGTTATTGCTTTTCAGTTTTTCATGTCGAAATACGCCCACTTCCAGCAAAAAGCGCTCTTCGACAATACATTGTCCGTCGAAAATTAAGTCCAGCTGTTCGACAATATCATCGGGATTGATGTCGGTAAGAAATCCCAGGTTGCCCCGGTTCACACCCACCACATGAATATCAAAGCGGGCCAGCACGCGGGCCGCACCCAGCATACTGCCATCGCCACCAACCACTACCGCTAAATCGGCCTTTTTTCCAATACTTACGAGGTCGCAGGCGGTGTGAGGGAAACCTTCGATATCGGTAGAAATTGACTCTTCCACCAATAATTCGCAGCCGCGTTTCAGCAGATAGTCTGCAAGCAGGTTCAGGCTGTCGTGGGTGCCGGTGTGTTGTGGCTTACCTATCAAACCAACGGTTGCGTAGGGCATAAAATGCGAATGTCCTTTCCACAGTAATGGTCAGGACATTAGCACAGTTTTTCTTAATATTAAAAGCGTTAGCGGGCCGTCCAGCCACCATCCAGGATCATTGTCTGGCCTGTGATGTTGCGAGCACTTGGACTAATCAGGAACTTCGCGGTATCGGCAAGCTCTTCCACACTGATGAAACTCTTCTTCGGCATAGGCTCCAGCATGATTTTATTCACCACGTCTTCTTCAGACATGTTGTTTTCTTTTGCCTGAGCGGCAATCTGCTTTTCTACCAGTGGCGTTTTTACGTACGCAGGGCACAGGGTGTTAATGGTAACGTTGCAGTCGCCGGTTTCCAGTGCAATGGTTTTCGCAAAGCCCAGCAGGCCATGTTTTGCAGCCACATACGCTGACTTGTAAGGAGAGGCTATCACCGAGTGAATCGACCCCACGTTCACAATGCGTCCAAAGTCCCGTTCACGCATGCCGGGCAAAAACGCCTGGGTAAGCAGGGCAGGGCCAACCAGCATAATATTAATAAGTTGTTGCCACTTTTCCGGTGGGAAGTCTTCAATTTTAGATACGTGCTGAATACCCGCGTTATTCACCAGCACATCTACCGGTGTGTCTTTTAACTCGCTGGCCAGTTCACCCACTCGCTTGGCATCGCATACGTTTACTTCTATGGCCTGGGCACTGCCGCCCTGATCGCTGATTTTATCGGCGGCAGACTGCGCGGCATCCAGATTGATGTCAGCAACAATAATGTGATGACCCTCTGCGGCCAGCGATTCTGCAATACCAAGTCCAATGCCGCTGGCACCGCCGGTGATAAAGATATTTAACGGTTTCATTATTCGATTCCTTTACCGGATAGCCCTTCGATCATAGATTTAACCGCCTGGATCTGTTGTCCGTCACGGGTGGCATAGTCTTCTGAGGTATAACCCCACCAGTCCCAGCAACCCTGAGGGTTCAGCGGCATAAACATCGACTTTTTGGTCTGCGGATAGATAACAACCATACTGTTGTCATCAGCCCAGCGATTTAGTCCTGTACCGGTCACATAAGCGTCATCCACCGCGTCTGCGTACTGATTACAGCCGTGGAAGCTCACATGTACCTGACACGCGTTGCCGTTGGTATTTTCACCCGCGCTTGCATTGGCACCATCACTGCCATCACTTCCGGCTTCACAGTTTTTCGGAACATAGACAAAACCCAGCTCACCTAAGGTTTTCGCATTGTCTCCGGCGAGTTCGGCTTGTCTGAAGGAATAGACGTTTCCACTTAGCGTATCGTCTGGCGCTGTCAGTGAGTCGTACATGAAATTCAGCATCTCACCGGCAGCGTCGTATTCACAGGCACCAATAAACGGGCTTTCCGAGGTAGTACAGCTACCGCCGTTGTCCAGCGTAGGGAAGACATGGGCAAAGGGCTTGTCGTTGACATAGGTCACCTGAGTTTCAGGCACCAGCATAGTGTACTGCGTGTGCAGCAAGTCGCTCACGTCACTCATAACTCGGGTATCGGCGGTGCCGTGCAACAGCCATACTTTGCTGTCTTTAAGGTTCTCCAGTGGTGCAATTTTACCGCGTTGCGCCCAGTCTTTCGCTTTGGCACTCAGCGTATCTAAGTTAACCGGGCTATCCATTTTATTGACGCACTGGCTAAGCGCCGTAGTGATATCATTTTGCCCGCAATAGTAGGGTCCGGCGGCAATGATACCGGCCCCTTTTACCCAGTCGCTGTAAGCCATATGAAACTGGTTAGCCATATAGCCGCCGGAAGAAAGACCAGATACCGTAATGGTATCGGTATCCAGATTGAGCGGCGGTACCGGCTGAGTGCTGGCGTTTACAACGGTGGTTGCCGACAGGGCCAGAGCTATACCTGCGGCTGCTTTCGTTACGCAACGGGTGATCGCGTTCATCATTCGATTCCTTTTATTCTCTGCTTTTATTCTTCAAGAAAAGCGCGCAGGGCGTCTGCCTGCTCCTTAATATCAACCACACCCTCAAGGTGTCCAAACGACCCTTTCAGAGTATCAAACGTACTGTTTTTCCCCTGCGTTACAAGCATGTCGTGCGTATCGCGGGCAAGGTAAGGCATGAGTAACAAATCGGTTTCAGCGGGCAAAAAGAAGGTTTTGGCTTTAACGTTCGCCAGCCCGGTTTTCAGATCGTCGTTGTGACCGGCAACATATAACTGACAGGCACGAACCAGATAAAGCAGGTGGTTAGCATCCATTTTCTGTGCGCGGGTCGCTGCGCGGTCGAACAACCAGTTTACAATGCTGTGAGACGCGCGAATATCATTAAGCGGTGCATCCTCAAGTGCGCTGTAACCGAGGCTCTCTCCCTGCGTAGCAAAGTACTCAGGGTGTAACGCTTGTTGTGTGATGAGCGCCAGTGACGCTGCCAGTCCTTCATTCGGCGCATTGTCGGGAGTGTAGTTACCGTCGTTCCAGTTTTTATCCAGGCGTATGGGCATGGCCCATTGTTCGAGTGCGGCGGTAGTCCAGGCATCGCTTTGCCCTGCACCAATCACCGACACCATACGTGGCACCCACTCAGGATAAGCGGATGCCCAGTCTAAAGCCTGCATTGACCCCATCGAAGGCCCCACGATAGCGTGCAGTTTGCTAATGCCTAGGCTTTCCAACACGGCCTTTTGCACATTCACAAAGTCACGGATAGTGACTACCGGAAAATCTAGCCCGTAAGGCTTACCGGTGTCAGGATTAATGGTGGCGGGGCCGGTAGTGATCACGTTGTCATCGTAGGCATTGAGGTTTGCCAGCGAGTCTACGCTCACCACGAAAAAGCGGTTGGTGTCGATGGCTTTGCCCGGACCGATAATCGCATCCCAGTAGCCGGGGGCGGCATCGTCAGCGGCGTATTTGCCTGCCGCGTGAGAAGAGCCCGAGAAAAAATGCGTGATCAAAATGACGTTATCTTTGGCCTCATTCAATTCTCCGTAGCTTTCCCAGCCAACGTTGACGTTTTTGATGGTTTTGCCGCCAAACGTGGTAAACGTCGGCAGCGTAAAGCGCTGCTTTTCAACCAGTAAAGTGTCGCCTGTGGCAGGTGACTGGGCGATAGCGCAGCCGCTTAATAGCCAAAGCAGGCAAGTCAGAGCCCAAATAGAAACGGCAGGGCGACGAGACATACATTCTCTCCTTAGAAAATACTAAACAGGGCAATGGCCATTGCCAGACCAATCAGCGGCACGATGACCGTAAGTGCTGCCACCGAGCCGTAGGCGGCTTTATGCGTTTCCTGACAAATAGCACGAATGGTGGTGACAACATAGCCGTTGTGCGGCAGAGAGTCCAATGCGCCAGAAGAAATGGCAACAATGCGATGCAGCTCTTCTGGTTCGACGCCGCGGTCAAGATAATGCGGGCCAACCAGCGGTAACACAATGGCCTGACCGCCAGATGCCGATCCGGTAAGGCCGGCTATCACGCTTACCGCAATGGCCGCGCCGATTAGCTCGTTACCGGGAATGTGGGTCATGATCTCTACCGTTTGCTGAAATGCCTCAGTGTTTTTCGCTATCGCACCAAAGCCCACCACCGCTGCGGTGTTACCAATGGCAACCAGGGCGCCCGTGGTGCCCAGATTAACTGCCTTGGGTAAGTCATGAAAGTGCGAAAAGTTAATTGCCATCAGTGACAGCACGCCACCGGTTAACGCAACTATCAGCGCCATGTGGCCAAGCGCATCATGTAGCAGGAATGACAACACCAGCACTACCAACAACGGAATCAAACCTGTGATAGGGTGCGGATAGTCTCGTTCCGGAATTTCCGGGTCGGTCTCACGCGCTTCAAAATGCTCGCCGTTGGCAACGGCTTTGCCAATCATGCGCTTGAGCCACCAGTAACCGAAGCAAGCCATAAAAACTGCCACAACCAGACTAACTTCCCAGGCGGCAAATGGCGAGGTACCTAAATACTTTATTGGGATCCAGTTCTGGATTTCCGGGGAACCGGCAGAGGTCATGGTAAAAGTTACCGAGCCAAAGGCCATGGTTGCCGGTATAAAACGACGGGGCAGGTTAGCGTCTTTAAACAGACTTAGCGCCATCGGATACACCGAAAAGGCGACCACGAACAGGCTAACGCCGCCATAAGTGAGAATGGCACAGGCCATGACAACAGCCAGTACTGCCTGTTTAAAGCCGAGTTTGTCAATAATCCAACGCGCGACAGAGTCGGCAGCGCCGGTGTCTTCCATGAATTTACCGAACAATGCGCCAAGCAAGAACATAAAGAACCAGGACGCAATGAAGCCGGTGAACCCGCTCATGTAAGTTTCGACAAAGTTTGTGTCACCCACGAACATGGGAATATGATTAGTCAGCGCCACGATTAATGCGCAAAGTGGTGCGGCAATGAATAAATTCATTCCCCGAATGGTCAGCACAATAAGTAATACCAATCCGCCGACCAGGCCGATCAAACTTAACATAATGGTTTTTCCTTTCAAAAAATCTGTGACCGCAGATCTTCAGGAACGCTGCAAATTGTGGATGCATAAGGAGAAATTGCCCATAGTACGATGGTACTACATACGGAATCAGGGAACTGACATACATTACATACCGACCGCACCCTTCAGTTATCGACATTGAATATTTAGAAGAATAGGGACACGTTATGTCATACACACAGAAGAAAACGCATCGCTTTAATCGCTCGCTATGTGCAGCGGCTGTTGCCACAGCTTGCTTATCTGCGCCCGTTGCTATGGCCCAGGAGAACAACAATGATGAAGCTACCAAGGGCAAACTGGAGCGCATTGAAGTAACAGCACGTAAAACGGTTGAATCATTACAGGAAACGCCGGTAGCAATTACCTCTATCGGTGCGATGGAGCTGGGCGAAAAGGGCATAGAAGTACTCACCGAGGTACAACAGTTCTCTCCAAACACTACGCTTCAAACCAGCCGGGGTACTAACTCTACGCTTACTGCGTTTATTCGTGGTTTGGGTCAGCAGGATCCACTCTGGGGTTATGAACCCGGTGTTGGTATTTATGTCGATGACGTGTATATCGCACGTCCACAGGGTGCAGTATTAGATTTATTAGACGTTCAGCGCATTGAAGTTCTGCGTGGCCCTCAGGGCACGCTTTACGGGAAAAACACCATTGGTGGTGCGGTGAAATATGTCACCAAAGAAATGTCTGGCGAGCCGCAATTCACAGCGCAAGCGACCGTAGGTAGCTATAATCAGCGCGATGTTAAACTTACCGGTCAGTATCCGCTGGTAGAAGACACCGTTTATCTGGGTGTAGGCTATGCCAATCTGAACCGTGATGGTTTCGGTGAATACCTGATTTCCGCGCTGGAAGGGCAGGACAAAGAAAACTACAACAAAGACTTGTGGGCAGCCCGCTTAACGCTGGAAGTTCATCCAACGGATGACTTGTTCTTCCGTCTGGGCTGGGATAAAACCGAAGACACGTCCAACGCAAAAGGCGGATATCGTCTCATCCCCAGTATCCTCACTGATGCACCGGTGCCAGACTCAAAATACGATTCTTATACCAGTCTGCCGACCTGGAACAAGGTTGAACTGGAAGGGTATAACTGGTTAGTACGTTACAATATGTCTGACGCCCTTGAACTGAAATACATCGGCTCACACAGAGAGAGTTACTCTCCCACTAACATCGATTTTGATAACACCCAGCTACCAATATTCGATGTGCCGGCAGAATACGATGACTCAAACGATACGCACGAACTGCAGGCGAACTATCTGGGACAGAATTTTACGCTGGTATCCGGCCTGTATTATTACGACGGTGAATCATGCGGTAACTTTGATGCTGTACTGGGAATTCTGGGACAGTCGCTGGGCGCGTCGGGTCTGACCCGTGAGGTGACAGGCTGTAACAACTCAGAAAGCTGGGCAGCATACACGCAGTTAAACTACGACATTAACGATCAGTTATCGGTTTCTGTAGGCGCCCGCTACACCGACGAAGAGAAAACCGCGTACGTTAACAACGGCCTGGTATTTGCCAATGTGTATCCGTATTCAGGCTGGATTGACGGGTATGTGCGTCCGGAAGGTGAACTGGTACCACAGGTGCTGGGTACTGACACCGACGGTGACGGCGTGCCGGATGCCCCTGCCGTAGAAAGCTGGTCGCGCTTTACCCCGCGTTTAGGCGTGGAATATCAGATGAACGATGACACCATGTTCTTCGCCAGCTACTCACAGGGCTTTAAATCAGGTACGTTTAACCCGCGTGCGCAAACTAACGAGCCAGGCGTTTCTCCTGAGATTGTAGACAGCTTCGAAGTGGGTATGAAGAGCGATTTGACTGACACCTTCCGTCTGAACGCAACGTTGTTCTCATACGATCATAAAGATCGCCAGTACATTGGTATTGAGGGCGATCTGTCTGACCCCACTGCGCTTGACCAGCGTCTGCGCAACGCCGCAGAAACTGCAGCGAAAGGGTTAGAGCTGGAGATGACCTGGGTAGCAACAGATAACCTGCAATTCGATGTGGCCTACGGTTACATTGACTTTGAAATTAAAGAAAACAACGCCGTCCCCCCGCTTATCGGCCTGGCAAGCACACCGGAAAACACGTTCAACGTAGGTGCAAACTACCAGATGGTAACAGATTTCGGCGATCTGATTTTCAACGCGAACTACTATTACCGTGGCGATTATCTGTTGTTTGAAACCAGCGACCTGATTGAGCAGGACGGTTACGGACTGGTGAACTTCTCCGTGCGCTGGGAAAGTGTGGAAGGTGACTGGTACGCCGGTCTGCATGGTAAAAACCTTACCGATGAAGAATATCTGGTTGGGGGATATGACTTTGTAACTATCGGTGAGGACGGCAGCTATGGCCCGGGTCTGGGTGGCGACACCACCCTGATTGGTTACTATGGCGACCCACGTACCGTTCACCTGACAGTGGGCTATCGTTTCTGATAGCTTAGGCGGTAAAGCCGCTTTCATCAGGGGCGGCCGGTCAGCGTTGCGTTGTGTGTTCCGCGGTACTGTCTGGCTGACCTGATGAGAACCACTGGCCTGAGTCGTGCGTTGACGCAGGCTAGTTATCGCAAAGAAAAGGTGGCAGTCGCCACCTTTTTGCGTGTCGAAGGGCAAAGCGCTATGATGCCCACACAATAATGATAATAACTCTGAATGAACCCTCTTATGCAAGCGAAAGTGCTGATAGCAGACGACCATCCTTTGTTTCGTGCCGCCATGCGCCAGGCGCTGGCAGATATTGTCGGCAATGAGATAACCGAAGCGTCCAGCTTTGAGCAGGCCCGGCAATCTTTACTTGATGATGACGATATTGAACTGGTGTTTCTGGATTTGAACATGCCAGGCAACGAGGGGCTCACCGGTTTAAGTGAACTTCGCACGCAATTTCCCAGTGTGCTGGTGGTTATTGTTTCTGCCGAAGAAAACCCGGTAGTGATCCGTAATGCCATCGCGCTGGGCTCCAGCGGCTATATTCCCAAATCCACCCCGTTGCCGGTGATTTCCGAAGCGGTAAATCAAATTCTGGAAGGCGAGCAGTGGTTGCCACCGGGGCTTGATGAGTCATTACCTGAATATGAAAGTGAGCACGAAAAGCAGTTTGCTGAAAAGCTTGCCCAACTGACGCCGCATCAGTTCAAAGTACTGAAAATGATGGCAGAAGGCTTGCTCAATAAGCAAATTGCTTACGAGCTGGATATCTCAGAGTCTACTGTCAAGCAGCATGTGTCGGCAGTATTACGCAAGCTTGGCGTCATCAACCGCACCAAAGCTGGCATTATCTTTAAGCAGGTGATGGACAGCGACTAATTTCCGCGCCGGGTCGCGCACCGTTTACCTCTGCACCGCAGTGTGAAATCGATGGCAAACACGGCTGCTTACATTTACTTACCCAAAAACACACCCTTCTTATTTATGCTACTTGCGATGAAAACAGAAGGATATACCAATGCTTACTACATCAATCCGCCGTGCATGGATACTCGCCGCGGCGTCCTTACTATCCAGTGCTGCGCTTGCTAACCCGTCATTATCCGATGTGATAAAGGCGCAGGATAAAGCGTTGTTCGATGCGTTTAATCAGTGTCAGCCTGATATCTGGCGTCGATACCTGGATGAGAACGTCGAATTTTATCAGGACAATGATGATCCTACTTTTACTCGTTCTGAGCTTGAGCCGTCATTCTTAGATCGGTGTAAAGAGGGGGGCAATGCCAATCTTATTCGGGAGTTTGTGCCCGAGTCGCATGAAGTGCATCCCATACAGGGCGTTGGGGCCGTGCAGTTTGGTAAGCATCGCTTTAGCCTGCAAACCGACAGCGGCGAATGGCAGGTTGTCGCAGAGCCGCGATTTGTTCATTTATGGGAAAATGATGGCAAGCAATGGCGTGTTATCCGCGTTATCAGCTACGATCATTAATTCCATTCCCTGAGCGGCCTGACGCAAAATCCGGATTCAGGCCGCCATTTTTCTTCAGCGCGTATTGTTATTATTTTTAGCTGGCGCAGCTTTTCAGCACGCGTAAATGTTAATAATGGGCTTTTTGTCCATTATCGCTGTGCGCTGCAGCCTTGATTATGGTCGAGGTCCAATTACTGCGGTACCAATAAAGCTTACCGGTATTCTCTCGGGGTTCGTTGCTGCGGGCGTGAATGTGTCTCTGGGCATGGCGTCTATCATCTCCTGCGTCATAAACCCCTTAGGTTGCGAGCTAATGAGTGTTTTTTCAACCACGTTTCCGTTTGAATCGATTACGGTCTTTACCTGCCACTGACCAGCCCCTTCAGGGAGCCAGTCAGGACGCTTGCTCAGCATCTTAGTTTTTGTTGGGGCGGTAACCCAGTATGCCGATAAGTCTTCAACCTTAATCTGTTTCACTGGTGCGTTAAATTCAGCAACCGGGACCATTGGTCTCGCTGTTGAAGACGGGGCAGATTGACAGCCAGCTATAGCGGTCAGTATGGCGACAATTAAAAACGCTCTAATAAGCACTCCTTGCAGTTTCTCATAAACCTGACATGTCTGTTTTAGTATTGCCAGTTTTCCTATTATTTGTGGTGCGTTGCGGTTGAAGGACACGTGGAACTGGAAAACTTATAAGTAACGGTGAGCTTATGCGCCGGCTCAATGGCTACCAAAGTGTTGTCTTTGCTTTGCTCAATATCAAGACCTTTCTCCCGCAGCCGGGCTATGGCTTGAGTGCAGGACACGTCGTTTGAAAATGTCGGGATGGCTGATTGAATGGCAAGTAGTTCGCCCACCGTGATCCCTGATGGCGCCTCAATTGACATGACAGGTTCCCCTTGAATGTCTTCGCGATCAATTTTCTTTCCATAAACCTTTATATTGTCATTTTGGGTCGGTGGGCTGGCTGTGGTGCTGCATCCCGCTGATACTATGCTAATAAGTAGCAACCCAATACAAGCGAGGCGGTGATATCGAAGAGTGGGGTAAATGTCCAAAACGCGTCCTTATATTATTTTTTGCGGCAATAGGGCAAGTGGGGAAATAGTTAAATACACCAACGGAAATAAGTCATGCTTCAGCGCTGCTGCGAGACAATGTAGCGGGCTACCGTCGCAGTATCCAGGGAAACTATGTCCAGTAACTCACCGCCGCAGCGTCTGATTGTTGCCGCTGAAGCGGCGTTGTCTGCGTAGCAATGGATATGCACATCATCAATACCGCGCTCTCGGGCAATATCTACCGTTTTTTGCATTAAATATGCACCCCACTGCTGCCCTCTGAACGACGGGCGGATCCCCAGACCAATATGCCCTCCGGCCTCTTGTAGCCCTGCATTCAGAAAATGACGAAGGTTGGATACGCCTGCGAGTACACCATCGATAATTAACCAGTATGTCGTGCTGGGCACATAGCCTTCAGGCAGGTGTCGTCCCGCAGCAAAATCCGCGATTTTTGTCAGCATAGCTGGGAAGTCGCTGTGGTCAAAATCCAGCGGGAAGGGGTAGCGCTCTTCTTCACCCAGTTCGTCGATATACTCACAATAACTTTGCTGGTAGGCAATATCAGGCAGAACAATCTTAATGGCTGTCATTGTCGTCAGTACCTGCACGTTCCGATGCGCCACGCAGCGCCATCCTGCATCGAAAACTGCTTATCAGGGTATAAATTACGAGTAATCCACAAATCACCGCCACAAAGCCGGCAGGGGCAAACATCAGTACCACACCGGATTTATACCCGGCAATAGCCATTACACTGCAAATAATGCAAATAGCGCCTTCAATCAACAAACTCTCCCATGGCAGCGAATAGTCGCTGTCTATCGGGCGGGCATAGTGGTTAATTTTCATCGCGTACTTCAGTCCTTAGCGTTTGGGTGTGATAAGCGCGGCTGTGTCCTTTGTCCGCGTGATAACACCATCATAACGCAGTGAAACGCCGCGGTATTAGTTTTTCTTTTTGTTTTCAGCGTCTGTTTGCGCGGGGTAGAGAAGATGATATGCCAGTGCATCTTCATCAACCTTATGAAAACCCAGGCGCAGATAAAGCTGCAGGGCAGGGTTGTCTTTTAATAGCGATAGCGATACGCCGGCGTCCGGGTAGGTTGTTATGAGTTGTCTGAGGATTTGCGTCCCGTAACCGCGGCTCTGAAAAGGGGGCGCAATCTGCAATTGCAGCACGTGTACCGGAACCGTTGAGGCGTTGTATTTGAGGGCGCCTATTTTAACGCCGTCCCGTTCAATGATATGCGCAAGCTCATACCGGTACAGCACTCGCTGCATATGTTCTTCTGAGGACAGGTTGCGTCCGGCACGCTGAAGATGCTCACTCATCGTTTGTTCGCGTACGGTTAGAAGATAAGGAATATCCGACGGAGTGGCTTGAATAAATGAAAAAGACATAAATCAGGGCCTCTCAGGCAGGCAGCACAAGATAGGCAACCACGACATATCTGGCAAATTTTCCCGTGGTAACCAGTATCAGAAATCCTATTAGAGGTATTCGTAGCGCCCCGGCAATAACAGTCAGTGGATCGCCAATCACTGGTACCCACGCAAAACACAGCGATACCAGGCCGTATTTTCGGAATCGCTGCTCGGCAACCTCATATGCAGCATCACTCATCCGCAGCCATTTTTGCACCACCGGCCTCGCGGCCCACAATCCAAGCGCGTAATTGGTTAACGAGCCTAGTACATTGCCCGTGGTAGCCGCCAGCACCAATGCGGTGGGAGACTGTCCTGATAACAATAACGCACTTAATACCAGTTCACTGCTTAAAGGCAGAATAGTCGCTGCCAGAAATGCCGATATGAACAAACCCGGAACGCCCCACTGCGCGAGTGCTTCCATCATGGTGCAACGTGCCAGTCTGAGTGAGCAGGCGCGGTACCTGGCGTTCTCCTTAGCGTATTAATCGGGCGGGAATGCAGAAATTGACCGCCAGCTGCATTGCATGAAGCGTCACGCGTTTGTTGTGCGTTACACATAGCCTGCTTCACGATAGCGCAGAAAACCCGCTTCGGTGAGCGTTTGTAACTCAGTAAACAGTGGCTCATCAATCTGTGAAAACTGAAAGCAGGATTTGCCCTGCATTCTGCTTTTAAGCGGTGCAGATATCTCATCGAGCAGTGCGGGAAATACATAGACAGGCATCAGGTGATAGCTTACATAACGCTGCTTAATTTGCACCGCGCCAAAAAATAATGGCTTTTTGTTTTTCATGACGTGATGCGTATCGAGCCAGTAGTTATCGGAAGTATCCGCTGTGCACTGAAGGTGTGGCGCAAAAGCGCTTAAAAGCGGCCTGAGTTTGTTGAACACAACCGCAAAGGTATCCGCTGATGCCATCAGGTCTTTCCTTTTAGTGATAACGATTACAACGTTATATTCTCAGTGATGCCACGTATCCGGGAAGCGCTCGGTGGAGGCCGCTGCTAATAAGGGCTGGCTGTTCCACCAAAATAATAAGCGTGCTTCAGAACATTTGTCTGGTTTCCCGGTGTCACGGTATATGCTGCTGAACCGCTGCCATTAATTGCTGCGGCTCGTCCGTGCCAAGACGTAGCCGTGAGCCGTCTTTTCGGGTTATTTCCACCGCATCCAGGCCTGACACAGCGTATAACCAGCCATGGGGAGTAAAGCGGATGCCAAGACCAAAGTACCATTTATTGCGCACCACACTGACCGCCGCAATTTCAGAAACCGGCAACTGCTTTTTCCAGAAGCCAAAACCAAAATGCCAGGTCACAGACTGATCGTCGACAATGATGGTTTGTGATGAGAACAGCAGTGAAGCCGGAACCAGAACCACAAGCGCCATCCAACTGACGTTAGCGGCAACGCCACCCTGGGAAAAAAGAATCAGCAGGGCGGCAGCGGCGAAGAATATCAGCATCCAGGTGCCGGGTTGAGTATGTTTGTAAGTCATCCTCGTGATTCCTGTTCTCAGCAGGTTTACCGCGTATTCAACTCAGGCTGAATACGCGGGTGGGTGGCCTTAAGGCGCAACATATTCATAAGAAGCCTGAATTCCCAACGGGATCCCAAGGCTCCAGTAAATAATCAAAAACAGTGTCCATACCACCAAAAAGCACACTGAGAATGGCAGCATCATTGAGGTAAGTGTACCAATGCCTGTCGATGTAACATAACGCTGACAAAATACAACAACCAACGGGAAGTAGGGCATTAATGGCGTAATGATGTTAGTGCTGCTGTCACCAATACGGTAGGCGGCCTGAGCCAGATCCGGAGAAATCCCCAACTGCATCAGCATCGGAATGAATATCGGTGCAAGCAGCGCCCATTTCGCGGAAGCTGAACCAACAAATAAATTAATCAGGCCTGTCAGAAAAACAATGCCTGTGATGGTAATGCCTGCAGGCAGTGACAGCGACTGCAGGAAGTCAGCGCCTTTTACTGCCAGCAATATACCTAAATTCGACTGGCCGAACGCATAGATGAACTGCGCAATACAGAACATAATAACCAGATAGTAACCCATGCCCTGCATGGCTTTGGTCATGCCTTCGACAAACTGCTTGGAGTTACGGATACTGCCAATGATGAGGCCGTAAACCAGCCCGGGAATTAAGAATAGCAGGAAAATCAGCGGCACAATCGATTTCATCAACGGCGCTGTAAAAGACGTAAGCGAGCCATCATCACCACGCCATGGTGAGGTTTCAAAAGAGGCGGTAACCGCCAGAATAATGATGCCGATGACCACGGCGAAAAGTGACCAGCGAAGTGCAGTGCGCTCGTCATCTTTTAACGGCTCCATGCTGGGGAGATCAGACATATCGCCATCGATAGGATTGTTTTGTAGCTTAGGCTCTACCAGCTTATCTGTGATAAACCAGCCAAGGGCGGTAACCACCAGCGCCGATGCGGTCGTAAAATAGTAATTGTTGAGCGGGTTCAGCGTGACAGTGGGATCAAGCAGTTGCGCACCAGCCTGAGAGATACCCTGCAGCATGGGGTCGAGTGCTGAAGGAACGAAGTTCGCTGAGAATCCCCCAGACACCCCGGCAAACGCTGCGGCAATCCCGGCAAGAGGATGTCTGCCGGCCGCATAGAAAATAACGCCGCCAAGCGGAATCACCAGCACATACCCGGCATCTACCGCTGAGTGGCTGACAATACCAATGAGAATAATCATTGGGGTAAGCAACCATTTGGCCGTTACCGAAAGCAGTGCACGCAGGCCTGCGTTGATAAAGCCGGAATATTCAGCAATACCTATCCCCAGCATGGCTACCAACACCACACCTACCGGATGAAAGTGCGCAAAATTTGTCACCATGGATGACATAAACTGCGTTAGTGCGCTTCCGGCCAGTTGATTATTAATGGCGAGCGATTCGCCAGTTCTGGGATCGGATACATTAAAATCAATGCCGGATAAGGCCCATGAGAGTACCCACACTACAGCAAGCAGCATCAGAAAAAGCACAGCGGGGTCGGGAAGCTTATTTCCCCAGATTTCCACCTTATTCAGCAGGCGTTGAACCAAAGATTGGCGCGTTTGTTCCATAACGTAACACTCTTATCATTATTATTGGTGATAGGCTCCGGCTCTGTTTTAACAGCGCGGCGCGTACACGTATTTTCTGTCAGCACTTAAGCTACTTGAAAAAGAGGAAAAGTTACAGACTAAAATGGTAGGAAAACCGGCGATTGCGGCTTAGGAAATCGGTTCAATCCCACACGCGTCACGAGCCTGATCGATGTTCTTGGAATTACTGACAACAAAATCCAGTTGCGTCGATGTCAATATTGGCTGTTTATCGATGTTGGTTTCCGAAGCTTTCCAGCGCCAGCGCGCTAAAGCCGCCATCGCGTTGTTTTCAAACGTACCTGAGGGAAAGGCTTTTACTATACGGTAGCCTTCCGGTTTTCCGGATGCGTTGATGCTGTACACAATTTCTACGCATCCTGATATACCGTCAAGTGCCGCATGCATAGGGTACTGGGGGTTCTTTGACGTTGTTTTTACCCAGTACTCTTCAACCTTACTGCGATCTGCTTTGGCGGTAAAGTCGGGATACCCGGAAACATCAATGGTGGTAGCAGGGCCCTTCGAAGCCGCAGTGTCAGAAGAGTCTGCGGACTGACAGGCACAGAGTATGACTGAAGATAATAAAACGGGAACGTACTTCATTGGTAAATCCTTTTACACTCGTTATGTTGTTAGACTAAGCCTGTATCAGGCTAAGACATAATGCGAAATGCCATTTCTCAGACTATGAGAAACCGCATTCGCTATGTTTGTTAATACCGCAACGCTACAATAAAAGTTCTTCTTCAATGGGATAAAAATGTGTGGCAGCCTGTTCAAGAGAAGCAGCAGTTAATGCAGGTACTCCAAATACTTCTACCGTTTTTCCTTTCTCGCGCAGCGCTGTGGCCAGCAAATCAAAATCACCGTCTCCGGATACCAGCACGATTATGTCTGCTGAAGCCCCATGTTCCAGCGCGTCAATAGTAATGCCAACATCCCAGTCACCTTTGGCTGAGCCGTCTGAACGCTGAATAAATGGCTTCAGCCGCACATCAAACCCTATGGCTCTCAGGATATTCTGAAATTCACGCTGCTTTTGATCGCCACGATCGATGGCATAGGCAAAAGCACCGACAACGTTTCTTTCAGCCGTTGCCTGACGCCAGAACGCATTATAATTGAAATTGCGCTTATATGCCTGACGCGTGGTGTAGTAGACATTCTGTACATCTACAAATAATGCCACTTTTTTCATTTCTCAGCCTGGTTTTCAGAAAGTGCGAAGACCATATCACAACCAACATACCTTCCCTATCAATAGCGAAATTTTATCTGTGTGATAGTGCCTTTCCACACCAGCACTAGCCTGTGGCTATCATACCATCCTACTTCTCCGTACATCGGGATTTGCATGCCATCGTGCAAAGCATATTGCGAGAAGTGGCCTTCCCACGGTGTGGGCTGAAAGCCCCCGCGGACTAGACGGTAGCGGGCAGGCGTTGATACGCTGGTAACGGCGCCCTCGTTGTTAAAATGGAAGAGCAGAGAAACGGTAAGGCCGGAATCGATTAAAGTAGCAAGCGCACAGTTATCATCAATCGCAGTCCAACTGACACCGCACTGCGGTAACAGCGACGTGGGGTACCATACTGCTTCTGCCAGATAGCGGTGCAGCGCCGCTTCGTTTAGCTGTGGAAGGTTTTTACTGGTTGCCATGGTAATAGCGGAGTAAATACTGGCCCTGCTCAAACCGATACCGTGCAGAACGCTGTCGATAACGTTAATGCTAAGACAGGGAAGCACCCTGATATCTGCGTTCCAGAGAAATCCGGCCGGCATTGAAGTGGCGATATGCCGGGCATTGAAAGGCATCCAGCTGGATGAAGTGACATCGGCTTTGAGTTGACCCGATTGAAGAAAAGAGACCTGCCTGATGATAGGTTGCCCATCGGTAAGGGCAAAGCGAAAGTAGCGCTGAACCGGCACCGGCAGGGCAGATAGCAAAGACAAATCGACACTTGACGTTCCAACGCTGCTGCTCTTGAGTTCTGTAGTCAGCTTTCTGAGTAAGGCGCGCTGACACAACACCGCGACACAAACCGCCAGCACCAGAATTGCAGTGACAATTGCCAGGTATGTCAAAGGTGTCATGATAACAACCTCATCTGTTGTACTGATTTATTATACCGCGTAATGACATCCGGTGATGTGTCTTTGTCAGTACCAATTTGTCTTCGTTCGCGACGTAAAGAAAACCTGTGAGGTCTCATTACTGGCGAATACACCTCACGGGAATGATTGGCGGACGTACCGTAACGGTGTTGTCGGGTACCGATAGCACTTTTGTTGTGCCAGTGCGTGTGGCTATCCATATGAATGAGTTCTAAAGCCGCCTTCCGGATACATAATGGGTAACCGAATACACAAACTACTCAGCTTGCGAAAAAAGTGGATAGCGAAATTCACTTTCGGTGTCAACACGGGCAATACTGCCTTTGCTGACTCCCCATGGCACTTTGGGCTTACCTGGGGGCGCTTTGGTTTCGTATTATACGGTGACACGCGTATAACAACACCACAACCACAGCAAAGAAAATACGGTTAACCGTAATGACATCCTGATACACATTACCAGGAAAAAAGCCGCTGTGTAGTAAAGCGGTGGCACTGGACAGCGCAAGGGGAAGTTGCATCAGCAGCATCGCTTTCACATTGTAAGGGGCGCTGGGAAAAAAGTGCCGGTATAGCCACAGCACCAATGCCACGGTAATAATCAGGATTGAGTTGTCATAAACAGCCAGCCACCACCACTGTAAACTGTTGCCGTCAAAATCCGGTACGGTCATGAAGTAACTGCTCAAAGGCGAATAACTAGCGGTAAGCGTAAACACCAGAATCAGTGCAATCAGTAGCGCTATCCCACAAAGAAATGGTGTCAGGTATTTCATTCCAGCTTTGCCTCTGCCAGCGATGACGTTGCAGGGGCGCGGTGAATATGTAGCTTGTTGATCAGCGAGACCAGCACAAAGCTCAATAGCATCAACAGGTACCAGGAGCTCAGCTTCGACAGAGACACCATACTCCATTGTTCTGCCTGATCTGGGTAAATCCAGATATTGGTATAAGTCGCGATATTTTCAGCAAGCCAGATAAACAGCGCTACCAGGAACCAGCCAAACAACAGCGGCATCTGCCTGTGCGTGTGGCTGATCTTGAAGTAAACGGTAGTGTTGTAAAAAAGTACACCAGTAAAAGCCAGCAATACCCAGCGCAGATCAACAATATAATGATGTGTAAAGAAGTTCAGGTAAATCAGTGTTACCAGCGTGACGGTGGCCCACTTACCCGGGTAGTTACTGTATTCAAACTCGAAAATTCGCCACACTCTGGCAATATAACTTCCTACCGCGCTGTACATAAATCCGGTAAACAGCGGAACATTCGCAATGCCAAACACATATGCTTCCGGGTAAGACCAGGAGGCGATGCTGTCTGAAGTTTTAAAAACCTCCATGATGGTCGCTACAATATGAAATACCACGATCACCACAGATTCACGCAGCGTTTCCAGCCGGGTGACTAAAAGCAGTGCCTGAAAAGCAATGGCTGCGAGAAATATGAAATCGTACCGGTGCAGGCCTTCAAACGGGTACCAATAACGGGTAACAATCATAATGGCTAAGAGAAAGCCACCAAACAGGCAGGCATAAGCCTGTTTTATGCCAAATAACCAGAATTCATACAGGGCTGATTTCAATTTCACAGTTCGATGATTAGCATTATGAGAAAGTATTTATCTGTTGTTATACGCTAGCGTATTTTGCGGGCTATTGATACTCCAGTAACAGCGCCCCTAAATCATCGAATAAATGCAAAAAAGGCCGGGCATGCAAAGCCTGTACGCTACTTTGGGAAAGCACCATCCTTGCCGGACCGAAGCCAGGCTGAAGGGAAGGGCGTCTAATTCTTTATGGAACGTGTTATTGCAAAAAACAGGTAACCATAGCATGTCACGGTGAAGCTAATTGCTGGCCGTAAAAAGGGCCGTTATGACGGCGAGGACAACTGGGCCTTTTGCTGTCTGACGCTATCCACTATGGGCATTAAATCATTTAAATCCAGCGGCTTTACCAGATGGTGATGAAAGCCTGACTCTTTTGAACGTTTGATATGAGAGGGTTGTCCCCAGCCCGTTTGTGCAACAAATACCGCGTCTCTCAGCGCAGGTAGCTTTTTCAGGGCAATACACAAGTCATAGCCGTTCATGCCGGGCATGCCGATATCCAGCAGTACCAGATCCGGAGCAGTCTGCTTGACGGCCTCCAGTGCTGAAGGGCCATCTTCTACCACAATCACATCACAGCCTTTGGCCTCAAGGATCCAACCCATTGTGATAGCGGCATCCTGATTGTCATCTGCAATAAGTACCGACAGGGTCCGGGTGTCTGCGACAGCTTCAGTAAACAGAGGCGTTTTCGTGCCGGCACGCTTTTCAGCCTCAACGCGCGGAAACGTTACCGAAATGCAAGTGCCTTTGCCTTCCCCGTCACTGTGCACTGTGACAGCGCCATCGTGCAGTTCAACTAAGCGTTTCACCAGAGTCAATCCAATTCCAAGTCCGCCCTGGGAGCGCTCCAGTACCCCTTCTATCTGGGAAAACATATCGAAAATGTCGTTTATCTTGTCTTTCGGGATCCCCACGCCACTATCCGTAATATCCACCGTTACTGATGAAGTGGTAGTGTGCACCTTTATTTCTATTTGTCCGCCGCGAGGCGTGTATTTCGCCGCATTGTTAATAATGTTGGTGAAAACTTGTGCCAGCCTGACAAAGTCACCATCTACCCAGGCATCGTTGCCGGGATAGCGAACCGTCAAAATATGGTTGTTTTCATCAATCATTGGCTGCACGCTTTCAATCGCGTCACGAATGGCATCACAGATATCCAGTGGTGATTGGGATAACCGAATTTTTCCCCGCGTGATACGCGAAACATCCATCAGGTCGTCAACCAGGCGAACCATTTGCGTCACCTGGCGTTCAACCAGAATGAATGACTCTTGTTTCCGCTCTTCAGAAAATAAGCCTGACTGCAGTATCTCTACCGCATTACGAATGGGGGCAAGCGGGTTCCGAAGTTCGTGAGCCAGCGTAGCGAGAAATTCATCTTTACGTTTGTCAGCTTCCTGTAACGCATTAATCGCGTTTTGTTCTCGGGTAATGTCAACGCCCACGCCAGGAAAGCGCACCGCATTGCCACTTTCATCATAAATAACCCGGCCACGAAATGAGCCCCACCGTATGCTGCCGTCTTTTTGCAGAATACGGTATTGCTGATCGTAAGGTTTTCCCGTCGCAATGCTCTCCTGTATCGCTTTCTCAATAACAGGTACATCTTGCGGATGAACATAATCAAGCGGGCGTTCGATAGGAACGCCGTAGGCGGTCTCTTCCGGAGTCAGATTAAACAGCTCGCCGAGGCGCTGATCTGCCGTAAAGAGGTTTTTCCTGATATCCCAGTCCCAAATTCCAAAACTGTGTGAGGCCTCAAGCGCGATCCGCCTTCGCGCTTCGGCCTCTTTGGCCATCTTTTCTGCTTCGTAACGTTCTGTAACGTCACGGGTAGACCCGGCTATTGCCTCAACATTGCCCGCCGCATCCAGCACAGGAACGAATATGTAGTCGTAGGTTCGTGGCCATAATGCTCCGTGAAAGAACACGTCACTGCGAATAGGTTTTTTGGTTTCAATGACCTGTTCAATTTCTCGCATATGCATATCAGCGTGCCACTTCTCGTAGCCCAGCTCGTAGCAATTTTTACCAATTGCTTCATCCCACGAGATTCCCCATATTGCCAGCAGCGCATCATTGACGTAGGTAAAGCGTCCCGATAAATCGAAGGTATATACTGGATCGGGGTTATTTGAGAGAACGGCTTCGTAAAGTCGACATTGTTTAAGAAGGGTTTCGGTATTCTCTGTTGCGTCATCTTCTTTCTGGTTTCGCGCCCGGCTGTTCCGACAGTGCTCAGCAACTATTGCCACTGTTTGCGAAATTGCATCAACAACCTGCGTGTCATATTCAGCGGGCGGCGTGCAGCATGGGGAAAACAGGGAAATGGTTCCGACGACACGCTGCTCTTTCTGTGAATGCACAGGTATACACCAATACGCCGCGAGGCCGCAGTCAGAAGCCGCCCGAGAAAACTCAGGCCAGGCATTCTGTTTCGTTAGATCAGCAATGACGACTGGTGCACCTTTTTCAATACACCTTCCACAGGGGGTATCAGAGTCTGGATGTGTTCCGGAAAGTCGCGCGACAATGTCGTGGGGCATGCGCGAAGAGGTAACGGACGTAATCTGATTGGCATGTTCATCTGTCAGATTAATGGCAACACACACAGCGTGGGGCGCCTGCTTTTCTAAAGCCTGCACAAGTGGAAGCAGTATCTCCTGCTCATCTTTTCCACTAAGTGCCAGATTAAGGGCATGTTGCTGGCTGTCAGCAACGATTTTCTGTCTGCGGATCACAGAACAGTCGTGAAACGTAATACACAATGTGTTGTCGTCAACCCTGAACACCTTCATCGATAACCAGACCTGATTCGAACCAAACGGTATTTCCAGGTAATTTACTTTGCCCTGATTCAACACATAGTCAAAGGCGCGGTTGAAGCTATCGAGAGCAGAATCTGAAAATAAATCTTGGAAGGGGGAATGTAAGGCGGCAGACAAATCGAGAGACATAATTTTTTCTGCCTGGTGGTTCACAAACGTGATCCGGCAGAATTTGTCCACCAAAACGATGCCGTCTGATACATTGTCAGCGATACTTTCGGCTAACAGGCCGGGCAAGGTGTCGTTTTTCGTTGCAATTCCTGGTTCGCTCAAAGATCTCTCAGCACGCCTATCATGATAATTCTATCCTAGATCAGACGACGACAGGATGCGACTTATTTACGCAGTCTCTGGTATTAATTCCGAATAATACCTCTTACGACAGTGCCGGTAAGGTGGTGAGGTGCAGTTATTCTTTATTCTGCGATTTGTTTTTCTTTGCTGCAAACAGCAGTGCACCCACAAACAAAATAAAAATGATCAGGCCTGCGGAGAGTAAAATACTGATGATCGAGCCCATATCGTAATGTCTCCCTTCATGAAAAACGGCCCGTTATGGGCATCGGTTTGCTGACAGTGCCAAAACAAATTTCAGGTTGTGTCAGCAGCGGTTGAGACCTTTTTTGTTACTGAGTGTCTTTCATACTCTGAATAAAATCGTACAGCCCCGCTGCCATGAAAAAATTCTGTTGTCACCACTGTTCACATCCTGACATAGGAATAAGTCAGGCGAGCGGTGTGAATAGTAATAGCAGTGAGAAATAAAAAAACTACCGCGAACTACCATATCCACATCCTGTATTTATAGCTTACGATAAGGATATCGGTTCGCTTGTGTCTGAATTATTTCTCAACCGCTATGATTTCCCCTTTGCTTGCGGAGAGGTTCAGATATGGCTTGCTCTGTTTTAGTTCAGAATGTCGGCAATAAATGTAGCAATTGCAACAGCAGTATCTTTGTTTTCTTCAGCATGACGTTTTTGTGCTTTAGCGCTTTCACACAGCTTATAAGTAGCGTCTACGGCTCTTGCATCTTTGGCTACTCGCTGAGAGGCATTGTTACGGCAGTGTGCGATGTCAGCTGATTCATCTCGAACGCTGCATCCGCCCAAAAAGAGCGCCACAGTAATAAAGAGTAAAAGTGATTTAATATTGATTTCTCCTTTCGCTGTTGTCTGGCATGACGCCATACATCGCAGATTATTATGTTGATATCCGGACTGGAAATACTTTTTATATGGCTACTGAGAAGTTTTTACGAGTGAAGTTTCGACTCCAGTAATTCTCGCAGTGGTGCAGGCAGAGATGCACGTGCCCGCTGAGATATGAATTTTTCGTGCTTTTGCCACAGAATGCCCAAATACACAATCCCCAGTCCGATTGCTGTCAACGCTACTGGAAACAACCAGCTGTCTTCAAATACATTGAATGCCAGATGTCCGAGATAACCACAGCTGCCAAGCGCACCAAACACCACAAACACCCGGCGTACCAGTAATACGCCCACAAAAATCATTGTGAGGTTAATGAGAAAGTAAAGAAACTTTGATATTTCACTGTCTGACTCCTGCAACGATAAGCCACACCAAAACGCAGTCACTCCAAACAAATAAAGCCAGAATGCATAATCTGCGGTGTGTCGTGAACGAATATCCACCCAGAACGCCAGTGATGTCATCAGCAAGCCGGTGTACAATGAAACCAGCTGCCTGAGCTCCCAGGAGTGGTCACCGCCTGAAATAAGTGCGGTAATATCCATTGTCATGTACCACAGCGTGACGCCAACAGGCATGATCAGAAACGGGTATTTGTAGCGCCACGCGACTATCGTGCCCACAATCAGGGTGCCAAGCTCCATGTATAACCAATAGGCTCTTACCTGACGGTGATAATCCTGATATTGCGTGCTGTCAGGCCATATGCCAAGCCACTGCTGCGCTCCGTAAATTGCCAGCGGCGTCATACACACCACAAAGGTGGCACAAATGCCCGCAGGAATAGTGTGGTTTTTTGATGCAAAGCGATGGGTAAGTTTCAGACCGACAGCGGCATACAGCAACGAGATAACTACAATCCCCGCTCCGCCAAACGATTCCCAGCCTAAATTCATAAGCAACGTCATTGCCCCTATGGCAATTAATCCGCCGAAATAATAAAGCACGTGGGTTAAAGAAAACGTGGTTTTTTGCTGCGACTGCTCAGCAAAAAAAGCCAGTAAATCATCTGCCTGCTGGGCGGAAATAATATTGCGTGACACGGCTTCTGTTAATGATTGTTTGGATACGTCCATGGTGCTTTCTCCTGTCATACCCTGTGAATAGCAAGCATTGCTATTTCATATCACAGGAACATCCCACGGAGCCATCGGCATTTTCCCATTCCTGAAAATAACCACCAGAGCCCGCCGTTTGCCCTGGTCGCGCTTTGCACTGCATTTTCAGCTGATTGCAAAACGATGCGCTCTGGCCAGTTTGTGTTTTGGTTGCCCGCTCCATTCCAACTCGTGCGAACGGGCCGCCAGCGCAGCCTGCTAACAGCAATACCAGTAGCATAGTGAAATATTTCATTGCTCAACTCCTAATTCAAAAGTCCGCGTTCAGTGCGCGTCAACGGATAACAAAGGTGATGGTGTAGACGCCTGCAACCATAGCCGCTACATAGCAGGCAGCAAAGCAGGCGTTAATGATTAGCAAGGCACGCCAGCCTGTGCCAGTGAAGTGTTCTCTGGCTCTGATTTTCTTGCTGGATAACCTAGTACAGCTGTAAAGCAGCATCACCGAGGCACTTAACAGGAAAAAGAACGCACCGAGTACGCCAAGTCCAGGTGAAATACTGTTATTAGCATGTTCAAGCGAGTGAATGACCGGGAGTAAAAGCAACAGGCCCAGCAGGGTAAAGGCAAAGCCATAGAGTTGTGCTTCTTTCATGGCTGCACCGTTGCGCAAGTTTGTGAGTGCATAGAACCGTCCTTAGTTAACAAAAGCATGGTCACTGACAGAACTGGTAAATTCTGCGATGTGGTGTTGCTAATCCAGGTATCCTAGCAAGCCCATGAAGGTAACTACAACCGAAACCATCAATGCGAATGACGCCAGTATTACTTCACTGAATCGCTTGTTGCTGCTTCTTGCGCCAGTCATTAATACCGCGTTTCGTGGGTTCTCGGGGTCATAGAACACGGAAACATCACTTTTTTCCGGGTGGTCTTCGGCAAACCGGACTGTCTCCGGGTACATCAGCGTATAAAACGCTATTCGATTACCGTCGTAAGCTTTCCCATCTACCTCATAACGATAGGAAACCGTCAGACGCTCGGCATCTTTGGACTTGCCACCAATATTCCGTTTTCCCCACAAAGTGACGCTTACCATGTGGCCCTGAACACCTGGCCAGTGCTTGCTTGAATCTGCGTTTCTCAGGTTGTTAAGCGCAAAACGAAGAAACCACAGACAAAACACAATACTCAAAATGCCAGCGATCGCAGGTGTGCTTACGTTCATATATTGCTCCGGCGAGCGATAAAAGTCGCTATTGTATTAGAATGAAACCGATTGCGTACGGTTACACTGTGTTACACACAAGATTAAGCGCTTATGCACGTAGTTGCGTTGCCATGCTTCTGGAAGACATAGCTTACGCCGCTGTGCATTTTTTTCTGGCAACCGCGCCTGAATAACCGATAAGCACAATCATCGCGCCGATACCTGCCCAAACTAATGTCGCAATAAACTTGCCGTACAAAATAAGATCCATCACCGCCAAAATAGCGAACAGAAAAGACGGCACGGCGACAAAAAATGCGGCGTGAATGCCGCGCTTAACGCTTTGCTTTGCCAGCAGGAAACTGGTTACAAATACATAGAACGCGCCACCAACTGCATACACTATCGCCCAGCTTGTCGCACCAACAAAAAGGTGAGTGACGAGTAACGCATATATCGCGAAACCTGCGAAAATCTGTACGGTATTAATCAGTAGTGGTTTTAGCGATGGTTTCTGACGATTCATTTTTGTATTTCACAGGTAAAGAATTAACGCTATCACAAGGATAAGAGTAGTAAAGTTCCCCGTGGCCCGCTAACTGTTTAGAAATTGGCAGGGTAAAGCACACAATTCCTCGGCTTATCGTTTCCGCAGCCGGACTAGGTTGTTGTCTCAGAAAGTGAAGCCAGAGCCAGCCCCCAAATCCAGAGCAATACCAGAATAAAAGGGTTTGATGTTTTGTATTTCGAAAAATGCTTTGTTTTTTTCTTTCGCAGACTCAAAGCCGCCCATTAGCCATGTATATACATCTGACAATAAGTCTTCATAGTGTTCCTTTACACTAACCATCATTACTTCCTTCCCTTGGTAACCAAGCCGCAAAACAAACACATATTAGGCAGTAGCACAAGGGCTAAAGTCCGAGCGACGCGAACACCCAGGTGTATATGCCTGGGCTATTGCGAGCAACTACAGCAGATTTTTAGCCGCCTCCACCAACGCTGTTTATAAATTCCCGATAAACTTTTTCAGCCTCAACCAATATTTTTCCGTCTAATAAATGGTCTAAAGCTGGATAGTGAAGGTGTTTGCAAGTTGACGTTTCATTACGCTCCATCCGTTGGCAGACGCTCTCGGCCATTAAATTAGATGGCCATATTTCATCGTTACCGCCTGAATAGAGGAAAACACGGCCTGAAATGTCTTCTGCTTTTATGGATGCTTTGCCACTGTCTTCTCGATTAGTTAACGACTGGGAATAGAGATCGAGCAGACCATTAACAGCACTAGTTGGATTGAAATGTACGTAAGGCAACTCTTGTTGCTCGAAAGTCCAACTTGAACCTGGTGTTTTTTGCCAATCGTTTAAAATACCCGCCCATACCACCGAACTCGGTGCGATAGCCACTACCCGGTTAAAAGTCGCATCTTTAGATGCAAGCAGTAACGATAACTCAGCACCTTTTGACCACCCAGCTAAAGTAAAGTTTTTGGCCTTTGGGTGCTTGAGGTGCAACCAGTTTCTGGCTTTGTCAAAATACTCCAGTGGTATTTTTTCTAGTTCATCAGGAAGTGATTCTTCTCTAAAATATGCGACAGCCAGGGTAGGAAAGCCATTGCTGGCGATTACTTTTGCAAGGCGCGTAGGGATCCCCCCCTCAGAACCGCCAAACACAATAACCGGCTGTTTGGATGAGTCAGCAGGTTGCTGATAGTAGTGGCCAACGAAACCATTGTCTTTAACGCTAAGCTTTTGAATTGTAGCGCCTATTGCAAGAACAGGAAAAAGGTAGGACAGAACAAAAAACAGTATCCTTCTTTTCGATTTCATTAAATATTGCTTCCTTGTAGTTTAGAGTGGCGGATAATTCCCATATACGGGGCAGTAGTACGTGAGCCTAATACGAGCGAAGCGATAATTGCACTTTGACAGGCACGTATATGTTACTACCTCGTTCTTCCAGGTTCGAAACTATCATATCTTGGCAAATCGTCATCAAGATTGTCCCAGTTTGCTTTAGATGACACAAAGTTGTGAGATGTAGGTTTTTCTTTGATATCAGTGTCTAAAATGCCGAGACGAATTCTAAGCTTTTCCGGCTTTTCAGAGTTAGAGCTAAAAATGGGAGATGCACATACAGAACAGAAATGCCTTAACTTGCCTTTCTTAAATTCGAAGTGGTTTAGCTTATCTTCTGGATCGAGAATTCTGAACTCATCTTTGTTTACAAAACCATTTGTTGCGTATGCTGTGCCACTGTTTTTACGACACAACGAGCAATGGCAATGAATGATGCTAGTGATTGAGCCTGTAAGTTCGATTTTTATTGCACCGCACAGGCAAGAACCTTGGTACATGGTTAAATTCCTTTTAGTATATCCAGTCTCAGATGTGTCTGACATCCGAATAATGGGGAAAAAGTACGCAGGTTATAATACTGAGCGAAGCGACGGGAGCCAGCGTGTTAGTGTCCAGGTGTGCCTGGGCACACGCTGTTATTTTTTTATGCACGATTGAAAACCCGTTCGGTGAGCTTGGCTAAACCATAACTTAATGCGCCAGCAACTGCGCTAAGCCAAATGGCATGAATTGGAATAAAGACAATAGCCAATGCCGAAGTCGAAGAGGTGTGCTCAGACGTAAAAAGCGAATGTTGCATACCCCAGTAACCCCAAAGATGGAAAAGGGAGATGGTGGCAAGTGAGCAGTAAAGCGCAATTTTTCCGATTGTAGAGCTTTTAAGGCTGGAAAAAAGAGCAATCGCGGAAAGCAATATATAGGGAACAATTCTGAAGGAAGCTGAAAACAAAAAACTTTCTAAAGTGAAATACTGAGTGGCTCGTTCAAAGCCAGGTTGAGGAGCGTATCCGCCGACAATAACAGCTAATAGCCATTCAACTGTTGTCTCATTGATCAAGAGAAAAGACAGAAACACCAAAATCCAAAACAACAATCTCATATCGAATTCCTTTTCGTGTATTACGGGCAAACTACGTAGGCTATAATACTGAGTGAATCGAAGAAAGCCTACGTTTAAGTCCCAAACGAGCGCAGTAAGCACCATCAGTGTTTGTTAGCATGCAGCGTCAATTATCCTGAAGATACTGGGTAGCGGCATAATCGCGACGCGCCTCTGAGTTGCTGCTCCAGTGATCGCAGGTGACGAGTCTAGCGCCCTGTTAGCCGTCTTGCCCAAAATCGACCTCGGTGTCTTCGATAAGTGTAAAATAGCCGTCTTTTTCTTCGAGTTGAAGCGCAATTGAAATATATACAGATTGACCTTTTTGGGGCTCCTCGTTAAAGCCTGCGCCAATTGAGAAAGACACTTTTCCTTGTGCTTCTTGTGATAGTAAATTTTGCGTTTCCTTGAAGTTGTTAACTGCGAGCTCTGAAAGCTTAAATGTGTATTCAGTTTTTGCAGGCTCAGATAAAAAGAAGCCCTCTTGCGCAGCTATCTTATCCCGTTTTTCGAGAACGAGCGGGAACGTGAAATGCCTGAGCCCCTTTTCATTTTCCAAGCTGAGACTCAGATTAATCTTTTCCAATTTTAGCGTGAAAGGTTCTGATAACCTTATTTTTGAACGTATTTGAAGGGGGTCTAAAATAACAAAGCTTTGTTCGTCAAAGTTACGATATTTAAGCATGGTCGAGATAGGAATGCTCGAGCAGCCATATAAAAAAAGAATTATAAAAACTAAAAATAACTTTCTCATTATCTCTCCATGATAGACGGCTAACATCCACATAACGGGCAATAACACGTTGGCTAAAATACAGAACGACGTGACGGGAGCTTACGTGTTAGTGCCCCGGTGACCTGGTTTGTATGGATAATTCTTCCCTAAATTCCCCACAACTTTTCAAAGATGGGTAAAGTGAGGCCCAGACTTTGGCTGCAACCAAAGTTGGCTGTGTGGTAGTTCGATGACTTGCAGGCTCCTCAATTGAGAGACCGATAACAAACATGAACGCCACGCAGTGCTCCAAGCAACATACTCGAATAGTCGACTGGGCCCCGAGCTCGCATTTAGCAAACCAGAGTTAGCTTATTATGAATAAAACCGAAGCGCAAAACATTAACGCCGGCGTTGATACCGGTAAAGATTTCCTTGATATTCATGTTCGTCCACTCGATGAATACTTTAAAGTTAGCAACGATAAAAAGGGGATTTCAGAAGCAATAAAACGATTGAAAAAGTTAAATCCTGATCGTGTCGTCATTGAGGCAACTGGTCGTTACGAAGTGGCTTTTATCACTGCTTGTGCGACTGCCAATATACCTTTTAGCGTAGTGAACCCTGTTCATATAAAGCGTTTTGCAGGTGCCATCGGCCGTAAAGCAAAAACGGATAAATTAGATGCGGCATTGATTGCCCATTTTAGTGAAGTAATACAACCGCCCCTGTCCGAGCTGAAGCCAGAGAATATGCAGCAAGTGGCTGATGTAGTGGCACGCAGGAGTCAGCTTCTTGAGATGCAGACTCGTGAGAAAAACCGGCTTCAAATTATGCCCATAAACGTTCATCCCAGCATCAAAGCCTTGCTCTTGGTGTTAAAAAAGCAAATTCAAAAAATGGACGATGAACTGGCTAAACTCATTGAAAGCTGCCCGGAATTTAAAGCGAAAAGTGACCTCGTTCAAAGTATGCCGGGAATAGGCAAAGTCTCCGCCGCGGCGCTAATTAGTTACCTACCAGAGCTTGGGTTAATGAGCAGTAAAGAAGTAGCAGCATTGGTTGGTGGTAAGCGTCCGGTAATCCCACCTATTGTTTAGCAAACTGCCATGGTAGTAGCCGCTCGATATCGGCTTCGGGTTTGCTGAGCTGCTCCAGGCAGTCCATGACATACTCGAAGACGTTTAGGTCATTAGCTTTCGCTGTTTCAATGATGCTGTAGAGGATGGCGCTGGCATTGGCACCGGTGGCGGTCTGGCTGAACAGCCAGTTTTTTCTGCCAATGACGAACGGTTTAATGGCTCGCTCTGCGCGGTTGTTGTCGATGGCGAGATGGCCATCGAGTGTATAACGAGTCAGCTTATGCCATTGATTAAGGCAGTATTGTATTGCCTCTCCGAGTTTTGTTTTCGGTAGCACCTGTTGTGCTGATTTTATCAGCCAGGTTTCAAGCTGATTCAGCAGCGGCAGGCTTTTTTCCTGTCGTTGTGTGTAGCGGGTTGCTGCGGTTTCTTCCTTTAACTGCGTCTCGACACGGTAAAGTTTCTGGATGTGGTTCAGTGCCCAGTCGGCTTTGCCACTGCCTTTACTGCCAGCGCCTTTTTTCGCTTCCATGAACTTCCGTCTCGCATGAGCCCAGCAGCCGACTAAGGTGGCCTGCGTTTGTTCGTAGCCCTGATAGCCATCCACTTGCAGATAGCCGCTATAACCATCAAGGAAGTCTACGGCACATCGCCCGGCACGGCTATTGTGATAATCGTACAGCACGATATTGGATATCACCGAGCCGGTGATGGTCGCTTGCGGTGAATCTGCACCGGCGGCATACAACCACATGTAACTGGCCGCTTTGTCAGAATCGACAACCTTCAGGGTGGTTTCATCCGCCTGGATAACCGGTTGTTGTAGCAGATGCTGATGAAGCTGATCATAAAGCGGCTTAAATAACTCAGCGCAACGGATTATCCAGTCTGCCATGGTCTTACGGCTGAGTTCGATGCCATGCTGTTTGAACATAGCTTCCTGCCGGTAAAGTGGCAGACCATACTGGTATTTGCTGGTGATTATCTGACTCAACAGGCTCGGCGTTGCATAACCTTTGGGGATAACGCTATGTGGTACCGGCGCTTGTTTGACCGTGTTGATGATACCCTCTTTTTCGCAAGTACGACACGCATACTTCGGACGTACATGCTCAATCACTTTGACCTGAGCCGGAATGAACTGGAGTTTCTCAGACTTATCTTCGCCGATGCAGTGCAGCGCGCCAGCGCAGCAATCACAGACTTTATCTTCATCAGGGATATCGTGGACGATGACTTCACGCAGTAAGTCCTCAGGCAGTGGTTTGCGCTTAGGTTTACTGCGTGTGTAACTGATGGTTTCCTGCTCTGGCGTTTCAACATCGGCAACCAGTTCTTCCGCCTCATTAAACAGCTCACCCTGACCAGGGTGGCCTTCGGTGCTTTTACCAAACTGTCTTTGCTGTGCGATGCGGAACTGCTCTTCCAGATATTGATAACGCGCCATTACCTGCGACAACATTTTTTTCAATGTCGCCGGGTCGTCTGGTAAATTCTCGATATCAATATTCATGACATAATTATCACGCAATAACGTATTGATTGCCCGATATTATTCAGACTATTTCGTGATCGATAAATGCTGTTTATGATCACCGGTTATAAGCCGGAAGCCTTGTAATTCAATGGCGAGTGGCCTATCACATCAAAGCCCGACAACAACCACTGCAACTGCTGCTCACTCAGGTGCATGTGCTGTAGTTCAGTGTCTGATGGCCATTTGAAGCGATGCTTCTCCAGGCGCTTATACCACAGGGCAAACCCGGTTTTATCCCAGTACAGCACCTTCAACTTATCCCGCTTTTTATTACAGAAGACAAACAGCGCATCCCGGAACGGGTTCAATTCCATCTGCTGTTCCACCACGACAATCAGGCCGTTGATGGACTTACGGAAGTCGACATTATCCAGATAAAGATAAATGTCAGAAGGTTCAACAAACATCCTCATTCGTTCAGCGCCATCATCAGGTTGGCCAACCACTGGGGACTTACATTGGCCGGTAACCGCAACGTCGAAGCAGCGTATTCCAACGAGAGAGACTGACTGTCATCATCAACACGGGACTCGAAGGTGGTGACTTCGCGCTTAACATGAACAAATTTATTACTGGTTCGCTGAAGACGGATGTCACTGCGTCTGGCATAAAAAGTCTGGATATTAATCTGGTGTTGGCGGCAAAACACCACCGCTGACAACCCGCTTTGTTCCTGACGCTCAAAAAGTTCCAGCCAGGTATTTACGTCTCGTCGTTGATATCGCATGTGTGTTCTCCTTTGTGGAAGAACACCATGCAGTAGCTATGTCAGTTTTTGAATGTGGGGATTACCGGACGCTTACAATTAATATAGTCGCAACCGGATATCCAAAGAACGACGCAAAGCTATCTGCAAAGTTTCCATAGTAAATAATAAGGGCAATAAAAGTAGTGCCACAAAGAAAAATTGCTCTTATTAATAGTTCCTTTTTAGTCACATCTTTCCCTTGGCGTATAACTTTTAAATAAGGGGCGCAGGCATGTGGGGCATAATGGCGAAGCCGCCCCGCATGTATGCGTCCCAGCCCGCGCAGTGGGCGTACTTAATTTTTTTGTTAGATGGCATTAGCCGCAAAAATTCGAAGCTCACTTTCGTAGCCTTGCAAGTCGAAGTTCGTAGAACACTTATTCATAAAACCATGAAAGTAAGGCACCTGTCTAATTTTGGTTCTTTGTGTGGCGTGCAATTCTGAGATTAATTGTGATACTGAAAAGTGTTTCTCTGTTTTTGGGAAAACAAGAGTAACCGGAAATAATGGAACAACTTTTCGGTTGTTTCTTATTTGAGACCCGTAAAAGCATATAGCTTTGTTTATATGCGAAGGCCCGAAACTTCCTGAGAGGTTCCAAATGGCAGCAGCACCAATGCTAAAACCCACGAGGTTTACAGAATAATCCAATTTGGTTAGCGAGTTAATCAAATGCTTGCTGTAATTTTCTAAGCCAATATTAGAGGAGAAATACTCATATGCATCACTTTCAGTGTGAAACATCTTATTTTGACCGTCATACGGGTCAACAATGATGTGGTTCTTACAGATGGCATTTGCCAATTCTTCAAGAGCGGGAGTTTTACCAAAGATATCCGTAACAACTACAGTAGTCACTTTAATTTCCGTGCCATCTAACACCCGCATAAAGGGCGATAACACATGGGCTAAAATAGGAACGAAGTGACGCAGCCCATGTGTTAGCGTCCCAGCGAGCTTGCGAGCGATTTAATGCGTTTGTTATATCAATTTTGCAAATCTGCACGCATTGCTTTTAAAAGAGGGGCTTTCGCATTTAAATAGCTTTGATGCTCTATTGAATCCTTTTTCAGATGTGAAAATACCCTCGATATTTCAACGCTGGTTTCCTCACTTGATATTATAAGAGCTGAATACATTTCCCCAACACACAGACTTGGATCATGAGGACTTGCAAGCATTGCTTTATCTGCGGCCTCTAAAAACTTGGCGTAGTGAACTCTCCGCTCTTTTTTTAACTCTAGCTGCTGATTTCCCAAAATATCTAGAGACTTCAATTTTATTTGGTTATTAGAGCGCTTTGATTCTAAGAAATAGTTGGCAATTTGCGTTATTACTACACTGCCTAAAGCACCTATTAATGTATAAATCGCGGTATCCAAAAAACCTCCTTTTGATATAACGGCTCGCATAACGGGCAAATATACGTAGGCTAAAATACCGAGCAGAGCGAGGGGAGCCTAAGTGTATTTGTCCCCCGCGAGCGAAGCGAGTGTTTATGCGTTTGTTAGGTGTCATGTTTAGACAACCTTTGAATCGCTTCTGGGTCTTTTGAGATCTGGCGCTCTATTATGTTTAACAACGACTGTTCAGATACGCCCGTCACCCCAAACCAAATGTATCCTACTAACAACATGGCAAACATCGGCGCCATTAGTGGTAGGAAACTTGTAATACCTAACTTGTCGTAGAATGGGAATGCAAAAACAAAGAGCAGTAAAAATATGGAAGCGACCTTAGCCATAGCCATACCTTTTTTCGCTTTCAGGTAGTCCTTTATATCTGAGCTTTCCATTTCAATTGTTCCTTAGAAATATGGACGACACCTAACACCCAGCTTTGGGGCGCAAATACGTAGGCTAAAATATGGAGCGAAGCGAAAGGAGCCTACGTGTTTGTGTCCCAGCGAACGCAGTGAGCGACAATAGTTGTTTGTTAGAATGCGGGCATCAATTATCCTGAAGATACTGATTCAACCTCTGTAAATTGTACTTAATTAACATTTTTTCAACGTAAGATAAGCTATCATTCTGGAGTTGGGCGCTCTTCAATTCTAAAGAGTTTGCAGAGACTTCTACATATTTATGCAGGTCTAATGTCTCGAACTCTTCGTACACGCTGAGTAATTTTCTATCGCTGACTTCAATGTTTTCTATTCTCCAGGATAGTCCCTCTCGTTTAACACTAAATTCAATATTACTTAGTGAGATTTCGCCTTGACTCTCAAAGCTAACTTCAACAGAAACATAGTCTTTTGAGCTAAAAGGTGTCCAGTACTTTTTCAAGTCAGCCACGTATTCAATACTACTGAAATCCTTTAACTCCAGAGCTTTCATAAGAGCGAGCAGGAATAAAAAGTTTTGATCTTCACAAGACAGTTTTCGTTTAGCTTTTGTTGAATTGCTGAAGCTTAGGGTTATGCATTTTTCCGCTACCGAGCCTGCTTTTACACTTTCTAAATAACCTTCAACTAACTCTTTAGCTCTGTGGTTTTCTCCCATGACGCTGACAATTACGAGTATCGTTACGATTGGAAGCAGACCAAAAAATTTCAACAAAAGTTTACTTCGAGACTTCATAAATTCCTTTTAGCATTCTAACACCCAACTTTGTGTTCCAGCGAACGCAGTGAGCGCCAATAGTTGTTTGTTAGGTGACGTTTAACTGGCCTCGATGATGGGAATGTCGAGCTTTTCACTTACCAATTCATCAAGTACGAGATAGTTGCTTAAACCCCATATACCCACTAACCCCTTGGCATTGGGAATTTCATCTCCGTCAGCATTGAGATATTTTTTAAATAGAACATCAAAGTAACAATATTTTGTCGATATTTGAACAACAGGCTTATTATCAACAACTGGCATATATCCACGAGAAAAACCCAAGCGATTAATAAACAAAGGGGCCAACATTAATTCATTAGAAGTCAAATCGATTACCTTGTCAGATTCGCTAAACACTGCATCGAATACGTAAACTTTTATGCAGTTTTCAAAACCACCTGCTTTCCCAGTCAAAGAGACGATCTGACCAAAGACATATCTATTATCAGGATACTTGAGCCTAAATAAATCCCCCACTTTAAGCTTTTTTCGATAAGTCTTTTGTACTTCCATGTTTGTTTCAGGTAAAGCCATCAAGTCACCTAACGCCCAACTTTGGGGCGCAAATACGTAGGCTAAAATCAGGAGCGAAGCGACGGGAGCCTACGTGTTTGTGTCCCAGCGAACGCAGTGAGCGCCAATAGTTGTTTGTTATGTGTAAGCTACCCACCACCGCTCTGTTGCTGATTGGTATATGTATCCCTGTCCACCAAAAGCCCAGAGTAATCTGCGTATAGAAAGCAAGCAGCAACCAGAAAACCACTGATGCAAGCATTACGTAGGTTGTGTGGGTAAATTTTAAATTCCCTAAGAAGAGATATTACTATACCAAGCACGCTTCCAAACAGCACAATCATCGACACAATAGTCAGCAAAAGTACGGCAATACCTATCATGTTCTCAATCATTCTTATTGCACATAACACCCCGCTTAGGGGCAAAAATACGTGGGCTATAATATCGAGCGAAGCGAGGACAGCCCACGTGTTTTTGTCCCAGCACGCCCCGCGTGCGTCTACAGCGGTTTGTTATGCGTGAATTGCTCGCAGCTCACTTACCACACCTTTATATTTCTTGCCAACCAAACCAAGACTTTGATGGAAGCGAAAACCCGACTTTTTAATTTTTGCAGCGTCGAAGGCCATGCGCGCATGCTCAGCCGCCAACGCATTGCTACCTATTTCTGCGGCAATAATTGCCTTTGCAGCATGCCACCGAAAATGATCAACTGGAAACATTAATCGCTTCTGATGTTCATCTAGGACTTCGTTGGCAGACGGATATAATTTAGTAAGCTTATTCTCTACAATAAGCAGTGGATAGAGAATATATGCATCCGTTTTTAGATTTGGAAATGCCGACTCTCGCTCTAAGGCCTTACCATAAGAGTTGATTGCATTCGCAATTTCACCTTTAGCGATATATGCAGTTGCCATATCACAGTAAGCCTGAGCATGATCAAACTCATCGTTTAGCTCGAAGTATTGCTCTAGTAATGAAAGTGCAACATCAGGCTCTGTACCGGCAATGGTACAAGCCTGGATTCGCAAATACTGTTCTTTTCGGCGAGCACGCTTAAGCTTCTCGAAGAACTTGTTTTCAATTTCTTCGCTCCACTCTTCGTTCCTATACCAATCTTCGCTACTCACTCGGCGCTTCCTTCACGCATAACACCCAAATAAGGGGCAATAATGCGTAGGCTAGACTGCGAACGAAGTGAGTTGAGCCTGCGTATTATTGTCCCAGTGCGCCTTGGCGCACGTCTTAATTTGATTGTTATACGCAAACCAAAAGCAGATTGCCAGCATGGTTAAAGAACTTGGAATAAGAGAACAGCGTAGCTGACCGAAGTTATGGTGCGCGAACCTTGTTTGACCCGGAAGACACCGCTGCTTTTTTGCTGAGAGTTGCCGAAAGACGTTGAGAAAAGCTAGGCGCAGAAGCAATTAAAATAATTGAAAAAGGGTTGGCGCATAACGCTAAGCTTTGGGGCGCAGACACGTAGGGCAAAATAGCGAAGCGGCCCTGCGTGTTTGCGTCCCAGCGACCGAAGGGAGTGCCAATAGCGTATTGTTAGGTGACTTGCTGATAAAACCACAAGGTTCAGAAGCATTTGTCAAACCTACTGAGAATGTCTCTTTTGAGACTTGCATGATCAAAGTCCTTTTTGGCTCTAGTGCTAAGAATATCTATAGCAGTAATTATGTTGTCAATTAATAAGCTGATTCTTTGTTCATCGTTTCCATTTAAAAAGTCTTTGTAACTTATTCTAAGGCGGAAATCTGATGAGTGAGTAGCCCGCCTAAATAGTTTTCTTTCCTTATACCAACCTTGTTTTTCCATTTCTTCTGGTATGTCGACAATGATTGGAATGATGTTTAGTTCATTTACCTCACTTCCGTAATCTCTTTCACTAAGGAAGTCTTCGAGCTTTAGTTGGACAACAGACGATGCTTTTTGAAATTGTTTGCTTACCGACTCATCAATTTCTCCACTTAAGACAAACTTCATCAAAATTCCCTTTGTCGCCTAACGCTGAGCTTTGGGGCGCAGGCACGTAGGGCATAATAGCGAAGCGGCCCTGCGTGTATGCGTCCCAACGACCGAAGGGAGTGCCAATAGCGTATTGTTAGGTGCACGCATTTGATACAACCATTGTGTAGAGGTACCCCATATATAAGGTTAATAGGAAGTGTATTGCGTTTATAACGTAAAAGCCGTATTTGTTCTGGCTTTTTCTAATAACGGTTAATTTTAGTAATGCGCAATTATATTTCAAACCTGTAAACATCAACGAAAACGCAATGCTAGTGGCGGCGATTGAAATGCTAAAGAACAGGAGATAGTTACCACTTAAAGCTAAATTACATTTTGCGGTAACTAATTGAATGATTAGTAAAATCAAGGATGTCGCGGATAAACAGCCAAAAGCTCTAACAAAAACCTTGAAGAACTTCTTCGCAATTTCCTTTCTGAATAACAAATCATCCATGCTTCTTGGCACCTAACGCCCCAAGCAGGGGCAAGTACATGCAGGCTAAAATACGGAACGAAGTGACGGGAGCCTGCATGTAATTGTCCCGCTGACTTGGTTTGTTAGGTGCCTACTCCCGTGCCCCTAGAAGTACATTCTGAATGTCGTTGATGTTTCTGACCAATGTACTTCCAGAGTCGGTACGCATGATTGAGACCATTTTTGTAAATGCTTTCCTTTGCTCGCTGGTAGCCATAGCGGCTCCTAGAACTTCAAAAGCTGAGAAAGCCTCAATTGCTTCATTTGAACCATAAAGGCAAATTCTGGCTTTTGCATCTCCTGTGCGAGCGAAAATATCCTTTTGCTCCTGACTTCCTATTTTGGGTCTAAGTTGCGCCTGTTCACAAACACACTTTAAATAGTCCATGTAAGCTTTCGATTTTAGTTCTCTGGAATGACGCTGATTTTCAATATGACGAGTAAAAAAGTATTGAAGTATGGCACCGATAATTACGCCTGAAAACGCAAGTAAACCTACAGCTAATTTCATATCCATGAGTTCAAATTTCCTATTGGCACCTAACACCCACATAAGGGGCAGTAACACGTGGGCTACAATCCGAGCGAAGCGACAGAGCCCACGTGTTACTGTCCCAGCGAGCCTGCGAGCGGCTTAATGTGATTGTTATGTTCTGGGCACTTAAGCTAACTATTTCCGCTTTTACCAAACGTAAAACCGCAGTTACGGCACGTATTATTGGGTAGCTTAAATTGCTTTAAAGAAAGTACCACCTGATTCCTTTTGCAATGAGGGCAGAAGTAGTTGAGCGTATTAATTAGTAAAGCAATAGCAGAAACAAAACTGCCTAGATAGAACGGATTGGCATAAAATTTCACGCTAGGCACAGTAAGCTGAAAGCCCAGGATACAGACAATTAAAACAATAAACCAAATCTTAAATATTTTACTTTTACTCAATTCGCAAAGCCTACCTAGAGAACATAACAACTTACTAGATCCCAAAACGGTGCAAATTCACGGCCCACTTTGGGGTATTTAATTTCCATGTATGTCCGAGATTACGCTATAAGCTCCCGAAATAAAACACGAAACCCAAAATGGTGTTTTTAACCGAAAGGAGAAATACACCAAACCGCCGTGTTGCACGAAGTGGTGTATTTCGTGCAGATTATGCTTTTGTTTTGCTGCGATTAACAAAAATAATACTGGTTGCAATCATCAGCAGTAAAAACGTTGCAGGGGCGGGAACTCTCGTGGCTTCAAACCGGGTTAGCTCAAAGTTTACGGTAGAGTCAAAAAGGGTGGTGAAGCCATTTTCCTGATTATAAATCGACTCATAGTAGTTCAGGCTTCCGCCTCCCAGACGTTCGGTGTTGTCGCTCAAATCATCGTCTTCCCATGTGAACACCTGCTCAAAGTCAGGCGGAATTTCTATAGGAATAGTGTTCTGTTCGGGAAACTGTAGGAAGTCCCGAACATAATCTATAAACCAGGCGTCAAGTTCCCATGAAGCGTTACGCACGCCAACCGGCGTGTCTTCTGTAAAACTGGCTCTGTCAGTAAAATGTACGCCGTCGCCAACCGGGCCCCCGTCGAAATCCGGTCCGTTTGTCATTGAAATATACTCATCGGGATTGTATTGGTCGTATTCGGCGTTATATGTGCCTTCATTGTTCAGTGAATATGTAGTACCGCCAAACGAAATGTAAGAGGTGAGAACCGGAGGGGCATTGTCGTTTACCCACCACCAGTACCATCCTGTTTCCAGCCGCCCTCCAATGGGGGCCGAGGTATCCAGAGTAAACGTACCTTCAACGGTCATACCGTCAAGGGTTTGCTCGTTCCAGTAAGACTGGTTGTTATTGCTAACGTCATTGATGATCCCGGTAAAGCTGAAAGACATCATTGAAGCGGTACTTGGGAAAGTAAAAGAAGTAAAAAAGAGAAACAGCAGAATAAGAAAATAGTGGCGCATAATAGCTCCTGGCACGCGAGTGCGTGGGTCTGTGGAGCTATTTTTACGTCAGTCGAAGGATCCGGATTAACAGAAATTAATTCGTCCGATACATCCAGATGCCATTATTCAAGTTCACCGCACTCTGCACCTGCTTGCCACCGCTGAATTGCTCAGGCATGTCAGTTTCTGACTCCGCAGGAACATACAAACCCGTTTCGTTATCCGCAATTCCATCAAGGATATAGCGTGTCGCAGAAGCCTGCTGCACCACTGCGATAATATTGGCATTCCGTAACTTGGTAATCAGGCGACGCGCCTCCAGTAACGTTTCCTGATCCGCGTCTGGCAGTTTCTCTACAGTGGTCAATGTGAACTCAGTACAGGGGAAATACTGTCCTTCACAACGATAGATTTCAACAGAGTTAAGGTTAACCACCCACTGGTTAAAGCGATAAGCATTCTCTCCCCACGCAGACAACACGTAATCTGAGCCCAGCGCATTCACTTCGCGTCCTAACACGGGTAATAGCTGGGCAATGGTTAGCGCATTTTGTACCAGAGAGGTTTGGTGCGGTTTATCAAACCAGGTGTTAATTAACGTCGACAACGTTTGCTTATCCAGTTTGGCGGCAGAACCGACAGCCCCGAAAAAGAAGTTTTTGCGGGAAGATGCTTCATCCGCGGTGAGGCCATCATCCTGAATCACTAAATCCAGCGGGCCATAAGGTTGTATCAGTTCTTTAAAAAGTGCCGTGTCGCTTTTTACCGAAGTTGCTGTTGGCTTTACACTGCGCAACGCGTCATCCAGTGCAGGAGAGGATATGTCATCCATATTTTGTGCAAGCAAAACCGAACTGAAAAGAGCAAGCAGGGCCAGTGAGATGGCTCGGAAAAACATAATGTGTCCTTATTGATTACAGGTTATAGCGGCGTTAACCGTCTTTCATTGCCAGAAACCGCGCTTCACGTTTTAACAGCCGCTTCAAAGCAGCGGGTTTAACCGGTTTCGGCAAGTACAGCAGCCGCGCCTCAAGGGCTTCGTCACGAATGCCGTCACTGCGGTTCGCGGTATTCAGTATACCTGGTACCAGCACTTGCCATTTCTCCCGCAGCGAGTTAGCAACATCAATACCGGTTTCACCATGATCCAGATGATAATCAACCAGCATTAAATCAGGGGGCGACGGACATCGTGCCAGCGCCTGCGCATAGGTGCCGGCCGCCACCACTGTAGCGCCCCAGTCTTCAAGTAGCGTTGTCATCGCGTGGGTAATTTGCTGATCGTTTTCCAGCAGCAATACCTGTTTTCCCGCTAACACGGCTGCGGTCGGCTCTTTCACCGTTACAGACCGCAGGGTTTCACGCTGAAGCGCACGCTCACAGCGGGGCAGGGTAACATAAAAAACGGTGCCTCTGCCCATGGCAGATTTCAGGTGTACCTGATGCTTCAGTAAATGGCTGATCCTTTCAACAATGGTCAGCCCCAGCCCCAGGCCCTGATTATTGTTATCACTATCGAGCTGATGGAACTCGTTAAAAATTTCGTGCTGCTGATTC
The DNA here is from genome assembly GCF_047556435.1 of Alteromonas sp. H39. Classification (GTDB taxonomy): domain Bacteria; phylum Pseudomonadota; class Gammaproteobacteria; order Enterobacterales; family Alteromonadaceae; genus Alteromonas. Next base: position 1,696,591 of record NZ_CP180210.1, read on the forward strand.
TCCGGGATCCCCGGGCCGGTGTCATAAACACAAAGCGCCACCTGCTCGCTACCCACTCGCCGGGCACCAATCAGTACGCCGCCAGAAGGGGTATAGCGGATCGCATTCGACAACAGATTCTGAGCAATACGGCGCAGCAGCTTTTTGTCGGACTTCACAATCAGGTTGGTCTTTTGGTAGCGCAGAGATAATCCTTCTTTGTCGGCAATAACAGAGAATTCCCGCACCAGTGAACTTAAAATATCGTCCAGGCAAAACTGCGAAATTTGTGAGGTCAGAATGCCAGATTCCAACTTGGTCATATCCAGTAACATCGACAGCAGGCTTTCGGCGCTGTTCAGCGAATTCACCAACCCTTCCGTCAGCGTCGCCTGATCTGTGCCTGCACTTTTCTGTGCCAGCATAGAAGCAAATAACGTGGCGGCATTGAAAGGCTGCATCAAATCATGGCCTGCAGCGGCCAGAAACTTGGTTTTACTTTCATTGGCGCGATCAGCCTCCAGCTTGGCATCGTGCAACTCTTCTGTACGCCGCCGTACGCGGTCCTCCAGTTCGGCTTTTGCCTGTTCAAGCTCATCCTGAATAGCAATGTACTCAGTAATATCGCTGTAGGTGGTTACATAGCCGCCACCGGGGAGGGGACTGCCGTTTAGTTCAACCACCCGGCCGTCTGGTTGTTTGCGCACATATTTATACCGGCTACCATTACGCATGTACTCGATGCGTTTGCTGATCTCCTGTTCAAAATCTTCCACTTTACCCAACAGGCCGCGCTCGGCGTTGTATTTCAGCAACTCTTCTATGGGAAGTCCGGTTTTCAAATAACCCCGTGGATAGTTAAACAGCTCTACATAGCGTTCATTCCACGCCAGCATACACAACTTGTCATCCAGAACGCTTATTCCCTGTTCGATATTTTGCACCGACGATTGCAATACTTCGTGATTGAACTGAAAGGACTGCGAGGCCTCCTCAACCCACTCGACTAACTCAGGCAGCGAGTCTTGCGTGGTATCGGCAATCGCACTTAATAAAATACGGGCGCTGGGGTTTCCCACCTGTACAGCAATCAGTTTTTCTACCCGCAACAGCAGCGAACTACTGGCGTAGCCGCCGCGTTGCTTGTCAATATCTACCGACAACTGATTGATCAGCGCGCGATTCACTTCTGGCTCCAGCACTTTGGCCGTCAATGCCATTAAATCGCTGATGCGCACCGCCAGATCCGGCTTACCAGCGATGGTGGTTTCTATTTCTTCCGGGTTTTGTCCCGATGCGGGGGTTACCAGAGCAACAGCAATGAAAACCGCGCAGTTCACTAACAGCGAGTATGCAAAGCCCAGCCCTAATTCACCGTCGGTGGGGGCCGGGTTGAAGTAGTAGCTGGACATAATACTGGGATAAAGCAACCACATCAGCCAGCAGATAAAGCCGGCGAGTAACGCACATTGGGCAGCCTGCTTTGTGGCCCGCTTCCAGTACACGCCGAACATCAGGATGGGGAAGGCCTGTGCGAGCAGGGCAATAGCAATGATCCCACTTTTAACCAGAGGGGCAGACTGGCTCACATTCAGGTGATACCAGAACGCCACCGACAGCACGACCAGCACAGTAAGACGGCGAATGGTCAGAATGTTTTTCGCCTTCATTGAGTTTTGCGGATCCTGCTTTAGTACCACTTTTAGCCACAACGGCGTGATCAGGTTGTTCGCTATCATAATGCCAAGTGCCAGCGTCGCCACAATTACCATGGATGTGGTTGCCGACAACCCACCAATAAAGGCGGTAACCGACACGGCAATATTTTCGGCCTGAAGTGGCAGGGCCAGCACGTAAGAGTCTGACTTTACAGCGGTGTCCAGAAGAATGTTGCCGGCCAGCGCAATGGGCAGAATAAATACCGTCATGCCCAGCAGATAAAGCGGAAATAACCAGCGAGCCGTGCGAAGTTCGCCTTCGCCATTTAATTCGATAAAATTCATGTGAAACTGGCGGGGTAAAACAAACATCGAGCACACGCCCAGCATCACGTGACTGATATACACCCAAATTCCGGCATCAGCGTACAATACCTCTCGGGCTTCAGGGTGAAGACTGGCTTGTGATACCACGTCAAAAATACCGTCAAACAGGCTGTAGCAAACAAATATGCCCACTACCCAAAGCGCAATGAGTTTAATCAGCGACTCGGCCGCAATGGTTAACAATAATCCCGGATGTTTGTCTGTCAGGTTCAGCGTTCGCGTGCCAAATAAAATGGCGAATAAGGCCATCAACGCAGCTACATAGAACCCTACCGTGCCGCTGCTGTCCTGCGTATTGGGAGTGATCAGGTTGATGCTTTCAGTAATGGCATCCAGTTGCAGAGCAATATAAGGAATAACCCCAATAAAGCTTAACAGCGTTATTAACCCTGCCAGCACGTGTGAATGCTGATAGCGAAGACCAATTAAATCGGCCAGGGAACTGACGTTATGCCGCTGACACAGCCTGGCGATGCGCAGCACTACCGGAAAGGCAAATGCCATGGTTAACATGATACCGGCATAGGTCGGCACAACGGCCCAGCCATATTGTGAGGCTTGTGTGGTGGTGCCAAAAAAGGCCCAAGAAGTACAATGAACACCCAGCCCCAGACTGTACAAAACCGGGTGCTGCTGATTATCGCGCAGACGCTTATCGCCCCAGAACGCCAGTAAAAACAGCAGTCCGAGATAAATTGCCACAATGCAGCCAACAGTCCAGATACTTAGCATGGAGTTTATTATGTAGGTGAAACAACGTCTTAACCTACCATATCCGGACACCTGAGAGGATATTTTGTGCGCCGACCATAAAAAAATTGTGGATACACTTGAAGGCTGTCAAACCAACCCCATTAATAGCCCAACGTATTTTTTGCCCCAATTATCGCAACTTTCTGGAGGTAGGCATGAGCGAACCGCGCGACGTGCAGGAGCAACAAGAAGAGCAGAACGCGCAGCAACCTGAACCACAGGCTGCAGAAGCGACTCAGGAGCAGGACGCTGCACCGGCGAACGAAGATGCGCCGGTAGATGAAAATGCCCAGCGCATTTATGAGTTAGAAACCGCACTGTCTGAAGCACAGGCAACCATTAAAGAGCAACAGGACGCGGTATTGCGTGCCCGTGCTGAAATGGAAAATGCCCGTCGCCGAGCAGAAGGTGAAGTAGAAAAGGCCCGCAAGTTTGCGCTTGAGCGCTTTGCAGGCGAACTACTGCCGGTAGTCGACAACTTAGAGCGCGCAATTGAAGTGGGCGATGCTGAGAACGAGGCAGTGAAACCACTGCTGGAAGGCGTGGAGATGACGCGCAAAACGTTTATCAGTTCAATTGAGAAGTTCGGACTGGCGGTGGTTGATCCACAGGGCGAAAGCTTTAATCCGGATCTGCATCAGGCGATGTCTATGCAGGAAAGTGCCGAGCACGAACCGAATACTGTCATGGCAGTAATGCAAAAAGGTTACACGTTAAATGGCCGTTTGCTGCGACCTGCTATGGTGATGGTGTCACGCGCACCGAGCGATGGGGTAGATACCCAAGCTTAAGAAAGTCAGAAGTTTTTTTCTGACAGGTATTGAAATACGTGGGAAATAACCCCACAAAAATAGCAAGAATTCAAAAAGACTTTTCGGAGACACGTAATGGGTAGAATCATTGGTATCGATTTAGGTACAACAAATTCATGTGTCGCAGTTCTAGACGGCGACAAACCGCGAGTAATTGAGAACGCGGAAGGTGACCGCACCACGCCATCAATTATCGCTTACACTAACGACGGCGAAACACTGGTAGGGCAATCTGCTAAGCGTCAGGCTGTCACTAACCCAACTAACACTTTGTTTGCCATCAAGCGACTGATTGGTCGTCGTTTTGAAGACAAAGAAGTACAGCGCGACATCGACATCATGCCTTATAAAATTGTTAAGGCCGACAATGGTGACGCGTGGGTAGAAGCCAAAGGCGAGAAAATGGCGCCTCCACAGGTTTCTGCTGAAGTACTGAAGAAAATGAAAAAGACCGCTGAAGATTATCTGGGTGAAGAAGTCACAGGCGCAGTTATTACTGTACCTGCGTACTTCAACGACTCTCAGCGTCAGGCAACAAAAGACGCCGGTCGTATCGCAGGTCTGGAAGTAAAACGTATTATCAACGAGCCAACAGCTGCTGCCCTTGCCTACGGCATGGACAAGAAGAAAGGCGATAACGTGGTTGCGGTTTATGACTTAGGTGGTGGTACGTTCGATATCTCTATCATCGAAATCGATGAAGTTGATGGCGAGCACACGTTCGAAGTACTGGCAACCAACGGTGATACGCACTTAGGTGGTGAAGACTTCGATAACCGCATGATCACGTATCTGGTAGACGAGTTTAAGAAAGATCAGGGCATTGACCTGCGTAAAGATCCGCTGGCCATGCAACGTCTGAAAGAAGCCGGTGAGAAAGCGAAAATTGAACTGTCTTCTTCACAGCAAACTGAGGTGAACCTGCCGTACATTACTGCTGATTCTTCAGGTCCTAAGCACCTGGCAATCAAAGTAACCCGTGCGAAGCTGGAATCTCTGGTTGAAGATATGGTGAAAAACTCACTGAACCCAGTGAAGCAGGCGCTTGCTGATGCTGACCTGTCAGTAAACGATATTCACGATATCATTCTGGTAGGTGGTCAGACGCGTATGCCTCTGGTTCAGAAGTACGTTACTGAGTTCTTCGGTAAAGAGCCACGCAAAGACGTGAACCCTGACGAAGCGGTTGCTGTAGGTGCGGCTATCCAGGGTGGTGTATTGTCTGGCGACGTGAAAGATGTACTGCTGCTGGACGTTACGCCTCTGTCTCTGGGTATCGAAACCATGGGCGGCGTGATGACCGTGCTAATCGAGAAGAACACGACAATTCCTTCGAAGAAGTCGCAAACCTTCTCAACCGCAGAAGACAATCAGTCGGCGGTAACGGTTCATGTACTGCAGGGTGAGCGTAAACAGGCGCAGGGCAACAAGTCACTGGGTCAGTTTAACTTAGAAGGTATTCGTCCGGCGGCACGTGGTGTTCCGCAAATCGAAGTGGCCTTTGATATTGATGCTGACGGTATCCTGCACGTATCTGCGAAAGACAAAGATACGGGTAAAGAGCAGAAGATCACCATTAAAGCGTCTTCAGGCTTAAGCGATGAAGAAGTGGAAAAAATGGTAGCTGACGCGGAAGCGAACAAAGAAGCAGATAAGAAATTTGAAGATCTGATTCAGGCTCGCAACCAAGCAGACGGCATGATCCACGCTACACGCAAACAGCTTGATGAAGTTGGCGATGCGCTGTCTGCCGAAGACAAAGCGCCAATCGAAGAAGCACTGTCTGCACTGGAAACGGCTGTGAAAGGCGAAGATAAAGAAGAAATCGAAGCCAAGACACAAGAGCTTATCCAGGCATCCAGCAAGCTGATGGAAGCCGCACAGGCCCAGCAAGCTGCAGGTGGTGAAGGCGACGCGCAGGCGAAAGATGCAGGCAAAGCTGACGACGACGTTGTTGACGCTGAATTTGAAGAAGTGAAAGACGACGATAAGAAGTAAGCTGTTGCACTTGCCCGGCCAGCCGAAGGCTGAATACCGGGCACCATAAGCAGTTCAGGCGCAACAGGGATAACTTGTTGCGCCTTTTGTTGTGTAAAAAGATGCATAACGGTTAGCAGTATTATTCGCAGGGCAGCAACGCTCTAGCGAACAGATTAGTAGGAAAAGTAAGCGATATGTCGAAACGTGACTACTACGAAGTGCTAGGGGTAGATAAAAGCGCTGGCGAACGCGAAATTAAAAAAGCGTATAAAAAGCTGGCGATGAAATACCACCCTGATCGCACCCAAGGCGATAAAGCGCTGGAAGATAAATTTAAGGAAATCCAGGAAGCCTACGAGATCCTGACTGATTCGCAGAAACGTGCGGCGTATGATCAGTATGGTCATGCCGGCGTGGATCCAAATCGTGGCGGCGCAGGCTTCGGTGGTGGTGCCGATTTTGGCGATATCTTTGGCGATGTGTTTGGCGATATCTTTGGTGGGGGCCGTGGTGGTCGCCAGTCAAGAGCGCGCCAGGGCGCAGATTTGCGTTATAACCTGGAGTTGTCATTAGAAGAAGCCGTGCGCGGTAAGGACGTGGATATCCGCGTGCCCACGCTGGTGGAATGTGACAAGTGTGATGGTTCAGGTGCCAAAGCGGGCTCTAAACCCACAACCTGCCCAACCTGTCATGGTAACGGTCAGGTACAGATGCGTCAGGGCTTCTTTGCGGTGCAGCAAACCTGTCCAACCTGTTCGGGCAAAGGCCAGATCATCAGCGACCCGTGCACCAAGTGTCGTGGTCAGGGCCGCGTAGAGAAAACCAAAACGCTGAATGTGAAAATTCCTGCAGGTGTAGACACTGGTGACCGCATTCGTCTGTCAGGCGAAGGGGAAGCTGGCGAAGCCGGAGCACCGCCAGGAGATTTATATGTTCAGGTTCACGTGCGCGAACACAAAATTTTCGCCCGTGACGGTAACAACCTTTACTGCGAAGTGCCGCTGAGCTTCACCACTGCCGCATTAGGTGGCGAGCTGGAAGTACCCACGCTGGATGGCAAGGTGAAACTGAAGATTGGCCCGGAAACGCAAACCGGCAAAATGTTCCGTCTGCGTGGTAAGGGTGTGAAATCAGTTCGTACCGGCGCCATGGGCGACCTGATGTGTAAGGTTGTGGTAGAAACACCGGTAAACCTGTCTTCACGTCAGAAAGAACTCTTAAAAGAGCTTGAGGAGTCTATGGGCAAAGAAACCGCCAAGCATAGCCCCAAAGCGCAGGGGTTCTTCGACGGAGTGAAGAAATTCTTCGACGACCTCACCAACTAAGCATTGAGCCCTCCTTAAGGAGGGCTTAATCTATTTATGAGCATGAAAATCAGTAACCTACGCTGATGTGGCTTTCTGGCTCGTACCCGCAGGGATCTGGAGTCGATATACAAACGTATCTTTTCAGACTTTGTAAACAAACGGAAATGTGACAAGACCGGAGAATCTTTCCCAATGACTTTCAAATATATAAAAACGCTGGCAGGCGCAGCACTACTTAGCACAGTGGCAGGTTCTGCACTGGCGGAAGAAGCGGTATCCCAGAAACATGCAGAAGCTGCAGTGGAATATCGTCAGTCTCTGTATCAGCTGGTAAGAAGCAATATGGGACCATTAGGCGGCATGGCAAAAGGAGCTATTCCGTATGATGAAGAGGTCATAATGACGAACGCTGTGCGTCTTGAACAGCTGGCCGATATGATGGTGGACTACCTCTCAGTAGATACCCGCAAGTTTGACGTAAAGACAGATGCCCGAGATGCTATCTGGGAAAACTTCTCTGACGTGGAAAAGAAGGTCGCTGCGTTGAAGACTGCATCGGCGAATTTGCAAAGCGTAGTGGAAGCCGGGGATGAAAGTGCGTATCGCGATGCTATCGGTAATGTTGGTGCGTCGTGCAAGTCCTGCCACGATGATTATAAAAAAGATTAGTGATAAAGTCGCAGGATAAAACGCCGCATTTGCGGCGTTTTTTGTTGCTGTCTGACACTCAGCATTTATACATAGGTTACTGTGTTAGTTCTATACTACGCCGCCGTTAACTCTGACACCGTAGTGGCACAACACGGTGCCGTAGCTGTGTAAACAAACCAGCAACCTCGATGCAAATCATTGTTAACAAACATTTTCTTTAGCCTGATGCTTTTTGCGGGCTTGCGCTATGAATCTACCTGATTATCAGGTGAACTAACCGAATTGCGCTGGAAAAACCGGTTCGTGATTGCTACCCTCGCGGCAATTGGTAATGCTCGCCTCAAAACAGACTGGAATTCAGGGCAGGAGCAGCGAGTAGCAATGGCTTAAACCGTCATCGTTTACTACGCTTATTGTGTTGCATCGTAGCGCGATGAATCACACTTTCAGGACACTGACCGCGGTCATTTTTCATTCACAAGGTAGGTTTCGTAAGGAGAGCGATACGTGAATCTGTCATACAGTTTGCAGTCGTATCTTCCCGACGGACGGGATGATGTGATGTCTGGCATTCTGGATGATGCCCGGAAAAATACTGGTGCGTCTTTGGTTTTACTGCTGGCAACGCATCATCAGACACAACGTGCACCCGTCATGGCATATTCCTGTGATACGCCGCTGGCAGATGATGCGCTTGTTGGGTTGCCTGGCCACTGCCAGACGTTATTATCGCTTACCACAATCACAGCTCCACTATCCGGCGATGATTTTATCTGGCCGGCCTCGCTTTCTGACTGCCGGTCAGACTGGATCGTATTAACGCGAATCACCGATGCGCAAGACTATGTCACCGGCACGTTGCTATTTGTTTTCTCGCGCAAAACCTTATCAGCAATAGAGTCCGCGTATATAGACATCGCCCGTCAACGTTTGTCACTTGATATTCAGTCTCGTCTGGCCCGCCATCCATATGCAGACCGGCTGACGGAAAAAGTCCAGCTACTTGATGAAATCGGCCTGATTTCCAAAACCGGGGGCTGGGAATATAACGTTGAATGTGGGCGTATTACCTGGACGGCGGAAACCTACCGGTTATTTGGTGTGGAAAATACCACGGATATCACCGTACATCGGGCGTTGGCAAACTTTCCGAAGGAGGTTCGCAACGATGTACGAAACGCATTAAATGAGACTGTAGAAAAAGGCTCGCCGTTTAGTCTTGAGCTTCCGTTTTACGATGCTTCGCACAGCGCACGCTGGGTGAAAGTGACCGGACGGGCGAACATGTCAGCTGGCAAAGTAAACCGGGTTTACGGCTCTATTCAGGATATCACTGAGCAGCGCCGGTTGTCGGACACCGAGCACAATTACACCACCTACCTTGCCGCTATTCTGGATAATCTCAATGACGCGGTACTCACCATTGATGAAAGCGGCACGGTGATAACGGCCAACGAGGCCGTCGACAACATTTTCGGGATCAGTGCGGATGATCTGGTGGGGCAGGACGTCACGGTATTGATGCCGGAAAATGAAGCTAAACATCATGCATCATACGTGCAGAGTTATCTGGAAACCGGTAAAGCTAATATCATCGGCTTTGGTCGTGAACTGGTAGCAATGCATCGTTCAGGGCGTAAGTTTCCTATTGAGTTGTCATTATCTGAAGTCACGCTGGATGGGCAACGGCGCGTTGTGGGAATTGTTCGCGACATTACCGAGCGCAAAGAGGCCACCGATCATATCCTCAAAGTGGCTTATTATGATGATATTACCAGCCTGCCGAATATGAAGTCCTTCGAGAAGGATTTGCGTGCATTGATTGAGCGTGCTGACAGTAACAATCACGATATCTATTGCTGCCTGCTCAATTTGGATAATTTTTCTCAGTATAACCTTTCGTTCGGAAAAGCGACCGGTGACTATATTTTGCAGGTGATTGCAGGTCGGCTAAGGCGAAATCTCTCGTCACGCTTCAACGTGTATCGGGGAGTGGCTGATCAGTTTATCATTCTGCATGCCGAGCCTGTGTTGGAGACGGATAAAACAATCACCGAAATGCTCAATACGATGGAGTGGATGCTATATAACGATGTGTTAAGTGAAATGACACTTCATGGTCACTCCCACGTTGTTACGTCGTCAATTTCTTCCGCACATATCCATGGTAGTACGGCAAGCTACGAAAAAGTCATAGGCATTCTTGAGTTCGGTAAGAAGCGCGCCAAGGCACAGGGGCATGGTGGTCGCGTGTCTCTGGAACGCTCGGCATTTGAAGATTATGAGCGTCACAACTACATCAGTCAGTCATTTAACCGGGCACTCACCGACAACGAATTTTATCTGGTATTGCAGCCACAATACGATGGGAAGGGAGGCGTCGTTAGTTCGGAAGCGTTGCTGCGGTGGAATCACTGTGCAATCGGAGCTATCAGTCCCGCGGAATTCATTCCCATCGCGGAAGAGAGTGACGCTGTGGTAGAAATTGGCTACTGGGTAGTCAACGAAGCTTGCAAACTATTGCATGAATGCCGTCAACAAGGTTTGCCTACCCGTATCGCAGTGAATATTAGTGGGCGTCATATTGCCCGCGCTGACTTCAGTGACCGGTTACTGGAAACCACGCGCCAGTGGGGCGTATCACCGCACGAACTGGTTATGGAGATTACGGAAACTACGCTGGTTAAAAGTATTGATTTGGTGCGCAAGCGCATCGAAAAACTGTCAAATCTGGGCTTTGCATTTTCAATTGATGATTTTGGAACCGGATATTCCAGTCTGAGCTACCTCAAAGAGTTACCTATATCTGAGTTAAAAATCGATCGTTACTTCGTTGATGAAATTAATTTCAGTGGCGAAGATGTGCCTATTGTCGACACTATTGTCGAAATGGCCAGCGCCATGAAAATAAGAACCGTGGCCGAGGGCATCGAAAATGAAATTCAGATGAGCTACCTGAAAAAGCGCGGTTGTGATATTTTTCAGGGCTTTTTTCTGGCCCGGCCAATGCCCGTGGAAAAATGGCTCGAACTGCTTAAAAATCAAAAGTCTAATGATAATTCCAGTGCAAAATAATTGCTCTTGGCCGCTGGCTGATGCTGTCACTGTAGTGTCAGTTCTGACCTGTTGAATCCCTCTTCTAATAAAAAGTAGTCTATTCAATGGTATAGCTGATCTACGCCTTAAGTCTTATCTGTATTGTCGACATTTTTGTTTTAATGTGTAAAGACTCAAAAATGTCAGAGCTGACGACACTCTGTACCCTACAAGAAAAGTGAGCCGAACCATGACTTATGCAGAAGAATACCGCCAATCGATTCAGGAATCAGAGAAGTTCTGGGCTGATAAAGCATCTCGTCTTGCCTGGTTTACCCCGCCGCAAACGATCTTAGCGAAAGACGATCATGGTATTGACCGCTGGTTCAGCGACGGCGAGATGAATACAGCGTATATGGCCCTGGACTATCATGTAGAAAATGGTCGTGCTGATCAGGTGGCAATAATCTATGACTCGCCGGTAGCGCAACGCAAGCAGCAATATACCTATTTGCAGCTGCGCGATGCCGTTGCGATCTTTGCAGGAGCGCTGCGAGATAAGGGCGTAGAGAAAGGCGACAGAGTGGTGATTTATATGCCAATGATCCCTGAAGCCGTGATTGCAATGTTAGCCGTAGCGCGTCTTGGCGCTATCCACTCCGTGGTATTCGGGGGTTTTGCGCCGCATGAGCTCGCAGTTCGAATCGAAGATGCCGAGCCTAAAGTCATGATCACAGCATCTTGCGGAATTGAAGTGACAAAGGTGATTGACTATAAGCCGCTTGTCGATGAGGCTATCTCCCTTTCATCTCATAAACCAGATTGCTGTATTGTGTATCAACGGGAGCAGGCCAGGGCAGCACTTGAGCCCTCACGTGATCTGGACTGGAACGACGCGATGGCGGCGGAGCCTGCCGACTGTGTACCGGTTAAAGCGACTGACCCACTTTATATTCTTTATACCTCTGGCACGACCGGGAAACCCAAGGGCGTGGTTCGTGACAACGGTGGGCATGCCGTGGCGCTGAAATATTCGATGGATGCCGTCTATAATATGCGCCCCGGTGACGTGTTTTGGGCCGCCTCTGATGTGGGGTGGGTTGTAGGGCATTCCTATATTGTGTACGGACCGTTACTACACGGCTGCACAACAGTGGTATATGAAGGTAAGCCAGTGCGGACGCCGGATAGCGGTGCGTTCTGGCGTATGATTGAAGAATATAATATCAAGGCGCTGTTTGCCGCCCCAACCGCATTTCGCGCTATCAGAAAAGAGGATCCTGACGCATTACAACTGGCGAACTATGACATCGGTTCGCTGGAAACCATTTTTATGGCCGGTGAACGCTTAGATCCGCCGACCTACCTGTGGACGGTGGAAAAAACAGGGCGACCCGTTGTCGATCACTGGTGGCAAACAGAGACGGGATGGGCAATTTGCGCGAATCCAACGGGTATTGAAACCATGAAACCAAAGCCGGGCTCCTCCACGTTACCTACACCCGGATTTAACGTGCAGATACTGGATGCACAAAGTAACGAACTCCCCCCGGGAGAACAGGGGGCTATTGCATTAAAGCAACCGCTACCACCCGGCTGTCTGCCTACTATATGGGGAGATGTTGATCGTTTTAAAGCCAGCTATTTACGTGACTTTCCAGGCTACTATTGCTCCGGTGACGGGGGATACAAAGACGACGACGGCTATGTATTTATCATGGGACGTACTGACGATGTGATAAATGTGGCTGGCCACCGCCTTTCAACCGGTGAAATGGAAGAGATTTTAGCAGCACACAATGCGGTAGCAGAATGCAGTGTAATAGGGGTGCATGATAGCCTGAAAGGACAGGTGCCTGTCGGGTTAGTGTTGCTAAAGGACGGCACAGACATCGACGAGGAGGTATTGCAGTCTGAACTGGTTTCCATGGTGAGAAAGGAGATAGGTCCAATTGCCTGCTTTCAACGTGCTGTCGTTGTACCACGTCTGCCTAAAACCCGCTCAGGAAAGATTTTGCGTAAGCTGTTGCGCCAGATTGCGGCAGATCAGGATGTGATGGTGCCCTCTACCATAGATGATCCTGCCAGCGTATCCGAGATTCAGGATATTATGAAAACGCAGGGGCTGGTGAACCCGGGGTGACCAATGTTGCAAGCGAGAGTCATGTGACAAACGCTTTTGTAAGCCCCCACTGGCCCGCACTTTGAGGTCATACATCGAAGTCTACGTGAGCCGGGGCATAGCAAAAACAAATCGCCTGTAAGTCTGTGAACTCCCAGGCGACTTGTTTTTTGTGTCTTATGCAGACAGGCGAGCCTCGTTTTCTGCCTGCCGCTCCACCGGAATGCCGGCAATGGCCGAACGAATTTCTTTTGCCGTGGGTAAGCGGGTCACCGCAAGGGGGGCATGCGCCGACGCCTTGCTGACAAAACCTCTGGCCATAAACGTCGTCAACCACTGCGTTTTGGGGTAATACCCCCACTTCTGTTTATACAAGTTGGCGTTGCGTACGATATCAAGCAGATGATTCAGCGGACACACACGACAGTTGCGGTATTGCTTGTACGTCACCAATGGCAGGGTTTTGTGTGTGATGCCAACGCGATTACAGCGGGTTGCAAAATCAATATCACCGATGCCAAAGCCGGCGTAATTTACATCGAAGCCATCAACTTTTTCAAAGTCATCCCGCTGAATGGCAAACAGTGAAGACTGGAGTCCCTCATGTTGATGTTGTAACGCTGTCTGACGTGGTCCTCTGGATTCCGGAAGTCGACTCAACTGCGCATAATCGGCATTTTCCGGCACCATTTTTAACTCTGTCATCACCGAGCCTAGCGTGCTGCCGCGAGATAGCGTATTGCTGATCTGAGTAAGCAGGGTAGGGTGGATCACGCAATCTACATCCATAAACAGAAGCGTTTCGGCGTCAGTGGCCGCAGCCCCCCGGTTACGCGCTCGGGCAATAGGAAGTGTATCGCTGGTTGCAAAACAATGCTTTACCGGAAAATAATCAGACTGTACCAATGAATGAGAGGACGGTGAGGTCATCCAGACCACGACCAGCTCTTTGGGTTTGTGCTCTGATGCTTCAAGGCTTTTAAGCAGTGCATAAAATTGCGGAATGCGGTTCTTAACGATAGTGATCACACCGATATCGCGACTTGCTGACATAGTACTCTCCTCAATGCAAACGTGGCCTGACTTCACATTCCTGATACCAGAAAAATTAGCTCCAGATGGATATCGAAATGTAAAACAGAATACTTCACAGGCCAGTGTTGTATTCACCTTGGGTGACTTTCCACTGTACTTACGCTGATACTGCAAGAAGTGTGCAAGCCAGAATGCCCCAAAATCAACACCTAACTCATTGATTTATATAGTCTGTAAGGTTGAGGGCGGCGCACTGTTTCTGTGCATTGCCTGAAAAAGTTACAAGCAGAAAAAATGGATGTGTAGCTATTGCGCACTGCTAGCGCTAGAAACGACAAGTAACGTGCTCGGGTTTACGATAAGAGTGTAAGCGGTATTTCATTATAATTGCCAACGAGGGTCGACTTAGACATGGTGGTAAGGATATTAACCCGCGGCGCACCGGCGCTCGGGCCGGTAGCACAACAGATGAATGCCCAGAACAGCAACGCTATGCCTGCTAATAATAGAAACCTTCATCGACAGGTTCAGGAGGAAGTATGTCTATGCCTAGATAAACAAGCGCGGCGACAATCGCGGCCACAACCACTGCCAGCAGTAATCGTGAAGATGTTATACCCTGACTGGAGGTGGCTTTTTTTCCATGGATCATCGCTGAGGTGAGTGACTGCTTTTTATAAACAGCGTAAAAAGCAATAGCGGCAATGTGCAGTGCAATAACAATCAGCAATGCATCTATTACCTGATGATGCAGTGTGCTCATCACATCCTGTGTACTGTCGCTGACAAGGTGACGGTAGGGACCGTCCAAAAATACTTCATCAGTCAGAAACAAGCCACTGACAGCCTGAATGGCAATAAGTAAAAGCATAACGATCACAAACACCCCTCCAAGTGGATTATGACCGGCATGCGGAACCGCGTGTTTATCTGGTAGCGAGCGCATGTAAGAAATAATGGCTGTGGGTCCTTTCAGAAAATGGCGAAAGCGCGCATGCTCGGGGCCGATGAATCCCCAGATAAGACGAAAAATGACAAGGCCAATAGTGAAATAGCCCACATAAAAATGCCATTGCATGGCATCGTCCAGCCATTCTGCCGTGGCGTACTGAATGCTTAGTGAGGCCACCAGAAGCCAGTGGAATAATCGAGTAGGGATATCCCAGATCATCCGCTTTTCCATTTTCGCTTTCCTTACATCGCTCAAAAATAGTAAATAGTATGCCAGCTTTTCTTAGCTGATATCGCACGTTGTCATTGCTGGCCCCTGGGCGCGATTGCCGCTCAGGTTATCTGGGCGGTGATAACAGGTCACACACTACCGGCGCCGGTTTAGGTAGTTACGTCAGGTCACTGCTGGCCTCGGCGAACAGGTGAAATCTCGGTGTAATCAATTTCTCTTGTGTGCTGCCTTTACTCTGATTTTCACTGTGCGCGAAAGTTAACGCGCCCGCAATAACCGTGGCGGTAACTTACGCAACCTTTACGATATTTGACTGTCGGTGGTTTTTTTCACAATTCTCATAGGGCACAATGCAGACATCAGGAAAAAAGACGAAAGACAATAAATGAAAGCAGGAATATTCGGTGCGAACGGTCGCATGGGGCGGGTGTTAATTGAAGCGCTTCAGCAAAGTGAGCAGGCAGAGTTAAGCGTTGCCACTGTCAGAGATGACTCACCGTGGGTAGGGATGAATGTAGGTGAACTGGCCGGCGTTGGGTCGCTGCCGGTTAGCTGTACCGGGGTAAGTCAGATCGCTGCTGACGATGTGGATGTGATGATTGACTTTACCTTGCCTGCTGCCTTTAACGCGAATGTGAACTGGTGTGTGGAAAATAAAGTACCCGTAGTAATAGGTACAACGGGTCTGTCAGATGAGCAACTACATTTGTTAAAGCAGGCTGCTGAACATATTCCAATTGTGTTCGCGGCAAATTACAGCGTAGGCGTGAATCTGATGTTGTCGCTGGTGCGTCAGGCTGCCAGAGCGCTTGGAAACACGGCGGATATCGAAATTACCGAAGCGCACCACCGCTATAAACAGGATGCCCCGTCTGGTACCGCCATGGCAATCGGTGAAGCCATAGCGGATGAGCTGGGGCGCGACCTGGCAGACTGCGCGGTTTATGGCCGTGAAGGAAAAGAGCCCGCGCGGGATCAAAAAACCATTGGCTTTGCGACAGTACGAGCCGGCGACATTGTAGGCGAGCATACTGCGCTGTTTGCAGACATTGGTGAGCGCCTTGAGATCACGCATAAAGCGTCCAGCCGTCTGACTTTCGCCAAAGGGGCGGTGCATGCGGCAGTGTGGCTGCGCGATAAATCACCAGGTTTGTATTCTATGGCGCAGGTTATCGGCCTGCCCGAATAAATAAATCAGTAGCGATATAAATAGGCCCATCGAGTGACATAAATGCTACTTTTCGGCCTTTGGGGTATTAAATTAGGTTAGTGAGCTATTTTAACTATTTTTCTAAATCTAATTAGACCTCTTCTGAAGAGTCATGTATACTCATTGGAATTTGCCAAAATTTCGCGTCATTTAGCTGTATGACGCAGTTTTATTAGCTGCAAAGATCTGTAAACGGGAAGTAAATTACACCTTACCTCCCGTTTTTTGTGCGGTTTTGACAGATTTCTGTCGAAACACTCGGTTACCCTTAATCTGGAGGTTGACTTGGCTAATTCTGCCCTTTTGGTGTTAGAGGATGGTTCCGTCTTTAAAGGCACTGCCATTGGTGCTCAAGGTATGTCCGTTGGTGAAGTTGTCTTTAATACTTCAATGACTGGCTATCAGGAAATCCTTACCGACCCATCTTACGCTGAACAAATCATCACCCTTACTTATCCCCATATTGGTAATACCGGAACAAACGAAGAAGACGTTGAATCAGATACAATCTGGTCAAAAGGTCTGATTATTCGTGATCTTCCGCTGGTTGCCAGTAACTTCCGCAATCAACAGACCTTGTCTGATTACCTCAAAGCAAAAGGGATTGTAGGAATTGCTGACATCGATACTCGTCGTTTAACACGTATTCTGCGCGATAAAGGCGCACAGAATGGTTGCATCGTATGTGACGATACGCTTGACGAAGCGAAAGCGCTTGAAGCAGCGAAAGGCTTTCCCGGCCTGAAAGGCATGGATCTGGCCAAAGAAGTGTGCACCAAAGAGGTGAAAAACTGGACAGCAGGAAGCTGGCAATTAGGCAAAGGGTATGTCACGCCTGAATCACACAAGTATCACGTTGTCGCGTATGACTACGGCGTGAAACACAACATCCTTCGTATGTTGTCCGACCGTGGCTGTAAAATCACACTGGTTCCGGCACAAACGCCTGCGGATGAAGTATTAGCGATGGATCCAGATGGCGTATTTTTGTCAAACGGACCAGGCGACCCGGAGCCGTGCGACTATGCGATTGAAGCAATCAAGGCCATCGTGGCGAAAGGTATCCCTACTTTCGGAATCTGCTTAGGTCACCAACTGCTGGCACTGGCCAGTGGCGCGAAAACGGTGAAGATGAAGTTTGGTCACCACGGTGCCAACCATCCGGTAAAAGACTTGAAGAAAGATGTGGTTATGATCACCAGTCAAAACCACGGGTTCGCCGTCGATGAAAGTACCTTACCTGACAATCTGGAAGTGACTCACGTGTCGCTGTTTGATAAGTCACTGCAAGGTATTCATCGGACAGATAAACCGGCATTCAGCTTCCAGGGTCACCCTGAAGCCAGCCCGGGTCCGCACGAAGCGGCCGATCTGTTTGATCACTTCATCGACCTCATCGAACAACACAAGCAGTAGGAACGAGCCCGCTATGCCAAAACGTACAGACATACAAAGTATTCTTATCTTAGGTGCTGGCCCTATTGTTATCGGTCAGGCCTGTGAATTTGACTATTCCGGCGCGCAGGCGTGTAAGGCGTTGCGTGAAGAGGGTTACCGCATAATTTTGGTTAACTCTAACCCGGCAACCATTATGACTGACCCGGAAATGGCTGACTCGACATATATCGAGCCAATCCACTGGGAAGTGGTCAGAAAAATTATCGAAAAAGAGCGTCCTGACGCAGTGCTGCCAACAATGGGTGGGCAGACAGCACTGAATTGTGCGCTCGAGCTGGAAAACCAGGGTGTACTGGAAGAATTCGGCGTTGAGTTAATTGGTGCCACTGCCGATGCTATCGATAAGGCAGAGAACCGTGACCGCTTCGACCAGGCCATGCGTAACATCGGCCTTGAATGCCCACGGGCAGAAATTGCTAAAAGCATGGAGCAGGCGCACGATGTGTTAAGCCGCATTGGCTTCCCTTGTATTATTCGTCCGTCATTTACCATGGGCGGAACCGGCGGCGGTATTGCTTACAACATTGAAGAGTTCAATGAAATTTGCCACCGCGGCCTGGATTTGTCACCCACCAATGAGCTGTTGATTGATGAATCACTGATTGGGTGGAAAGAATATGAAATGGAAGTGGTGCGCGATAAAGCGGACAACTGCATTATCGTTTGTACCATTGAAAACTTCGACCCCATGGGCGTACACACTGGTGACTCGATTACTGTAGCACCAGCGCAAACCCTGACCGACAAAGAATTCCAGCTGATGCGTAATGCGGCAATGGCCGTGCTGCGCGAAATTGGTGTGGAAACCGGCGGTTCAAACGTACAATTTGGTGTCGACCCTGATACCGGTCGTGTGGTTATCATTGAAATGAACCCACGGGTCTCGCGTTCGTCAGCGCTGGCATCAAAAGCCACAGGCTTCCCAATTGCTAAAGTCGCCGCCAAACTGGCGGTAGGGTATACCCTGGACGAACTGGCCAACGACATCACCGGTGGCCTCACACCGGCATCATTCGAGCCGTCAATCGACTACGTCGTTACCAAAATTCCTCGCTTTAACTTCGAGAAGTTCGCCGGCGCTAATGACCGTCTGACTACACAGATGAAGTCAGTAGGCGAAGTGATGGCGATTGGTCGTAACCAGCAGGAGTCTTTGCAAAAAGCATTGCGCGGATTGGAAGTGAACGCTACTGGTTTCAATTCCATGGTGAATCTGGAAGACAGCGATGCGAAAAGCAAGGTTACCTATGAGCTACGTCAACCCGGTGCCGAGCGTATCTGGTACATCGGCGATGCGTTCCGTATGGGCATGTCGGTAGATGAGGTCTTTAGTCTGACCAATATCGATCGCTGGTATCTTGTGCAGATTGAAGAGATCATCAAGCTGGAAGCCGAGGTTGAAGAGAAAGGCCTGAACGGCATCGATGCCGATATGATGCGGACGCTAAAACGCAAGGGTTTCGCCGATACACGCCTTGCTGAACTCACCAAAGTAGCCGAAAGCGATATCCGCGAGGCGCGTCACGCCTTTGGTATTAAGCCAGTATATAAGCGGGTAGATACCTGTGCTGCGGAGTTTGCAACCAGCACCGCATACATGTACTCCACCTACGACGAAGAGTGCGAAGCAGACCCATCAGACAGAGACAAAATCATGGTACTCGGCGGTGGACCTAACCGGATAGGACAGGGCATCGAGTTTGATTATTGCTGTGTGCACGCGGCATTGTCGATGCGTGAAGACGGGTACGAAACCATCATGGTTAACTGTAACCCGGAAACCGTATCTACCGACTACGACACTTCCGACCGCCTGTACTTCGAACCCGTCACGCTGGAAGACGTACTGGAAATCGTAAACGTTGAAAAGCCAAAAGGCGTAATTGTGCAGTACGGTGGTCAGACACCACTGAAACTGGCGCGCGCACTGGAGGCTAACGGCGTACCGATTATCGGAACCTCGCCTGATGCCATTGACCGTGCAGAAGATCGTGAGCGCTTCCAGCACATGGTGAATAAGCTGAACCTGAAGCAACCTGCGAATGCGACGGTCACCAACTTTGACCAGGCGCTGACCCGTGCTGATGAAATCGGCTTCCCGCTGGTGGTTCGTCCGTCTTATGTTTTAGGTGGTCGTGCGATGGAAATCGTATATGACATCAAAGACTTAAAACGTTATCTGACAGATGCGGTTAAAGTGTCTAATGACGCGCCGGTACTGCTGGACCGTTTCCTGGATGATGCCATTGAAGTAGACATCGACGCTATCTGCGACGGTACCGACGTGGTTATTGGCGGTATCATGGAGCATATCGAGCAAGCCGGGGTTCACTCTGGCGACTCTGCGTGTTCTCTGCCACCACACTCGCTGCCAAAAGCCATTCAGGACACCATGCGTGAACAAGTGAAAGCCATGGCGCTGGAGCTTGGTGTTGTGGGCCTGATGAACACCCAGTTTGCGATTAAAGACGGCGAGGTGTACCTGATTGAGGTGAACCCACGTGCGGCACGCACGGTACCGTTTGTGTCTAAAGCAACGGGTATTCCGCTTGCCAAAGTCGCCGCGCGCGCCATGGCCGGGATTTCTCTGAAAGAGCAGGGCATTACTGACGAAGTGATCCCGCCGTTCTTCTCAGTTAAAGAAGTGGTGCTGCCATTTGCGAAATTCCAGGGTGTAGACCCGCTGTTAGGGCCGGAAATGCGCTCTACCGGTGAGGTGATGGGCGTAGGCGATACGTTTGAAGAAGCGTACGCGAAAGCCAACCTGGGCGCAGGATCGCCGCTGCCGAAGTCAGGCAAAGCGCTGTTGTCTGTGCGTAACACGGATAAATCTAAAATCATTGAGCTGGCCAAGGCGCTGGTGGAAAATGGCTTTAGTATTGAGGCTACGCGCGGCACTGCAACGACGCTTTACGATGCCGGCATTATGAGCACCGTGGTGAACAAGTTGTCCGAAGGTCGTCCGAATATCGTCGATGCGATTAAAAATGGTGAGTATGATTACATCATTAACACCACGGAAGGACGCCAGGCAATCACCGACTCGGTTTATATTCGTCGTGAAGCCTTAATCAATAAGGTAACCTATACCACAACGATGAACGCGGCGTTTGCCACAGTACGTGCAAAATCCGCTGATGACCGAGGCAAAGTGGCGTCTGTACAAGAGCTGCACGCCCGCATCAATCCTTGATGACAACAGGCAGGATACGCGCTATCCTGTCTTAAATAGTGTTTTAAAAGTGCGCCTGAAGGCGCACTTTTTATCTCTGTCACAGACAAACGAAGACAATCAGGAAGTGAGATCGAATCCATGAGTCAGTATCCGATGACCGCTCGTGGCGCACAGCTATTGCGCGACGAATTAAACGAACTGAAAACCAAGACACGTCCACGCATTATCGAAGCGATTGCAGAAGCGCGTGAACATGGCGATTTAAAAGAAAATGCTGAGTATCATGCAGCCCGTGAACAACAGAGCTTTTGCGAAGGGCGTATTCAGGATATCGAGGGCAAGCTATCTAATGCTCAGATCATCGATGTTACCAAGATGGAAAATACCGGCAAGGTGATTTTCGGGACTACTGTAACTATCCTGAACCTGGAAACCGACGAAGAGACACGCTATCGCATCGTGGGTGATGATGAAGCGGATATCAAAAATAATCTGATTTCTGTGAATTCACCCATTGCTCGCGGCCTGATCGGTAAAGAGCTGGATGACGTGGTAACCATTCAGACGCCAAACGGCCCAATGGAGTATGAAATCTCCGAAGTTGAGTATATCTGATATCAAGAAGCCGGTTTTTACCGGCTTTTTTCATTCCCCGCCAGTCTAAGCTTTGGGTTCTCCACAGCGTTTTATTATAGCCATGTTTTTGTCATTGTGGCTTTCCTCGTTGTTTTCAGTAGCTGTTACCCGGCTACAAGATGAACTGATAAGTGCTTTCTCTCGTTCAACACAAGCGAAAATGGTGAAAGAGAAGCTTGTTTAAGCCAAACGCGAGTCTGTAACAAGCATAAGCGGGTGAGATTGAACCACGTGCTCCCGATAATACACAGTCGCAGTGAAGTCTTTCAGATGATAGCCTTTTACCCTAACAGTTGAACGCGTTTCATGGTGAAGATTTATACCTTGATTACGAGTACATTAAGCCACTTGCGGTAAGCCAGGAGAATACGATGGGAAAGGAAATTGACACGCTAAGCAGCCGGGTTGTGTACCAAAATAAGTGGATGACGCTACGTGAAGATCGCATTTTGCGGGAAAGCGGAAATGAGGGCGTCTACAGTGTGGTAGAGAAGCCAGACTTCGCGATTGTTATTGCTGTACAGGATGACCTCGTGTACATGGTGGAGCAGTTCCGCTATCCCATTGGAGAACGTCAACTGGAGTTTCCGCAGGGAGCATGGGAAGAGAATCCCGATGCCGACCCACAGGTGCTTGCAGCCGGAGAACTACAGGAGGAAACCGGGCTAATAGCTAAGCAGTGGGATTACGTAGGCTATCAGTATCTGGCGTATGGATTTTGCGACCAGGGCTACCATATTTTTGTTGCCCGAGACCTAACTATGACACAAAAGAACCTCGACCCTGAAGAGGAAGGGCTGTTATCCAAAACAGTCAGCGTAAAGGAGCTTGAGGCTAAGATAGTTGCCGGCGAAATCAAAGATGCCACCACCTGTAACGCGTTTGGTCTGGCACGATTAAAGGGGCTGCTGTGATTTGCAGTGGCTCGTTCTGATCTGATAAACGTCCTGTAGCTTTTCGGCCTGGCCTATCAGGCAGCAATGAGTGAAAAGCAAAAGTTGACTTACGAATCATCAAACTGCCGCTTCAGGCAAGGAGGGCACGGTTAATGCCCGTATTTACTTGTGGTTTGGGGCAGCGGAAAATTAGTCCGACAACATACGTTTGTTAAGAGGCATTAGTTCGCTCTGCCTCGTCTAATTTTCTTAACGCAAACTCACCTCTTTCAGATACAGAGTTTGAGTTATCTGTAGCAAAGCGTTCGGCAAAAACTGTTGCCTTTGTACCTAGACTTCCCAGTTCTCGTATTAGAAATTCTGCTGAAACGCGCCTAACAATGGGAGAACTATCTTCAGATGATCTCTTTAGTAAGTCTATTAGCGGGATGTCAATTTCTAACTTCCGCTCACGTATGACAGGCTTTAGCCGGCCTTCGCAGTACCTTATATCAGTCCACACCCATTTTCGGTCTTCGAACCATACAATCCGTCCTTCAAACAAGCTGCGGTAGGCCCTAGCCCGAACCGATGGCTGAATTGCAGATGTAGCTATTTTTGCAATGTGATCATCAAGTATCGCAGTGCGACCAAGCTGAGAAAAAAGAGAAGGCATTGGCCCTGAAGCAGACATGATTAGCTTAGACCGTAGGGATTTTGCTAAATGCTTTTCACTAATAATTTCCAGAAGAACCGCTTTATCTGCTTTTTCTATCCTACCCCAGGAGTTCCAGTTTGAAAGCGCAACGCACAATGCCTCAACTACATATTCAGGAGCAGTTGATCTTGTTATCTCTGGTAGTTTCTCCCTCGCGGCTTTACGAACCTGGGGCACCCAGTCATTAAGTCTACGAACTGCAAGGGAATAAAAGAAAGTATTCGGAGCAGCCCCAGATAAAGCTCGAAGCGCTTTTTCACGTTTGTAGCCATCCCAGCTAAGAAGATCAAGCCAGGTTACGAATTCCTTAGGTCTTGACCACAGTTTCCATTTGGGGGAAAGAGGCTCCCTTACGGTTGAAGAAAATTCTGATCGAATGATTCGTTCCCAGTAGTCAAAACCAGAAAGAGGTAACAAAGATGTAGCTTCAATTAGTTCAGACATATCGGGGACTACTTTGCTGCCTGATGTTTTCGAGGTAGCAAATGTTCTCACTGCTGAAATAATCTTGTCTTTCATAATCTGCGATTTTTGCATCTGCTATTCCTGCCCCTTAATACAAAGCTTTGGGGCGCAAGCATGGGCTATAATCGCGAAGCGGTGCCGTGTTTGCGTCCCAGCGAACGAAGCGAGCGCCAACAGTAAATTGTTATGCGCAGCTTCACTCCATTACGTAAACGTATCTAAGTACAATGACTCTACTTTATCCCTGGCCCATTGTGTTTTACGTAAAAATTTTAGTGATGATTTAATTGAAGGGTCATTACTAAAGCAATTTACCCTTACCCGTTGATATAAGCCATTCCAACCGTAGTGCTCATGTAGCCGAGTTAAAATCGTTTCCAACGTAAGCCCGTGCAACGGATTATTGATTTGTTCCTGATTCATCAAATACCCTGGCAGTTATAGTAGATAAAGCAGTTTATCAAAGTAAAATGTAAACCTCTCCTAAACTAATGGCATACCTTTTTAGATTTCTGCGCCATTATCACGTTAGGTTTTTTCTGCCCATGGCTTGTCAGACCATCCTGTCACCCTTGGTTTCATGAATAGGCTGTCTCCCCGTTCACTCTCTCAGGCCGTCGCATAACCGGCGCTTCGTAATACGTCATCATTATCAGCGCCATGTATCGCAAACGAGTGGTTACTATTTACTAACGCTGGGTACAGCACTTATTATCAACCTTGTCTTAAAAGGAAAAACAATAAGAGTAAATGGAGATACCGTGGACACACCAGAATATTCCCGCTACACATTCGACGAACTGGTTGAAGCCAGGGAGTCAGTTGATCGCACCCTTTACCCTCAAAGGGCAGCACAGCTTGATAGATTACTGAATACTTTTAGTCACGACGAGCAACAACACAGTGACGAAACCGACCCACTGGATAAATACAAAACGTTTGGTCCAAGGGTAGGGGCCATGATTGTCGACTCGCTGATAACCGCCATTGGCTTAGGAGTACTTTCCTTGCTGACCGGGTTCAAAGAGTCACCATGGTTCTGGTGGATAGACAGTGCCATCCTTATCGCCTATGCCGTTATCATGCATGGCCTGTATGGTCAGACTCTTGGAAAAATGGTGACGGGAGTTAAGGTACTGGATGAAAAAACCGAGTCTGCGATTACCTTTGCTCAGGCTGCGCTGCGCGACTGTGTGCCAATTATGTCCACACTGGTCATCATAATTGTTGCTTCTTTACTGCAGTGGGGCGTTATCACGAATATTTCTGGCTGGCTTGAGATGGGGTTGATGATGTTTACATGGAGTTTGCTGGTCTGGCATCTGCTGGAAGTTATTTCTATGCTGACCAACCAAAAGCGACGGGCTATTCACGATTATATTGCGGGCACGGTAGTGATAAAGGAATAAAAAAAACGGCGCCAGAAGCGCCGTTTTTCATTAACCTGACTAACGGTTATTTGTTTTCAATTAAGCGTGAACCAATCTCAATCTGACGTGGCTTCTTCGCTTCAGGAATGACGCGCTCCATATCGATGTGCAGTAAGCCATGTTCCATGTCAGCAGCCAGTACTTTTACATGGTCGCCTAACTGGAACTTACGCTCGAAGTTTCTTTCAGAAATACCTTTGTGAAGGAACTTACGTTCTTCAGTGGCTTCTTTCTCGTCATCGGCTTTCTTGCCGGTAACGGTCAGCGTGTTTTCCTGAACTTCAATGGTGACGTCATCTTTGCTAAAGCCTGCAACGGCCATTGTTACGCGATATTTGTCTTCACCCAGCAACTCAATGTTGTATGGCGGGTAAGAGCTTTGTTTCTCGGCACGTGTTGCCGCATCGACAAGCGATGCAAGATGGTCTGAACCAATGAATGAACGGTAAAGTGGAGATAGATCGATAGTACGCATAGTCATATCCTCAATATAAAGCAATATGTGATTAACGAGCCCCAGTTTGCTGGCGACTCTGATTTTGTTTGTCGACCTGGCCATTCAGCGTCGACATAAGATATATATATCCGTGCAAATTGTTTTCAAGTCGCATTTCAAAAAAAATTTTATTTTTACATTGCGCATCCATGACAGGCAGGCTGACGTCTTGTGATTGCGTAGCGCCGATAAGATCAGTGTTCACCGTGACGAGGGTAAAGTGCGTTAAAACTTGCCTGTTTTTTGACCATGGTCTTTAATAGGAGCAGCCATAAAACTGAAGGGAAGCAGTTTGCAGAAGCATATGCGAAACGCCAGAGAGCTCGCAGCGGCGCCGTTATTTTACGGCATGATATTATTGTCGGTTAATTCCCTGCTGGGGTTTATTTCCTTTTCACATCCGCCTGATTCACTTGCAGCACGGGATGCGGGGGCGGCGTTTGTCATCCCCATTTTGACAGCAATGGCGTGGTGGGGATACCGCATCAATGTGGTTAAGGCGTCGCAGTATCTGGCCGCCGTCATAAGTCACCGACGCCACGATAACCTCTCACGGATGGAAGGCTGGTTGGTGCGGATCATGGTCAGTCGTGTTGAACAGCTCAGATGGATGCTGGTTATTGCGGCACTGGTCTTATCAACGGCATATCTGGTGTCTCAAGAGATCACTGCGACCCTGGGGGATGAGCCACGACGAATAATATTGTTAGTGCAGGCATTCCCGTTGTGGCTGAGCATACTCCATGTACTGACAGCCAATGTATTGACTCTGAAATTTCTTCGTAAACACCTGAACCAATATTTTCGTGTCAGGTTGTTTGAGATAGAGAGACTGCGCCCGGTATGTCATCTGGTCGTTACGAATTTTCTTGTAGCCTCACTGTTGCTGACCATTTTCGGATTGAATGCTTTGTTCATTACGCTGCCGCTGGCAGACGCTCTGCTGATGCTGGTATTTTCACTGGTTATCCTGTTGATACTGCTCCAGCCTGTTATCGAGATGAGTAAAATCGTCAGTTTGCGCAGAGAAATGACGCTGTCGAGAATTAACGACACATTAAAAATACAGCTTAAAGGCGCTTCCGCACCACAAAAAGATGATCGGCGGTTGGTCGACAATACAGCTCGGCTTCAGTTTATTTCAGACTTGCTCACAGTGCGAAAAGAAATCAGTAATGCGCCTGTATGGCCAATGACTTTCCCCTCCACCATAAAAATTGTTGTGCTTATGGTATTGCCGGTAGTTTCATGGACCGGTTCCGGCGTAGTCGCTCAGCTTATGAAGCAGATAATGTAATGCAGGGGCATGGCCTTCAGCGAGTACGCTACTCGTTTTCATTTGTCGCCATTTCACTGGTAATGATGTTTATTGCTTTCTTGCTGGGTGCCTTTGATCCTGCCACGTTGACGCAGTCTGACGGTCTGCGAATGAGAAACGGGGCGATAGCACTGCCTCTGATGTCAGGTTTTATGTTGTTTTCTCATTATCATCTGAATCAGCGCTGGCGTGCTTGCCTGCAACTATTTCTAAAACGTAACAAGGTGTCTATGTCGCCTGCAGAAATGGAATCACATCTGGATCGTGGTGTGAGGAACGGAAAGCGGGCTGCCGTCATTTTTTCGCTGGTGATGACCAGCGTCTATTTGCTATCAGAGAACCTGTTGCGAGCTGACTCCGGTGCATTAGAGCTGTATTTGTGCTTTATCGCATTTTTCTTCTGGGGGCTTATCTTTCTGGTTATCTACGAGCTGATTTTCATCACTCAGTTTGTGTTAAAGCATTTTCTGAACACACGTCTGATTGATCTTTTTGGGATTGAAAAACTGAGCCACTTATCGGACCTGGTGATTACCAATGCCATTATCAGCGCTATCGGGTTGTGTCTTGTACCGCTGTTCTGGCTAGGGCGCGACGTTCCCTGGGTAGACAGGATCATCGTTGCAACGGTATTTATTGTGTTAGTGTGTTTTCTGTTCTGGCCGGTTACCCGGATCCAGTCAGTTATCTCAAATAAAAAAGACATGGCTGTATCTCGAATCAACGATGCTATTAAAACGCTGTTTAATGATAACAGCCAAAGACAACGACGATTGACCGATGATCCGGAACGCTTACGCAGACTCAGTGCACTGATCAATGCAAAGCAAGAAATAACTGCTGTTTCCGAATGGCCCGTTGATATTCCTCAGGGGATTAAATCATCGTTAATTTTGCTGTCAATTCCTGCGTCGTGGGCAATAGGTGCGGTAGTAGAAAACATCATAGAAGCCATGAAGCTGATATGAAAACGGCGCCGAGTGGCGCCGCTTTCGTGTCCGGGAAGACCTGAGCCTGTTCCAAGCAGGCTAGGGGACTGAGATTATGCTTTTCCAATCTCAATCATTTGAGGCTTTTTCGCCTCAGGTATGACTCGCTTCATATCAATATGTAGCAGTCCATGTTCCATGTCTGCTCCTGTTACTTCAACATGATCACCTAACTGGAACTTGCGTTCGAAATTACGATCGGAAATTCCTTTGTGCAGAAACTCACGTTTTTTCTCAGTGTCTGGAAATTCCACTTTTCCTGCTACAGTCAGCGTATTCTCCTGTACCTCTATGGTGATATTGTCTTCGCTGAAACCTGCCACGGCCATAGTAATGCGGTAGTTGTCTTCGCCACGCAATTCAATGTTGTAAGGAGGGTAACTGCTTTGCTTTTCAGTTCTGCTGGCAGCATCAACCAGATTAGCCAGATGATCTGAGCCAATAAATGAACGGTAAAGTGGAGATAGATCGATAGTACGCATAGTCATATCCTCAAAATTAAGCAATATGTAAGTTAAATGTGCCCCGATTAACGGCGGCAGTGTTGTCGGCCTGACCATTCAGCACCGACAACATTAAAGTGAGGATAGCGAGAATTTTTTCAAGTAGAAAATATGAAAAAAATTACATTGCCAGTGTTTTTACGATTTGGCCATCCTTCATAACGAAACGGATATCTTCCATTTTCTGCATATCTTCCAATGGGTTACCTGGAACGGCAACCATGTCAGCCAGCTTACCCTCAGACAGGCTGCCTAAGGTGTCCTGTTGCTTAAGCAACGTGGCTGGATTGATGGTAGCGGCCTGTATGGCCTGCATAGGGGTCATGCCGAACTTCACCATGCGGGCAAATTGTTTGCCGTTATCACCATGAGGATAGACACCAGCGTCTGAGCCAAATACCATTTTTACACCCGCTTTCACGGCCTTTTCAAAGTTCTCGCGCTGACGCTTACCTACTACACGCTCCTTGTTCAGACTTTCTTCAAGAATGCCGGCTTTTTCGCCTTCGCCCAGAATGTATTCAGTTACGTAAATGTCCATAGAGAAATAAGTACCATTTTTCAGTGCCAGCTCAATGGCTTCATCATCCAGCAAACTTACGTGCTCCACCGAATCAACGCCAGCGCGAATAGCATCTTTAATGCCGCTGGTGCCGTGGGCATGCGTTGCCACAGTCAGTCCACGTAAATGCGCCTCGGCAATTAACGCCTTCATCTCTTCCAGCGTATATTGTTGCGCGCCTACCTTGGTACCTTTAGACAGCACGCCGCCAGTCGCACAGAACTTAATAACGGTAGCGCCATATTTGATATTACGACGCACTGCTTTGCGAACTTCCCATGGACCATCCGCTACGCCTTCGCTGTAGTCTTCGTATTCATAAGGGAGCAGGTTGCTATCGCAGTGGCCGCCGGTGACGCCAAGTGACGGACCTGCGACGAACATGCGTGGGCCAGGGACATCACCCGCGTTAATGGCATCACGTAGCGCCACGTCAGCAAAGCCAGGAGCGCCAACGTTCCTGACCGTAGTGAAACCTGCCATTAAGGTGTCTTGTGCATGTTTAACGCCGGTGATGGCAGCGCGGGGCAGTGAAACCGACAAGCGCTTGTAGCCGTGCTTAGTGGCATCGCTGGTTAAATGTACGTGCATATCCATGAGGCCAGGCATTAACGTCGCGTTGCCCAGGTCAACCCGCTCAGCATCATCAGGTATGGTTACCCGGCCCTGCACACCTGCAGCCTGGATTTGATTACCGTCCACTACCACAACAGCATTGTTAATAAGCTTGCCACTTTCTACGTCAATCATTCTGTCTGCGGTAATCACTTTAGGCGCAGCAAACGCGCTGGTGATCACCATGCTCAATAACAGCAGTGTTAGTCGTTTCATGTTATTCCCTTGTGGTTTCGATATTGTTATTTTGACGGTACACGTAAGCGCTTTACTGTTACAGAAAAGAGTCTATATAGAAGAGCGCCGTAGTGTGTTGGATAGGCTAAATTTACCTGACCATAAGCCGACACCAATTGAGGTGGACCAATTCACTTTACCAACGTCAGATTGAAAAGGGCAGCGCTTGCGGCAAAAAGCGCGAATGGCGCGATTACTTTGCTTTTTTGCGCGACAACCCAATCCCGACAATAAATGCGGCAAACGTCATGCACAGGGCGAGAAAATCGCCAAAATAGCGGTAGGGTGTCATGCCTCGCATAGCGATTACCGGCGCTTCAATGCTGCCAGCTGCAAACTGTTCCAACTGCGACGTTATGTGTCCCTTGTGATCAATAAATGCGGTAATGCCATTATTGGTGGCACGAATAACCGGGCGACCAGTTTCCGCGGCGCGTGCCCGGGCGATTTGCAGGTGCTGCGCCGGACCATGTGAACGGCCAAACCAGGCATCATTGCTAACGGTAATGATCATGTCAGTATCATCGTGTACGTTTGCCATCACCTGACGCGGGAAAGCGATTTCAAAACAAATTGCCGGTGCCAGATGAATGCCGTTGGCGGTTAGGTTTTTTTGCACAAAATCCCCACGTGAAAAAGAGGACATGGGCAAGTCAAACAGCGGGGCCAGTGGGCGCAGAAAATCCTCAAACGGCACAAATTCTCCCACCGGCAGCAAATGGTGTTTTGCATAGCGGTTATTATGAAAATACCGATAATGCCCGGTTTGTGCGTCAGCATCTTCTTTGCCCAGCACCAGAAGGTTATTCCAGGCTTCATCAGATTCAAAATTGTAGTTTACCACACCGGTAATCAGTGCCGCATTTTGCTTCGCTGCGCGGGCATCCATTTCCAGTATAAATTCCTGCGCCAGATACTCCAGTTTGGGTATGGCAGCTTCCGGCCAGATGATGAGGTCGTTATCCCACAGGCCTTCAGTGAGCGCCTGGTATTTTTGCATGGTAGGAACGTCCTGTTCGGGTACCCACCGCAGAGACTGTTTGATGTTACCCTGAACCATGGCAACGTCATATCTTTTATGGGCAGTTACCCAGTCATGCTGACTGGCAACCCATCCACTGACATAAGCAATCACCACCGCCAGTGATGATAGGACAATACGGGGGAGTGTCTGACTTATCGCTAGCAGTGCCCCCAGACTGATGAGCAGAGCGGTAACGCCGGTCTCACCGATTACCGGAAACCAGCCCAGCAGCGGACTATCCAATTGACTGTAGCCTAGTGATAACCACGGAAAGCCTGTAAGTACCCAGCTTCTGAGCCACTCGGAAATGAACCAGAGCAATGGCAGGGTTAGCGGCCACACCGCTACGGAAAAGTATTTCTTGTTGATCCAGAGCGCAAGGGCGGGATACAGCGCCAGATAGCCACAAAGCAGAGCCATCAAAGCTACAGAGGCAATTAGAGGTAAGCCGCCGAAATCGGCAATACTGACATGAACCCAACTGATACCTGCACCAAACCAGCCAAAGCCGAACAACCATCCGGCTTTAAAGCCATTACCCGGTGCTTTTGCTACCCGTCTTATCCCCAGACCCAGCGCAAGCAGAGCCACCGGCCAGATAGAGAAAGGCGCAAACGCCAGCGTAAGGCTGGCGCCACTCAGTAAAAGTAGTAAGGGGGAAACCAGTGCTTTCAGCGTCAATTACTCCAATGACGGAACGGTAACCTTAAGTTGCACCAGGCGGCGCTTATCTGAATTGGTAATTTTAAACTGAATATCACCAATATTGATCTCATCATTGGTTGCCGGCATATGCCCGAATGCTTTGAGCACAATACCGCCAATAGTGTCAGCTTCCTCTTCACTAAAGCTGGTTTCAAAAAAGCTGTTAAATTCTTCCACCGGCGTTAGCGCTTTTACTGAATAGGTGTATTTGTTGAGGGGACGAATGTCGTCTGTACCGTCTTCTTCGGTGTCGTATTCATCCTCGATTTCACCGACGATGATCTCCAGAATATCTTCGATAGTAACCAGACCGGAAACGCCGCCATATTCATCCACCACGATTGCCATATGATAACGCTGCTGACGAAACTCTTTTAGCAGCACATCTACCCGTTTACTTTCCGGAACGATAACCGCAGGGCGCAGAATGTCGCGAAGCTGGAATTCTCTTTCAGGGTTAAAGGCGTAGCTCAGCAAATCCTTTGCCAGCAGTATCCCTTCAATATGGTCTTTATCTTCACTGATAACAGGGAAGCGGGAGTGGGCAGACTCGAGCATAACTGGCAGAAACTCTTCTACATTTTGCTCGATGTCGATGGTAGTCATTTGAGCGCGTGGGATCATGATGTCCCGAACCCGCATTTCATTTACGCCTATTACGCCTTCTATCATCTCCCTTGTCTGCGGATCGATAAGTTCGCGTTGTTCGGCTTCCGTAATCACTTCAACCAGGTCTTGCTTGCTTTGCGGCTCGCCAGTGAATGTCAGTTTTAGTTTGTCTAACCAACTTCGTCCCGGGGAGCCGTTGGTAGAGTGGGGGTTATCGTCGCTCATAATTTCCGTAATTTCTTATATCCAAACGCCAAGTTAATGTTCCTGGTAAGGATCGTCAATCTCTAATTGAGACAAAATGTGAATTTCGCGGCTTTCCATTTCTTCCGCTTCGTCGTCGTTCTGGTGATCGAAACCCAACAGATGCAGAATGCCATGAACAATCATATGGGCATAATGATGCTCTACATTCTTTCCCTGTTCTTCGGCTTCGCGGTGGATAACCGGAACACAAACTACCAGATCGCCCAGTAAATTTACCGGGATATCGGGAGGACATTCGAAGGGAAAAGATAATACATTGGTGGGCTTATCTTTGCCGCGGAACTGATAATTCAGTGCCTGTGATTCTTCTTCATCAACAAAGCGAATGGTCACTTCCTGATCGCTTACGCCTTGTGCCTCATAGACCTCGGATGCCCAGGCCGTTACCTGAGCTTCATCAGGAATGAGTTGTTCGGATTCAAATGCACGTTGATAATCGACCTGTGCGGTCATGATTTATCGCTCTTGTTTGATTTGTCGGCTGCAGCGGCACTGTCTTCAGCCTGCTTCATCGCTTCTTCTTTTTTGGCTTTGCGAATTTTTTCCTGCTCGGCGTCATGGGCTTCATACGCCTGCACAATTCGCGCTACAACCGGGTGGCGCACTACGTCGGTGGCATTAAAGAAATTAAATGAAATATCGTTCACTGAATTGAGCACGTCAATGCTGTGGCGAAGCCCTGAGCGCACGCCACGTGGCAGGTCAACCTGAGTGATGTCTCCGGTTATAACCGCTTTTGAATTAAAGCCGATCCGCGTCAGAAACATTTTCATCTGTTCTGTCGTCGTGTTCTGACTTTCATCCAGAATGATGAAGGCATCATTAAGCGTACGGCCACGCATGTAAGCCAGTGGTGCAACTTCGATGACATTACGTTCCATCAGCTTTTCTACTTTCTCGAAACCGAGCATTTCAAACAGGGCATCATAAAGCGGGCGCAGATAAGGATCGACTTTTTGCGAAAGATCACCGGGCAGAAAACCGAGCTTTTCACCAGCTTCCACAGCTGGACGTGTGAGCAGGATGCGACGCACTTCCTGTCGCTCCAGCGCATCTACGGCACAGGCAACCGCCAGGTAGGTTTTACCGGTACCAGCAGGGCCAATACCGAAGCTGATATCGTGATTGATAATGTTATCAACGTACTGCGACTGGTTAGGGTTGCGTGGCTTGATAACGCCACGCTTAGTGCGGATATGAACATCCTTGGCATAATGGCCGGCTTCGGCCCGTTCCAGGCAGCGTGCCTCCTGAATTGCCAGATGCACCTGCTCGGCATCCAGGTCAGGAATGACACCTTTCACTGGCTGGGTTTCAATATACAGTAATTTGAGCAGCTCAGAGGCTCCACTGGCCTGCTGTGGTTCACCCAACACCTTAAAGGCATTGCTTCGGTACGTGATCTCCACACCCAACCGACGTTCAATCTGTTTGATGTTATCGTCAAATGGGCCACACAGGCTGGAAAGTCTTTTGTTATCTTCTGGTTCTAAAATAATTTCGTTGCTGACCAAAGTACTCAAGTTACTGATATCCTCGCTTTAAAAAATTTATGCTGTTGGCACAAACTGACCCACACCGGTGGCGTCGGGCTGTTCGTGCAAATGCTTAGCCATAATAGATTGGGGCGAAACGGCGACACGCAACCCCATGTCTTTCTCGCGACGAACCACATCGCCACGTAAAGAGTTGGTAAACACATCGGTCACTTTCACATCGACGAATTCGCCAATCATGTCTGGTGTTCCTTCAAAGTTTACAACACGGTTGTTTTCCGTGCGGCCCTGTAATTCCATGGGGCTTTTCTTTGACGGTCCTTCAACCAGAATACGTTGCTCCGTACCCACCATATTGCGGGCAATTCGCAGTGCCTGCTGATTAATACGTTGTTGCAGCAAATAAAGGCGCTGTTTTTTGGTTTCTTCGCTGACATCATCTACGGCATCGGCAGCTGGTGTGCCAGGACGTGCGCTGTAAATGAAGCTGAAGCTCAGGTCATAATCAATGGCCTGAATCAGATCCATGGTGGCTTCAAAATCCGCATCGGTCTCACCAGGGAAGCCAATGATAAAGTCACTGGACATGCTGATATTCGGACGCACCTTGCGCAAACGACGAATGGTAGATTTGTACTCCAATGCAGTATGGCCGCGCTTCATCAGGTTTAAAATACGATCGGAACCGCTTTGTACCGGCAAATGGAGATGATCCACCAGTTCAGGGATTGACGCGTACGCCTCAATAATGTCATCGGTGAACTCCACCGGATGTGACGTGGTATAGCGAATACGATCAATTCCATCGATTGCCGCTACCAGTTCCAGCAACTCAGAGAAACGGCAAATGCTGCCATCGTGATTTTCACCTCGGTAGGCATTTACGTTTTGTCCAAGCAGGTTCACTTCACGAACGCCCTGCTGGGCTAATTGTGCGATTTCAAGGATCACGTCATCCGCAGGGCGGCTGACTTCTTCACCGCGGGTATAGGGCACCACACAGAAGCTGCAGTACTTGGAGCAGCCTTCCATAATAGAGACAAACGCAGTAGGGCCTTCAGCACGGGGTTCTGGCAGACGGTCAAATTTTTCAATTTCCGGAAAGCTGACATCAACCACTGACTTTTCACCACCTTTTAACTGGTTAATCATCTCAGGCAGGCGATGCAAAGTTTGTGGACCGAAAACCAAGTCAACGAAAGGCGCGCGCTGGCGAATAAGCTCGCCTTCCTGGGATGCCACGCAACCTCCCACACCAATAATCAGGTCGGGTTTGGTTTGTTTCAGGTTTTTCCAGCGGCCTAATTGGTGAAATACTTTTTCCTGAGCTTTTTCCCGGATAGAGCAGGTGTTAAGCAGGATAACGTCGGCATCTTCCGGCGCGTCGGCCTGGCTATAGCCATGTGTCGAATCCAGCAGGTCTGCCATTTTTTCCGAGTCGTACTCGTTCATTTGGCAGCCCCAGGTTTTGATATACAGCTTTTTGGTCATAACTACTTGATAACCTGTATGTTTGCACCAGCGTTTTAGCCTTACTCTGACTTCATGTTGAGAAGCCCGGCGGGGCACCTGACTGTGCGAATTCCGAAGATGGCTGGTGGATGTTCAAAATAGCCGCACATTTTACCCGTTTTAAAGCGTTTTGCACAGAGGCAGAGAGGCTAAATCTGCTTCTGGCTGTACGCTTTCGCGTGCACCCGGGAATGCGCTAAATGGATAGACTGTGCCCTGCTGCGGTCAGTTTTGGCTGCTGTCAGCCACAGAATTCAAATTTACACAACGTAACGTAGTCACATTGCGCTGCATCATGGCGGCGCGCAAACGTTTGGGTCATAATGCCGTTAAGGAATAGGAGATGTCATGTACGATTTTTGTATTAACGGCGGCGGTATGGTGGGGGCCTCGCTGGCATTAGGGCTGGCGCAGCAAGGCTATAACGTCGCGCTGGTTGAGACTGCAGTGCCGACGCCATTTGATCCAAACTCTGGACCGGATTTGCGGGTCTCTGCTATCAGTGAACACTCGGTGGTTATACTGCGGGCCCTGGGGGCATGGAAACACATTAACGCGATGCGGGTAAGACCTTACACCGGTCTGGCTGTGTGGGAAGAAGAAGGCAACGAAACCACGTTCTCTGCTGAGTCTGTGAACTTACCCCAGTTAGGTTATTTTGTTGAAAATCGTATTTTACAACTTGGTTGCTATGAGGCACTTAAGGATTTCGATAACGTGACCTGGTTTACCCAAAGCCCGGTGGCAAGCTTTGATTTCAACGCGGGGGATGCCAGCACGCTGACCTTAGCTGACGGGACCAACATTGAGGCGCAGTGGGTAGTCGGTGCTGATGGCGCGCGTTCAGCGGTAAGAAAGGCTGCCGATATTGGCAGTAGCGGCTGGCAGTACGAGCAACAGGCACTGGGAATAACAGTAAAAATGCACCAAACCGCAGCGCCCGTCACCTGGCAACGTTTTTATCCTACTGGCCCTCGGGCATACCTGCCCATGTATGATAATTTTGCATCGCTTATCTGGTATGACGATGCCAAAACCGTTGCTGAGCTAAAAGGGTTGTCGAATGACGCT
The DNA here is from genome assembly GCF_047556435.1 of Alteromonas sp. H39. Taxonomy (GTDB): domain Bacteria; phylum Pseudomonadota; class Gammaproteobacteria; order Enterobacterales; family Alteromonadaceae; genus Alteromonas. The sequence goes on from NZ_CP180210.1 coordinate 1,732,865, forward strand.
CTAAAAGCCCGTGTCCTTGCCGCTTTTCCTGATCGACTGATCGCCGGTGACAACGACTTTACCATACAGGATAAAGCGGCGTTTCCATTAACCCGTTCCCACGCCAGTGCGTATGTTACGCCCTCGGTGGTGTTAGTGGGCGATGCCGCGCATACCATTAATCCGCTGGCAGGGCAGGGAGTCAATCTTGGGTTTCGGGACATCGAGTCGTTACTCGCGCTGACAGCGAGTGGCCCCGACATCAGCCAACTGGCATTTTATCGTGCACTTAAAACGAAATATGAAAAGCCGAGACAACGGGACAATGCGCTGATGATGGCGGGTATGGACAGTTTCTACCTCTTGTTTAGTAACAATTCGGGCCCACTTAAATGGATACGAAATCAATTACTCACCGTGGCTGATAAAGTAAAACCGGCTAAACGGGAAGTACTAAAGTATGCTCTGGGGTTAAATCAATGGAAGTTTTAATACTATTGGCAGTCCTGTTTGGCGCGCTGTTTATTGTCGTGCCGCTGATTGAGCGCTCGAAAATGCGTATCAGTAACGAGGACGCGGCAAAATGGGCCAAGTGGATCTGGCCGCTGATGGGGATCCTGCTGGTTGCCCAATTGATAAGATTAATGCTGCAAGGGTAAATAAGGGTAAATAAAACAGGTAACAGGCGGATAAAGAATAATTCGCCGCTGAAGTCAGTTCGCCGTCTGCCATATCGGCTGTACGCCTCGTTTCTGCGTTTTTCTGTAGCAGGACGACAATAGTGTGTCCGTTCAACGTAATTAGAATACAAAAAAGCGTGCCAGGGCACGCTTTTTTATCTCTTGCAGGCTATCTGACTAAAGCCTGCTGATATGTTGGCTGTAGCATCGGGGTAGGGCCGTCCATGAAATACGATGTTCTGGTACGGTTTTATTTTTCCCGCCTACCAGATACCGTCTTCTGACTTACCCTGAATTTCACAATCTCCGGTTTTGTACTCAGGCCGCTCGCCCTTGTCGTGTTTGGCGAAATAGTCCTTACTGATAGACACAATGGTGGGAGTCAGCCAGACGATGGCGGTTATATTAATCACGGTCATCAGCCCTAATGCCATATCTGCCATAGCCCACACCTCTGGTAGGGCCGCCTGAGCACCCCAGAAAATCATACCCAGATACCCGATGGTATATGCTGCACGGCCAGGACGATTATCCAGCTTAAACATGTGCAGATTACTCTCGCCGTAGGCGTAGTTTGCTACCACAGAGGTAAACGCAAATAAGCAAATGGCAGCAGCGACAAAATCGGTGCCTCCTTCACCCAGATGTTCACTCATTGCGGATTGTGTCAGACGAATGCCTTCCATTTTTTCAGAGGCTGTACCGCCTGCCAGCAGGATAATAAAGGCAGTGGCGGTACATAAAATCATGGTATCTAAAAACACACCAAGCATCTGTATATATCCCTGAGACACCGGGTGGTTTGGGTTTGGCGCGGCACTGGCTGCTGCGTGTGGCACCGAGCCTGACCCTGCCTCATTGGAATACAAACCGCGCTGAATACCGTTTTTAATCGCCGCGCCTAAAGCGCCTGCCCCCGCCTCTTGTAAACCAAAGGCTTTGCTGATGATGTCCCATAGCATCGCAGGTACCGCATCGATGTTCATAAACGTAATGGCTAGTGCTACCAGCACATAACCAATACCCATAAAAGGCACTACATATTCAGCAAAGCGTGCAATCCCGCGCAGGCCACCTACAACAATCAGTGCTGCAAGCACAATAATGGCGATCCCTGACCAGGTATCTGGAATCTGATAAGCATTATTTAATGCATCGGTAATAGTATTCGCCTGCACCGCGCTAAACACAAAGCCATAGCCGAAAAACAAACACAGTGAGAATGCTACTGCCAGCCAGGTTTTGTTCAGGCCTTGTTTGATATAGTACGCAGGCCCGCCACGAAACTCGCCGTTTTCATCTTTCACCTTATAAAGCTGACCGAGCACGCTTTCTGCAAAACCGGTGGCCATACCGAGCAGGGCAATCATCCACATCCAGAAAATCGCGCCGGCACCACCCAGAGAAATCGCCACGGCAACCCCCGCGAGGTTGCCGGTGCCCACACGGGCAGACAGGCTGGTACATAGTGCCTGAAATGAACTGATACCTTCGCGGGTTGCGGTGTTACTGTTCTTCATGAGTGCGAACATGTGCGTGAAATGGCGCAGTTGCACTCCTTTCAGCTTCACCGTGAACCACACACCGCAAACAAGCAGCATTACAATGAGTACTTGCCCATCGCCCCACAACACATTATTGACCGCTGAGACAAAATCGTTAACCACGGTATTTCCTTTTATCGTTGTTTTTAACCTATTGGCTGGACGCTATCATAGCACGTGTTTAGCCGTATGGAAGTCTATCCTGCCGTGCCAGGCGGAATTTTAACGCACCGGGTAGTCAGCATCACACAGAGCGGACCGGTGTGAAAGGAGATTAGTGAATGAAATGGCAGGGTTTCCCTGCGCTGGGTTGTCTTTGGTCATTTTCGTAGCCGTAGATAGGCACGTTAATACGGGCAGCAAATGAGAGATTAATCAGAAAGCGAGAAATGCGCAGAATGCAGACACAAAAAAACCGGTCATTGACCGGTTTTTTCAATATGGCTGGGGTAGCAGGACTCGAACCTACGAATGGCGGGATCAAAACCCGCTGCCTTACCAACTTGGCTATACCCCAAGAGGCAACTGCGCAGAGTGCGCAATTACTTGGAAAAATGGCTGGGGTAGCAGGACTCGAACCTACGAATGGCGGGATCAAAACCCGCTGCCTTACCAACTTGGCTATACCCCAACGGTGGTGCGGAAGGAGAGACTTGAACTCTCACGCCGTGAAGCACTGGAACCTAAATCCAGCGTGTCTACCAATTCCACCACTTCCGCCTTGGCTTTCACACAATAAAAAACCCATTAACTGGGTTAGTGTGAAATGGTGGCTACGGCGAGATTCGAACTTGCGACCCCATCATTATGAGTGATGTGCTCTAACCAGCTGAGCTACGTAGCCTCCGTTGTTTTCCTTCCCTCTCAGGAAGTGGCGCGTATTATGCGGATATGAGTTCGTACCGTCAACCCCTTTTTTTACACATTTATTTAAGTGCCTAATATCTAACCCGTAAGGGCTAAAAAGCGCACTAATTGTTGTGCAATTAACCAGTTTCAGCACTACTTCGCTGTGATTTCCTCGACACTTGTCTGGTAATAACAAACGTCAATTGTCCGTGGTGTGAGCGACTTGTCATGAAAAAACGGGTTATCCAGATTGCGGGCATTTGCCAGCTTTTGCTGATAATCGGGATGAGTGGCGGTCTGAATACGGAAAGTGCGTTGCTTTTCCGCAGGCAGCTGGGTGCCTAACCGTACAGAAATGATGCGACTTGGCGTATCAGGCGCATTGATGATACCCCCTTTTTCACGCGCTCCCCGGGGTAAACGCTGAAGATGCTCCAGTCCCAGAAGCACACGTCCAATCACTGACATATTCTTGTCCAGATGCCGTGGCGCTTGTCCGATAACCACGTAAAACTCTGTGGTAGCGGTATTTTTGTCTACGTCCCGGGCAAACGCGACCGTACCAGGACAGTGTGTGTGCCATATCTGATTATTGTTTTTGTCGATACCCACCGGCATTGCATTGAGATACCCGGTAGCAGGAGCATGGGGCGCCTCGGGTTCGACGACGACAGTTTTTTTCGGGATAGGGGAGCGATGAAACTCTGCTTTCAGCGGCGAGGCGAGTGCAAAGGGCTGATTCTCTTCATTACTGCCACCTTGTGCTACGAAGCCTTCAATAACGCGATAAAAATATTTGCCATCATAGAAACCTTCTTCCACCAAATCACTAAAGCGTTCTTTGTGGGTGGGCGCAGTGTCTCCTGAAAGCAGTATTACCACTTCACCGGTGTGCGTCTTCAGATAAACCAGATTTTTAGCTTCGGGGGTAAACCAGTAAGTAGTGTCGAAATCGTTCGAAAAAGCTGGCAAAGACATAAATAACGACAACAATCCTGTGACCAGGTAAACCATGTACTTCACGTTTTTTTACCTTAAAAAATTAAAAATGTGGGGTAGAACGGTATGAAAAATCTTTTCGCTTCTTTAATAACCCGCAGGAAGTGAGGTTAACCACATTGTATTTCGCGGTTTCGTCTCTTTTTTCTTCGAGTTTTGGGACGAGATCTACGACATTGTCACCTTGTGCAACCGCTAGGGTAACGCGTGCCCGCAGGCGTTGGTTACGGCGTCTCTGTAAATAATTGAACAACATACGCAGCATAACAGTACCTTTGTTGTGTCGGTATGAATTTTATTCTGGCGCATCTTGTCCTTACACGCAAAGGCATTTGATATGGTCCAATCACCATAGTCATATCCCCGTTTCCCATTTTTGCCTGTGTAAAGGCAACCTCGTCGGCTGGATGTTAATGTGACGTGAATGTGTGGAAACCGGAGCTGGGTCCTGCTTACTTGGAAATAAAAAGGCCCTGCAGGTGATACCTTGCAGGGCCTTTAAATATAGTAAGTGGCGCTTACACGTTAAAACGGAAGTGAATCACGTCACCGTCTTTCACGATGTATTCTTTGCCTTCCAGGCGCCATTTACCGGCATCCTTCGCACCGGATTCACCGTTGTACTGGATGTAGTCGTCATAGCTGACGATCTCAGCACGGATGAAGCCTTTTTCGAAATCAGTGTGGATCTTACCGGCCGCCTGCGGCGCAGTAGAGCCTTCTGGGAAGGTCCAGGCACGAACTTCTTTTACACCAGCAGTAAAATAGGTTTGCAGAGTCAGCAGGTTGTAACCGGCACGTATTACGCGGTTAAGTCCAGGCTCTTCTAAGCCCATGTCCTGCATGAACTCATCACGCTCATCGTCATCAAGTTCCGCAATTTCTGATTCGATCGCGGCACAAACCGCAACCACGACGGCGTCTTCGCCCTCTGCAATGGCTCTGACCTTATCCAGATACGGATTATTTTCAAAACCGTCTTCGTTCACGTTGGCAATATACATAGTTGGCTTCAGCGTCAGCATGTTCATGTAGCTAATCGCAGCAAGCTCTTCTTTGCTCAACGCCAAAGAACGCAGCAACAGACCTTCGTCCAGGTGCGGTTTGATCTTTTCCAGTACTTTTAATTCAAACTTAGCTTCTGAGTCGCCGCCTTTAGCGCGCTTACCCACGCGGATAAGGGCTTTCTCAGTGGTCTCTAAATCGGCCAGCGCCAGTTCGGTATTGATAACGTCGATATCGTCCTCCGGGCTGACTTTGCCGGCAACGTGCACGATGTTGTCATTGTCGAAGCAGCGAACGACATGACCAATGGCGTCAGTTTCGCGGATATTAGCCAAAAACTTGTTACCCAGGCCTTCACCTTTGGATGCGCCTTCAACCAGACCGGCAATGTCCACAAATTCCATGGTGGTGGGTATTACACGCTGGGGCTTAACAATGGCCGCCAGTTTGTCCAGGCGCAAATCCGGAACCGGTACCACACCTGTATTGGGCTCGATAGTACAGAAAGGGAAGTTTGCCGCTTCGATGCCAGCTTTGGTAAGTGCATTAAAAAGCGTCGATTTACCGACATTCGGCAGGCCGACAATACCACATTTAAAACCCATGATGATGAAACCTTGTACGCTGTTTGGTGGAATCAGGCCTCGGCTTTAAAAGCGTGCAGCCGGTTTTGTGCTTGCTTGAGATCGTTTTTAAACAGGATTTCGGTGCATCTGACCGCTTCGTCAATCGCGTCTTCCATGGCCTGTTTTTCCGACGGGGAGGGCTTGCCTAAAACATGCCCCGTCACTTTGCTCTTATGGCCCGGGTGTCCGATGCCAATGCGCAAGCGCAGAAAATTCTTGTTGTTGCCCAGTTTCGACACAATATCCCTTACGCCATTCTGACTGGAACTTCCGCCCAGTTTGAATTTGGCGACACCCGGCGGTAAATCCAACTCATCGAATGCAACCAGCATCTGTTCTGGTTCAATACGATAAAAGTTTGCCATGGCCGCAACAGCCTGACCACTTTTATTCATGAACGTTGTTGGATAAAGCAAACGGACATCCTGGCCAGCGATAGTAATGCGCGCTGTTTTACCAAAGAATTTGCTTTCAGGTTTTAGCGGGGTGTTATAGGCGTCGGCTAGTTGGTTAAGATACCATTCACCGGCATTGTGTCGGGTGGGGTCATATTCGGGGCCCGGATTACCCAGGCCCACGATAAGGCGGATATCAGCCAAGCTGATTATTCCTTGTCGCCTTCTTCTTTCTTCGCTTCTTCAGCTTCTTTCTCAGCTTTCGCTGCCGCTGCTTCTGCTTCTTCTGCATCGATTACAGGCGTCTTCGGCGCAGGCTTAACAGTCACAACCGCCAGGTCGTGAGTCTCGTCTTCTTTCGCCAGTTCTACAGAAGTGATACCTGCAGGCAGAGTGATGTCTGACAGGTGAACGGTTTGACCCATTTCCACGCCAGCCATGTCTACTTCGATGTACTCAGGAAGATCTTTAGGCAGACACGTGATTTCGATTTCGTTTACGTGGTGCTCAGCGATACCACCGTCATTCTTAACGGCTGCACACTTGTCTTCGTTGATGAAGTGCAGAGGTACGTTAGTGTGTAGCTCTTCGCCCGCGATTACACGCTGAAAATCAATGTGAGTGATTTTCGGCTTGAACGGGTGACGCTGCATGTCTTTTACCAGCGCTTCTACTTTCTTACCTTCAATGTTCAGAGTAAGAACGTGTGAGTAGAATGCTTCGTAATCTGCAGAGTTGTTGATCTTGTTGTGATCAAAAGTCAGTGCTACCGGGGCTTCGTCGCCACCGTACAGGATACCAGGTACTTTGTCTTCACGACGCAGGCGGCGGCTCGCACCTTTCCCCATGTCAGTACGGACAGTGGCATCCAAAAGATAAATTGATCCAGCCATTGCTGTCTCCAAAAAGTTAAAAAGTTAAACACTGTGAATCTTCGCGACCAAAAATCCACTCTTACACTGTATTGCAATCGGCAAAAACAGCGACCCCGAATTTCAAGGGCGGCGAATTCTACCACCACCTAACGCAAGATACAAACGCCATTTGCTGGCTTTTACTCAGTCCCCAACGGAATGTCATTTGTCGGAGTAACTCCGGTATTTATCGGACGGTTCCTGTATAAATTGTCACCACACAGTATAGTGAAATGGCGTATGCGCGATTGCATACCACGATAACAATAATGTACAGGCTGTACGTCAGCGTAAACGACAACGTCGGCTATCTGTCGTCAGCCCCAGGGAGTAACTATGAAACTACGCACGCTATTGTCGATGAGCCTGTTGGTCTTATCGACGTCTGCTGTTGCAGAGAAAACCGCGCTGGTCGGTGGCCGACTGATAGATGGCTTTGGTCATCAGCCTATCGCAGACAGTGTCATTCTGATTGAGGATGGCGTTATCCAGGAAGTAGGAACGCAGGGCGCGTTAGCTGTGCCTGATGATTACACGGTAGTCAGTACCGAGGGGATGGATCTCTTGCCAGGCTTGTGGGAAAACCACGCCCACTTGATGTTAAACGGCCACGCTGATTACAAACACTGGGATGTGGCATATGTGGACAGACTGGGAGATGAAATCATGCCTTCCAGCGCCGTTCAGCTATTGCTTGCTGGCATTACCAGTACCCGCGATCTAGGGGCTCCATTAAAAGAATCGGTAGAGCTAAAACAAGCTATTGAAGAAGGGACGTTACCGGGTCCTAATGTTTATATTTCAGGGCCATTCCTGCAGGCGGAAGCGTATCCGGGCACCGAGAATTTTCGCTGGGGGGTAAAAACAGAGCGTGAGGCAGTAAATAAGGTAAATCAGCTCGCTGATGCAGGCGTAGATATTATTAAATTGATCGACCACGACAAAATGCCGCTTAACGTGGCAAAGAAAGTCGTTGAGCAGGCGCACAAGCGAGACTTGATTGTGGTGGGCCATTCGCATCGCCCGAATGAAATCAGAGTCGGTCTGGAGATTGGCATTGACAACTTCGAGCATACTGGCCTTACGACCGCACCGGAATTTCCCGCTGACGTAGTGGAAAAGCTGAAAGAGCGCACCGCAACCGGACGTGTTGCCGGTGGCCCGCTTTACTGGACACCAACGATTGAAGGGCTGTGGAATTACGATAAAACCGTAGCCAATCCGGAAAAGCTGGATGCCACCTGTTGGCACCGTGGTTTGAAAGACGACACCATTGAAGATATTAAAGGTTCAATACAGGCGCCGGGGCAACTGGAATATACCCAGTTAACACCGCTTCGCAAGCCCACGCTGAAGCGTAAGTTTCAACAATTAAAAGATGCCGGTGTCGTCCTTTTGGTTGGCACTGATAGCGGTATCCCCATGAAGTTTCATTGCCAGAGCACCTGGAATGAGCTTGCCGTTTGGGTAGATGAAATGGGAATGACGCCAATGGACACTATCCGTGCTGCCACCTACTGGCCTGCGGTTATGATGGGCGTGCAGGATAAGTTCGGTACTGTGAGTAAGGGAAAAACCGCGGATATTATCGGTGTGCACGGTGATGTGCTGCGCTATATCAACCTGCTTCAGGATGTCGATTTCGTGATGAAAGGCGGCAAACTATACAAGCAGGATGGCAATGTCATTGAATCGGCATTACCCGAGTCTATGCGCATGTAGCTTTTTAAGGCAGGTGAACCGTCACGTTTTTTATCACCTGCCACTCATCACTTATTCGCTATGGTAAAACGGTAATACGAACCTTAATAATACCCGCATCGGTATCGGCAATATCACTGAATGCCGAGCGGGATAAATCGATAATACGTCCCTGTACAAAGGGGCCACGGTCATTAATTTTCACGGTTGTACTTTTATTGTTTGCCAGATTAGTCACTTTTACTTTGGTACCAAAAGGCAGTGTGCGGTGGGCTGCGGTACTGGACAGGTGATTGTATCGCTCACCACTGGCAGTGGTACTAAACTGGTAGGACATCGCGTAAAAAGACGCTTCACCTACCTCGGTAAAACCGACGTCCTGAGGCCGCGAGCGCTCGGGGACCGAGCTACATCCGGACACAATGAAAAACACTGCCAGACAAAGAAAAGCCGGGCGAAGTGGTAAAAACGACATGATCAGGCTTCCTGAAAAGTGCGGAGGGCGATACTTACCGCTCCCCCGCAAGCAGAAAAAACGTTAGTGGGTCGGATTGATCGGTTTTACCATCGCATCACTGATAATCTCTACATCAGCAACCTTAAACACGGTACCGAACATGGTGATTGTCATGACATCAGGCATAGGTTGCCCGGTAACTTTCACTACCAGACCATTCTGGTGATATTTTTTGTCCAGCCCTTGCAGGGTGTAGTGTTCGCCGCTCTCGGTAACCAGAGCGTAAAAGCCGCCTTCCATATCCTTGTAAACGATACTGCCGGTAATTGACTGACTTTTCTCCATCGCCTTTTCCTCCTTTATTTCGGTGGTTTCAACGGCACCTGACTCTGGCTGCAGAGCGGTTGGGGCTGAGTCGGCTTGGTCATCTTCACCGCATGCGCTAAGTGCGAATGCTGCCAGTAAAACTGGCAAAATATTGTACTTCATAGTGATCCCTTTACTTAGGCTTACCCTGAGGTAATTGCTTGGTTAGCATACAGTACTTTGAACGGGTAATACCAATTTATGACGCTACGTTAACATGTACATTTATGTTTGCGACGTCCCACTGAGTCGAAATTGCATTTTTCTATTATCGTAAAAAATCAGGCGGCGGCAAACGGCAACGTTATTACAAATATATTGCCCAAAGGAAAGAGGCAGGTGTGAACGACAGTGCACTTTTATTGCTAATAAAAAAGGCAGCAAAAATGCTGCCTTTTGTTTTCAGCCCTAAACCACCTACTTCAGTAGGTGGTTATCATTCGTGGTAGGGCTTTGCCCGTATATCTACCCATGTTAAATCTCCTTTTGATTTTTAGCGAAGTCAAAAAGGAAATTAACATGAGTAGATATGAGCAAGCATCGCATGTGTTTTGGCGATGTCAATATCACATAGTTTGGACGCCGAAGTATCGGTTTAGGATATTGAAGAATAAATTAGGCAAAGATGTTTACAGGTGTATTCACGTCTATTGTCAGCAACTCGATTGCATAGTAATGGAGTTGAATGTACAGATAGATCATGTTCATCTGGTTGTAAAAATTCCTCCAAAGCTATCGATATCAAATTTGATGGGAGCTCTGAAAGGAAAAATAGCACTTAAGCTATTCAGCAAATATCCACATTTGAGAAAGAATAAAATGTGGGGAAACCACTTCTGGCAGCGAGGTTACTTTGTTGATTCCGTGGGAGTAAACGAAGAAATTATAAGACGGTATGTCCGTCACCAGGAGAAGGTAGAGAGGCAAGAGCAAGCTCAACTCGCCCTTGACTAAAAGGCCCCCTTCAAGGGGGTTAACGCAAAGCCACCTTCTTTAGAAGGTGGATTCTTTACTTTATATAGATACGATTAATATTCAAACATCGCCGAAATGGACTCTTCGTTGCTGATGCGTCGAATGGTCTCTGCCAGCATTTCAGACAGGGTAAGCTGCTTCACTTTACCGGTGCCTTTCATTTCCGCGCTAAGCGGAATCGAGTCGGTTACGATAATTTCATCAATCATGGATTCTTTCAGGTTATTCACCGCGTTACCGGAAAAAATCGCATGGGTAGCGTAGGCATACACATTACGTGCGCCATGGGCTTTTAATGCTTCTGCCGCTTTTGCCAGCGTACCGCCGGTATCAATCATGTCATCCACGATAATACAGTCGCGATCTTTAACATCACCAATGATATTCATCACCTGGGCCACATTGGCTTTCGGACGACGCTTATCGATGATGGCTAGGTCAGCATCGTTCAGCAGCTTTGCCGTTGCACGGGCACGAACCACACCGCCAATATCTGGCGATACCACAACCGGGTCTGCGAAATCACGGCGAACCATGTCAGCCAGAAGGATAGGCGTACCGAAGGCGTTATCTACCGGCACATCAAAGAAGCCCTGAATCTGTTCGGCGTGCAAATCGATGGTCAGTACGCGGTCAACACCAACGTTAGACAGAAAGTCAGCGACGACTTTCGCGGTAATGGGAACACGCGCTGAGCGTACACGTCTGTCCTGACGGGCGTAGCCAAAATAAGGAATTACCGCAGTAATTCGACCTGCCGATGCACGACGCAGAGCGTCGATCATCACAATCAGCTCCATCAGATTGTCGTTAGTAGGTGCGCATGTGGACTGGATAATAAAAACGTCCGAACCACGGACGTTTTCATGAATTTCGACGCTGATTTCACCGTCACTGAAGCGACCGACGCTGGCGTTTCCAAGTTTGGTGTAGAGGCGATCGGCGACTTTCTGGGCAAGTTCTGGTACGGCGTTACCTGCAAAGAGCTTCATATCTGGCACAAGTGTTTCCTCAGTGCATTGATAAAAGAGGTGGCTGGGGTAGCAGGACTCGAACCTACGAATGGCGGGATCAAAACCCGCTGCCTTACCAACTTGGCTATACCCCAATAATTTACTTCGTGTCCGATGTGGCGTTCACTTCTTGTAGTTTTTGTTTTAGTGGCGACTGATTCACACCTTTAGCCACAAAACTTTGCCATGGAGCGGGTAGCATTGCCTGTACCTGTCTGGCTAAATTTTGGTCGGTAAAGGTAGCGAAAACACATGCGCCTGTGCCCGTCATCCGCGACGGTGCGTAGTGTACCAACCACTGTAATAATTTTGCAACTTCGGGATAGCGATTACAGACAATTTCCTGACAATCGTTGCGGGTTTGCTCGTATTGGTAATCATCCCAGTTCATAGCAGGGGTGTCGCGGGGCAGTTCAGGTGCGCTGAAGACCTCAGCAGTACTGATATGAATACCTGGGTTCACTACCAGATACCAGTTCTCGGGTTGCCCACAGGGTGTAATATCTTCGCCGACGCCTTGCGCAAACGCTGTTTCACCGTAAACAAAAATTGGCACATCAGCACCCAGTTTTAGCCCAAGATCTGCCAGTTCACCGTCACTCAGCCCGCAATTCCACAAGTGATTCAGGGCAACCAGTGTTGTGGCGGCGTTGGAGGAACCGCCGCCAATTCCACCGCCCATGGGCAGTACTTTTTCAAGGGTAATGACGGCGCCGGCCGATTCACTCTTTGCATGCGGCTTTAACATGTTGGCGGCACGAATGATAAGGTTGTCACTATCGGGCACGCCAGGTAGCGGATCGCGCATGCTTACAGCGTTATCGCTTGTGATGTCGAATGCCAGTCTGTCGCCGTGATCCAGCATCTGAAACAAAGATTGCAACTGATGATAGCCATTTGCCTGTTTACCGAGAATATGTAAAAACAGGTTCAGTTTGGCTGGACTGGGCCACCAGTCAGGGGAAGTTACTGTGTTTGCCATGTGTTGATTCGAATTTTAATAAAGTTTTCTGTGTCTTTCTGGTTCAGTGTCAGCGCACCGGGCAACCAGACACCATCTACGTTCTGATAAGCGCCATAACGTACCTGCCATTGACGACAGCGAAAGCAGTTTGGCGTTAAGGTATCGAGCAAGCCGTTCTCGGTAAGGGTATAGGTGTCTCTCTCGCCGGGCACACCTTTTACCCAGTTTAACAGTTTATCCAGCGGGATATCCCAGCCGGTGACCCGATAAATCAGCCGCGAGGCGTCGGTGTCGGTATAGGTTTCACCGTCGGCCTCCAGTGTCACTACTTGGCCCTCTGACTGCATGTCAACCAGCGTAACACCTAAAAAATTGGTGAGACGAAATGCCAGCGCATTGTCGTCTACAGACCAGCGCAGGGTGGCGCTGACTGCCTCACCATTCTCACGTAACGCCATTTTACCTTTGATATTCCACGAGGTAATGCTACGAAGTTTTTCTACCTGTGTGGGTAAATCCACATTACCTTCAGGGCCTTGTGGCCGGGTGGCACAGCCCAGCATCAGGCTGGAGAGGATAAATAAAAACAGAAAGCGTGAGAGCATGAACGGGCAGGGTCTGATATCAATAATGCGTAGGCTTTATAGGAACACAGATTCACCAGCACTTTCAATCATTTTGGGTTTTTCGTACAATGCCGCTCCGACGTTGCCAGCACAAAACTTAATGACCTTACTCGCCTTCGGGATTAACCATAAAACAGCGCCAGTTGCACTTCGCGAAAAAGTGGCTTTTACGCCCGATTCGCTGGTTGCGGCGTTGGCATCGCTGAAGTCTTTGAATGGCATTGAAGAATCAGTCATTGTGTCCACCTGTAACCGCACTGAACTCTACGTGAATGTAGATAAAGACAACCCGCCTTGTCTGTTGTCGTGGTTAGCCGACTTTCACCACGTGGTGAAAGATGAAATTGCCAATAACAGCTATACCTTCGAGCATGAAGAGGCGGTAAAGCATATTATGCGGGTTGCCAGCGGTCTCGATTCGCTGATCCTGGGCGAGCCGCAAATTCTTGGGCAAATCAAACAAGCCTTTGGCGATGCCCGGCATTCCGGCATGGTAAGCGCGGAGTTCGAGCGATTATTCCAGCATACCTTCTCTGTCGCCAAGCGTGTGCGCAGCGAAACTGATATTGGTGCCAATGCGGTTTCTGTCGCCTACGCTGCGGTGCAACTGGCCAAACATATATTTGCCGAACTTCCTAAACGCTCGGTACTGCTGGTAGGGGCTGGTGAAACCATCGAACTGGTGGCGCAGCACCTGAAAGAGCAGGGAGTAAAGCGGCTGGCGGTGGCTAACCGAACAGTGGCCCGCGCTGAAACGCTGGCCTCGCAACTGGGTGCAGACGTATTAACGCTTTCGCAATTGCCATCACATTTAAAAGAGTTTGACATTGTTATCAGTTCCACTGCCAGTCAGCTACCGTTAATAGGTAAGGGCATGGTAGAAGATGCCCTCAGGCAGCGCCGCAATACGCCCATGTTTCTGGTGGACCTGGCGGTTCCCCGTGATATTGAAGAACAGGTGAATGAGCTGGGTGATGCCTACCTTTATACCGTAGATGATTTACAACATATTGTTGAGCAGAACATGGCCAGCCGCGAGCAGGCGGCACAGGAAGCCGAAAAACTAATCGCGCTGCAGGTTGTCGACTTTCTGAACTGGAAGCAGGCTCAGCAATCTATCGATTTAGTGAAGCAATACCGTGAACGCGGCATGAGCCAGCGTGATGAGCTGGCAGAAAAGGCGCGCAATCAGCTGGCCGAGGGGAAACCGGCAGAAGAGGTTGTTCACGAGCTTGCTTACAAGTTGACGAATGCGCTGATGCACGCGCCAACAAAAGCGCTGCGAAAGGCAGCAGCAGAAGATAATACCGCGCTGACACAGTGGCTGGCCGAGCACCTCTCGCTTAGCACTGGCAGCGACACTAAAGAAGGTTAATTAAAAGAATGAAAGACTCGGTCGTCACAAAACTCGAAAACCTCGTAGAGCGTTTTGAAGAAGTCCAGGCACTGCTCGGCGATCCTGACATTATTGGTAACCAGGACAAGTTTCGTAATCTGTCTAAAGAATTCAGTCAGCTGGAAGATGTGGTTGGTGGTTTTAACCGCTATAAGCAGGCGCTGGCAAATCTGGAATCGGCGCAGGAGATGCTGAACGAAGACGACGCCGAAATGCGCGAAATGGCGCAGGAAGAAATCAAAGACGCCAAGTCAGAAATCGAGCGGCTGGAAACCGAATTGCAATTACTGTTGCTGCCCAAAGATCCCAACGATGATCACAACTGCTTTTTGGAAATTCGTGCTGGCGCTGGTGGTGATGAAGCGGCGATTTTTGCTGGCGACTTATTTCGTATGTACAGCCGGTATGCTGAAACCCGCGGCTGGCGCGTCGAATTGATAAGCGCCAATGAGGGCGAGCACGGTGGCTTCAAAGAAGTTATCGCAAATATAACCGGCGATGGCGTCTATGGCATTTTGAAATTTGAATCGGGCGGTCATCGCGTTCAACGTGTTCCGGAAACCGAGTCGCAGGGGCGTATTCATACGTCGGCCTGCACCGTGGCGGTGCTGCCGGAAGTTCCAGAGTCGGAAGCGATTGAAATAAACCCCGCAGACTTGCGTATTGATACCTTCCGCGCATCCGGTGCCGGCGGTCAGCACGTTAACAAAACGGACTCTGCCATTCGTATTACTCACATACCTACTGGTCTGGTCGTTGAATGCCAGGACGAACGTTCGCAACATAAAAACCGCGCGAAAGCGATGTCAGTACTGCAGGCACGCCTTAATCAGATTGAAGAAGAAAAGCGTGCAGCCGAAGAAGCCTCTACCCGAAAAAGTCTGGTGGGAAGTGGCGATCGCTCAGAGCGCATTCGCACTTATAACTTCCCACAGGGCAGGGTGACTGACCATCGTATCAACCTGACAATCTATCGGCTCGATGAGGTGATTGAAGGCGATTTGAAACAGCTAATGGAACCTATTCTGCAGGAACATCAGGCAGATCTGCTGGCTTCGTTGTCTGAAGTATAATTGTGTCTCTGACGGTAAGTGAAGCGCTGGCCTGGGCACAGAAACGGTTAGCGACGCAGGATGACGCCGCAGTTGCTGCCAGAGTGCTGCTCGCATCAGCAACTGAGCAAAGCCAGACATGGCTTTACACCTGGCCAGATAAACACCTGTCAGATGAGCAATGGGCGACGTTTCAGCGCGTCGTTGAGCGCCGTAGTAAAGGCGAACCTGTCGCCTACATTCTGGGGTATCGCGAATTCTGGAGCCTGACGCTGCGAACGTCACCTTCTACACTGATCCCACGGCCTGACACCGAAGTGTTGGTAGAAGCCGCACTATCACGGCTTTCCTCTGGTAGCCAGCGCGTCTGCGATCTGGGCACTGGCACCGGCGCGATTGCACTTGCTATTGCCAGCGAACGTCCCGATTGTGACGTACTCGGCTGTGATTTGCTTGAAGAGGCAGTGACGCTGGCGACCTGCAATGCGTCAGATAACGGCATTACGAATGCCTCTTTTGTGCAGTCTTCGTGGTTTGACAACCTTCACGGTCGCTTCGAAATGATAGTGACGAATCCACCTTATGTAGAGCAGCAAAGCCGGTGGCTACAAAAAGGCGATGTGCGTTTTGAGCCCCACAGTGCGCTTACTTCCGGTGTCGATGGACTGGATGATATCCGAATCATCGTTGCCCAGGCGCCAGGTTTTTTATCCGCTGGCGGCTGGTTGCTGATTGAACACGGATACACCCAGGGCGAGGCTGTCAGAGCCCTTTTGCAACGTCATGGTTTTGCACAAACGCAAACCATTGTGGATCTCGCCGGACACGACAGAGTGTCGGTTGGGCGTCTGCAGACTTGCGAATAATCCCTTATACAGTACTATCACTGTTGAGCTAATGCGGTAACAAAGGATCACGCATATGAATGACGACTTGTTGTTCGCCGACGACGAAGAAGAAGAACCGTCTGAGCAACTTGGCGCGTGGAAAATTCTGGTTGTCGATGACGAACCGGAAGTTCATGCTGTCACCAAGCTGGCCCTCAGTGATTTTGTGCTTAATGGAAAAACGCTGGATTTCATCAGTGCATACAGTGGCGAAGAAGCGAAAAAGCTGTTTCGCGAACATGGCGATATTGCCGTGGTGTTGCTGGATGTGGTTATGGAAACCGACGATGCCGGGCTGAAAGTGGCTGATTACGTGCGCAATGATCTGGATAACCATTTCACCCGCATCATATTGCGCACCGGCCAACCTGGTCAGGCGCCGGAAAAAGATGTCATCATCAATTACGACATCAACGACTACAAGTCGAAGACCGAACTGACAGCACAAAAGCTGTTCACAGTGATTATCGCTGCTTTGCGCTCCTATCGAGATATCATCGTCATTGAAGAAAACCGCAAAGGTCTTGAGAAGATCATTGATGCTTCGGCAGACATGTTCTCCACGCGCTCCTTAGAGAAATTCATGCAGGGCATTATTCAGCAATTGTCTTCTATTTTGGGTTGCTCGCAAGATGCCGCTTATATTACGTCAACCGTAGCGATACCTAAGCCCATCAATAAACATGATCCGGAAGAGTTGTTCGTGTTTGCCGGTAATGGCGAGTATGCGGGTAAAGAGGGGGTCCCACTTCGGGAAGCTGTGACTCCTGAAGAATACGCGTTGTGTCGTAAGGCATTACAGGAGAAGACTATCGTTTATGCTGAAGATCACGTTGTAGCGTATTGCGACAGTAAGTCCCGTAAAGGATCGTTGCTGTACATGTCTGGGTTACCCCGCCGGATTGGTGACACTGACAAGCGATTGGTGAAACTGTTTTCTGACAACGTGCAGATAGCCTTTGAAAATGTGCTGATGACCAGTGAGATAGAGGCCACGCAGCGCGAAATTATCGAGCGGCTAGGTAAAGCCATGGAGTGTGACAGCCCCAATAGTCAGCACATTCTGCGCATGGTGAAAATGGCTGACCTGCTTGCAGTAGAACTCGGACTAAGCGAGAGTGAAAGGACATTGCTGCGCCTTGCGGTGCCTCTTCACGATGTAGGCAACACGCGCGTTCCTGCACAGATCCTGGAAAAAACCGGGCCGCTAACGGAAGACGAAAAATACGCCATTCGTCAACATGCCGAGTTTGGTTACCAGATCCTCAAAGATTCAACCCAGCCAACCATTCAACTGGCTGCGACACTTGCCCGCCAGCATCACGAACGATGGGATGGCAAGGGGTATCCGGATGGGCTTAAAAAGGACCAGGTGCGTATTGAGAGCCGCATTGCGACGTTGGTTGATGTGTTCGATGCGCTTTACAACAAACGACCGTATAAACCTGCATGGCCGATAGAAAAAATAATTGAAACCCTGAAAAAGGAACGGGGTGGGCATTTCGAGCCTCGGCTGGTGGACATTGTGACTAAAAATATCGATGCGTTTATCGAGATCCAGCGCGCTAACCCTGACCAAGAATAAAACAAAAATACAATAAGGAATTACCGATGTATATGATGGCTAAACACCTGCACCTTACGGCAGTTGCGTTGAGCATTTTGCTGTTTATTCTGAGATTTATCTGGGTACAAATGGACCCGGCGGCGCTGCAGCGGAAATGGCTGAAAATTGTTCCGCACGTTGTCGATACCATTCTGTTAGCCAGTGCGGTGTGGTTGTGCGTGCTTCTGTCGCAATATCCTTTTGCCCAGACATGGCTTACTTTTAAGCTTATCGGTGTTATCGCCTACATTGTGCTGGGTTTGGTTGCGCTGAAAAAGGCAAAAACAGTCCCCGTACGTTGGATCACGTTTCTGCTGGCGCTGGGCGTGCTGGCGGCAACCGCAAAAGTTGCGGTTACCAAACAACCCCTGTTTTTCTGATTTAAGAGTATTTATTACTGTATGACTGTTTCTACTCACGCTATTCAGGTTGGCGACATTAGCGTAGCCAACGATAATCCCTTTGTTCTTTTTGGCGGCATGAACGTCTTAGAATCCCGCGATCTTGCGATGCGCATTGCAGAGCATTATGTGGAAGTGACACAAAAGCTGGGTATTCCTTATGTTTTTAAAGCGTCGTTCGATAAAGCGAATCGTTCTTCGGTTTCGTCGTATAGAGGTCCGGGCATGGAAAAGGGACTGGCTATTTTTGAAGAAATCAAATCCACGTTTAACATACCGGTGATCACCGATGTGCACGAGCCTTACCAGGCTGCGCCTGTTGCCGAAGTGGTTGATGTCATTCAGCTTCCGGCATTTCTCGCGCGTCAGACCGATTTGGTTGTGGCAATGGCGCAAACCGGTGCGGTGATTAATGTAAAGAAACCACAGTTTCTGGCGCCGCATGAAATGCGTCATATTATGGGTAAGCTGGCCGAGGCCGGTAACGAAAACGTTATTTTGTGTGAACGTGGCAGCTGCTTTGGGTACAACAATCTGGTTGTCGATATGCTAGGTATGGACGCTATGAAAGCGTATGCACCGGTAATTTTTGACGCAACACATGCACTGCAGATGCCTGGTGGCAGAGCGACTTCAGCTGACGGCAGACGCGCTCAGGCGGCGCAACTTGCACGCAGTGGCATGGCGCTGGGACTGGCCGGGTTGTTTATTGAGGCACATCCGAATCCGGATGAAGCAAAATGTGATGGACCTTGTGCGTTACCGCTCTCTAAGCTGGAGCCGTATCTGGCACAAATGAAAGCACTGGATGACCTGGTGAAAGGCTTTGACCCTCTGGATACCAGCAATCAGTAACAGATTGATGGCGGATACTGGCGGCGGGAGCCGCCAGTATTCGTATCAGGTGTGAGAAGATGTTACTCGCTGCGCTCCTTACGGGCTTCACTCGCTTTCTTCTCATTCATGGCAAACAGGCCTTTAGCCAGTCGGAGCTGAGTTTCTTCGGCAAGGGTGGTGACAGCTTGTTCACGTACCAGTATTGCAGCCTGATTAGCAGGCATAATATCGTGTAATGAAATCGCTAGCTGCGCAGATTTTACAAGCTCAGCAGCGGGCAGCTCCTGAGGTTGGACAGCGGCCTGGGTCGCAGCAGTGGCAAACGCCATTACAGACACGCTGGATAAAAGTAATTTTCTCATTTTCACACCTAATATAATTAATTTAAATTTCGTATCGCATTTGTTAATAGTGTTAACAACTCATACTTTGTAAGTGTATGTTTTGAAAACCTGATTTTTTAATGCGTGCAAATAATAAACACTGTTGTAGTGAAAATAAAACGAGTAAAAGTATGTCACTTGCATTAGAATAACTAATGATTTTGTCACTTAACTGTCACGCTGGGAAATAACCTGAGTATGCATCGCAGATTACCTCCTCTAAATGCCCTTAAAGCCTTTGAAGCTGCGGCTCGTCATTTAAGTTTTACTCGCGCCGCAGATGAGCTGTTTGTGACGCAGGCGGCGGTCAGTCATCAGATCAAAGCCCTGGAAGATTTCTTATCCATGAAATTATTCATCCGGCGTAACCGGACGCTGCTGTTGACGGAAGAAGGGCAGGCGTATTTTCTTGAGCTAAAGGACATTTTCAAGAACTTGCAGGAAGCCACAGAAAGGTTGCTGGCAAAAGGCAGCAAGGGGGCGATTACGGTCGCGATGCCGCCCAGTTTTGCCAGTCAGTGGCTGGTACCGCGAATTTCTAAGTTCAGCCTGGAGCAACCGGATATTGATGTGCGGATCAAAGCTGTCGATTTTGACGAAGGGTTTCTTGATGATGATGTGGATGTGGGTATTTATTATGGCAAAGGAAGATGGAGCGGACTTCAGGCCGACAAGTTACATACTGAGTTTCTGACACCGTTATGTTCGCCTATGCTGTTTAACGGGCCAAAGCCGTTAATGCAGCTTTCTGATTTACGCCACCACGTATTGCTTCACGACTCCAGTCGTGCAGCCTGGAAAAACTGGTTGAAACAAGTGGGCGTTGCTGGTGTCAACGTAAATCAGGGTCCTGTGTTCAGCCATTCTATGCTGGTACTTCAGGCTGCAGCACTGGGTCAGGGCATCGCGCTTGGAAACACAATTCTGGCGAGACCTGAGTTAGACGCAGGCCGACTAATAATGCCATTCGAAGAAAGGGTAGAAAGCCGGGATGCATTTTACCTGGTTTGTGATGAAGCGCAGGCGGAACTGGGTAAAATTGCCGCTTTCCGGGAATGGATCTTAAAACTGGTAGAAGAGGAGCAGGATGATGTTTGATATCGACATTATTAAGTCCGACGCACCGATAGCCAGATTGATACTGGGTCACGGTGCAGGTGCCGGCAAGCAATCTGACTTCATGCAGGATGTGGCGCACCGGCTATCGGCAGCGCACATTGAAGTGGTATTGTTTGACTTTCCGTATATGCAGACGATAACGGCAACAGGGAAAAAGCGTCCGCCAGACAAAGCGGAAAAGTTACAGTCTCATTTTAAAGCATTAAAACAACATGTTGACGACACCCACCCGGCCTTACCGACGTTTATTGGTGGAAAGTCGATGGGCGGGCGCATGGCAACACTCATTGCCGATGAGCTGGAAATACAAGGCGTGGTGGTTTTTGGCTATCCTTTTCACCCACCGGGAAAACCAGAGAAAACCCGCACGGATCATCTCGGCGCAATAACCACGCCCATTTGCATCATTCAGGGAGAACGTGACACCTTCGGTACCAAAGAGGATATTCAGGGCTATGATCTTGGCGTACAGGTGAAATGCCACATACTCGAAGATGGCGATCACAGTCTCAAACCACGGAAAAAAAGTGGCTTTACTTACGAGCATCACATTGAGCAAGCCTGTAATATTGCGCAGGCATTTATTAAAAAGCGGAGTCATTAATGCAAACTGTGGTTGTAGTAGCGGCGTTCAGCGCGCTAACTGCCGTTATGCTTGGCGCTTTTGGGGCGCATGGCCTTAAAGGCGTATTATCAGCCAGTGAGCTCAATACCTTTGAGATTGCCGTGCGCTATCAGATGTACCACGGGCTGGCTATGCTGGTACTGCCAGTATTAACCAACGTTGTGGCACGCCCCTGGTTGCGGCGAGCTGCCATTGCATTTGGCGTTGGCATCGTGCTGTTCAGTGGCAGCCTGTATTTACTGATTTTCACTGGCAGCAAATGGTTTGGCCCGGTTACTCCCTTGGGAGGCGTGGCCTTCATGGTGGGGTGGATCATGCTGGTAGTCGGAGTTTATAAGTATAGCGGTGCAGGTGAACATCATGGCTGAATTACTGGCTTATTGCCGTGCAGGCTATGAGAATGACACCGCCGCTGAGCTTACCGCAGCGACAGCGCAACGAGGGGCTTATGGTTATCCGGTGTTGCAGTCTGATTCCGGCTACGTCAGTTTTCCGCTTTATCAGCAAGAGGATCTTCACACACTGGCCAACACGCTTGCGGTCGCAGATACCATTTTCCCTCGTCAGTTAATTGCCGTCACGCAGACTCATGACGCGTTGGATAAGCAGGACCGCATCACGCCGATTCTGGAAACGGTGCGCGATATCAAAGAAATCATCGGGATGTCAGGCAATGTGCTGGTAGAATATGCCGATACAGAGGATGGCAAACAGCTGGCAAAGTTTTGTCGTAAATTTGTGGTGCCCTTACGTCAGGCGCTTCGCGGCGCCGGACTTCTGACTAAGAAGGAGTCGGATAACAAGCCGTTCATCCACGTATTTTTCACTGACTTCGATACCTGCAAAATTGGCTACAGCCTGCCGCAGAGTCGCAATCCCGCCCCAATGGGCATTCACCGGTTAAAGTTTCCGAGTGACGCACCGAGCCGCTCGACACTCAAACTGGAAGAAGCCATTGTGACCATGCTGGATGCGCATCAGCGTGAGCAGGTGCTGCGTGCAGGTGGTCGTGCTGTGGATCTGGGCGCATGCCCGGGCGGATGGACATATCAGTTGGTGCAGCGGGAAATGTACGTAGAGGCCGTGGATAACGGGCTAATAGCTGATAGTTTAATGAAAACCGGACTGGTTGGGCATTTTGCCGAGGATGGATTTACCTATCGTCCTGAATATGGCCGCGTAGACTTACTGGTTTGCGACATGATTGAACAACCTGACCGGGTGGCCCGGCTAATGGGCGACTGGCTGGTAAAGCAGCTTGCCGACCACGCAATATTCAATCTGAAATTGCCGATGAAAAAAAGGTACGACACGGTTGTTGATGCGCTCACGTTATTAACGCAAAGAATGACACAGGCGAAAATTGCATTTAACCTTCGGGCCAGACACCTGTATCATGACCGCGATGAAATTACCGTAACGGTAGTTCGACACGAATAGGTCATTCTCCCTATCAGACAACCCGATTTAAGAATCGCTTCTTAAAATCGTTCAAGTTGTTGAAATTAAAGAATTATATTGAAATGTGGCGCGGATCCGCTGGATAAGTTTTATTCTTTCTGCGGAAAAAGGTGTAAATCTGGTACTAAGATCCTTTATAATCCCGCCGTTTTTTTACTCTGAACCAACGAAAGTGAACTAATGGCAGACTTATCTCTTTACAGAAATATTGGTATTTTCGCCCACGTAGACGCGGGGAAAACAACCACGACAGAACGTATATTGAAACTTACCGGTAAAATCCACAAAACCGGTGAAGTACACGATGGTGAGTCAACAACTGACTTTATGGAGCAGGAAGCGGAGCGTGGTATTACTATCCAGTCAGCCGCTGTTACCTGTGAGTGGAAGAACCACCGCCTGAACGTAATTGATACTCCTGGACACGTTGACTTCACGGTTGAAGTTTACCGTTCACTGAAAGTACTGGACGGTGGTATCGGCGTATTCTGTGGTTCTGGTGGTGTTGAGCCGCAGTCAGAAACCAACTGGCGCTATGCTAACGAATCAGAAGTATCTCGTATTATCTTCGTGAACAAGCTGGACCGTATGGGTGCAGACTTCTATCGTGTTGTTGGTCAAGTCAAAAAAGTACTGGGCGCGACGCCGCTGGTAATGACCCTTCCAATCGGTATTGAAGATGATTTCGTAGGTGTTGTAGATGTACTTGAGAAGAAAGCGTACGTCTGGGACGACACAGGACTTCCGGAAAACTACGAAGTTAAAGACGTACCTGCCGACATGGTAGACAAAGTAAACGAATACCGTGAAATGCTGGTTGAGACTGCGGTTGAGCAGGACGACGACCTGATGATGGCTTACATGGATGGCGAAGAGCCGTCTATTGAAGACCTGAAGCGTTGTATCCGTAAAGGTACCCGTGACCTGGCATTCTTCCCAACATTCTGTGGTTCTGCGTTCAAGAACAAAGGTGTTCAACTGGTACTGGATGCGGTTGTTGATTACTTGCCTTCACCTACGGAAGTTGACCCTCAGCCACTGACTGACGAAGAAGGTAACGAAACTGGCGAGCACGCTATCGTTTCTGCAGACGAGCCTCTACGCGCTCTGGCATTTAAGATCATGGACGACCGTTTCGGTGCGCTGACTTTCGTACGTATTTACTCTGGTAAATTGAAGAAAGGTGACACCATTCTTAACTCTGCGACAGGTAAAACTGAGCGTGTTGGCCGTATGGTTGAGATGCAGGCAGATGAGCGAAATGAATTAAGCGCTGCACAAGCTGGTGATATTATCGCGATTGTAGGTATGAAGAATGTGCAGACTGGTCACACACTGTGTGATCCTAAGCACCCTTGTACCCTTGAAGCGATGGTATTCCCTGAGCCGGTAATCTCAATTGCTGTAGCACCTAAAGATAAAGGTGGTTCAGAGAAGATGGGTATTGCTATCGGTAAAATGGTGGCAGAAGATCCTTCTTTCCGCGTTGAAACTGATGAAGATTCTGGCGAAACCATTCTTAAAGGTATGGGTGAGCTTCACCTGGATATCAAAGTTGACATCCTGAAGCGTACCTACGGTGTTGAACTGGTTGTGGGTCAGCCTCAGGTTGCTTACCGTGAGACTATCACGCAGCAAGTTGAAGACAGCTACACGCACAAGAAGCAGTCTGGTGGTTCTGGTCAGTTCGGTAAGATTGATTACCGTATCAAGCCAGGCGAGCAGAATTCAGGCTTCACGTTCACCTCTTCTGTTGTTGGTGGTAACGTACCTAAAGAATTCTTCCCTGCCATCGAAAAAGGCTTTAAGGGCATGATGGAAGAAGGCCCGGTTGCCGGCTTCCCTGTGCTGGACGTTGAAGTTGAACTGTTCGATGGTGCATTCCACGCCGTTGACTCATCAGCTATCGCGTTCGAAATTGCAGCGAAAGGTGCATTCCGTCAGTCTATGCCTAAAGCAGGCCCACAGCTTCTTGAGCCAGTGATGAAGGTTGACGTGTTCACACCTGAAGATCACGTTGGTGATGTAATCGGTGACCTTAACCGTCGTCGCGGCATGATCAAAGATCAGGAAGCGGGCGTAACAGGCGTGCGTATTAAAGCAGACGTACCTCTGTCAGAGATGTTTGGTTACATCGGTCACCTGCGTACGATGACATCAGGTCGTGGTCAGTTCTCTATGGAGTTCAGCCACTACTCAGCATGTCCTCAGAACGTCGCTGACAAAGTGATTGAAGAAGTAAAAGCGCGTAAAGAAAAGAAATAAGCTTTTCTGATGTGTTTCAAAAGCCCGCGTAACTGCGGGCTTTTTTGTGCGTGGAAGCCTGAAGCGGCTGAGGGGAACAACACTGTCGCAAAACATGTGGATCTGGTTACATCCTATCCCACTTAGATACATGAACCTCACAATCGCGTTCTCAGCCAGCAAGAATGCAAAGCAGCACACAAATACTGCTTATCTGTAGTATTGCATCCCGATTATTAGCAAATCATTCGTTTTTCATTGTCAAAACTGCGCGAATTTGTCTTTGCGAAAGATGAATTATCTCTTACCCTTTGGGTTTTACTCTTTTTAAGCGGGCCAGACGGTTGCGGGCGTTTTTTTCTTTATATCTCACAAATCTTTTTCTTGTTGGGGGCACGGGGTTACTTACTACTTACCTTGCGCTGTATCTGGGACAAAAAAACGTATCCACATTCTGGGTAGGCTTGCTGACTTCCTGTTATTACGTTGGCCTGTTACTTGGCTCCAAGCTGGGCTATCACCTGATAAAATCTGTCGGTCACATACGCTCCTTTGGTGCCTGTACCGCGATGGTGACGGCTTGTGTTGCGTTGCACGGCGTTTCAGATAATCTTTATCTTTGGTTAGCGCTGCGGCTGGTTGTCGGTACCGGCATGATGTGTAATTTTATGGTGTTGGAAAGCTGGCTTAATGAACAGGCCAGTCACGAACATCGCGGCCGGGTGTTTTCACTGTATATGATTACATCCTATCTTGGCACCGTTCTCGGGCAGTTGGCACTGGCGCAGTTCCCCGAGTTGGGATATGCCCCGCTGTTTCTGGTTTGTTTCGCTATTGCCGTGGGGATCGTGCCCATCTCGCTCACCCGACGTATTCACCCTAAACCCTTAAAGCCGATGGACGTTGGATTCTTCAGTTATTTCACTCTGATCCCTCAGTCATTAACCGCTGTGTTATTTGCAGGCATTATCAACGGCAGTTTTTATGGTCTGGCCCCGGTTTTTGCCAGTCAGGCTGGGTTTGATGCCTCCGGTATTGCGACGTTTATGTCAGTGACGATTTTTGCCGGACTGGTGGCACAGTGGCCGATGGGGATGTTATCTGACCGCGTTCGCCGCAGTGTACTGATTCGCACTAATGCCGTAATACTGGTTGTGGTGTGTGGCGCGCTTTTCATACTGCCGCTTTCTCAGCAGGCTATGCTGGTGCTGACGTTTATTTTCGGCTTATTCGCTTTCACGCTGTATCCGCTATCTTCCGCTCTTGCTAATTCGCGGGTATCAGACGAAGACCGTGTGGGCGTGTCTTCGGCGTTGCTGGTAGCTTTCGGCGCTGGGGCGGGGCTGGGATCAGCGTTGCTGGCACAGGTGATGGTGTATTTGGGCCATACTGCACTTTATGGCGCCACGTCGCTGCTTTGTATGCTGATGTTTGGCGTGCTGTCAGTCATTAATTACAGGCAAAAGGCAGAGAAACCTAAGCACGCCGATTATGTGGTGAGTGCATCTGATATTACGACTTCGCCGTTGGCAGCGGCAATGGATCCCAGAATTGAAGAGGCCACAGCGCAGGACCAGTTACTGGTAGTTGAACACGACGACACTGGCGTAAATGAGCACGAAACGATCCGGGAAGCGCGATAGCGCTGACTGCTGTGAGATGTTCTTACCCCGGCGGGGTTGATGGTTTCGCATCGGTGCCATTAGTAGAAAGGGAAGCGCGTAGCGTCTTCAACGCTGTTTTCATGTCGATTAATATCGATTGCGGACGTTGTTGCGGTGCGTATTCAAGCGTTTCAAACCCGCCGATAAGGCGATGTAATGCGAGTGCAGCCTCGTCAGAGAGATGCAAAGACACGGCGTCTTCATACTCTCGCAAAGCACGTTGATTTCTGGCTATGCCGGTATGGCGAAAGAGCACCTTTTCTGCACGGTTGATAAGCTTTCGGTGAGCGGGAATGTCGTTTGCCCGCCAGCGTGGCAAAAAATAAACACCAAGGATAGCGGCAATCCCCGCCACGACTGACAGAAAGAACAGGGTCAGTCGCCATAAGGTGATTTCACCGAGTATACGTTCGAGCAGATTTTCCCGACTTTCAGCGTCGAAGCCCAGTACCCAGCGACTCCAAAGATAATCCGCATTAGCCATAAACAAGCGCAATGAGTCCATCATCGGCAACGAGTACAGACCGCTGAAAGGGGATTCAGACAGTGATTCTCCACTTTCTTCAAGCGCTTGCTGCAAACCAAAACTGACCCGTGCCGGTGACACGATACTGGTAGGATCGAAACGCACCCATCCTTGTTCTCCTAACATCGCTTCAATCCAGGCATGGGCATCATACTGTCTGACACTCAGCACGTTATCTTTGAGTTCTTCTCCACCATGGTATCCGGTAACGAGGCGTGCAGGTATGCCCGCCAGCCTCAGCACGTATGCCATTGCACTGGCATAGTGAGTACAAAAGCCCGCCTGTCTGTCGAATAAAAACGTGTCCACCGGGTTAACTGGCATGGGATCCGGGTTTAACGTATAGCGAAATTTCTGTTCTACAAAGAAGTTCATTACCTGGCGGATGAATACACGATCATCAGCATACTGCTTTCGAAGTTCCGCCACCCATTCCCGGGTAGCCGGATTGCCGCTGTCGGGTAACTGAAGGTTTAACCGGCTATCCATGTTCAGCAGCGTCTGATTCAGTGGCGTACGGGGAAAAGATCGCAGCCGGTAGGCGCGTTTACTCATCAGCGGTTGTGATGCAATTAGCTGATAATCTGCACTTTGCCAGATATAATCCCGGCTCGCTTGGGTGTGCGCAACGGCTACATCAATACCATACAGCCAGGATTTGCCGGTTGCCTCAGCAATCACCTGATAATCATAAAAAGGGCCTGTTGTCTCAGGCGTAAACTCCTGCCCAAATAGTTTGTACTGTGCCCGAATCTTGCGGCGGGTATCGCTGACCGACCAGCTTTTACCGTCAAAATGCTCCATTGTAATGGCCCGCCAATAGCGGTCCTGGGCTGCAGGCAGCGCATTTTCGAAGGTCGCGTTAAATGCCAGCTCATCGGACTGTGAGAGGCTGGCTATATCACCTGGTGTGACGGTATCTGATAACCCGGTGGTAGCGCTCTTAGCTGTTGGCATTTTCCACAGTGGTGGCAGTTGCGGCAAAATAAGGAAAAGAATGACGGCAATGGGGAGGGCCTGAAGCGACATCACTGCCAGCTTTCGCAACTGCCGAAGCAGCGGCATGCCAGGGGAGAATAATGAAGCCAGCGCAACCAGCAAGCCTACCTGCATCGCCAGGTAAAATGCTGTGGCGCTCATCGACTGACTAAAGATAAATCCGCAACCTATCAGGAACAAACTGCTGGCAAACATCTGTAAGAAGTCTTTTTTGCGACTCATCAGCATGAGCTTGAGAGAGCAGGCCATCACCAACAGATTTATCATAGATAGCAACAAGCCTAAATCCAGGCTAAACCACGCCAGCGTAACACCACACAACAGTGCCAGCAGATTCACCGTACGACTGCTTGGGGCATGGTTATACCACCCCAGATAGAGAGCGACCCGCACCAGCGCTGCGCAACCAGACAGGATAAGCACCCAAATTTGTAACGGGCTATACAGACTAACACTGACAATAAAAAACAGGATGGCCAGGATCAGACTGGCGCGATGTCCGGCAATGGGAAGACGTAGTGCCGTCATGCAATGGCTCCTACCGGTGCATAGCGGGCAAGTGCAGTTAAACAGCGATGTTTATGATTGTCTCCGGAGTCTGGTTCAATGGTTTGTCTACCCAGCTTGAGGCCGAAGCTAACCCGTTGTTCACTGAGAGTGATGATCTGAAATGCCAGTTTGCCCAAAGCCGTTTCAAGATCGTCTGATCCAGTCAGGCTAAGATAACCCATCTTTGCCTGTTGCTGACTGAACTCTTTGCTTACCCAGTCGCCGCCTTTCGCGACATGCTTCCAGGCTACCCGGTGAACGGGTTCTCCTGGAATATAGCTTCTCAGTGCGAAAAAATCATCGTGACCCGCTTGCTCTGTAGTGTTGCTGCCCTCGTCATGGCCCTCCTCCAGAAACACGACTTTACATGGTATAGGGGCGGGATACACCACCAGCGTCTGATTAAAATCCAGGTGTGTCCAGCAACGGAAGAGGCCCAGAGGATATTCATTGCTGAGGGTCACTCTGGGAAGTGGGTACACACCTCGGGTGCTGGTAAAATAGGGCAGAGTGAGATGCCCGTTATGCTCAGCAAGTTCACTGGTGATGCCGTCATCCTGTTGCCACCACGAAACCGTAAACAGGCCGTCTGGCATTTGTGGTTTTCCTGGTTGTTGGCATTGCAGTGTTAACGATGCATGATGACCCGCATAAACCGGCGTTATCGGCAATGCGCGAACATGCAACCTCGCAAAGTTCTGATAGCTCACAAACAGTGTGATCAGCATTAACGACAGCAGAAAATAGCACAGCAATAACATCAGATTGTTTTGATAATTGGTACCGAGAATAAATAAGCTGCCGCAAACCACAATAAAGCCCCAGCCGAATACCGAGGGAAAGATGAAGACTGACTTTAGGTCGAGCGCAAAACGCTGACTGGCGGGAATGCGTTTTTCCAGCCACTTAAGTGTGCGTCTTTGCAGGGCCCGGGATATTGCGGTCATGCTGTCAGGTCAGGCCGCCAGTGGATCAACGCTATCAAGCAGCCGCTGACTTAACACATCATCTTCAACGTGGGAATCCTGCTGGGCTCGCAACCGATGTTCGGTTACTGCGGTAAAGACAGACTGAACATCTTCAGGAACCACATAATCTCGGTCATGCAGGAAGGCCCAGGCTTTGGCTGCTTGCAAGATTGCTTTACTGGCCCGCGGAGAAAGCGGGTTGGGATAACCGGCGTCCTCCCGACTGTGCACCACCAGTCTTAAAATATAACTGATGACGCTGTCACTGCAGTGTACATCATTGACGGCTGACTGGTGCTTCAGTAAAACCTCTGTAGGGATATGGGTTTTTAGCGATGATTTCACTCGCTCACTGCCTGACTTCAGCATTGCGTGCTCGGCCTCCCAGCCTGGGTACCCCAGCGAAATGCGCATAAGAAAGCGATCCAACTGAGATTCTGGTAAAGGATACGTGCCGGACTGGTAACCTGGATTCTGTGTGCCGATAACAAAGAAAGGTGAAGGCAACTGGTGTGTAGTGCCATCAATACTCACTTGTTGTTCTTCCATTGCTTCAAGTAACGCGCTTTGGGTTTTTGGGCTGGCACGGTTAATTTCGTCTGCCAGCACTAACTGGTTAAATACCGGCCCAGGTCTGAATTGAAACTGCTTTTCATGCGCATCGAAAATATTTACACCAAGCATATCAGACGGAAGTAAATCGGAAGTAAACTGGATACGGGAAAAGTCCAGACCGAAAACACTCGCCAGAGCATGTGACAATGTCGTTTTACCCATTCCGGGCAGATCTTCGATTAGCAAATGGCCATTGGCAAGCAGGCAGGTAACAGCCAGCTTCAGTTGTTGTGTCTTCCCGATTACCTGTTTTCCCAGTGCGTCTATGACTGCCTGAAAGTCAGATCTCATGATAAGGGGCCCCAGATGACGATGATTTATAAATAATATCAACTCATTAGCATTGTTAGGTGATACGTATGATACCTAAGTATAGGTTAATACGAGGAAAATCTGGTTAAAAATCAGACAGGATAAAGTGCTGCGAGACGCGCGCGGGTTGTCTATAATGGGGCATCTTAAAAAGGAAGTAGTTATGAAAATCATTGAAATTGATGACGATTTGTATGCCTTTATCGCCAGTCAGACCAAACACATTGGCGAAAATGCATCGGATATTTTACGCCGATTGCTGATGCCTGAATCGCCAGCACCTGTCAGAACTCCGCGCAATGATGCAGCGTCAGACGTGACCGATGACATTCCAGCTGCGATTGCAGAAGCAGAGTTAGCCGCTAAACCCGCGGATGAGCCAGCCCCGGCTACTGTCAGTGTGCCGGTTACGCCGGTGTCGCCAGAAAATGCATCTGATATTCTTGAGCATGTGACCACAGATGCGCTGGCTGCTTATTCTAAACGTGTGGATCAGTTTTTATTTGTACTTGCTGAACTGCATAAACTGAATCCACAGGCATTTGATGCGGTAGAACAAATTAAAGGAAAAAACCGTACCTACTTTGCAACGTCAAAAGAGGCATTGTTAAAGAACGGCTCAAGCACTAACCCTAAGTCTATTCCAGACAGCCCATACTGGGTGGTAACAAATAACAACACCGCAAAGAAAATAGCAATGTTGGAGCAAGTGTTGCAAAAGCTGGGATACGATGCGTCTGTAGCACAGGCGGTGACGTCGCGTTTTGCTCCGGAAGGGAGATAAGGTGACGTAGGTTACTTAACGTAGCGACACACCTGCTGGAATAACCATTTAATAGCAAGGAATACCTATGGCTTTACATCCTGAGGCGGGCAACCCCGCTGCGCCGGAACAACTCATCAATGTAGCTGAACTGGTTAGTCAGTATTACAGCTATTGCCCACAGCCGGGCGTAGCGGCGGAAGCGGTGACCTTTGGAACATCAGGACATCGCGGTACGTCAGCATCAGTTACCTTTAACGATATGCATATCAGCGCAATCTGTCAGGCGCTGGCAGAATATCGCGTGCATCAGCAGATTACCGGTCCTGTGTTTATCGGCAAAGATACTCACGCGTTGTCAGAGCCAGCCTTGAGTACGGCGATTGAAGTATTAACCGCCAATGGTATTAATGTGGTAATTCAGCGTAGCGATAATGAAAGTCGCGGATATACACCCACACCAGTAATTTCACGCACCATAATCCGTTACAACCGCGGACGGACCGACGCTTTCGCTGACGGTATTGTTATTACGCCGTCACACAATCCACCCTCAGACGGCGGCTTCAAATATAACCCACCTCATGGTGGTCCGGCCGATAGCGACGTGACCAAGGTCATTCAGGACCGCGCTAATGCGCTTATTGCCGATAACAATCGCGATGTGAAACGCATGGATTTGCGAAAAGCCAAAGACAGTGGCTTGTGTAAAGAAGATGATTTTATGGAAGCGTATATCGATGACCTGGCTCAGGTTGTTGATATGGAAGCTATCGCCAAAGCCGGCCTTAAGTTAGGCACAGATCCGCTTGGCGGTGCAGGCGTTGGCTACTGGTCGGTAATAGCCAAGAAGTACGGACTGGATATCACGGTTGTGAACGACAACGTGGATCCACAGTTTGGCTTTATGCGTCGGGATAAAGACGGCAAGCTTAGAATGGACTGTTCTTCGGCGTATGCGATGGCCGGACTGATTGAGCTTAAAGATGAGTTTGACCTTGCCTGGGGTAACGATCCGGACTTTGACCGTCACGGCATTGTGTGCAAAAGCGCCGGGCTGATGAATCCGAATCACTATCTCGCCGTGGCGATACATTATCTGTATCAATATCGCTCGCAGTGGCCGCAGTCACTGAAAGTGGGTAAAACGCTGGTTTCCAGTAGCATGATTGACAGAGTGGCATCTGACCTGGGTAAAGATGTGGCGGAGATGCCTGTCGGCTTTAAGTGGTTTGTGCAAGGGTTGGCTGACAGCGAGATAGGCTTCGCCGGCGAGGAAAGTGCTGGCGGCATTTTTCTGCAACGTGACGCTCAAACCTGGGCCACCGACAAGGACGGCTTCATAATGTGCTTACTGGCTGCAGAAATTCTTGCGGTGACCGGCAAAGATCCCGGTGAGCACTACGCGGCGCTTACCGAAAAATTTGGCTCGCCGTGTTATACCCGGGTAGATGTTGCGGCAAGTCTCGAAGAAAAAGACAAGTTGTCAGCCATGGATGCGTCTGTGGTAACCAATGATACCTTGGCGGGGGAAGCTATTATAGCGGTACAAACACACGCCCCTGGTAACAACGCTGCAATTGGTGGTGTGAAGGTATCTACGGAAAATGGCTGGTTTGCGGCTCGTCCTTCAGGTACCGAACAGATTTATAAAATCTATGCTGAGAGCTTTAATGGTGAAAGCCACTTACAAGAATTGTTGGCAGAGGCCGAATCGCTGGTAGGTAAGATCATCAAATAAAACGTCAAATGTAATTTAAAAACAAATTTTATGTAAATTCAGTGTTAACAAATAGCGTTTTGCATACGTTTTCATGCAAAAATATTTGTTTTTAACAAAACTTTTACAAAAAGTTTGTTTTAAGGCTGCTATATTGCTGTCATGTCGTCCAATTAGATGTAATTTTATTACGTAATTTGTGCGGCAGACGGCAATTCCATTCCGTTTGCCCGCACTTTCCAACCGTGAGATAGCACTATGAACGCGAAAGTGACGAAGGCATTGCCCGCCGAAAAAATCAATAAGTCCGATTTTAAAGCTGCGGTCGTCAAGCATTTACACTGCACGCTTGGCACCGATGAGAATAAAGCCAATAACCATGCATGGTGGAAGGCTACATGCGCAGCCATTCAGGAGCAGGTGCTCGAAGGGCTGCGAAAAACACAGAAAACCCATTACCTGAACGATACCCGCGCGGTACATTATTTTTCTGCCGAGTTTCTGATGGGACGGTTGTTGTCAAACAATCTGCAAAATTTTGGTTTATTTGATGTTGCCAGTGACGCATTAAAAGAGCTGGGTGTTGAACTGTCTGATGTTATGGAAGAAGAGCCGGACATGGCGCTGGGCAACGGTGGTTTGGGTCGCTTAGCAGCTTGCTTTATCGACTCACTGGCGACGATGGAACTGCCAGCTATCGGTTACGGTATTCATTACGAGCACGGCTTGTTCCGTCAGGAAATCAAAAGTGGCGCGCAAATCGAGCGTCCAGACAGCTGGCGTGATTATGGTAATCCGTGGGAAATCTGCCGTCCTGAGTCTATTCAGGAAGTGTCATTGTACGGCTATGTAGAAACCAAATACGGCGAAAACGGACGTATCCAGAAAGAATGGCACCCGGGCCTGATTGTAAAAGGGGTGCCGTGGGATATCCCGGTTGTCGGGTATGAAGGGAAAACCGTCAACGTGCTGCGTCTGTGGCAAAGTGAAGCCTCTGGCTACTTTAATTGGGATGTTTTCAATGCAGGCGGTTATGTGGATGCGCAGCGTGAAAACGTACAGGCCGAAACCATCTCCAAAGTCTTGTATCCGAACGATGAAACCGAAGCCGGCAAAGAGTTGCGACTCATTCAGCAGTACTTTTTCTGTTCGTGTTCGTTAAAAGACATTATCCGCCGCTACAAGCGCGCCCATGGTGATGACTGGAGTCGTTTCCCTGAACAGGTAGTTGTGCAACTTAACGACACACATCCGGCCATTGCTATCCCCGAGTTAATGCGTATTTTGGTCGACCGCGCTGAGCTTGACTGGGATACTGCGTGGGGTATCTGTACCAAGGTTTTTGCATACACTAACCATACCTTGTTGCCCGAAGCGCTGGAGAAGTGGCCGGCCCGCATGATTGAGAAGATCCTGCCGCGCCACCTGGAAATTATTTATGAAATCAATCATCGCTTCATGTCGCTGGTAGATAAAAAGTGGCCGGGCGATAATGCCGTAAAAGCCAAGCTGTCTATCATCGAAGAAGGTAACGAGAAGATGGTGCGTATGGGGCACCTGTCTGTGATTGGCTCATTTGCTGTCAACGGCGTGGCTGAAATTCACTCTAAGCTGGTGAAACAAAACCTGTTTCCTGAGTTCGACGAACTGTGGCCGGGTAAACTGACGAATGTAACCAATGGCATCACGCCACGTCGCTGGCTGAAAGCATGTAACCCGTCGTTGTCTAAGCTTATCGACAAGAAAATTGGCGATGACTGGCCTAAAGATCTTTATAAGCTTGAGGGTCTGGCCAAGCATGCGGATAACAAAACCTTCCAGAAGCAATTTATGCAGGTGAAGCAGGAGAATAAACAACTACTTGCTGATGAAATTAAGCAGTCGCTGGGTATAGAGGTAGATACCAACGCCATTTTCGATGTGCAAATCAAACGACTGCATGAGTACAAACGTCAGCACCTTAATTTGTTGCACATTATGGCGTTATACCGCCGGTTACTCGAAAACCCGGATTACGACATGCATCCTCGTGTATTTATCTTTGGTGCAAAGGCTGCGCCTGGCTATAAGCTGGCGAAGGATATTATCTATGCCATTAATAAGGTAGCTGATAAGATCAACAACGATAACCGGGTTAACAAGAAACTGAAGGTCGTGTTCTTGCCGAATTACCGCGTGTCGCTGGCGGAGAAGATGATCCCGGCATCTGACGTTTCTGAGCAAATCAGTACGGCAGGGAAGGAAGCATCAGGCACCGGTAACATGAAACTGGCATTAAACGGGGCATTAACCATCGGTACCCTGGATGGTGCGAATATAGAAATCGCCGAAGAAGTCGGTGACGACAATATCTTCATTTTCGGTATGACAGTTGAAGAAG
This sequence comes from Alteromonas sp. H39, assembly GCF_047556435.1. Lineage (GTDB taxonomy): Bacteria > Pseudomonadota > Gammaproteobacteria > Enterobacterales > Alteromonadaceae > Alteromonas. The sequence goes on from NZ_CP180210.1 coordinate 1,768,465, forward strand.
TGGATGCGCTGCGAGCAAGTGGCTATAACCCACACGACTATTACTACCGGGATCCGGAAATCAAAGCGGTACTGGACTGGCTGGAAACCGATTACTTCACACCGGGTAAACCGGGTGCACTGGTTTCCATCAAGCAGAGCCTGCTGGATAATGGCGACCCGTACATGGTATTAGCCGATTATCGTGCGTACTCTGATGCTCAAATCAAGGTTGATGAAGCGTATCGCGATAAAGCGCGCTGGGCACGTATGGCCATAATCAATACAGCGAAAATGGGTAAGTTTACGTCAGACCGCTCGATTAAAGATTATGTCGAGCGAATCTGGAAGCTACAAAACTGCCCGGTGGATGCGAAGTAATCTACCTGTTAATTACCCCCAAAAGCCCGGCAATGTCCGGGCTTTTTTGTAGCGATGTCTGCACATCTGCGCAATGACAAAATACAAATTCATCTTCAGGTCATTCAAAAAACACGGCGCGCGAGCCCCTTGCGCACTTATGACAACGCGCAATATATTGTCCAGCACCTTCGCGGGGCAACATCACTGACAGCTTCTTATGTATATACGGCTCGGGTTACTATCTGTTTGCCAGATACCTGCATAACTTTATTACTATTGCGTTTTATCAACAGTCATACAGTGGATGTAACAAGGCGTTTACTATAAAGTAACAATAAGGTCTGACCACTTAGTGCAGCAAAGGTAGTCTTATGACAAGTTCGGGAATGTCAGGGGAAACCCATCAGGTTTTTAATCAGCCACAGCCGCTGGAGCACTATAATGCCTTTAGCGCGGATACGGTTTTACAGTACTGGGTAAACAAATTTGGCGGCGAATGGGGGCATGAGATACTCACCGGCTTTGGGCACGGAATTGGTCACGATCTACAAACCGCAGGTTTTCTGGCCAATAAACACCTGCCTGATTTTCAGCCTCACGACCGGTTTGGTCGTCGTGTCGATCAGGTAGATTACCATCCCGCGTATCATCAGCTCATGCAGCACGCCGTGGAGCATGGTCACTGCAGCCTGCCCTGGACCGAAGATAAAGCGGGCGCGCACGTGGTACGCGGCGCGATAGCTTTTCTTCACAGTCATGCTGATCCCGGCTCAGGCTGTCCCTTAACCATGACATTTGCCTCTGTTCCGGCACTTTCGGTGCAGCCCGATATTGCAAAAATCTGGTTGCCTAAAGTGCTCGCGAGAGCGTACGACGGCAGTAACAAACCATGGTTTGAAAAAAACGGCGTTACCATTGGTATGGCGATGACAGAAAAACAGGGCGGAAGCGATGTCAGGGCGAACACCACTGTTGCTGTGCCCGTTGATAACGAAGGGCCGGGGCAACTCTACAGCCTGACCGGTCACAAATGGTTTTGCAGCGCGCCAATGTGCGACGCGTTTTTAGTGCTGGCTCAGGCCAACGACAACATATCCTGCTTTCTGGTTCCCCGCTGGCGTGAGGATGGCAGCAAGAACCCGGTTCATATTCAGCGCCTGAAAAACAAACTGGGGAATAAATCTAACGCCAGCTCCGAAATTGAGTTTCGTGGTGCTCATGGCTGGTTGCTCGGAGAAGAGGGGCGGGGCATCAACACCATCATTCAAATGGTCGCGCTTACCCGCTATGACTGTATGCTGGGATCCAGTGCGCTAATGGCGCAGGCGGCGAAAGAGGCCATATGGCATACGTCCGGACGCGCGGTGTTCGGCAAGAATCTGCATGAGCAACCTCTGATGCTGAATGTGCTGGCAGATTTAGCCGTTGAGGCGGAGGCTGCGCTTGCCATCAGCTTACGGATTGCAAAAGCGCTGGATAACAGTCACGACAGCCATGAAGCTGCGCTAATTCGAAGTTCTACCGCTATCGGTAAATACTGGATCTGCAAGCGCGCTGTTCAGCATACTTATGAGGCGATGGAATGTATCGGCGGAGTCGGTTACGTGGAAGAAAACATCACCAGCCGACTGTATCGTGAAGCGCCAGTCAATGCGATTTGGGAAGGGTCAGGTAATGTTCAGTGTCTGGATTTACTCAGAGTCCTGCAGCGTGAGCCAGCGACGTTAAAAGCGCTATTGCATGAACTATCCCGCGCATCAAAGAAGCACCCGCTATACGATAAAGCGTACGCTGAATTGTGCGCAGCGTTAGAAGATACAACCAACATAGAATTGAGAGCCCGCCAGCTTATGGAGAAACTGGCGATTTGCTGGCAGGCTGCAACCCTGCTGGTATACGGCGATAACATAATCGCCGAAGCATTCGTCAGCTCTCGTCTGGCTAATACTTTTCACCAGTACGGTACGTTACCCGATGACATTGACGTTGCTGCCATCGTCAAAAGGGCAATGCCAAACGTGCGGGCAGAAAACGAGGCATAAACATAAGCGATCGCAGACAGGCTGCGAATCACTTAGAATCTCGCAGAAAAAAGTGGCGCACTTTTTGCCATAGCAGGGGCTTAGTTACCTGTCGCTATTAATGTGTGGACCTGCTATGTATGTATCCAATACACCTTCGTTGCTTGATTATATTGGCGATCCTGAAAAAGCAAAGAACACCCTGAGTGAGCTGGCTTCCCGCCCTAAGGGCACAGAGATGGCATCCGATATCAGAAGCCTGACTGCGCTGCAATCCGATGAAGGTATCGAACAGACGATAGAGAAGATTGCCGCAGGGGACACCAGTGTGTCGTTGAACAGAGTCGGCAATTTACTGGAGCATATAAAGGCAAAAGTATTCACAGACCTGCAGGATGTTGCCGGTCGTCTCGATATCTCTGGTGAGATTTCATTTTCCCGCGAAAACGGAAACTGGACAGTGAGTCAGGAGGGGCAGACAGAGTCATCTGCTGCGATAGACCGGTTGCAGCAATATCTGGATAAGGCGTCAGATCTTAACAACAAACTCAGCCAGATTAATCAGTTATCCGAAATGGTCGAGCTGGGACAGGCCCGGGAATATGCCAGCACGCTGAAGTCGCAGGGGGCCGAAGATAGTCAGATTGTGACCTACCTGACCGACACCAGAGCACGTATTTTTGCAGAAGATAAGCTGATGTTAAGCCAGCAAGACGTAGTGGCAAAAAGCGAAGGTGTGTCGACACGCTTCTACAATGCAATATCCGGCGAATAAGGGTTTCCTCGTCAACCGGGAAGAAAATGATTACCATAACACTAGGGTCTGTTGATCTTTGCTGTACGAATTTTGTTCGGGGTAAACGCGTTTTGATCGAGGCGCGCCGATTGTAGCCTAGTCATCTAGGCAAATGAGGCGTAACAAAGAGCAAAACGCGTTTAGCCGAACCCAGCGGGCAGCGTTTGTTAGTGATTTATGCTGTGTTATCGTTCACTTATGTAGAGTGGCTACACGGCGTGAACGCTGCCTTGCCTAAATCACTAACAATTCGCTGCAAAAATGTACAGCAAAGGTCAACAGACCCTAGAGCCTGTTTATCTTTGTTCAGTGCTTATGCAGACGGCCAATTTTGTGCAAGACAATCGCAAATGAGCGACGTTTAGGGGGCCTGAATAAGTGAATTTGTAGGCCGTATCGCGCAAAACTGGCCACTCTGCCTGCCCACAGGGGTGGAGCTAAAACGCCCTACTACAGCGTTATCAGCCGCTTATTTGGATTGCCAAACCACGCTGCTTCTGCCTTGTATTAGGGCGTTTTAGCATCCAACATAAATACTGAACAAAGATAAACTTTAGGTTTCATTATTACGGAGTTTATGGCTAAACCAAGAAAAAAGGGTCCGGTCCGTACCGTTCAGATCTCCTGTCAGCAGTGTAAAGCGCCATTATTTAAGTATCGCAAAGGCGGGAAAGGAGCGCTGGTGAAATGTTTTATTGAACGGATAGTTGAAGATCACACCACAACGCCTTGTCAGTGTCCGGGGTGCGGTCAAACCTTTGCCAGAGAAACCATGATCCGGGGCACCCCTGCCTATAAAATGGTGGGTGGCAAAGTCCACATGAAGTAACCAGTATGAATACGATTCCAGAGGCCTTGCGCAGCCGCTATGCGCAGTTACATAAGCGAGCCAGTGCCGTCATACATCGACATAAGCAAGCCAGCATAAAAGACGAACTCGCCAGGCTCAGTAAACTGGCTGAGGCTGATGATGAGCGTGACACCTACGGAAAGGGTGGGGTAGTGGCACACTTTGAGTCTGAGTTACAAACGCTTTTCGGTATGCCTGCATGTGTGTTTCTGCCCACCGGCACGCTGGCGCAATGTGTCGCGGTGAAATGCTACAGCGAATACTCGGGGCGCAGCGACGTGGGCTTGCATCCAACGTCGCACCTGCTGCTACACGAGCATAATGCGATTGAAGACTTGTGGGGAATCCCGGTTCAGCAATTTGGCCAGGCGCAGCGCGTCACCCAGCCTGAGGATGTCGTCGCGCTGCAACCGAAGACTCTGGCAGCCATTATCGTTGAATCGCCTATGCGTGAAATTGGGGGAGCGATGCCATCATTGGACACATTACGCGCGCTACGATACTGGTGCGATGAACACGATGTTGCTATGCATCTGGATGGGGCACGTATCTGGCAGACAGTGTCGTACTATGGGGCGGATCTGGCTGCGATAGCCCGATTCTTCGACAGTATTTATGTGAGCTTTTATAAAGATCTCGGCGGTACCATTGGGGCAGCATTGCTGGGTTCTGAGACATTGATCAGTGATGCAAAAATCTGGGCCCGACGCGCTGGTGGTAACCCCATTACTCTGTATCCTGACGTGCTGGCCGCCAGGGTAGGGCTAAGGCATCACCTGCCGAAAATGAAAGAGTACATTGCCTATACTGAGCTACTCAGTAGTGCGTTAAGCAAAGCCGGTTTTACGCTTATCCCGGACACCCCCCAGGCAGCCATGTTTCATATTGCGCTGCCTGTATCTTCAGAGATATTGACAGCCCGGCTCTGTGATTACGCAGAGCAAACCGGAGTTATGGCGCTGCCATTGCCACGCTCTGGAACATCAGACAACTGTATATGTGAGGTGTCTGTGGGTGATAGGGCATTGCAACATGCGCCGGACTTTTGGGTTAAGCACATTCTGGCGCTACTTCCCTGAACTATTTGGGTTAAATCAGTCTATCGTCTGCTTCACATTGACTTCACGGTGTCTCTGGTTAAATAGCTCCTGAACTTAATAACCTGAGCTAAGGAGCTTAATAATGAAACATGTATTGCTATGTGCAGCAGTAGTCACCACTGGATTAACCTTTGCCGGCGCCTCGCTCGCCCAGTTTACGGGAACTAGCGGGTCTAAATTCACCGATATTGAGTCACTTCTGGGATCCGGCAGCGACGATGATTACGTACAACTGGAAGGAAACCTCATCCGCAAAGTCGGTAGTGAAAAATACATATTTACTGATGGGAAGTCTGAAATCCGTGTGGAAATTGAAAGTGAAGATTTCCCTCAACAGTCGTTTGATGAATCTGCAACAATTCGCATTGCCGGTGAGTTTGAGAAAGACTTTATGGAATCACCTGAAATTGATGTGGATTCGGTAACAATTATTTCGCAATAACGTTACTCGTGCCGTAAGCGCTCTGTCCTGAAGGCAGAGCGCGCAAGGATGTACTATGCATATATTGTTGGTTGAAGATGATCCTCAGGTCCTTGAAACCGTGTGTGATTACCTTTCGCTTAAAGGCCATGAGGTAGACTGTGCGTACAATGGCAGGTCAGCAATTACGCTTCTTGAACAAGCTCGCTTCGATTTGATTATTCTGGACGTGATGATGCCAAAGCTTTCCGGAACTGAAACCGCAAAAGTTGTACGTCAGCAACTGCACCTGAACACACCGATAATTTTCTTAACCGCCAGAGACACTCTGGAAGATAAGCTGGAAGGCTTTGCGGTGGGCGGCGATGATTATCTGACAAAACCGTTCGCTCTGCCCGAACTGGAAGTTCGTATTGATGCCATTCAAAAGCGATGCAACGGCACAACGCAGAACACCGCAATTCAATTGGGCTCATTACGTTACTACGTTGATGAAGAATATGCCGAAACACAAAGCGAAAGGTTCAGTTTACCCGTAACCCAACATCAGATTCTAAAACTGTTACTCAGCGCATCACCGAACTTTGTTTCAAAGGACGCTCTTATAAACTCTATCTGGCCCGATAATGTCCCTGACAGTGATGCTTTTCGAAGTCATTTATACAATTTACGTAAAACGCTGAAGAAAAATGTTGCGAATGTGGAGATCATCACTGAAGTCGGTCGGGGATACAGAATTGTCGAAAGTTCGGCCTAGTCTAACCAAGCGCCTGTCAATACTGGTTTCTACCGTCAGTATCGTCTTTATTTCATTGCTGTTCGGTATTGCCTACGTCGCTGAAGAACAAATGGAATCTATCAGTTTGCGCTATTGGCTGGATGCAGAAGCCCGAATGTACGAGCAGAGCTTCCGGCGGTTCGGGGAGCAGGGGCAATTGCCGAATCCCTTTCAGTTTGATATTTACTGGAGCAAAAGGCAATTGCCCCGATGGCTGTCCGGATATACTGAACCTGGGTTCTACGAGCATCAGCTTGGACCTGAAGATAAGCATTTCAAAGTTTCGGTATCTCCGGATGGTGACGGCCTTTACTACCTTATATTTAAAGATGATGCAGACGACTTTCTGGACGAGTATGAGAGTCAGCTTCACTTACTTTCTTTCTCCCTCGCACTCCTAGTGAGTATTGGCGTGAGTGCGCTGATGTATTACTTGTACAGACAGCTCTCAACGCCTCTCAGGCGTGTGGTGGAAAAGGTACCCCTGGTAGCACCTGATCAGGAAATTTTTTCCGTCGATTCAGAATATAGCGAATTGGCGGAAATCGAAGAAGCTTTGTTGGAGGGGAAGCGTCAAATCCAGCAGTATCTTACCCGGGAAAGAGATTTTACGCGTTTCGCTGCACATGAAATTCGCACGCCATTAATGACGTTGAGGGGGTCTGCGGATCTGCTTGCTCAGCTCGAAACGACATCTCTTCCTGAGCCTGCTGTCAGAGCAGTTAAAAGGATCCGAACGGCAAGTCAGGATATTGATGAATTGATAAAAACCTTTCTCGTACTGGGAAAGGAGTCACTGTCAGCAGCAGATCTGGAAGCCGTAGATATCAGCGAAACAGTCAGCCAGCAGTTAACTAAACTAGAGGTACTGACACGTTCACAGAGCGTGGAGGTACGGCTGAATTGCGAGTCTGCGGTAACGTTACGGGCTCCTAAGGAATTTGTCGTCGTGCTGTGCCGAAATCTGTTGCGTAATGCCTTGGCGTATTCTGACTCACATGTGACTGTGTCTTTAACCAGCAATCAATTGCGCGTAGTTAATGATATTGATGCAGATGCAGACAAGCAATCAGGATATGGCTACGGACTTATTATCGTAGAGCGTATTTGTGAAAAATTAATGTGGGGCTATCGACGGGAGCAATCTGAAGAGCAGTTTATTACAGAGATTAGTTTTGTGAAAACCCACCCTTTAGCTAATTGACAGCAACACGCTGCGCGCGATTACCGGGCGCAGCGTCCTGTCATGCGGTATTAAAAGGCAAACGTGCGACTTACTGCCAGCACGATCCTTTCATCGGCGGTATCAATGTCCAGCGTAGTGTTTTCTGCTGCCACTTCAATATCAAACCCCATCCAGCTGGTCAGCCAGGCAACTTTATAGTGCTGGTATGAGGTATCGTCCACGTCCCACATATACTTGTCGCCGTCCAGCGAGTTAGAGCTGTCTGCGCTAAAGCGTAATGCATGGTTTTCCGCCAGCGAGATGGTATGCGCGACTTCCACAATGGTATGACCGGCACCGGTACCAAAATAATCCCACGCGTACCAGAAGTTCATCTCGGAGGTTCCCTGGGCCCACGAATAAGCAAATTTGCTATAGGCTTCGCCATAATTTAATGCGCTGCTGTCGTTGCCGCCATGATAACTGTAGTAGGCTATCCCGTAGTCCAGACTGAGACTGTCTGAGAGCTGCACGAAGTGGCCGATATAGCCATCCAGTTCCTGATCTGCATCGTCGCCGTAATCGACATTGGAGGTCCACATACCTGCGTAAACGCCGTTTTCAGCGGCATAATCCAGCGACGCCTGAAATGCGGGATCGTTGTTGGTCTGGCTGACACCATTAAACATATAATCCGTTGCGCCTGTGACGGTCACTGACCAGTCAGCGTTAGCAACGGGGGTTGCGCCTAGCAGCACCAGGGCTGCACCGTATGCATAGTGTTTCTTCATCATGGCTCCTAGTGCATGCTATACATGTCATTATCGTCGTAAAGATTGTTCTGCATTGCGTTTTTCGTCATACCTTGTGCCTGTCGTTTGCTGTCTAAACTATAGCTCACAGCGTGAAGAAGCGGACATCGCCCGCATTTTCTTCTCTTAAGGGCATTCACTGAACACCTTAAATTATTTCGGAGCGCTGCTGTTCCTGCCACTGCGCGTCAATAGCCACCTTAACGTTTGCCTCTGTTAACGCTGGCTTTCCTAAGATCATGTCGGCTGCTTTTTCTGCCACCATGATGGTCGGGGCATTGAGATTGCCGTTAGGGATAGTCGGAAAAATTGAAGAGTCGACAACATGCAGGTTTTCAATACCTCTCACCCGGGTCTCAGAGTCGACGACTGCCATGTCATCTTCCCCCATTTTACAAGTACAGGAAGGGTGATACGCACTTTCGACAGCTTCGCGAACAAAGGCATCAATTTCTTCATCAGACTGCACGCTTTCACCGGGTTGTATTTCTTCACCACGATAGTCGTCGAAGGCGGATTGATGAATAATCTCCCTTGTCAGGCGTACGCAGGCACGAAACCCTTCAATATCATCTTCATGCTGCAAGTAATTAAACAGGATTGACGGCGCCTGGCTGGGATCGGATGAGGTAATTTTCACCCGTCCACGGCTTTTCGGTTTGTTGTGCCCGATATGAACCTGAAAACCATGGCCTTTCACAGCGCTTTTGCCGTCGTAGCGGATGGCTGCCGGTAAGAAGTGGTACTGTAGGTCAGGCCATTTTACGCCTTCTTTGGAGCGGATAAAGGCGCAGGATTCAAAGTGGTTACTTGCACCCAGTCCATCTTTAAACAACAGCCAGCGGGCGCCTATCAGTCCTTTCGAAAAGATATCCAGTTTGCCATTAATAGTGATGGGCTTTTTACAGCGGAACTGAAAATAAAACTCCAGGTGATCCTGCAGGTTTTGGCCTACGCCGGGTAAATGATGTTTGGGCTCAACGCCAACCTCGCGTAAATGGTTTTCATCACCGATTCCGGAGAGTTGCAGCAATTGAGGCGAGCCAATTGAGCCAGCACTTAGGATCACTTTTTTCGTGGCCTTTGCTTCGTGAAGCTGGTCCTTCTGGCGATACTGTACACCTACCGCTTTTTTGCCCTCAAGCAGCACTTTTTCTACCACCACATGCGTAAGAATAGTCAGATTGCTGCGGTCTTTTATCGGATCAAGGTAGGCGCGGGACGCGGAGCATCGCTTGCCGCCTTTTACCGTCATATGCATAGGGCCAAAGCCTTCCTGCTGTTTGGCATTGTAATCGTCGGTGATGGGGTACCCGGCTTGCTTTCCCGCATCAATAAAAGCGCGGTAAAGCGGGTTTTCCATTTCATTCCCGTTATTAACGCCCAGCGGACCGTCATCACCACGATAAGTATTGCCGCCCAGGTACCAGCTTTCTGCGCGTTTGAAGTAGGGCAGGCAATGCTGATATCCCCAATTCTTCGCGCCAGACTCTTCCCATTCGTCAAAGTCACAGGCATGGCCGCGTACGTACACCATACCGTTTATTGATGATGAGCCGCCAAGTACCTTTCCGCGAGGACAATGCATTTTACGGTTATCCAGGTACGGCTCTTCTTCGGTGTAAAACTGCCACGCGTATTTGTCGGTGTTCATAGGGATGGAGAGGGCGGTAGGCATTTGAATAAAAATGCTTTTATCGCTTCCCCCGGTCTCAAGTAACAACACCTGATTGTCACTGTCTTCACTCAGGCGATTTGCCAGTACACACCCTGCTGAGCCAGCCCCGACGATAATGTAATCAAAACTCTTCATGGCGTTCTCCTTAAAATGGGCTTTCCAGTTTTTGCATACCGACATAAACCGATTTGGTCTGGGTGTACTGATCCAGTGTCTCTATACCATTTTCACGCCCGACGCCGGAAAGCTTATAGCCTCCAACCGGCATTTCTGCGGGGGAGGCCCCGTAGCTGTTCACCCAGCAGATCCCAGCCTGAAGCTGATGGATCACCCGGTGTGCCCGGCGGATATCTTTGGTCATTACGCCAGCAGCCAGCCCCACTGGCGTAGCGTTAGCACGGCGAATGGCTTCGTCTTCATCACTAAACGTCAACACGCTCATTACGGGGCCGAATATTTCCTCGCGACAAATGGTCATGTCGTCAGTGCAGTCTGTGAATATCGTGGGCTCGACGAAATAGCCGTCAGGCGCGGTTTCTGGAGACAAGCGATTTCCTCCGGCAGCCAACGTGGCACCTTCTTGCTTGCCTTTTTCGATGTAGTCCATCACCAGCTGCAGGTGTTGCTCAGAAATCAGAGCCCCCAGATTGGTCTTCATATCTGTCGGATCGCCGGCAATAATGTTCTCGCGGGTGCGTTTAAGCAGGCTATCCATAAAGGTGTCATAAATATCCTCATGCACAAACACGCGGGTACAGTTGGTGCACACCTCACCCTGTGTATAAAAGTTACCCAGCATGGCTGCAGATACGGCTTCCTCAATATCGGCATCGTCAAATACCAGCAGCGGTGATTTCCCGCCCAGCTCCATGGTGACTTCTTTGAGCGTACTGGCGGCACTTTCCATTACTTTTTTGCCAGTGCCGACCTCGCCAGTGAAAGACACTTTCTCTATCTCCGGATGAGAGGTGAGCCATTGACCGGTATCGGCTTCACCGTGAACCACATTGAACACACCACGCGGAATACCAGCTTTGATAAATATTTTGGCCAGCTCTACGGCGCCGCAGGGCGTTTCTTCTGAGGGTTTAAAAATCATGACATTGCCCGCAGCTAGTGCCGGTGCGGATTTCCAGCATGCGATCTGCAGAGGGTAATTCCATGCTCCTATTCCTGCACAAATTCCCAGCGGCTCCTTACGGGTGTAATAGAAATCACCATCAACACTTTGCTGCTGCCCCACTTGTGTCGGTGCCAGTGAAGCGAAAAATTCAATAACATCAGCGCCGGTTGCGACATCAACTTCGATGGCCTCCTGAAGTGGCTTGCCAGTATCAAGCACTTCTACCATGGCTAACTCATCGTTGTGTTCTCGTAGCAGAGCAACAGCTTTGTGTAATATCCTTGCGCGTTCTTTGGCTGGTGTCTCGGACCAAACCCGAAATGCGTTTTTTGCGCTTTCAAGCACTTCTTCTCTGATGTAGTCATCGGCAACTTCCACTTCGTACAACACCTTGCCAGTGGCTGGGTTTGTCACTGAAAATGTGTCTCCTGAGCGGTTCGGGAGTTCCTCTCCATTGACGATATTTAAGACCCTTTTTACTGACATTATGCGCCTCCAAAATGGTTGACTTATCTGGTGCAATAGCGAATTAGTTTTCGCTGTATTCACACCATCAATGGATAATATTGATATTCATACTTAACGGGACAGAAAATGGACTGCTTTGGGTTAATATTTTGTAATTCTCCAGGTAAGCGTCTTGGAGACAGCGCGGTAGCAAAAAACACCGATAGTGGGGCTAGCTGTTGGAAAAGCACGCAGGTATCTGAAGTTATACTAATTAACAGTTGCTAAGCGGGAAGCCCCGTGGTTTTATAACCCTTACACCACTACGACATTAGCTTGCTTGTTTGAGAGGTAATGCATGCTATGACCCGATTGCACCAGACACTGGCGACAATCCCGAATCGATACGCGTTTATTGACACCGTCGATAAATCTGCGATGCAGCATTCACACCTGTCATTGCTGCTCATCGATGTTGTCCGCTTCTCTGATGTGACATCCAGCCTCGGCTTTCAGGTGGGCGACCGATTCCTGCTTGAAATTGCCAATCGTATCATCAGGTTGTTTCCACACTCTGCGCATTTTGGCAGGATCAGTGGCGATGTGTTTGGATTAATTCTGCCAGGAAAGCACTCTTCATCTCAGCTACAGAATCTGTTCGAGCATCTGATTGAGCACTTTAAAACGCCAATGCACTATGAAAATCATGCATTTATTGCCGATTTTAATGTAGGAGGGGTGTATGGCGAGTGCGATGTATTTAGCATAACGCGTTTCGTTTCACGAGCGGAAGCAGCGTTAAAACATGCCAAAGAAAACAAATACGAAAACTTTTTTCTGCTTGGCATGGAAGACAAAGCTGAGACAGGCAGAAGTCTGGCTCTGAAAGCCGACTTAAAGCGTGCGCTGTCACAAAACGAGCTGGAGTTATATTTTCAGCCTCAGGTAGATCTGCAATCACTTAAGATTGTAGGGGCTGAGTGCTTGCTGCGATGGAATCATCCTCTGGACGGGGTACTTTTTCCGGGCCCGCTTATTGAAGCGGCTGAGTCCTACAATATGATGAATGAGCTGGCATACTGGACATTTGAGCAGGCTTTTCGGAGCATGGTCCAGTTAGATGCTAACGGCTTTAAGCTCACATTGTCCGTGAACATTTCGCCAACACAGTTGTATGACAGCAAGCTGATACCGACATTGAAATTACTCAGTCAAAGCTACGATATCGCCTTGTCTCGTATTGAACTGGAACTGACCGAAGATGTGGCATTATCCAATTCGCTGATGGCAAAAAAGCAGTTATCTGAGCTCCGTGCACTTGGGGTTGAAATTTCGGTGGATGATTTTGGTAAAGGCTACTCCAATCTTGCCTACATCCGCGAACTGGATATTAACGCACTCAAAATTGATAAAGTGTTTGTGATGGAGTTAACCGGCAACGAGGTAAACCGGGCGATTATAGAAGCGGCGAGGATCATTGGCCATTCGAAAGGCTGTGAGGTTATTGCTGAAGGTATCGAAACACTGGAACAACTGCATATCTTGCGTGAATTGGGCATCAATATCGGTCAGGGCTATTTGTTTTCCCGCGCAATTCCGCTGCATGAATTTCAAACTCTGGCAAGTCAGGAGATTATTGTGGGTGACTCCCCACTTCGAAAGGCCACAGGCTAAGATAACCAGGCTCATCTGCACTCTCTGATACTCCCGGATAACCGCTTCCCACATCGCGTTAGTACTCTGCCAGTTCTGTTCTCACCGGTTGTTACCCAATGATGGATATTCCCTGTACTACCAGTTGTTAGGCTTCTGATATCACTGCTACGGATGGTTCCGCCACGATGTATCATGCTCTGGTGGAAATTTTTCTTTTAGCCGGTAGACTTGTGGCCAATACTTTGGTTACTACAGGTGATGTAATACGTGACTCAGCCCATTGAAAACGGAGAATTTCTTTCTCTTTCCCGCCATCATCCGGAAGCACTGTCCGGTATTTCTGCTTTTACGCTGGATAACGGTACGCAAGTAACAGTAACCGCTCCGGGGATTATTTCTTTTACTCCAAAAGCGGTAAACGCTAACACCAAGCACATCATTTATTCATGCGGTGTGCACGGGAACGAGACGGCACCGATAGAAATTTGCGACGAGATGGTTAAACACCTGTTAACAGGTAAGTTGCAAGCCTGCCACCGGGTACTGTTTCTGTTCGGCAACCTGCCGGCGATGGATATTGGAAAGCGCTTTGTAGAAGAAAATATGAACCGGCTTTTCAGTGGTGCACATTCAGATGGCGATGGCCTTATCAATAATGAGCGGATAAGGGCAAAGCAGCTAGAGGACGCCGTATCTGAATTTTACGCATCGGCACCGGCGCAGGCCCCCCGTTTTCATTATGACCTGCATACCGCAATCCGTGCCTCGAAGAACGAGAAGTTTGCCGTGTACCCGTATCTTCACGAGCGTCGTCACAGCACAGGGCAACTGGCCTTTCTGGCCGCCTGTGGCGTGAAAACCATACTGCTCTCGGAAAGTCCCACTACAACTTTTAGTTACTATTCTTCCTGTCAGCATCAGGCACATGCCTTTACTGTAGAGTTGGGAAAGGTGCGCCCGTTTGGTGAAAATGATATGTCACGCTTTGAAGATGCGAAACAGGCACTGACAAAACTGGTTACAGAAAAAGAGTTCGCGCCAGAGGTCGATTTATCTACACTTGATATTTATCGGGTAAATCAGGTGATAAACAAGCATCAGGACGATTTTACCCTGCACTTTGCCGATGATACGCCGAATTTTACGGATTATGCGAAAGGCACGGTTCTGGCTACTGAATCGGGCGCAAGTTATGAGACACAGTACGATGGTGAAGCGATTGTGTTCCCTAACGCGAACGTTGCATTAGGTCAGCGCGCACTACTGACAGTTGTACCAACAACACTGGAAAACCCCGATGTTTAAACTTGACGAGAGACTGGCAAATGATACCTGTCGGGTAGGGCTGCTGCCGCTTTGCGAAGTATTGTTAATGAACGATAGTCAGTTCCCTTGGGTGATACTGGTGCCAAGGCGCGAAGGCATGACTGAAATACTGGATTTGCACCAGGATGAGCAAGCCCAGCTATGGGAAGAGTCACGTCAGGTATCGATAGCATTGCGCGATCTATTTCAGCCGGATAAGCTGAACATCGCGGCGTTGGGGAACGTGGTCAGTCAGCTTCACCTTCATCATGTTGCCAGATACACAACTGACGTGGCATGGCCAGCACCAGTATGGGGGCGACAGCCTGCAGTACCTTACACCCAGGACCGGATGGTAACGTTATGTCAGCAGCTTGCTGAAAAGCTTGGAATATAACGCTTGTTATATTGAACGACAGTCAATTGCATGCACGCAGTTGCAAACAAAAAAGATTACTTCATGATCATTACTACAACACCCAATCTGGAAGGCAAGAAGATTGAACAATATTACGGCATCGTGGTAGGCGAAGCGGTGATGGGCGCCAACCTGTTTAAAGATTTGTTCGCTTCTATTCGGGATATTGTCGGCGGGCGTTCCGGCTCGTACGAGGATGAGCTGACAAAAGCAAGAAAACTTGCCTTTACGGAACTTGAGCATGAGGCCAGAGGAATGGGCGCGAACGCTGTAGTAGGTATTGATATTGATTATGAAGTGATTGGCGAAAAAGGCAGTATGCTGATGGTAAGTATCAGCGGTACGGCGGTTCGCGCTGTTGATTGTTAGGGAAGATGCAAACACGTTTATCGTCACTCAGCGAGTCTGAAGCACGAAGTTGCAAGGCAGGGTTCGCAGGGAATGAGAGTCGTTCCTGGCAGAAAGCTTGTCGTAAATGCGTGCTTCAGGGCTCGCGCTGCGGGGCTTTCAGCCAAGCGCCTGCTTGTCGTTAGTTTTTTGACTTAACCCAGTAGGCCTGCAAAAGACCATCTTGATTTGTCACTTGGCTGTGAGCCTGAGCGATATCCGGCGAGTCCGGCACTGTGGTTAGCTGCTGACTTTTTGGCGTAATATTACCGTCTCGTTGAGGCAAGGGCGCATGCACTAATGTTGGCAGGCAGAGAGGCTGGTCATCTGGTGTGTGTCAGTCTCCCAAATGCTGTTGTCTCAGCTCAGCATTACCAGCTGTCCTTTTCATCATCCTTGTCTTTGTAAGGATCCTTTTTAGGTGTAAAGCCTTTCGGTGTTTTAAATTTGGTGCTGTACTTAAGCAGCATGAGGTTGCTCAGTATGACGCCAAAAATTAACGCAACGATAATTATTATCCAGGTAAGACTCATGATAATCCCTCATTTAGTACATAACGTGAGTACAATCGTGGCAGAGCGTCGATAAGCGTCTGCCTGCCTTCCAGACTGGCGTTTCTTAACGCCATTTCCAATGCATTTTTATTGCGTAATTGTTCGAATGGCATAGCACTGGCTTTATGACTTAGATGCCAGCGCTCGGTGGCTACGCCGCCTCTGAATTCGCTAAACGGGCGATAAAAGCCAAACTTTTCAGCATTATCATCAAGCCATGCAGACAAGGTTGCACAGGGCCCGTCTTCGCAATATTCACTATCTACCAGTTCAAAAGAATGGTTACTGGCTTTTACACTGGCGCGATCATAAACGTCAATATCGGTGCCCCAATGATGTCTGCTGCCCCCGGGCATAGCCGACCAGGTAAGAATAGCCGTCAGCTTGTCTTCTGCGCTGAGTGTTTGCGGGTCCAGCAACTGACCGTCGGCGTCATACAATGGCATTTCTCCGCGCCATTTTTTATTCCAGATTTGCCGCTGACGTTCAAAGCTGCGGTACGCTGAGACCAGTTGACAGTCAATACCTGCCGCGGCGGCAGCATCCTGCATGGCGAGAAATGCTGCCAGGGTATCCGGATGCAGACGGTGGCCGTTACCGGCATCTGTCAGGTAGTGATTCGCCTGGCCAAGCCAGTCTGCATCAGTCATGCAACAGCCCTTTGAGAATGCCGTAGTACATTTGCTCGAGCTTTCGCAAGTCTTCCATACAGACATGCTCATCGACTTTATGAATAGTCGCATTCACCGGACCAAGTTCAATCACTTCAGCGCCGGTTGGGGCGATGAATCGCCCATCAGATGTCCCGCCTGCCGTCGACAGTGTCGTTGGCTTGCCATTCACTGACTCAATGGCAGCTTCGGTTGCTTTCAGCAATTCCCCTTTATCAGTGAGAAACGGCTGGCCGTTAAATGTCCATTTGATGTCGTAGTTGAGATGATGTGAATCCAGAATGTGAGTGACGCGGTCGATCAGTAGCTTATCGGTCAACTCTGTGGAAAAGCGGAAATTAAAGCAAACATGCATTTTTCCCGGGATCACATTCCCTGCACCGGTGCCGGCGTGAATGTTGGAAATCTGAAAGCTGGTAGGCGGAAAAAACTCGTTGCCGTCATCCCAGTGCGCCTCTGCCAGCTCGGCCAGCGCACTGGCTCCCGCATGTACCGGGTTCTCGGCCAGGTGAGGGTAGGCGACATGGCCCTGAATACCATGAACGGTAAGATCCCCGGTTAGCGATCCCCTACGCCCGTTTTTCACAATATCGCCGACAAAATCGGTGCTGGAAGGCTCACCGACCACGCACCAGGTGATTTTTTCATTGCGCGCTTCCAGTGTATCAATGACGCGAGTCGTACCGTTAATAAACGGGCCCTCTTCGTCACTGGTGATAAGAAAGGCAATGCTTCCGCGATGATCCGGGTAGTCTTCCACAAAGCGTCTGGTTGCGACCAGCATGGCGGCGAGTGAGCCCTTCATATCTGCTGCGCCGCGCCCGTGCAGGTTACCGCCAAGTTTGGTGGCGGTGAAAGGGGGCGTTTGCCAGGCCTCTTCCGGACCGCTGGGTACCACATCGGTGTGGCCGGCAAAACAAAATACCGGGCCGGTATTGCCTCGGCGCGACCAGAGGTTGGTGGTATCTTCAAATACCATGGTTTCATTGTTGAAACCAAGCTCACCCAGCCAGCTTTTCATAAAATCCTGGCATCCAGCGTCATCTGGCGTTACAGAGCGCTGGTTTATCAGTAAGGTTGCGATTTCAATTACATCTTGCATCAGGAAAAAATATCCTCGTACTGCCCGGGCTTAAAGCCCAGGTGAAGTGAGCCGTTGTGTTCAAGTACTGGTCGCTTAATCATGGCTGGATGCTCGCGAAGCAGGGCAAGGGCTTTCGGCTGGTCCATATCCGCTTTTTGCTCTTCTGGTAACTGACGGTAGGTGGTGCCGCGTTTGTTCACCAGGTTTTCCCAGCCAAGCTCATCGAACGCCTGTTGCAGCCAGTCTGCATCTACACCGTCTTTTCTGTAGTCATGGAATTGAAATGCTACGTCATTGGCCTCCAGCCATTTTCTGGCTTTTTTAATCGTGTCGCAATTAGGGATGCCGTACATCGTTGTCATAGTGTCTAAGATTCCTTCAATATGATTGTGCTCAGTCTATCTTTTGGCGGTTTGGGATGCAAAAGGTACAAGCCGCGTGTAACGCTTACAGCACGCGACCCGGTGATAGTTGTAAAAAATCAGTGGCAACCACTGTACCACGGGGTGTGTGTCATTGCCGGTAGCAGGCATGACTTGTGCATTTACTTCTTGCACAGTCATTCAAAACTCATCAGTTTCGGGTGCACAGCCTCTTATTGTTGCTGTGACCTGCTAAACATGGACTCAACTAAGGAGATACTATGGCTATTGTAAAAACAGCTTCTGCACGTTATCAACCACTAGGCAAAGATGGAAAAGGACAGGTAAGTCTGGGCAGCGGTGCACTGTCGGAGCAGCCTTACGGTTTCAACACCCGGTTTGAAGATAAACCCGGAACCAATCCTGAGGAACTGATTGCCGGGGCGCACGCCAGTTGTTACGCCATGGCGCTGTCATTCGCGCTGGCGGATGCCGGTTACGACAGTGGCGAATTAAATGTTGATGCTGAAGTCACGTTAGAAAAAGACGGTGATGGATTTACCGTAACGGCATCCGCATTGACGCTGGATGCGAAGGTTGCAGGTATTGAAGAACGGGAGTTTGACTCGATTGCGAATGATGCCAAAGAGAACTGTCCGATTTCAAAACTGCTGAATGCGGAAATCTCATTAAAATATGATTTCAGCAACTAAACGCCTTTACGATGATGCGCGTGCTGATTTTTCTGCACTGGTTGTGTATCAGGCGTAAGCAGTAAACAGTACATCATGGGGCGCGGTCAGCTGGCTCGTGCGGGCTGGCACCAGCGCCTTTAATGCAGAGGCATTCAGCACACTCACCACGCACACCGGTGCAACTTGCTGCTGTCGAAGCCATGCCGTATTCAGGCGCATCACTGTGTCGCCGGCAGTTACGTTACTATGTTTACGCACCAAAAATTCACACTTTTCTCCCATCAGCCGCGTCATATCGTGGCCGTAACGCACCCGGATCTTAAGACCTTTCTTACTGGTCACCGCAAATGAATATGACAACGCATCGCAATCAATGATTTTGCCGGTAACTGGCGAGCATATCAGGTGAGACGCCGTGTAAATAAGCTGTCCCGGCCCATAAATTCCGCAGCTGACAAGGGCATCTTCGTGCGATGTCAAATCATCCCGTTTGCCAGAGGCCGGTGTCATTACAGGAATCGCCAGTCGCACGGACTCAGGTGGGCTGTCGGGTAAAAATGTCGCTGGAAGCATCGGATCAGTCGTTTACTGTGTAGCCATTTTTTCGCAGCGCCTCGGTGGCAGCTTTAAGTTTTTTATCCTTAACCAGAAAAAAGTCGGTTTCGAAGGTCGATACAACGAAAATCGCGACTTTGGCTTCGGCCAGTACAGCACCAATCTGTGCCATGATCCCCACCATGGAGAGATGCAGCGGGCCTAATAACTCAAGCGCACGCCATTGTGGATCGGATTCCAGTGAACGAACGGGGATATCTGAAGGAACAACAATGGATAATTCATCCGACGTTTTGCCAAGAAAGAAAAGCGGACTTGCGAGCACCGACGCCGGAATATCAGCGTCTGCATCCAGACTGTGAATGACAAATTGCTGGGGCAGTACGCTGAGTGTCTGTTTTGGCATATGCGAAAAATCGATCCATGAGAAAATGAATAATCATTAAATCACTATCTGTTGGTAAGTGCTACGTGTTATCCACTTAATCTGTGGATAAGTTTGTTGAGTAGTTTGGGGATGAACGCTAATGGCATGATAAATAAGGGTTTAATAATTTGGTTAAACAATGTTCAGTGGATAAGATCATGTTAACCACAAGCATTTTCCACCGCTTTTGTCTACACTGAATCGGTAAATTCTGTTGACAGAATCCGGAAGGTGGCTATTGACAGAGACGGGAACAATCTGATTTTTTTAGGAGTTGAGAGTGGAAAACGCAATGTGGCTGGATATGACGGTTGATGATGCCGACACTGTCAGTGAGTTTTATGCTGCAGTTATGGGGTGGCGTCGTGAAACCGTTGATATGGGGAATTACGTAGACTTCGTAATGATTAAACCGGACGGATCGCCAGCTGGTGGCATTTGTCATCGACGCGGGCCAAACGCGGCATTACCGTCTGGCTGGATACCTTATTTTACTGTGGCAGAACTTGCGTCATCCATCAATGCTGTTGTTGCAAAAGGGGGGGAGCAGGTTGGAGAGATCCGCACATTTGGTGACGCTGAATATTGTTTGATAAAAGATCCTGGTGGCAACCATTGTGCACTGTACGCTTCGTCAAAACCGGTCGCATAATAAATCCGACTTAATTAATTACCTGTCCTTAGGGACAGACATTCACAGAGCTAATTGCATTCTTTCGGGCAACTGATAAATTAGCAAAAGATTTCAATGACATGGGTATGAGAGATTGACCCCTCCACTAGAAATATATGCCGGACCCGGCGCAATGGATGAGTTAAGTCGACACGGTTTTCATGCTGACTTGTTTGATTATTTTGTTGGTGCTTCTGGTGGTCCGAAGTGGTTTACCTTAGCGGGACTCGACCGGATATTGTTTCCCGAGTGGTTTGCCTACCGGCGTGATCCTTTGCATGTAGTGGGTTCCTCGGCCGGTGCCTTCCGCGCCGCTTGCGCGGCACAACAGGATCCGCTTGCTGCAATCAACCGGCTGGCGGAACATTACTCCACGATGGTGTATTCGAAAAAGCCAACACGTTTTGAGATTACGCAGAAAGCCAAGGCGCTTATCAAGGACTTACTTGGGCCTTCCGGGGGCGTTGATATCGTGACCAACCCGCTGTTTAAGGCACATTTTATCGTGGCACGCTGTCACGGTCCGATGCAAAGCGAAAATCGCCTGACGCAGCTAAGTGGTCTGGCAATGAGTGCCGCAGCTAACGCGATGTCTAGAAAGCGGTTGTCACACCTTTATACCCGCTCGGTGTTTCGTGCGCCTTTTTGTAACTTTAAGGTGAAAGATCCCTACCAGTTGCGAACAGAATATATTGAACTGGATATTGGTAACCTTGAGTCAGCGCTGCTGGGTTCAGGGTCTATCCCGATGGTGCTTGAAGGCGTAACGCGGGTAATGCATGCCCCTCGCGGGATGTATCGGGACGGCGGCATCATCGACTATCATTTTGATGTCAGTTTTGGGCCAACAAACGGTTTGGTAATGTATCCGCATTTTTATCCCAAACCGATTCCGGGCTGGTTTGATAAAGGCCTGAAGCGTCGTATTCCGCACGCCAGCAGTTATCACAACACGGTGATGCTGGTACCGTCAGCCGACTTTGTGTCAAGGCTACCGTATGGCAAAATCCCTGATCGCAGAGACTTTGAGGTGCTTGATGACAACAGTCGGATTGCCTACTGGCAAACGGTACTTCAGGAGTCCGATGCACTCGGAGAGTACTTTTTCAGGCTGGTGCGAACCGGAAAAGTCATGGATGTAATCAAGCCGCTGCCTTTTGACACTATGCATGTTCCTGTCGCGTCGTAAACTGACTGTATAGCCCAGGCAGAGGTTCCGGAAGGTGTTCGCAGAACCCTTGAATATAGTCAACGCCGATATCTGAAAGAATGGCTTTTGCTGCTTCGTTTTCTACACACTCAGCAACCACTTTGATGCCTTTGGCGCAGGCGATAGCAGCAATCGACTCAACCATTTTGCGGTTAATCGGATCTTTATCAATGTCTCTGACAAACATGCCATCAATTTTCACGTAGTCTACAGCGAGCTTTTTGAGGTACTCGTATGACGAGGTGCCGGTGCCAAAGTCATCAAGCGCGAATTCGCAACCCGTCTGGCGCAAAGTGTTGACGAAGCGAACCGTGGTGTCGATATTTGCAATTGCTGAGGTCTCTGTAATTTCAAAGCATAATTGCCCTTTCGGAATGCGATATTGATTGAGCAGATTGGTAATAAAGTCACAGGCGCTGTCTTTAGCAATAAAGTCGCCGGACAGGTTCACAGAAAACGATACATCGGAAGGGTTTTCCTCCAGCCATTGACATAAATGGCTCAGTACCCAGCGATCAATACTGTCAATAAGATGAAAGCGCTCGGCTACCGGAATAAACTGGCCCGGAAGTTTCAGTGAACCATCTTCGTTTTTCATGCGAACTAAAATTTCTGCCTTTTGTTCGCTGGCATCGTGAAGTGAAATTATCCGCTGAGCATGCAATTCCAGGCGGTTTTCAGCAATAGCCTGACGGATTATGGGAACCTGTCTGGCCTGCTTCTGCGATTTTTCAATAAGCTCGCGGGAGGCATTAAACACCGATATCTCTCCGCCACCTTTAATTTTCGAGTAGTAGCAGGTTCGTTCCGCAATACTTAAGAGGTGAGACACTGAGTCGATACTGGTGTCAATTTCAACCAGCGCCACGCTCACAGAATGCTGGAACTGTTCTTCCTGCCAGGTAAATTCCTGTTGCTCCAGCGCCGTTTTGACTGCTCGCGTTTTGGCGATTGCCAGCCCCATATCTTCACAGGAAAACAGGATCGCAAATTCGTCACCGCCCATGCGGGCACAAATATCCGATCTATCAGTAACGGCTCGCAGCGTATCTGCTATCTGACGAAGCAACTCATCGCCGGCTACGTGACCGCAGGTATCGTTAATAACTTTGAACTGATCAAGATCGATAAAAAGCAGATAATCGCGTGTACCTTTGCGTTCACCTAAAGAATCAAGCGCAACGTCAAGCTCTGTCTCCATGGCGTTGCGGTTAAGCATCCGGGTAATAAAATCATGTTCAGAGAGGTATGTAATTTTATCCTGAAGCCGCCGGCGTTCATCAACTTCCCGGCGCAGATTCCGGTTGAGTGTAACCAGCTCACGGGTTCTCTCCTGTACTTTCGCCTCAAGCGACTCGTTCACCCCTTCCAGTAAACTGTTAGCCTGTGCCAACGACTTCATCAGCTTACGCATTTTCAAATGCGTGTTAACACGGGCAGTTAATTCCTCGCTCTTCACGGGCTTTACGATATAGTCTACGCCGCCAGCTGCAAAAGATTCGGATACATCGCTGTCGCTGGCGGTAAGAAAAATGACGGGGATGTCTGCTGTGTTGGGCGACGATTTGAGTTGTCTGCATACCTCTATGCCAGATAAACCTGGCATGCGAATATCCATCAGGATCACATCTGGCAGAGTAGACTGAGTAACCGACAGCGCCTTTTCACCGTTGTTTGCCACCAGTAACTTGACAGGCAATGACTTCAGATAAGCAGCAATAACATTTAAATTGCTGGGGTCGTCGTCTACTGCCAGTATGGTTGCCTGAATGTTATCGTCCATGGTTACTGCCTTCGTAGTATGTCCAGTGCGCGTTCGTAATCAAAAGATTCGATACAATCTACAACAGTGCTCAGTGATTTCCCATCTTTTTGGTCACAGAGTAGGCGCAAGTCGTTCAATAGCTCTTCAGAAAGCCACTCACTTTGTTCAAGCACGGGAATTACCTCTGCAATCACAGTGTCGATATTTCTGCTTTGCTTGTTACTACCGTCTGGCTCAGTTTGATTTTCGTTTATGATAGCAACAGCATCCTCGATAGCCTCATCCAGCAGACGAAATACCTCATCGACGACGTGCTCGTCCGGCTCTGCGGCTTCGTTTTTCAAATAGAGATAAAGATGGGTAAATCCCATATTGCCACTGCTGCCTTTAAGTGCGTGGATAAAGTCGGCAAAGTCACAGCTATCCGGCGATTTTCGAAACTGCTGCGAATGCTGAATGCGGCTCTTTTCATAGGTTTTAACAAAGACCGCCAGGCTGCGTAGATAAAGCTGCGACTGGTCAGCCAGTGCCGGGGGAGACTGCTCCCAGTCAATTGATCGCAGGGATGGAGGCAGGTTCAGGGATACAGCTTTGTGGCCGTCCGGTGAACGTGTGTGGCCACTGACGCCTGCCAGCAGCGTTTCAGGAACCAGCGTAAAACCATGGGATAGTGCGTCCAGCATCTCCTGTTCGCGAATTGGCTTCGCGATGTAATTTTGCATTCCTGCCGCAAGGCAGCGCTCTCTATCTCCTTTTAATGCGTTTGCGGTGATGGCAATTATTGGCACTTTCCGGTAATGATCCCCTGCGGCACCCTCGCGGATCCGACGCGTTGTCTCAAAGCCATCCATTACCGGCATTTGTACATCCATCATCACCAAAGTAACAGGTTCATGAGCAGGTGCACTGTTGAGCAGTGTGAGCAATGCCAGACCATTTTCCGTGGTTTCAGCCTGCAACCCCAGCTTTTCAAGCATGCCGACAGCAACCATAGCATTCACCGGGTTATCTTCGACCACCACGATACGGTAGTAATCTGGCCATCTGTGCTGACGCTCTGTTCGACGTGACATACTCATCAGGGTATTTTCGTTAACGAATGCCGGCGCAGAGGCGTGCTGGTGATGAACATCAATTAACGCCAGCGCGTCAAACAGATCCTGTGTTTTTACAGGCTTCATCAGGCAACCGCTGATACCTGCCTGTCTGAAGGCTTTAGTGTTCACGCTTTGAGATACTGACGTGAGCACCAGCACTTTGAGCGCCTGGTTACCGCTGGTTTCCCTTAGCGCAACGGCAAACTCTACACCGTTTAAATCAGGCATGTGCATATCAGTTATTAGCAGGTCAGGGGCAGGGGACTGACTTTTCAGTGTTTCCATAGCCTGCAGAGGAGACGCAAAACTCTGTACCTTCGCACCCCACTGAGTAAGATGCGCCTGTAATACCTCACGATTAGTGGCATTATCATCAATAACGCAAATTCGCCAGTTCTCAATACTGATAGCCGGCAACACCTGCTGTGCTTTATGGCTCTCCCGCAGCGCAATACTAAATGCAAAGCAGCTGCCGAGACCTGGTGTACTACTGACATCGATATCGCCACCCATCAGTTCACACAGTTTTTTTGAAATAGATAAACCCAGTCCGGTGCCGCCGTACTGACGGGTAATTGAGGCATCAATTTGAGAAAACGGGTCGAATAATGTGGCGAGCTTATTACTATCGATGCCGACGCCTGTATCCGTTACCTTACAGTCCAGACGTAGGCCTGAGCTCTCCTGCTTAAGGCTGGCCTCGACAGTGACCTGCCCCTGATGAGTAAATTTAATCGCATTGCTGATAAGATTCATCAGAATCTGTCGCAACCGGCCAGGATCGCCCTTGACCATTGACGATTTAATGTCGGTCACATCGACCACCAGGTCTATCTCTTTTTCGTCAGCTTTAATGGCCAGTGCCTGAGCGACATCCTCAATCTGCTGGCGCAGATTAAAGTCGATGTATTCAATCACCAGCTTGCCAGCTTCAACTTTAGAGAAATCCAGAATGTCGTTGATCACTCCAAGCAGGGCATCGGCACTTTGTCTTGCCACATCAATACGATGCCGCTGCAATTCATCCAGCGAGGTGTCAGTAAGCAATGACAACATACCTATAACGCCATTCATCGGAGTGCGGATTTCGTGAGACATTCTGGCTAAAAATTCACTTTTGGCTGTGTTGGCCTGTTTGGCGAGACGAGACGCTTTTTCCAGTTCCAGCTCGAGATTTTTGTTATCGGTGATATCCAGGATCACGCCATCAATATAGTTGTCGGCATCCTCTTTTAGCAGTTGACCGCTTTCCTCAACCCAGTGCAGGTTATTGTCCTTATCCAGAATACGGTACTGCACGGAAAAGAAAGGCTGGCCTTCTATGGTCTTATTAATTGCCTGACGAACACGCTTTTTGTCTTTTGGGTGTACCAGTGAGAACACGTCGCGCTGAGTAGGGGGCATAAAATCCTGCGGCGGATATCCGGTCAGCCTTTCGATGTGTTCGGAGACAAACTCCATATGCCAGTGCTCGGCAAGCCGGGTGCGGTAAACCACGCCGGGAATATTGCCCACCAGGGTGCGAAACCGCTGCTCTTTTAAGCGCGCGCTTTCTGAGGCTATCTCAGCCTGCTCTTTGGCATCGGCCAGTTGTGTTTGATGTGCTTTGAGATCGGTAATGTCACGCGAAATTCCAAGAATGGCGGTCTCATCTACCTCAGGAAACCGGACAGGTACCTTCAGCGTCTCATAAAAGCGCTCCTTGCCTGAGAAGTTCTTTAACCAGCGCTCAACGCGTTTTTTTTCGTTGGATTTGAGCAATGCCTCATCGTCACGGGCAAAAGCTTCAATTTCTGATGCGGGATAGAAATCAGCTTCTTTTCGGCCCTCAATCGCGTCGGCGTCCGTATCGTGCAATACCGCAAAAGCGTCGTTCACCGCGATATACGTTCCATCCTGCTTTTTACAGAATATCGGATCGGGGATGGTATTTAGTATGCTTCTTAACAATACCCGTTGGTCGTTATATTCCTTATTCGCCTGTTGCAATTCGTCGGTACGCAGCGCGACATTTTCTTCCAGTTGCCGGGCCGCTTGCCTGAGAGCTTTTGTATGGCGCTGTGTCAATATCCACACATACAGACCCAATGCCAGTGACAGCAGTAAAGACACCACGGTGAGCATAATCAGGTAAAGCCGGGAACTATAAAACGGTGCCAACGCCTCAACCGCATCCATCTCGCTGATGACAAAAATGTTGATGCCATCAATTGAGCGCCAGGCACCAACGACGGGCTCCCCACGATGGCCGATGTAAGGGGTGGTGCTACCACTGCCGTTATTATTAATCGCTGAAGTGGCGGCAAACGTTAGTGTGTCGTCTGCCTTCTCCTCAGAGATCACTGTCAGCCGGGAATAAGGAGAAGCTATTTGAGGCTGTTGTTGTGCAAAACGACTCTCAGAAAGCTGGTACCCCCCGGCGTTGATAAAAAAACTGGTGCCGGTGTGCCCGAACTGGCCGGACTCAGCAAAACTGACAAAGGGATCCTCATACCGTATCACCAAAAACGCAATGAGTTCCGACTGGCGGTTAAATACCGGCTCCATAAAATACAATTGCGGGGGGCGCCTGCCTGCAGTGTCGTTAACGACGATGTTACCGGAATGCTGTGAATAGCGCTTTGCTACCGATGCCAGCTGCGGTGTTATCTCTTCTGACGGTAATGGCGCAGATGAATACAGCAGGGCTCCGTCAGGTGCGATTACACTGACTGCGGCGTAGCTGGTGCGAGGCGTTCGGCTATCAGCCAGAACCTGAATAATTCGACTTTTCTGAAGAGCCTCAGATGCCTTGGCGCTGTTGTTCGTAAGCGCACTGACAGCCGTGATGAAGTCATCATCGCTGGCCAGCTGTGTATGAAGATTGTGTTGCTGTTCTTTCCAGGAACGAAACTCACGAATTGTCGTATCAAGAACGGCGTTAAGACTTCGCTCTACTTCCGTCTCAGTGTGGTCGCGTACTTGTTCTAAAGCCAGCAGACAAAACAGAGAGAGTAGGACAATAAGAACTACTGCGCTTACAACAGGAGGAAGGAGTCCTGATTTAAGCGGTATCTCATTCATTGAACTGGTTGTATTATTGGCGTCTGAATCTATCTTCTGGTACAACAATGGCTGTGGCGACTTCTTGTTGCTTGCGACTCTTCAGTTACTATGCGCTTTTTTGCACAAAAATACGACTATTTCTCGGCATCTGAACAGGAAGTGAGCAAAAAACACAGGGAAGATAAAATCTTCTTGCACCTTATAATCTGCGCGGCTATTATACGCGCCGTCTTCAGGACACAGCATTTCCTAATGCGTCTATAGCTCAGTTGGTTAGAGCGCTACCTTGACATGGTAGAGGTCCCCTGTTCGAGTCAGGGTAGACGCACCATCTTACGCAATACCATTCCCTTTGATATGAACGACGAAATATCGTCGCTGAACGTCTACACTTGTTCTATATGTATGACATTTACATTCAAAGGAGATGAATTGATTATGTCACCAGACGCATTTGCGTTAGCGACCAACCCATTTGTAGAGACTTTTGAGCAGTGTGCGGTAGGTCTTGCTCATGTCAGACCTACTGGCAGGTTTCTTCGGGTAAACGAATGTTTTTGCCAGTTTATTGGCTACAGTCAGCAAGAACTTGAAAATATGACCTTTCAGGATCTGACCCACTCCAGCCATCTGAGTGAAGATATTCTTAATGTCACCCGACTGATTACTGGTGAGTGTGAGAGCTACACCATGGAAAAACAGTACATACACAAAAGTGGTACGCTTATCTGGGCTAAGCTGACAGTTTCTCTGGTTCGTGACAAAGAAGGTAAGCCCGACTTTTTTATTTCCGTAATTGAGGATATTGACGCCCGCAAACGAAAAGTGATGCAGTTGTACGAGACTGAGAAGTTATTTCGCCAGATAGTGTCATCCTTATCGGATCACACTGTAATCTGGGTGGCATCTCCAAATCTGGAGCGCATGCATTATGTTAATGAGGGCTATCGACATATTTGGGGAAGGCCGCAGTCTGAGTTACTTACTAAGCCGAAGAGTTTTACATTTTATGTACACCCGGAAGACAGGCTTCGCGTTTCCCGGCATTACGCCGACGAGACACTACGTGACTGGGATATCGAATACCGAATTGTAAGAGGTGATGGGGAAGTACGATTTATCCGCGACCGCGGGAATACGCTGGATGACGATCACGGCAATGCCCTTTATCTGGTTGGTATGGCGGAAGACATCAGCCGCGATAAACAACTGTATCAGGCGTTGCTTGAGGCAAACCGCCGGCTCGAAACGTTGTCGAGAATAGACGGGCTGACCGAATTGTATAACCGGCGCGAAATCATTAACCAGATAGACAGCGAAATTAAACGTCTGCAGCGCAAGTCGGCACAATCGGTGTTACTGTTTATCGATCTCGATGATTTCAAAAACATTAACGACAAACATGGCCATCAGGCCGGTGATGCCGCGCTGCTGCAATTCTCCCAGTGTGTGAAAAGTATGCTTCGGGCGTCTGATAAAATTGGTCGTTATGGTGGTGATGAATTTATTGTGCTGTTGTCAGATACTAACGAGCAAGAAGCGCAGCGATTCCATGAGCGGCTGCTACGAAAGCCCATAAAGTGTGCATTGACGCCTGATCAAAGCATCTTGCTTACCTTTAGTGTTGGCATCGTAGTCTGGCATGATGCGCTGCGTACCGCACAGCAGTGGATAGATGAAGCTGATAATCAAATGTATGAAGAAAAGCGCCGTCACCATCAGCACAATCAAAACGAGCAAAAGCAGGGGTAAAACCCCGCTTCTGTTTTCCCGCGCCAACCGCAGTAACCGCTGGAAAACCGCCACGCTTATTCTTTTTTCGCAGACCAGCTCTGATACCAATCATATAACGCCATACGTTCTTCGTCTGTCATTTTGGTCTTATTCATAAACGGCATGTCTTTGGTAATGGCAGTGCGACGCACGATTTGTGGTGCCTGACGCTCAATATCTTCCCAGGTATCCAGTACCACTCCTACCGGCGCTACTTTGAAAACATCGTCAGTTGGAGTACGCGAGTGGCATCCCTGACAATGCGTGGTGATGAGTTGCATAACCTGCGGTTGAGTTAACATCTCTACCGTAGCTTGCTTTGCAGGTGCTCCGCTATCCGATTGCGCGACGGAAGAAGAGGTCGCTTCTGGTTCCGGGGCAGCCTGTGGCCATGACACCCATACGGCAAGTGCAAACATCGCTGCTGCGCCACTTATCAGTATTGATGGTTTTACCGTGCCGGTGTGCTTTAAATTGAAAAAGTGGCGGATCCAGGCAGAAATAGCCATGATCAGAATCAGCACAAGCCAGTTCATTTCATGCTGGTACGTCATCGGATAATGATTAGAGATCATGATAAACAGCAGCGGCAGGGTGAAGTAATTATTGTGCACCGAGCGCAATTTTGCGCCCGCGCCCCAGGCCGGGTCAATTTCACCTTTGCGGGCAACGGCAGCCACCATTTTCTTTTGCGCCGGAATAATATTTAAGAATACATTGCCAGCCATAATAGTACCGATAAGCGCGCCAACATGAATGTAAGCCCCACGGCCACTGAACCACTGCGTTGTCAGGTAGGTCACTACACAAATCATTAGTGTAAGCGCAATGGCAAAACCGAGAGGTGATTTTGCCAGAGGGCTTCTACAGGCGATTTCATATAACGCCAGTCCGCCGAAAATCGTGCCGAGTCCAAGCAATACAGCTTCGGACTCTGATAAGGCAGCAACTGATGGATCAATCAGGTAAGCCGATGCGCCAAAATAATATACCAGGACTAATAAGGCAAAACCGCTTAACCAGGTGGTGTAGGCTTCCCATTTAAACCAGTGAAGGGGCTCTGGAATGGTTTCGGGTCCGTAGGTGTATTTGCCTACCTCATAAAAGCCACCACCGTGGACAGCCCATAAGTCACCTTTGATACCTTTATCTTTTTTCCAGTCAGGCGGGGTACGCAAATTGTTATCCAGCCAGATAAAGTAAAATGAAGCGCCGATCCAGGCGACCCCGGCAATTACATGAAACCAGCGTATAAACAGCGATAACCAGTCCGTCCACATCAGAACAGTACTCCTTTGTCTTTATGATAGCGGCAACGTCCCGCAATCCACGTTTGTTCAACAGCGCGTTCATCACCCAGAATACTCATTGCAAACAGCACATCCTGCAAACTTTCAGTGTTCTGAAGGCGTAGCGCGGTAAGATCGCTGAAGCGCGGTTCCAGTAACACAAAATCGGCATAACTGCCTGGATTCAGATTACCAATATCTTCCTCAAGCTGGTGTGCGACAGCTGCGCCCTGTGTCATCATGTACAGGCCATCCAGAGGAGGGAAGGGGGAGTGTTTTAACTGGCACACTTTGTAGGCTTCGCCATAGGTTTTCAGCATGTTAAAGCTGGTGCCTGCACCGACATCTGTGGCCAAAGCGACTTTGACTCCATGATGACGAGCGGCGTCCAAATCGAACAGGCCACTGCCCAGAAACAAATTTGAGCTCGGGCAAAATGCCACGGTAGCACCGGTTTCTGCCATGCGTGACCATTCGTCATCACGCATGTGTATGCAGTGACCGAAAACGGCCCGCGGGCGCACCATATTGTACTTTTCATACACATCCAGATAGCCCTTACAGTCCGGATATAAGGACAACACCCAGTCAATTTCATCCAGGTTTTCAGACAGGTGAGTCTGAATAAACACGTCTGGGTGGTCGCTTGCCACTTCGGCGAGGGCTGCCATTTGCGCCTCGGTACTGGTGGGTGCAAAACGCGGGGTGAGAGCGTAGCGGTTACGACCATTGTTATGCCAGCGAGAGATCAACTCGACACTGTCTTGCCGGGCCGACTCGGCGGTATCTTGTAAGGCTGGCGGACAATTGCGGTCCATACACACTTTGCCCGCAACCAGCGCCATATTGATTGCGCTGGCCGTGCGGAAAAGCGTATCGGTGGCATCTTTATGCACTGTTGAGAAAACCAGCCCGGTTGTCGTGCCGTTTTTCAGACACTCTCCTAAAAACAGCTTTGCCATACTTTGCGCATACGGCGGATGGCTGAACTTCTCTTCCGCGGGAAACGTGTAATTTTCCAGCCAGTTCAATAACTGCTCGCCAAAACGTCCCATGACTTCTGTTTGCGGGTAATGCAAATGGCTGTCGACAAGTCCGGGTAGCAGCCACTTGCCCTTGTGATCCTGCACCGAAGCTTCGCTGTGCTCGGTAATCAGTTGATGGTAGTCGCCAATCGCGATGATTTTTTCTCCCTCAACGACCAATGCACCATCATGGAAGACGACAATGTCGGTTTGTGGCGAGTTTGTGGCCTCAGGGAAGTGGGCAACGCTGGCCCTGAATAACTGCTTCTGCACTAACTACCCCGGTAACTGCTAAAGCCAAACGGCGAGATCAGCAGCGGCACATGATAGTGACCGCCATCCTGTTCGAGCATAAAATGAATATCAATATGCGGATAAAACGTGTTGCCGTGTTTTTCTTGCAGATAGGCGGCGCAATGAAAACGCAACAGATATTGCCCGGCAGGGAACGACGATTGCCCCCAACTGTTGAAACGGCCGTCCTCATCGGTAGTGCCGGTGAAGGTGTCACCGTTTGGCAGTGTTAGCGTAAGCGGGAGTCCACTTGCGGGACGTCCCAGCGTCGTATCAAGCACATGGCTGGAGAGCGTATTCATTCTGGATCCTTATCAAGTAAAGCGCGTTTAAGCCGCAGCAACGTAATTGCCAGCTGTTGCTCTGCAGCGATGCGGATTTCTTCTTCTCGATTGTTATCAATGCGTGCTTGCAAAGCACTCAGCATTTCCTCTGCGCTCAGGCCACTGGCGCAAATAATGAAAATAAAACCATGGCGTTCGAGATAGGCATGATTGAGCGCATGCAGCGATTTCAAAGTATCGTCGCAGGCCTGTGCGGTGCCGGCTTGCTCGGCGCTGGCCATGGTCTGTGTATTGGCAAACTTTTTACGGAGTGTCGAGACATCGCCAATCATTGGGTGGGCGTCGAAGGCTTCAAGAAAATCTTTCTCGTTCATCCGGCTCCAGTGCGAAATGGCCGATTCCGATACGGCGGCTTCACTGGCGAACGGGCGGCTCTCAACCATCTGCGTTACCCAGGCCGACGCGGCGCAGGCTTGTTCAAAAAATTTATAGGCCTCGCTAGCTGTCGCATTGTTTAATTCTGTTACTGTCATACGTTTTGAAGCTCTTTGCTAATGGGTGCTACAGGCGTTGTTTCTGGTGCATGAAGGCGCTGAACAATTTGTGCGCTGATAGAAATAGCCACCTCCACCGGGCGCTTACCAGTAATACGGGTATCGCCAACTGGGCTGACGAGGCAGGCGCGTTGTTCCTCGCTGTAACCTTTACGGGCAAGACGTGTGTTGAAACGGCGTGCTTTGGTGTCTGAGCCTATCATTCCGACAAACGGAAAATGTCTTGCCTGTAGCGCTTTTTCTACAATGGCGAAATCAAGCTGATGATTGTGCGTCAGAATCAGCAGCCAGGTATTTTCAGGCAGGGTGCTGCAGACATACTCTGGCTCGTCATCCACAACATGCCGGACATTGGCGGGCACCTCTGTACCCTCAAGTAATTCGGGCCGGCTGTCAATCCAGTGAATTTGTAAAGGCAACTGTGCAAGTATAGGAACCAGCGACTGAGCGACGTGACCTGCACCAAACACGGCAAGGTGCTGTACATGATTACAAAATACTTCGTAAAGGATCTTTACCGCACCACCGCAACACTGGCCCAGCTTACCTGATAGCGGATAATCTGTGATGGTGGTAAGTGTGCTGCCGCTTGCCAGATACTCGCGGGCAGCTTTAGTTACCGCATATTCAAGGTGACCGCCACCAATGGTGTCAAAAGTTTCCGCTCCGGTGATGACCATTTTGGTGCCAGCGTCGCGTGGCGCTGAACCTGCTACAGAGAGTACGGTGACTAATGCATAGCGCTCTCCCCGTTGCTGACAGGCACTGACGGCATCAAACCAATGTTGAGGCTTCATAGTCCCTCCTGACGCATGGCCATAACAGCATTTAACACCCGCTCTGGGGTTGCCGGGGTATCCAGCGCCGGATCTACGGTATAGCCACTGAGACTGGAAATGGCATCTTTCAGCGCGCACCAGACGGAGATGGCCAGCATAAATGGTGGTTCTCCAACGGCTTTGGAATGGTAAATGGCATCTTCATCGTTGGGACGCTGGAATAAAGAGACGTTGAAGATGTCCGGCGTGTCACCAATAGCCGGAATTTTATAGGTCGCCATATTCTCACTTATCAGCTTCCCGTTATCGTTCCAGCGCAAATCTTCTGTTGTCAGCCATCCCATGCCCTGAATAAAGCCGCCTTCTATCTGACCAATATCAATAGCCGGGTTCAGACTGTTACCAACATCGTGCAGGATATCCACCCGATCAACCGTATATTCTCCGGTGAGGGTATCAATCGACACTTCACTGGCTGCAACCCCGTAAGCAAAGTAGAAAAACGGCCTGCCGGTGCCTGTCTCACGGTCATAAAATATTTTCGGCGTTTTATAGAAGCCGGATGCCGACAATGACACCCGGTTCATATAGGCAGCCTGAACCAGCGCCACAAAGTCGATGCTGTGCTCACCCTGAATGGCTTTGCCGTCGGCAAAAACGACAGTTTTTGGATCGCCGCCAACATCCGAGGCATAAAATTCTGCCAGACGCCGACGAATTTCCTGAGCCGCATTTTGGGCCGCTTTTCCATTCAAATCTGTGCCGCTGGATGCTGCAGTCGGCGAGGTATTAGGGACTTTGTCTGTTCGGGTGGACGTTACCTCAATACTTCTCAGACCTACGCCAAATTCGTTAGCCACAATTTGCGCTACTTTCGTATGCAGACCCTGACCCATTTCCGTGCCGCCGTGGTTCACCTGAATAGTGCCATCGGTATAAATGTGCACCAATGCGCCAGCCTGATTGAGGTGTTTGGCGGTAAAAGATATGCCGAATTTCACTGGCGTCATTGCCAGCCCTTTTTTGATAACCGGGCTGCGCTGATTAAACGCCGCGATAGCCTCGCGTCGCGACCAATAGTCACAGTGATCCTCAAGTTGCGGGATCATATCCAGCAGAAAGTTATTTCCCACCTCCATACCATAGGGAGTAGTGGTGCCATTGGTGGGCGAGTAAAGGTTGTGCTTTCTGACTGTAAGCGGATCCTGCCCCGTCTTGCGAGCGATTGCATCCATCATGGCTTCAGCCATGATCATACCCTGAGGGCCGCCAAAGCCGCGGTACGCGGTGTGCGAGACAAAATTGGTTTTCAGGCGGTGACCGACGATTTGGCTGTTGCCAAGAAAATAGGCGTTATCGGCATGAAACATGGCTCTGTCGACGATGGCCTCAGATAAATCCGGCGAATGGCCACAGTTGCCATTGACCTCGACGAACGCGGTCAGGATACGGCCTTTTTCATCGGTGCTGACTTCATAGCGGTTTTCGAAAGGGTGTCGCTTGCCAGTTACGTGCATATCCTGCTGGCGGGGCAACCGGCATTTTACCGGACAGCCGTTTCGCGCCGCAAAGATGGCGGCAATACAGGCCCACTGGGCCGCCTGAGTTTCTTTTCCGCCAAAACCGCCGCCCATTCGGCGCATATCGACAGTGACTTTATTCAGTGTTGTGCCAAGAACCTCAGCCACCAGTTTTTGTACTTCACTGGGATGCTGGCTGGAGGTGTATATCAGCATACGATCTTCTTCGTCGGGCAGGGCGAGGGACACCTGACCTTCCAGGTACATATGCTCCTGTCCACCAATATTCAGCGCACCTGACAGCGTATGCGCGGGGGCGGGTACGTCGCCCAGTGGTGACTGCGCCATGGTGTGCGTCGGGCGAACAAATGACTCAGCGGATAACGCACTCGCCACGCTTAGATGGGGAGTGGTTTCCGTCACTGTTATTTTTGCTTTCAATGCTGCGCGTCGTGCCTGAGTGACGCTTTCGGCAAGGACAGCGAACACGGGCTGGCCAAAAAATTTGATTTCTTCGTCAGCAAGTACGGGATCGCCAGCGAAAACCGGGCCGATATCCAGCTTGCCCGGTACGTCAGTGACGGTAATCACATCAATGACGCCCGGTGCGCTGTGGACCTCACTCAAATCCATGCTTTGAATGATGCCAGCAGCGCATTCACTGGTACCAATAGCGACATAACGGGTGCCGCGTGGTTCAGGTATGTCGTCCACATAGCGGGCGGTGCCACTTACCTGCCTGACTGCGCTTTCATGCGGGGCGGGTGAGTGAACTGCGCCGTTGCGATTATCCTGTTTGATTCTGTCGGTAAGCTTACGCATGAGTCACCACCCGTGTCGCTATCTTGGTATCGCCAGACTGGTGTTCGAGCCAGAACCGATGCCACAAATTCGCCAGCACTGTATTGCGATAGTCCGCAGAGGCCCGGACGTCATCAATTGGTGTAAACGCTTTTTCAAGCAACTGCTTTCCTAATGTAAGGGCCTCAGCACTTTGCCATTTCTGCCCCCGCATTACGTCCTCAAGTGTGCTGCTGTATACAGGGGTTGCGGCTACCCCCCCAAATCCGCAGCGCAGTGACGCGATACGACCTTCCACAATGTCGGCTACCCACACGGCACAGACGGCGGAAATGTCGTCTTCATGACGCTTGGAAATTTTGTAAGATGCCATGCGCTGCGACTCGCGTAACAGCGGGATAGCAATATGAGAAATCCATTCGCCGCGCTTAAGCTGAGTCTGTCTGTAGCCGGTAAAAAAGTCCCTTGCAGCGATATCACGGGTGCACTTACCGTCATCCACGTGAATGGTAGCGTCCAGCGTCAGCAACACCGGAGGCATATCTCCGATGGGAGAGGCGTTCGCCACATTTCCACCCAGGGTGGCCTGGTTACGAATAGGCACCGAAGCAAACCGGGTAAACAGCTCAGTCAGGGCCGGAAAGGCACCAAGCAACGCATTTTTCGTCTCAGAGAGGCTGAGCGCCGCACCGATATGCAGCGTTTGCCCATCATTAGTGCATTGTGTGAGTTCTTTCACCCGGCTCAGGCTGATGATTACGGGCATTGCCTTATAGCGTTGCGTAATTTCCAGCGCCAGATCGGTCCCTCCGGCAATCAGAGGGGCCTCGGGATACGTGGCAATAGCTTTGGCAAGGGCGTTTCTGTCTTCTGGCATAACCAGGGGACAGTCATCGCTGCTTTTATCATCGTTGCGCATGGCAAGTAACGCTGCTAGCACATCCGCTTCCTGC
Source organism: Alteromonas sp. H39 (assembly GCF_047556435.1). GTDB lineage: Bacteria > Pseudomonadota > Gammaproteobacteria > Enterobacterales > Alteromonadaceae > Alteromonas. The sequence goes on from NZ_CP180210.1 coordinate 1,805,173, forward strand.
TCGCTGAAGACATCCGCTGGTGTCTGGCTGCAAACCGCACTGGCTGCGTCAATGATGGGGCGATATCCGGTACAGCGACACAAGTTACCGGATAACGCCTCGTTAATTGCCTCACGATCTGGCTGACTGTTCTGATGATACAGAGCAAACATGGACATGATAAACCCAGGAGTGCAGAAACCGCACTGAGAACCGTGGTTGTCTACCATGGCCTGCTGAACAGGGTGTAGCGATCCTGAAGAAAGATGTTCAACGGTGATGAGTTGTTTGTTGTGAACCGCAGACATCAGAGCGATGCAGCTGTTTATCGTATGATAGGTCAGCGCTTGTTGATCGGCATCGGGCTGTGCAACCACTACCGTGCATGCACCACAGTCACCCGCCGCACAACCTTCTTTGGTTCCGGTCAGGTGACGGTGCTCTCGCAGAAACTGCAGTACGGTCATGTCGGCCGATGCCGGGCTTAACTGTACGGGTTCCCGGTTGAGTAGAAAGCGGATCATGATATTGTCTCGCAACGCTGTAAATGAAATCTGTCCATTACTATATCTGGAATCCTTAAGTAAAAGTAGACTGTATGGTCAGGTTTTTGGTGTAAACTATGAAATTACTGTGCCATTGCGATAATGTTCATTACTAACTGGCAATGCGAGCCGGGTTTCTTCGATCTCGCAGAGTTAGCAGCATAGTTGGTGCCACCCCATCATGTCGACTGTACTGTCATACCAGAGCGTGGGGTATAGTCTGCAGATAGACCATGTGTGTCGCAAAGCAATTAATCACTTGTTACTCACTATCAGTGTGGCACTATTTAGGGAGAATAAAAAAGCAGGTTTCGTTTCTGGCAGCGTTTTCATAACTGGAACTTGTGGGTTAAGCGTCGATAGCAGGCTGGCAGTATCATCTGAGCCAGCGGAGAAAGTGCTTAATTTTGCATCGTTATGTGACCTGCAGAATAAATATCGCGACGGGAAACTACCCTGACGGATTCAAGCACAAATCGGTACATGGCCGAGAATTTCGACTGAGTTGTGATTAACAAGGAATAAGACGTACTCATGACAATACAACGCGTAGCCGACGCAGGTATCGGCGCGAAAAACCGTTCGTTAATCGTAGCGGCGGCTGAAAAGTCTTTTGCACAAAATGGCTTTAAAGGCACATCGGTTCAGCAAATTGCCGACGAAGCCGGACTACCGAAAACCAATATTCTGTACTATTTCAAAACCAAGCAGGAACTGTATATGGCAGTGCTGCAGGAAACCCTGGCGCTGTGGAATTCGCACTTCGATCAGGCTACGGTTGAGGACGATCCAGCGCAGGTTCTGGCCAGTTATATTGCAGAGAAAATGGAGTTGTCGCGGACGCGGCCATTGGCGTCAAAGATTTTTGCGCTGGAAATCCTTAATGGGGCCCCCAATCTCACTGGCTATTTCGACCAGGATCATGCTACCTGGATGCGTGGTCGTACGGATATTATTCAGGCCTGGATTGACCGCGGCAAGATGAGAGCGGTGTCTCCGGAGTACCTGTTGTTTACTATCTGGGCCAGTACTCAGCACTATGCGGATTTTTCTGCGCAGATAACACGGCTTCGCGGTAAAAAAATGCTGAAAGCCGATTTTAATGAAGCAACCTGTGAGCTGGTACATCTGGTACTGGCGGGCTGTGGACTGCAGGTTCCCGAGGCATACAGGAAATCAGATAATGCATGAACCCACGTCATCCTATCCAAGAGACTTGATTGGCTACGGCAGTACGCCACCGCATCCAAAATGGCCTGGCGGTGCACGCATCGCGGTTCAGTTTGTGCTGAATTTTGAAGAGGGGGGTGAAAACTGCGTGCTGCATGGTGACAGTCACTCAGAAATCTTTTTGTCTGAGATTATTGGCGCACAAGCGTATCCTGACCGTCACCTTAGTATGGAGTCTATTTACGAGTACGGCTCACGCGCCGGATTCTGGCGGCTTCACCGCTTATTTACGGAAAAGCAGTTACCACTGACCGTATTTGGTGTGACTATGGCGATGCAACGTCATCCTGATGCGGTGCAGGCTATGAAAGAGGCTGGCTGGGAGATTGCCAGTCATGCTATGCGCTGGATCCATTATCAGGATATGGATATTGACCAGGAGCGTAAGCAAATTGACGACGCCATTTTATTGCATCAGTCACTGACAGGCAGTAAACCCGCAGGTTGGTATACCGGTCGCACCAGCCCCAATACACTGAAACTTATTGCCGAGCGTGACGATATTTTGTATTGCGCCGATTCTTACGCCGATGATTTACCTTATTACGACAGACATTATGGGAAACCGTTGCTAATGGTGCCCTACACGCTGGATACCAATGACATGCGATTTGCCACGCCGCAGGGGTTCAACAGTGGTGAGCAGTTCTATCAGTATTTAAAAGATGCCTTTGATGTCCTGTACGATGAGGGAGCCTCCCAGCCTAAGATGCTCTCTATTGGCCTTCACTGTCGCATTGTTGGACGCCCGGCGAGACTGGCTGCATTAAAGCGATTTATCGAGTATATTCAAAGCGTCGATAATGTGTGGGTAGCGACCCGCGAAGACATCGCACGTCATTGGAAAAGCCATTTCCCGGCTGACGCAGAGGACAGCCTTTGACAAGGTGCGGCTGAATGACATTGTCTTTGCTCAATCAGCCGCAGGAATACGCTTACATAAGCATTATCTCAGGCGAACTGTTTAACTTCAGGAGACAGCATGAAAAACCGTATTATCACTCTGGCACTGGGCGCACTGCTACTTGCCGGTTGCTCAAAACTTAATAAAGAAAACTATGACAAGCTGGAAACCGGCATGAGCCAGGCAGAGGTGGAAGCGGTTATTGGCGCAGCAGATAACTGTAGTAAAAGCCTGGGCACAGTAAGTTGTCTGTGGGGTGATGAAAATGGCAAGAACGTAAAAGTTGTGTTTATGGCGGATAAAGCGATCGGGTTCTCTTACGACGGTTTGTAATTCCAGTCTTTTCTTTCCGTGCGTTAATTTTTACCTGTTACGCCTCATTTTTGTTTAAAAGCCTGAGCACCACTCAGGCATTTAAGTTCAGACTACACGCGTTGATTACGTTTAACTACGTAATGTCTGAACAGCAAATAGAACGGGGCAAGTAACGACAAGAATAAACCCACCCCAAGTCCTACAATTACGCCCTTTCGGGGTGACCCCGGCCAGATTACTTTAAATCGAAAATGTATCTGAGTAAAAACACCACAGCCAGTGCATAGGTAATAGCGCTGACGTGGCGATATCGGCCTGTCCCCATCATCACGCCCACATACGTGATGATGCCCAGCGCAATACCCTCTGAAATGCTGAATGTCAGCGGCATCGCCAGTAGCGCCACAGAAGCAGTGGCCAGGGCACCGACATCGTCGAAGTCAAGCTGTCGGATCGAGTCCATCATTAAAATGCCCACCATCAGCAGCGCAGGCGTGGTTGCCATCAGTGGGATCACTTTCATGAGCGGCGTCAGAAACAGTGCCGCAACAAAACACAACGCCACCACAATGGCTGTCAGGCCCGTCCTTCCCCCGGCAGATGCTCCGGCTGCACTTTCCACATAACTGGTAACCGGAGAGGTACCCAATGCGGCGCCAGCAATACTGGCGGTGGCATCAGCCGTCATCGCACTACCTATTTTGGGAAGTTTGCCGGATGGCGTAAGCAGGTTAGCGCGACGCGAAACACCAATCAGCGTGCCAATCGTGTCGAACATATTGACAAACATCAACGCAAATATCAGATCCCAGGTCTGGGAAAAATGTTCAATAGGGTACCAGATATCCATGGCAAAAAAGGTGTCTGAAATGGGTTCTGGCATGCCTATAATCGCGTCTGGAGTGGGGGTTAACGTACCACTTTCAGTGGGAATAAAAGCCCCGATCGCAGTTAACAGCACAATTGATAGTAAAATGCCGCCGGTTACTTTTTTCATCACCATGACAATAGTAAAAAGAATACCTGCCAGCGCCAGTAGCACGGCCGGGTCAGACAGGTCCCCCAGCGTCACGAATGTGGCTGGGTGATCGACAACCAGCCCGGCATTTTTTAACCCGATAAATGCGATAAACAGACCGATACCACACTGAACGCCTATTTTCAGCTCAGCCGGTATTGCCTCGGCAACTTTGGTTCTTACGCCGGTTAGTGTCAAAAGCAGAAATAACACACCATTCCAGAAAACGATCCCCAGCGCGGCGTCCCAGGGGATGTCCCGCGTCATGCAGATGGTGTAGGCGAAAAATGCATTGAGACCCATACCCGGCGCCAGTGCGATAGGGTAGTTGGTCATTGCTGCCATCAGCAACGTGCCGATGCAGGCTGCCAATGCGGTAACAGTGATTAACCCTGCCACCGGCATACCGCTCAAGCCTAAGATGCCGGGGTTAACTACCAGAATATATGACATGGCGGCAAAGGTTGTCAGCCCGGCGATGCACTCTGTTTTTATTGTTGTGCCATGTGCCTCAAGCTTAAACCAACGCTCCAGATAATGATTAAGCATAGATGTTGTCTCAGAACTCGTTTCGTTATTATTATGTGGCGAGGAAGTAGCAATAACCTGACCATGTAGTCAGATTGTTGGTGTGTTTTGTGCTATTACTGTAGCAATGTCAAAAATAATCACGTACTTCATGCCATGTGCCGGTAGTTCCGCTACTGTCATCACAGGCATCACGCCAGCTAGCCTAAGCATACTCTGCTTCGCGCTCGCTGCCCAGAGTACACTAATTGCACCTCGCTGGTGATTCTGCATTACAATTGTGCATTACCTGCGGTCAGGAGAGGGAATATGTCGCTAACATCGTTATTATCGAGGATGCCTAAAGCAGAGCTTCATCTGCATATTGAGGGAACGCTGAGTCCGACACTGATGTGGCAGCTTGCCAGCAAGCACGGTGTTACCTTGCCCTATGAGAGTGTCGAAGATATTGAAGCCGCTTATCGCTTTGAAGACCTTCAGAGCTTCCTGGATCTTTACTATCAGGGCGCAGACGTACTTCGCGATGAGGAGGATTTTTACCAGTTAATGATGGCGTATCTGACTAAGTGCCATGACCAGCATATTGTCCATACAGAGATGATGTTCGATCCGCAAACTCACACCGAACGTGGAATAGGCTTTGACGTATTTATGCCTGGCTTTTTGCGCGCGATGAAAGAGGCAAAAGCGCAGTGGGGCATAACCGGTTATCTGATCCTGTCATTTTTGCGCGATATGTCGCAGGAGGCCGCGTTTCAGACGCTCAGAGAGGCAGAACCCTGGTACGAGAATATCACAGCGTTTGGCCTCGACAGTGCTGAAGTAGGCCATCCTCCGGAAAAATTTAGAGCCGTGTTTGACAAAGTCCGCTCACTTGGGTTTAAGGTGGTTGCTCACGCGGGTGAGGAAGGGCCGCCGGAGTATATCTGGCAGGCAATTGAGCTGTTGAAGGTAGACCGAATTGATCATGGTGTGCGTTGCCAGGAGGATGATGCCTTGATGGCGCTGATTCATCAGCAGCAAATCCCACTGACGGTATGCCCGCTAAGTAATCTGAAGCTTTGTGTTATTGACGACATGAAGCACCACAATATTCTGCAATTGCTGGAGGCCGGGTTGCTGGTTACGGTGAACTCTGATGATCCCACGTACTTTGGTGGTTATCTGGATGACAACTTTCGCGCATTGGAAACCTCATTAGCAATGAGCGAAACCCAAATGAAAGCGCTGGTTATCAATGGGTTTAAAGGCAGTTTTCTGCCTGAGGCAGAGAAGCAACGCTGGATAGAAAAGGTGCAGGCAATCTGATGTTCACTGCCTGTACTTGTACAGCGTCGAAGAAAGAAATGGATTCGCCGTACTGCTGCTAACCGACTGGTAATTGTCCCACCATGGCGCTGCTGTCCTGGAGTGCAGCAAACCGGTCTGTTATCAGGTTTAGCGGCGACCGGCAGTACTAAGTATCAGGCAATGTGGGTATCGGCGGCCAGGGTCACAAAGATTGAGTGGCGAATCTCGTTGTCGAGAGCCTTTGAGCAATGTCCTTCGCCCTCGGTATCCTCAAGCAGCACCACATCACCAGTACCAAAAATGCGACGTTCGCCACCAGAGACGGTAAATTCAGCGCGGCCTTTTATGATAAACATTAGTTGCCTGGCCGGCGCGGTGTGCCATTTAAAGTCGTAATCTGCAGGGGTCTCGCGGAAAATGATTTTGTCAGCCGCAAATTTTTCTGAAAGCAGCCCGATAGGGCCACCGTCAGCAAGGGGAACGTCTGCATAGCCAAAGTGGCTTTTGCCGTGTTTGTCATGATAAATACGTGGAATTTTCAAATGTGTGATCCCTGAAGTAAAACGAGCTTTTGCTGGTCACCCTAAAACGACAGGTGTTTTACCATGTGATGCAGCACTGCCAGACTGGCTGCGACATCGTCCTGCGTGATAGATTCAAGCGGGTGATGACTTATGCCTCCCTTACACCGTGTAAACAGCATCGCTACCGGGCAAATATCCGCCATTGCCATCGCATCATGCCCGGCGCCGGAAGGCAGCGAGAAGGGCGATACGCCGCATGCGCTGGTTGCTTCTAACATGGCTTGCTGAAGATGCGGTGCGCACCTGATTGCACCGGCGTCGTGAGTCACGTGGTGAGAAAGCGTAACGCCATGCTGTATTGCCAGTTTGCTAAGTTCATGCAGGATGTGTTCAAGCGCAGTATCGCGCCGGTGATTATCGTCACTGCGAATATCCAGCGTAAATGTAGCGTACCCGGGGATCACGTTAACGGCGTTAGGTTTGACAGTCATGCTGCCAACTGTCGCCACCACGCCCGTGTACTGTCTGACAGTGTGCTGAATGCACAACACCATCGCTGATGCGGCGCACAGTGCGTCCTGTCGCATTTCCATTGGTACGGTTCCGGCGTGTCCGGCCATTCCGGTCACTTCAAATGCCAGTCGTCTGGCACCGGCAATACCAGTTACTGTTCCTACCGGCAAGTTGTGCTTTTCGAGCACCGGCCCTTGTTCGATATGCAGCTCCAAATAGGCCAGCACGTCCTTACCGGATATTGTTGCCTGCGATACCTTATCGAAATCGAGTCCAAACTGCTGCATCGCTTCTTCCAATGCTATGCCATCAGCGTCTTTCATACGGCGCCAGTCAGCTGGCCATTTGCCCGTTAATGCCCGGCTGCCTAACAGTGTACTGCCAAAGCGCGTGCCTTCCTCATCACCGAAACCGACTACGTCCAGATGAAAGGGCAGAGCATGGCGCTCGCCTTTCAGTAATGCGGCTATGGTTATTGGCGCCAGTACGCCCAGCATACCGTCATATTTACCGCCATTAGGTACGGTGTCCAGGTGACTCCCAAAGATAAGCCTTGGCGCTTGTGGTACAGCCGATTCGAGCCGACCCCAGATATTGCCGGCTGCATCCTGCCAGGTACCCATTCCTGCTTCATTCATCCAGTTCGCAGTGAGCTGGTTGGCCTGACGGTGCTGTTCAGTCAGATAGCGCCGATCTAAAAACTTATCACTCTGGGATACCGAACCGAGCATTTCCAGGCGTGCCATCGTAAGCGCTGCTGCATCATCATAATTGCTCACTTCAGGCTCCACGGTAAGCGGCAAGGGCGGCGTCAACGGCCGCGCCGGCGTCTACAGCGAACCCTGCGCGTCGTAACACGGTTTCGAGTGACTGAAGGGTATGGTACACGGCATCTTTCCTGGCGTTGTAGCCCATGGTACCGATGCGCCAGATTTTACCTTTAAGCGGACCGAAACTGGTGCCAATTTCAATATTGAAGTCGTGCAGAAGCTGATGACGTATCGCTTCTCCGTCCATGTTGTCGGGAATATAGACACCTACGACATTGTGCATTTTATGCCTGAGATCACCAAACGGGGAGAGGCCCATTGCCTGCACTCCTGCTAACATGGCGTCTCCGGCCAGCTTGTGACGCTGGATGACGTTGTCATGGCCTTCATCCAGCAGAGTAATGGCACACTCTCTTGCACAGTAGAGCATGCTGGCAGCCTCGGTATGATGATTCAGGCGCTCTTCGCCCCAGTAATCCATGATCATACCGAGATCAAAATAGTTAGAGCGTATTCTGGGGCCGGGCGCATCTTCATGGTGGGCGTCGCGTATTCCGGCTTCTACATGATGCCGCCGTCGAACGGTATCAACAAAACGCTGACTTAAGGTAATTGGCGCGCTTCCTGAGGGACCGCCCAGACATTTTTGCAGGCCAACCGAAACCGCATCCAGCTGCCAGCTGTCTGTTTCAAGCGGGTTTCCGCCAATTGACGCGGTGGCATCGCAGTAGAACAACACATCATGCTTACGACACAAGTCTCCGATGTCAGCTAATGGCTGCAGCATGGTGGTGGAGGTATCTCCCTGCACAATGGCCAGCAGTTTGGGCTGTACCTTTTTGATAGCGTTTTCAATCTGCTCGGGCTCGAACACTTCCCCCCAAGGCACCTCGATGGTATGGACTTCTGCATCGGCACGTTCAGCAATTTCCGCCAGCAAGTGCCCGAAACGACCAAAAATAGGTACCAGAACTTTATCACCTGGCTCAATGGCAGATATCATTACCGCTTCAATACCCGCACGGGATGTGCCGTCGATAAGCAGAGTTTGCTGGTTTGACGTATGAAACACCTTCCGGTACAGCGCCATCACCTCATTCATATATCCCGTCATCACCGGATCGTACTGGCCAACCAATTGGGTGGACATGGCTGACAGCACGCGCGGATAGCAGTTGATGGGACCCGGTCCCATGAGCAGGCGTGGCGGAGGGGATAACGGCGACATGATTAACTCCTAAAGTGCAGCCTGCACGAGCATGCGCAGGCCAGTGATGATAAGAACAACGGCAAACACTTTTTTCAGCATGGCCGCATCCAGCTTTGCGGCAAGTGCAGCGCCTAGCGGGGCAAACAGCACTGTTAACGGGACAATACAGATAAATCCGATGAGATTGACAAACCCATACGTCCCTGGCGGCGCATCTGTCGGTGTGTTGCCTGCTACCAGCAGTGTCAGCGCCGCCGGCAGCGAAATGATCAGGCCGACAGCGGCGGCGGTGCCTACAGCACGGTGCGCCGGATAGTTACAAAAAGTCAGGGTGGGGACGGTAAGTGTGCCGCCTCCGATCCCTACCAGCGAGCTGAACAGGCCAATGGCAGTGGCGATAACACGCTGCCCGATTTTGCCTGGCAGCGAGGAAAATAAAGCGTCCTTTTTGCCAATCAGCATATTCAGCGCGGATAATGTGGCGATGACACCAAATAAAATGGTGAGATAATTCCCATCAATGCGGGTGACAATAACGCTGCCTGCGAGCACACCAATTAGAATAAAAAACGCCCAGGCTTTGAGCAGGGCAAAATCAACATTCCCTTTACTGTGATGAGCACGAATAGAGCTGACAGAGGTAGGAACAATGGTGGCCAGCGACGTAGCCGTGGCAACAACCATGGCGGTGTCGGCAGAGACGCCCAATGCCTGAAACAGAAAATACAGCACCGGTACAATTACGATACCACCGCCAACGCCGAGCAACCCAGCGAGTAAGCCGGCAAAAACGCCGGTACCGATGAGTGAGAGAACCGTGGTCAGATTATTGGCTACCCACTCCATTAACGATTCTCCGCTTTGCCAATATTTTCAAAAAAGGCTTTACCGTCGCTACGCGGATCGGTGGCTGCCTCAACGGCACCATCAGGATGGCGCACTACCGCACCGGCGTGACCCATTAATTCGTTACAGGGGTCAACCACAACCATATCGTGGCCCCGTTCCCGAAGCGCGTCACCAACATATTCATCCAGATCCCGTTCTACTTTCAGGTTGTGGCTTTGATCACCCCAGGTCCGGCCGAGTAACCAGCGGCCAAGCGTGATAGCTTTTTCCAGTGGCTGGTTATGGTAGATGTGTCTGGCAAAAATGGCGGCCTGCGTTTGCGGCTGTCCTTCTCCACCCATGGTACCGTAACTCATTCTTCGTCCGTCACTGAGCTCTGCGAAAGCCGGATTGAGCGTGTGGAAAGGGGCCCGTCCCGGCTCCAGCGCCTGCAAGTCGGCCGGATCCAGCGAAAACGAGGTACCGCGGTTATTCCATACAATGCCTGTGGAAGGGCTGACGATGCCGCTGCCGAATTCCCAGTAGAGCGACTGAATGTAACTGACCATTCTGCCTTTAGCATCACAGGCACCCATCCAGATGGTGTCGCCGGGCTTCGCGACATGCGGCCAGGGTTGTGCCTTATCTATCGCGATATGTGCGGTCATGGCATCCAGTGCGTCTGCACTAAGCAATGCAGAGAGCGGGCCTGATAAGCGGCCTGGGTCTGTCACATATTGGTTTCTGGCAATAAATGCCTGCTTAGTGCACTCGATGAGCAAATGCACCATATCGGCGTCTGAATTACCCAGATGTTTAACCCGGTCGTAAAGTGCCAAAATGATCAGAGACGCTACGCCCTGAGTTGGTGCGCCAAGATTAAACAGTGTCCCGGCACCGGTTGTTACCTGTAACGGTTCGCCTGTACGGGCCTGATAATCATGAAAGTCGCTTAGGGTAATGGGTGACCCGGCATCAGCAAGATCCTTGGCCAGCATGGTCGCAAGATCGCCGCGATAAAAATCATCTAATCCAGCTTCCGCTAACCGCTGCAGGGACGCTGACAACGTCTGGAGTTTTAAAATTTTCCCTTTTTTGAGTGCTTTGCCTTTGATTAGGAAAGGCGAAAAGGCCTCTTGAGCACCCAGCTCGTCAAAGGTTTTCAAACTGGCGTCAGATAAGCTTTGGGTAACTTCAATTCCCCAGTTCGCCTGACTGATCGCGGTGTTCAGCAATTCAGTTAACGGAATGCCTGACTGCCACCGATGACTGATATCCAGTGCTTTTTGCCAGCCAGACACCGCGCCAGCCATAGTCAGTGCGGCTTTTCCACCTCGACTGGGAATGGCATCCATCCCAGCGTAAAAGTCTGGTGTTGCCTGTTTCGCTGCCACGCCTGCTGCGTCGATGGTTACCGGCGTCTTACCCGGTTCGCTAATCAGCCAGAAACCGTCTCCGCCAAGTCCATTCATATGCGGGTATTCCACCGCAATCGAGGCTGCCGCAGCGACCATGGCTTCAATCGCGGTTCCACCGCGTTGTAGAATGTTTTGTCCTACCTGAGAGGCGGCATAATGAGGTGCAGTAAATCCAATTTGATGCTTCATTGTGAGTATTCCATAAGCCAGCGGGCATAGCTGATTAGTGCAAGATCACTGCCTTTTTTTCCAATCAGAGACAGGCCGCATGGGGCGTTGTGTAGAGTAAAAAGGGGCAAATGCAGTTGTGGCAGTCCGGCAAGCCCGGCAAACGCGGTCAGCGAAAGCAGTCGTTGTCGGTACGCTGCCAGAGAGCTGGCTGGCGCATCCATACGCGGGGCGATGCCCGGCGTTGTGGGTACCAGGATCGCATCTGTCTGCGATAACACCTTTTCCAGTCTTTCTGCAATTTGTTGTTGCGTGCTTTTTGCACGCTGTATTTGTTGTGTTGTGATGGTCATGCAAGCGTCAAAACGCTGTTGAATATCGTCAGCGAAATCAGGACAGCATTGGCTTATCCACTCGCCATGCTCGTCGCGTATTTCTGCGCCTTGCAAGATCCTGAAGGTCTCGGCAGCACTCATTGCATCAGCGTCCAGTGACGTATCGTGTGTAAGCGAAATGTTGTTCAGCCCGTCTGTCCACTGCCGAATAAGATCGGCATGGACACAGCATCCAAGCAAGGTGTCGGCCAGAGTCAGACGTGGCTGCAGCGGCTCAAGCATTGGCGCGTCGCATAACACCCGCATGGTGCTCGCCAAAGTTGACAAATCCTTCGTCATCACACCAACCGTATCAAAAGACGGCGCTAGCGCAACCATATTGTCGCGCGCAATCAGATCGTGGGTAGTGCGCAAGCCAAATAAATGGTTGTAGCTTGCCGGCACCCGGATTGAACCACCGGTGTCGGTTCCCAGGCCAATATCTGCTTCATTTGCGGCCACGGCCACAGCCGATCCCGAAGAGGACCCGCCGGGCAGTCTGTCCGGTGTGACCGGATTAACCGGTGTACCGTAGTGTTTGTTTTGTCCATTCAGACTATAGGCCAGCTCGTCAGTGATAGTTTTACCCACATAGCTGGCACCATGCGCAAGCAGGGTTTCAATAACCGATGATGTTGCCTGCGGGATGGGGTGCGTCTTACTCCAGGTGGGATTGCCTGCCGTCGTTGGCATACCTTTTATCGCAAACAAATCTTTTACCGCCAGACGCAAGCCTGCTAACGAGTCCGATATCGAGGACACGGCATAGGGAAACGGTTCACGCTGAACAAAAGGTGAAGTCACGGCAAATCTCTGGAGAAAAACAGATATAACAATAAAACACCCGTCACGCCCTCAAGTCAAGTAAAATAGGGCGTTTTCGAGTCAAAACCTGACCGCTTGGTCAGTCTGTTGTCAGTGCTTAAAACGACGAGCCTGGTGTTGCGAGAAACTGCGATTCTTCTTCGGTTGAATCTCGTCCCAAGATCTCATTTCGATGGGGGTATCTGCCAAACTGCAAAATAATATCACGGTGGCGACGTTCAAACTCCAGTTGTGTCTCGAGGCCGGGAACAGCAAAGAGCTGCATCGCAACATCATGGACAGCTGCCGATTCACTGTGCATAAAAGGCAAATAAAGAAAGGCTTTTTCTGTGGGTGTCAGCGAGGCATCAGCATTTACGCTGACGGCTTCCTGAGCCAGACACAACGCCACTGCATCCTGCGCAAATGCAGCAGGTTTGTTGCGGTATATATTGCGGGAAAACTGGTCAAGCACAATAATTTCCGCAAGCCGACCATGTGGAGTTGCCCGCCACGGCCAGAGTTCACAGCGGGATGCGGCTTTGTGCAGTGCGCCAAACTGAGACGCAATCATAGCATCGATGTTTGGATCTACACTGAACCAGTCTTCTTCTGTTAATTCTTCAAACCAGAATGAAAGTACCTGGCTGGCATCTTCCATGGGAACATGAATATTCTCCATCTGTGTTTTCTTCCTATTTGCAAATCGTACAGATTCCTGTTCACACGCCACGTGACGAGCAACATTGTCGCCTCCACTTCGCATTGGTTGCAAAACCCGCGTATAAACTGACGTTGGTAAAACTCATGTATTCAGCAGCATTATGATGCGTGGGCCCGTCGCACGCGTCGCTCATCCGCCTGTACTGCCTGAATATACTGTCATTCCATTTATACAGGCTTAAACGCGATGATTGTACACAATCTCAGCAGATCAAATAACGTTCAATCTATATCGGCAGGAAAAAGAATGACTTAACGATTAGTACTATAAATCCTCATGTTAGTTCAATCTGTTAGCATCACGACACAGGATTTACGTAGGGTGAGGCACACTTCGCTATGATATTGAGGAGCTTGCGAGAAAAATGGTGACCCGTCAGGTGCATTTTTATTCGTAACTGGCTACTCTTGAAATGGCGACCGCAAACAACTCAGGGAGTGAACAAACTATGCGTGTACTATTTTTACTGGCTGGTTCAGTGCTGTTGGCTGCATGTCAGTCACCGCCTAAACCGGAAGTTGTGCTTGAACAGGAGCAAGCCATCCCGGCCTATTCGGCAGAAGCGTTTTTTGATAATGAAACGGTAACGGGCAACGACATCAGCTTTGATGACAGTGCTGTGCTGGTGACTTCAGACAAAACCGGTGTTTTTAATGTTTATCGTTATCCCATTGATGGCAGTGAGCCGTTGCAGTTAACGTTTTCCGAAACCGATGCTTATCGCGGTATTTCCTGGTTTCCCGCCGATGACAGGTTCTTGTTTGCTGCCGATGAGGGTGGCAATGAGTTAACGCATATTTATGTTCAGACCCCGGAAGGCAAGGTGACAGACCTGACACCCGGAGAGAAAGTAAAAGCAATGTTTGTGGGGTGGCAACGCGACAACCGCCATTTCTTCATAGCCACCAACGAGCGTGATCCCAAGGCTTTTGATCTCTATCGCTACCAGGCTGATGACTATACCCGCACGCGTATTTTCGAGAATTCCGAGGCGCTTTCTCTGATGGAAGTGAGCCCGGACGGCCGCTACCTTACGCTGATCAAGTCGCTAAGTAATACTGACGATGACCTTTATCTTCTGGCGCTGAATGATCAAGATGCGAAGCCGGTATTGCTGACTGACGGGCCGGAAAAAGCCAGTCATACCGTTTATACATTTACCCCTGACTCTTCGGCATTAATTTATGGTACCAACGCTGGTACGGAGTTTGTCGAGGCGTGGGAATACGACATCGAAGACAACAGCAAAACCCTCGTTTATTCTGATAAATGGGACGTTACCTTTTATAAGTATTCAGATAACGGCCGGTATCTGGTTACCGGATTGAACGCCGATGCACGCACGGAAATCGCCGTCGTCGACATTCAGCAGCAATCTCCTGTGGTAGTGCCGAATCTTCCCTCGGGCGATATCTACGGCGTCACATTCACTTCTGATGAAAACACGATGGTGTTCTATCTCGAATCCGATACCGCGCCGGCTAACCTGTATAGCTATCAGTTTGGCGGTGAGCTGAAACGATTGACCGATACCCTCAACCCTGCCATCGATCCTGAGAATCTGGTTGCCAGTGAGGTTGTGCGTTTCTCCAGCTTTGACGATGTTACGATACCGGGATTACTGTACAAACCGCACCAGGCAAATCGGGTTAACCCAGTGCCCGCAGTGATTCTTATTCATGGCGGTCCCGGCGGGCAGTCCCGTGCAGGTTACAGTGCGCTGATTCAGCATCTGGTAAATCACGGCTACGCGGTTTTTGCTGTAAATAATCGTGGCTCATCGGGTTACGGGAAAACTTTTTTCCACCTGGACGATCAGCGCCACGGTGAAGATGACTTGCAGGATATTGTTTATGCCAAACGCCACCTAACGACGTTACCCTGGGTGAATGCCAGCGAAATTGGTGTCATGGGAGGTAGTTACGGTGGGTACCTTACCATGGCGGCAATGGCCTTTACGCAGGAATTTGAAGTCGGAATTAATATTTTCGGCGTGACCAACTGGGTACGCACACTTAAGAGCATTCCGCCGTGGTGGGAGAGCTTCCGGGAGTATCTGTATGCGGAAATGGGAGATCCGGCCACGGATGAAGCGCGTTTGTATCGAATTTCACCTCTGTTTCACGCAGACAAGATAACCCAGCCCGTTCTGGTGGTGCAAGGCGCTAACGATCCGCGCGTGTTACAAGTAGAAAGTGATGAAATGGTAGCAGCGATGCGTGAAAACGGTGTGCCGGTCGAGTATGTCCTGTTTGACGATGAAGGGCATGGCTTTCGAAAAAAATCCAATCGTATCGTGGCGCAAAATGCCTATCTGGACTTCTTAAATACCTACCTTAAAACGACGCCATAACTACCTCGCACGGCAGTGGGACGCATCATGCGCTCCACTGCCGGTTGCCCACTACGTCGTCAGGATAGCACTGCAAACCGTGTAACAATGCCATTGGAACTCTGTATGTTGTGCATGACGTTAACATGTGTGCTTACTCCTAAAACAGTTTGATGTGCCGCGCTGTTGCTGCAGACGTAAGAATGCCAGGCACGATTTTACGTTAGCGTACAACGCCCTGGCGCGTTGACCTACCATCCCCGGCAATATCTGTTAGCTAAACAGACTGGAGGTAAACACAGGCGCAATAAAAGAAAGCCGCCCCGTTTTTTGCATATTGGCACTACACTTTCATATAAGAGGATCACATAAGTGTCATGAAATGGTCATGAAAGCGGAGTAGGTCAGTGGCAAAACTTTGGGCAGAATTGATCGGGCTGTTTATTCTGGTCCCGGTGGTAGTCATGGTGTGGGCGAAGCAACTGGGTGGTTTTTTAATGCCACTGCTTGGAGCCGTTGGCTTGCTTTGCCTGGCATTACTGCTTGCCGATAAACAGTTTAAGCGAATTCGGTTATGGCATTGGGAAGCGTGGCGCTGCCATGTTAAAGATGCGCTTAAGTTGTTCGTTCCCTGGGCCTGTTTACTGGCGTTACTGGTTTATCTGCTAAAACCCGAATTGTTTCTTCACTGGCCGGTTAACGAGCCCTGGATGTGGATCACCACGCTGCTAATTTACCCACTGGTGTCTGTAATCCCTCAGGAAATCATTTTCAGAACGTACTTTTTCCACCGTTATAAGCGTATTTTGCCATCGCGTTATGCGCGGTGGGCCTTAAGTACCTTCGTATTTGGTCTTGCCCATTTGGTTTACGGGAACTGGGTGGCGGTAGTGATATCGTGGGTTGGCGGCGGCATTTTTGGTTATCGCTATATGCAAAGTAAATCAACGCCGGTCGTGGTTATCGAGCACGCGTTATGGGGCAGTTTTGTTTTCACCATCGGCCTGGGCTCGTATCTTGTGATTTCAGCACCAGCCTGACGCGCTGGCTGGTGTGCAGCGAAATGATACCAGGTTCTCTCTTGAAATCGCTCACCGGCGTGGCAGGTTGCCACATACTGACATACATTTGAATAGCGTTGAACCAGGTGCGCAAGCTAATGCGTATCAACATCGGGCTAGCCAGCCCGGTTAAAGATAGGGTAATCAGGAGACGAGAATGGAGGAATCTACCGCAGGGGCTGTCAACGAGCTTACGCAGGGAGTGAGTGCATTTTATGAGGCCGCGCTGACCCGATTACCGGCGCTGGGATTGGGACTTATCATTCTGGCAACACTTGTGCTACTTGCCGGACCGCTGTCGCGAGTGATACTTAGGCCGTTTAATTACGTGACCCAAAGTGACCTTATTCGTTCTGTCAGTCGGCGTACAGTGAGTATTCTGCTGATCTTGCTAGGTGTCTATGTGTTCCTGAAACTGGCGGGTCTTACTGAATTTGCTGTGGCGGTAATTAGCGGTACTGGCGTAATAGGGCTGATCTTAGGTTTTGCGTTTCGCGATATCGCTGAGAATTTTATCTCCAGCTTGTTGCTAACGGTACAGCGGCCTTTTCGCCTTGGCGACGTTGTGCAAATAAACGACTTTCTGGGGGTGGTGCAAAAAGTGACATCCCGAGCCACGACGCTGGTGGATTTTGACGGCAACCATATCCAAATCCCCAACGCGACCATTTACAAAGGTGTGATAAAAAACCTCACTGCCAACCCAAAAATGCGCGGCCATTTTATAATAGGTGTTGGCTATGAAAATGATGCGAGAGTTGCGCAGTCACTGGCGAGACAGCGCCTCGATTCCCATCCCGATGTGCTGGATGATCCTGAACCACAGGTACTGATTCACGAGTTAGGTTCATCGACACTTAATTTAAAAGTGTATTTCTGGGTAAACGCCGAGCAAATAAGCGTATTAAAAATGGCTTCGGTGTTAATGCGGGATATCGTTTCGGCGTTTACGAAAGCCGGGATCAGTATGCCGGATGACGCCCGCGAAGTTATCTTTCCGCAGGGGGTACCAATTATTCAAAGCCAGTCGGGCAGTGCACCAGAGGCGGACGAGCCTGAACCCGAAAAGTCAACTACGCCGCAACATACTGGGTCTGACATTCACGTATCGTCTGGCCCTGCCCACGACGATGTATCCAGCGAAAACGATACCATCCGCAAGCAAGCTGCGGAATCCCGTGACCCCGAGGCAGGTGAAAACATACTCTGAGCGGCATACGTGAGGAAAAGCTGAATGCTAGCTTGCTGAAGGCGCTGTAGGCGAAAGATTGCAGCGTTTCAGAAAACCCTGCCAAAGCGTAACATGTTCGCTTATCGCTTTCTGATACGCGCCAAATTTTGTTTCACGTTCTCTCAGAAAAGCTTTAAATGGCTCGCTTAATGACGGATCGGTTTGCCATTGGGTGAAAACTGGCTGAATCTGATAGTAATACTGGTTGATATTGCTGCCTACCGGCTGGATCTGTTCAATAAAGAATAAGTAGAACACATTACGTAATATTTTTGCCTCATCGGTGGCGCGACCGTCGGGGCAATTGATAGCTGCCAATGGCTGTGCCAATGCGTTTGTCAGTTCAGTTAACGTTATTTGCAGATAATCCTGAGTCACCCAAAGTCGCGCAGGCAACCGTGATGACTCAATTTGTTTGAGCTGTTCATCCAGTTCGGTCATGGAAAGTGAAAGCGTAGTTTTTAATTTATTGAGATAACCAATTGCATTCACGGCAGCACCCGCGTCCGGGTTGGTATCGTGTCTAATCCAGCCGCGGGAAATAGTCATCGCCAGCCGCATCGCTTCTGATGTGGTTATCAGGTTGGCCCATACGGTATTTCTCTGTACCAGTTTCTCGTGTTTCCACTCAGCTAGCTTGGCAGACAGCTCAGGTTTTTTGTCTTTAAGCAGCGTGACACAGGCATCCATGGCGTTAATAAGCCGGGTTTCGTAGCGAAATCGTTGCGATGGGTGAGGCGTTCTGCCTAATGCTGTATTGCGTTCGGCGACCAGTGTGCCAATTTCACATTCCTGTAAGGCATAGAACTCACGTAAATTAATGTTCATCGGCGGTACATCAACATGGAGGCTTTCACGGCTGGGGAAGTTAAGCGGCGCTGGCGAGGGAAGGGAACCCAGATTAATATCCAGAACGCGCTCCAGACGCGCCTGATACTCATCGAGCGCATCAGGCACCTCTACCTGACAGCAGCCTCCAAGCAACAGGAGGGCCAACGCGACCCCGGTACTGACAACGTCACGCACTGGCATGGGTATAAATACTGCGCCCGCCATCCACGAAAAGGATCTGGCCGGTGATGTATGGGGCGTTGATTAAAAACAGCGCCGTTTGTGCAATGTCCTCGGGTGTTCCTAAGCGGTTAAGCGGGATGCTTTGCAGCATTTGCTGTTTATCGGAATCACTAAGTTCCCGCTCGGGCCACAATATCGCACCAGGCCCTATTCCGTTTACCCTTATCTCAGGTGCCAGCTCCGTAGCCAGCGATTTTGTCACGCTGGCCAGGCCGTTTTTTGCCAGACAATACACACTATGTTGCATGAGTGGTCGGGCAATGTGCATGTCGACCATATTCACGATGCATCCGCCGGATTGTTTCAGTGACGGAGCGAGTGCCTGCGACAGAAAAAGTGGCCCCTGAACGTTACTGCCAACCAGCGACGCCCAGTCATCAAGGGTAATCTCGCCTACAGGCGTAGGGTAAAAGGACGACGCATTATTCACCAGCACATCCAGACGTTGCCAGGCGTCCTGCGCAGCCTTCGCAAGGTGCTGAATATCATTATGATTACGTAAATCGCCTTGCACCGTGACGGCCGAATCCGGACGCTGCGCATTAAGTTTTTCAGCCAGAGAAAGGGCATCCTGCTCGGACGTGCCATAGTGAATCACGATATTATATCCACTGGCATGGAGTGCCTGCGCAATCGCTGCGCCAATACGTTTTGCCGCACCTGTTACCAGGGCAACCGGTTTATCAGTCATGAATTATCCCATTAAAACTGTTTTTCCAGTGCCATGATCGCAGATTTAGCCTGCGACAAGTAGGCCCCGGTAAAAAGTAATGCGTGATTCAGTACGTGATAAAGCTGATAGAGGTTTTCTCGCTGAGGGTAGGAGGCATCAAGAGGAAAAACAGTGTCATAACCTTCATAAAAAGACGACGGAAAGCCGCCAAACAGCCTTGTCATTGCAATATCCGTTTCACGATCGCCAACATAAACCGCGGGATCAAACAGGATGGGGCCTTTGGTGCAAAAGCCAGCATTACCCGACCAGAGATCGCCGTGAACAAGTGACGGCGCTGGCTGATGTGTGGCAAGCAGTTGCTGGATTTTTGTCACAAATATATCGGCTTGAGTGAGTTTATGGCCTTTGGTTGACAGCCGTTCAAGCATACTGCCGATGCGATACTCAGCATAAAACGTCGCCCAGTCGTGATGCCAGATATTGGATTGAACGCTGGCGCCAATAAAATTATTGGCAGACCAGCCAAACCGGGATTGCGTGACCTGGTGCAGCCTGGCAAGCTGAGCGCCCATGGCGTGCCAGTCTGCCGGGTTTTCAACAAAGCGGATATGGTTAAGTACTAGGTACTCGAAGCCAGTTGGCTTATCTTCTGTTACACCATAACAGACTACGTGTGGTGTCATAACCGTGCCAGTGGATTCCAGTGCCTTCAGACCCTCCATTTCACAGCGCAAAGGACAGGTAGTGTCATCGGGTCTGACTTTGACAAAAAAGCGTCGGGTGTCGTCACGAATCACGAAGCATTCGTGAGTGTCACCGCCATGCGCGGCAGTGCGCTTTTGGCAGACAAACAGAGAACCGGTTGCCTCGGAAATATGATCGCTGATGAAATGCCACATAGTCATATGTCGTTAACCCATCTTTGTGAAGTATGGTCAATTATTCACGCTTTGCGAGCCAACAGTGGATGAATTGCGACTGGGGAAACGTGTGATGAGCGTTATCGGCTTCACGTTGCCCGCTTAGCGCCGTAGTAAAAAAGGTAACATTCCCCGATGCCTGAGAAAAGTGAGCATTGCAAGTCACTGTATAGCCGTTATAATCCGTCCCCTGTGACAGACATTGGTATTGTCTTCACCTATCGGACACCGCCAGGTGTCTTTTTCATTTAAAGATTTGATAAACAAGTGGCGCAGAGTAGGCGTCACCACTGTAAAGGAATGAACATGCCTGTAATTACTCTTCCTGACGGAAGCCAGCGCGCTTTCGACCATGCCGTCTCTGTAATGGATGTTGCCTCTGACATCGGTCCCGGTCTCGCTAAAGCGACCATCGCGGGTAAAGTGAACGGTGAACTTGTCGACGCGGTTGACCTGATTGAGCAGGACGCGGCGCTGCAAATCATTACTGCGAAGGACGAGGAAGGCCTGGAGATTATCCGCCACAGCTGTGCGCACTTAATTGGCCATGCAATTAAGCAACTTTGGCCTGATGCCAAAATGGCGATTGGTCCGACTATCGACAATGGTTTCTATTATGATGTCGATATGGAGCACAGCCTGAGTCAGGAAGATTTACAAAAGCTCGAAAAGCGTATGCTGGAGCTGGCAAAAACCAACTACGACGTGGTGAAGAAAAAAGTCAGCTGGCAGGAAGCGCGGGAAACCTTTGTTGACCGTCACGAGCCTTACAAGGTTGAAATTCTCGACGAGAATATCAGTCAGGACGACAAGCCAGGCCTGTATCATCACGAAGAGTACACAGATATGTGTCGCGGCCCTCACGTGCCGAACATGAAATTCTGCCATCACTTTAAACTGATGAAGGTTGCCGGGGCGTACTGGCGCGGTAATAGCGAAAACAAAATGCTGCAGCGCATTTACGGTACTGCCTGGGCGGACAAGAAACAGCTTAAAGCCTACCTGAACCGTCTTGAAGAAGCAGAAAAGCGTGATCACCGTAAAATTGGTAAAACGCTGGATCTGTTCCACTGGCAGGAAGAAGCGCCGGGAATGGTTTTCTGGCACAACGACGGCTGGTCTATTTATACCGAGCTGGAGAAGTTCGTTCGCCAGATGCTGCGTAAATACCAGTACGATGAGGTAAAAGGGCCATTGATGATGGACCGCGTGCTGTGGGAAAAATCCGGGCACTGGGACAAGTACGCCGAGAACATGTTTACTACCGAGTCGGAAAAGCGCGAATACGCGATTAAGCCGATGAACTGTCCAGGTCACGTACAGATTTTCAATCAGGGCCTGAAGTCCTATCGCGATCTGCCGTTGCGTATGGCTGAGTTCGGCTGCTGTCACCGTAACGAACCTTCTGGTGCACTGCATGGTCTGATGCGCGTGCGTGGATTTACCCAGGACGATGCTCACATTTTCTGTACTGAAGAGCAGATGATGGATGAGGTGTGTAGCTGTATCGATATGATTTACGATGCCTACAAAGCCTTTGGTTTTGAAAAAATTGCCGTAAAACTCTCAACACGTCCTGAGAAACGTGTTGGCAGTGATGAAATTTGGGACAAAGCCGAAAAAGCGCTGGCCGACGCACTGGACAGCAAAGGCATTGAGTTCCAGTATTTACCCGGTGAAGGGGCGTTCTACGGACCCAAAATCGAATTTACGCTGTATGATTGTTTAGATCGTGCATGGCAATGCGGTACGGTACAGGCTGACTTTTCCATGCCAGGTCGCTTAGGCTCTACGTATGTTGCAGAAGACGGCGAGCGCAAAGTGCCGGTGATGATTCACCGTGCCATACTGGGCTCACTGGAACGTTTTATTGGTATTCTGACCGAAGAATTCGCTGGATTTTTCCCGCTGTGGTTGGCACCTCAGCAGATAGTTGTGATGAATATTACGGACAGTCAGGCCGAATATGCCAATAAATGTGTACAAAAACTGCAAGAATTAGGCTTTAGAGCAAAGTCTGACTTGAGAAATGAGAAGATAGGCTTTAAAATCCGCGAGCACACCTTAAAGCGTGTTCCATACATGCTGGTGGTCGGTGACAAAGAAAGAGATGCCGGACAGGTTGCTGTGCGTTCTCGCCGGGGTGAAGATATGGGCAGTATGCCACTGGAAGACTTCATCGCCATGGCTGAAAAAGAAGTTGCCGATAAAGTGATTTAAAAGTTGAGCAAATAGGCTCACACAGGGCCTGCCCGGTGGGATACGGGCAGGCACGAGATTTTAGTTTTTGGAGGAATAGCACATTAAAGGCGCTAACAATAAGGCTCAGGGCAGTAAAGCCCGCATTAACGACGAAATTAAAGCCACCGAAGTACGATTAATCGATGCTGATGGTGAACAGGCAGGTGTTGTCTCGCTCGCTGAAGCAATTCAAACAGCAGAAGCTGCCAGCTTGGATCTGGTAGAAATCAGTCCGAATGCCGAGCCGCCAGTCTGTAAAGTTATGGACTATGGCAAATTCCTCTTCGAGAAAAGTAAAGCTCAGAAAGAGCAGAAGAAAAAACAGAAGCAAATTCAGGTCAAGGAGATTAAATTTCGCCCTGGCACTGATGAAGGCGATTACCAGGTAAAACTGCGCAACCTGCGTCGCTTTCTAGAAGGTGGTGATAAAGCCAAAGTCACAATCCGCTTCCGCGGTCGTGAAATGGCGCACCAAGAGATCGGTATCGAGCTTTTGAATCGCGTTAAAGCTGATTTAGAAGACGTTGCCACTTGCGAATCTTTCCCACGTCGTGTGGAAGGTCGCCAGATGATCATGGTGCTCGCCCCAAACAAGAAGTAGTAGTGGTCTAAAGTTTTCAGAGAATCTGCACCTTTGAAACACCCTGCTGCAAACATTAACCGACCAACGGTGCTGCACACCCAGGTCGATATTAACAATGCGGAGTTTTAGCAATGCCTAAAATGAAAACTGTAAGCGGTGCCGCCAAACGTTTTAAGAAAACAGGTTCTGGCCGCTTTAAGAGCAAGCAGTCTCACTTGCGTCACATTCTGACCAAGAAGAGTACTAAGCGTAAACGTCACTTACGTGGCAAAAAACTGGTTCATGACGCCGATACCAAATTGGTTCAGCGCATGTTGCCTTACGTTTAAGACTTAAGGAGACTGATTAATGGCTCGAGTAAAACGCGGCACGATTGCACGTGCACGTCATAAAAAAGTCCTCAAGCAGGCAAAAGGTTATTACGGTGCTCGCTCACGTGTTTATCGCGTAGCAGTACAGGCTGTAACTAAAGCTGGTCAATATGCTTACCGTGACCGTCGTCAGCGTAAACGTCAATTCCGCCAACTGTGGATTGCACGTATCAACGCTGCGGCACGTCAAAACGGTATGTCATACAGCCGTTTCATCAACGGTCTGAAAAAAGCGTCTGTCGAAATCGATCGTAAGATCCTTGCCGACATCGCGGTACATGACAAAGCGGCATTCAGCGCACTAGTCGAAGCGGCTAAAGGCGCATTAGCTTAATTATTAACTAATTAAGTTTAAGTTCTTTCGGGAAACGGCGAGCAGGATGCTCGCCGTTTTTCGTTTCTGATTCCAAAAAAATAGCCATAACCAGATTGCTTCATCCGGAGCCCTGCTGTTGCGATTTTGTGCTGCGCCTGAGAAATAATAAAAAACGACCGGGAAGTACAAAGCACTTCCCCGTCAATCCGGAAGCGTCATGGGACAGTGGTGACGGTCACTGTACCGTTGGAGGTTTCCGGGGTGATAACGCTCTGCGGCGTCTTAAATTCTGCTCCTGAGCGACGAAGCACCGATTCGAAAAAACGAAAGTTGTCCAGCGCATCTGCCTGATAGTACATAGCTGGTGCGTGCCTCACGCCTTCAAATTCCGCATAGTCGTAAGAAATATCGAGATTGTCCAGCAGTTGAATAGCAGCTTGGTTATATCGTCGTGTTCCGTCTTGTGTTCCCACCCGTATCCGGATTGGAAAGCCGGATGCGCGAATGTGCTCCTCGTTTTCCCTGAGCCAGTGTGCTGGTGTGTTGGCGATGAAATAACTCATATCGGCATCGAATACTCGCCGGAAACTATTATCATCCTGCTTACCTGGGGGGTGTGCTTCGCTTAGTAAAGCTGCTCCATAAATATTTACAGCAGCGAACAGGTCGGTGTATTTGGCTGCCAGTTTCAATGCGCCAAAACCGCCCATAGAGAAACCTTCAAGCAGCCGTCTATCAGGGGACAGACCAATATTATGGCGTTTTTCTACGGTAGGTATTAACTCGTTGATGAGCATGGTTTCCACCGGCATATCCGCACTTTTGGCATCGCTGTAAAAAGAGTGCCGTCCACCATTTACAAATACCATCGCCGTGGGGCGAATGATATTCTGACTAATAGCAGACTGAAGAAACTGAGCCAGGTGGATCCCCCGGATTTCATTGCCGCCTTTGCCATGCAGCCAGTAAATGACTGGAAGCGGACTATCATTTACATGTTCGGGCAAGAAAAGCGAATAGCCTACGTCCTGATTTAGATAGTTGCTGGCGAAATGAAAGTGCGTAACAGTTGCACTCTCGCGCTTCGCTGGCGGGTTATTCCAGGCCCCCCATGTTTCTTCCTGCGGTGCAGTAGCTTGCGTCATTACAGGGACTGGAGTTGCCATGGCGGTTTGCACAGCAGTATCAGCAGAACCGATAGCGTCTGCCAGGGTAGTAAATGCGCTGGTGTTACCGAAAGCCAGAAAATCGCTCAAATAGACTTCGAGGTAATGAAAATCATAATGCCTGGCAAGAACAGCAATATCACGCAGGATAGTTTCGCTGTCACAAGGGCGCAGGTTACCATTTGCTCTGCATGAGCGGGTATCTTTCGCTGGCCATAAAAACTGTGCGGCGGCATAGGGACGGGCATTGAAAACCATTCTCCAGCCGTACAACTGCTGTGCTGACAACGGGTCTGGTGTACGGGTGGAAAGATTATGTCGCTGCATGAAAAAGCGTTCGGGATAGGTTTGACTGGCATACCGATATACCCTTTCGGCGAGTGCGTAGCGGTTTTCCATTAATGATGGCGGAAGCGGACCAAACGCCATCTTCAGCGAGGCATGCCGGAAAACGCCTGCAGCGTGATCTATCAGCGTTTTACACGCAAAAAATAACTTATCTTCTGAAAAGGCGTGGTGACCCCAGTCAATATTGTCCGGTATATTCCAGTCGTCGGTGGTCGCATTGGCGCACTGCAGCGAAATGATGTCGATGAGTTCGGAGTCGTCAAACTTTGCAGCCACAGCAGATAACAGTGCTTTTTTCTCGTTAATCAGTGTTTCATCCCAAAATAACGGGATAGTGATGCGTTTCCCTTCGCTTTGATGAAATCTGTTTTTATTAATAAAACTGACCGTTTGGGTTTTCGCCTGCAGCCCAGGCGGCGTATTTACACCACCATTATTGATAACAAGGCTGACAGCTTTACCCGCTTTTTTGGCCAGTTTCGCCTGTGCAACAAGATGCTCAAACTTCATGGTATTGACGGGGTAGCCGAGTTCCTGCCAGTTGGCTCGCAGGACAACGCCAGTAACCTGTTTGCTTGTAAGAACCGCCTCAGGAACAGCGATGTTCGGTGGGATAAGAACATACATGCCATCAGGAACCGTAGTTTTGGCTTCTGTTTCCCAGGCGCAACCAAACACGATCAATGCACTGACAAGACACAAGGTAAAGTTACTGAACAAAATAGGGGTTCTCCCATAGCATTAACTTGGCGTCAGCCACTTCCCATGTCACGTTAGCGTGTTTGTCGAGATACGCCATCATCAGGTCGCCGGCACTACTCATCGATGCGCCTGAGGGGGCAAATAAAAACCACACGCGGCGATTTTTGTGCAGAATTTCTTTCAGTGTAAATGTATCTTGTATAACCGGGTTTCCAATCCATTTGTCCAGATAGAAAGGCATTGCGTCACGGTAATAGAACACAGTTGTAGAAGTTCCCTGCTGAATGTAATAGTCACCGGACATAGGAGTGTAAAACATGAACGGGAAAGGCGCCTGAATCACCACAATGTCCCCTTGCTGATAGTGATGGTTAAATGCCTCATAGATACTTCTGAACCCAAATCCTTTTGACTCGAATGCCATTTCAAAGGGGATAAATCCGGTTCGCGTTGGCGAGTAAAATTTAAATCCCCAGGCAGAGCTCAGTGACGTTGTAAGTGCAAATAATAAGGCGAACTGGAGCACCGCGGCGTGGCGCGCCCAGCGCCACCCTTTGGTAGCAAACTGCTTAAGAGGTTCAGTGGCTTCCAGCAATGCAATCGACGACACGATAAGAATGGCTGGCAGCACAAAGTAAACGTAACGTAATGCGTAATACCCCAGCATAGTGGTGAGCAATATCAGCGCAAAGCCGACGATCATAATCAGGTACATCGCACTCCACTGCTTTCTGAGCAGATAAATTCCTAACGCAAACGCCAGCACAAACAACAGATTTTCCGGCGTGGTCAGCGAGTCGATGTAAAAGGTTGGATCAAATGAGTACGCTTCGTAAGCAGGCTCAAGAAATGACACATCAGAGCGACTGGTACCCAGCGCCACGTAGGGAGCGCGTAGCACCGTTCGCCACGTCAGTTGCGCCACAACCGCAACGATAATCAGTAATGCGGCCAGCCAGGCATGTATGGATTTCAGGAACGTCCACTTCCCCCATGTCAGTATTATCGCTGTGATAAAAAATACCGGCAGCAAAAAGCCAGAGCCTTCCCAGCTTAAATACGTCAATAAGATACTGACTGCAATGAGATAAAACAGCCAGGGCTTCTCGTGACCATGCTGTAAAATACTGTGCAGAAGCAAAATGGTTACCAGCGTAATGAGCTGTAACTGTGAAGGGTAAAAGGCATTGGTTCCCCAGTATATTGTCCAGGGCAGCACCGCAAACATACCCGCGGCCAGTAAGCCTGCCCGAAAACTATGAAACCGTTCGCCTGCAACAACAATCAGCAGGGTAGTTAACGCAGAAAACAGTAATGCGGGGACTCTGACAGCGAATTCAGATTTACCGAGAAAGTACATGGAGGCGGCAATAGGATAAGGAACCAGCTCATAGGTCGAGATCACGAACTCGCCATTATTCTGCATAATGGAGGGGTAGCCATTTTTCAACACCCCTTGCGCAAACAGGATCATGGTTGACTCGTCCTGTGTAATGGAACGCTCCTCTATAACAGACAGGCGAAGAAAAAAGCCGGTTGCAACGATAGCGACAATAGCAAGCCACTTTACCCGGACATCAATGTCACGCTGGTCCATGGCGATTCTCCCAATCGTTACTGGTAAATAAAGCGATACACAACAGCATGGCACAGATCAAACCAAGGTATGGATGAAGTGCAGCGGGTAGCGTCCAGCCAAGATGATGGAGAATTATCATCAGCCACCCCAGTAACGACAGCACTACTGCCACACCAGTCACAGAGCGGACACTGTCTTTAACGGTCTCACCCTGAACAAATACTTTTATCAATAAACAGCAAAGCACAGAGAGGATAAGCGGAAACGCATTGAGCAGCAGGGTGGTAACTTGTGCGCGTAAATTCAAGGTTGCGTGCTTTACCGGGCGAAAGCGTATCCCCGGAGGTGAGTCGGCAAGCGTGCCATGAGGGAGTAACTTGCTGTCAGCCTCCCAGTTTTCGAAGGTTGATAAGTCTTTTGTGGTCTTGGCATCCAGTGTGTAAAGATAGCCAACCAGGGCAGCGCGAGGCTGGAAAACTTTACTTTGTAAATAAACATCCAGTCGATTATAACCACGACGCAAAAACGCACTGAGGTCGTGATACTGCACCACGTTGGGGTGTCCGGCGTAAATCGCGGCAATAGTCTGGTTTACCCGTATTTCATACGATCCATCGATAGCGACACCCAAGTACAGTTCGTCGCCCTGAGACACAAATACCGAGCGACTCAGCTCGAGCGCAGGATCAATCGGATCTGACGCCCAAAACCACTCTCCTGCGGCAGATGCGGTATTGGTAGTAAGGGGTAAGCCGCTTTGGTTGATAGTCGTGGACGCGGGTAGTGATACCAGCGTCGGTGATTGCCATGTATCAACAGCCGCCAGATGCTTTCCCCATGGCCGTAAAAAATGATTCGCCTGCGCCGTGCCCGCCACTTCCCACTGCACCTGTTTAGGGGTTACCGTGTCCTTACCTGGGTGTTTGCTTTCCACAAAAGCCTTGAACATAGCCGGTATGTTGCGAGACTGACCGATAATAGCAATGACCAGCGTGTTAGCACCGGGTGAGATATTGGCGGTTAAGTCAAAGCGTGACTGTATAAACTCAGGATTCGCGGGGATCCTACCAATACGCTCACCGTTAATAATAATGAGTGCTTCATCCCTTGAACCCAGCGTAAGAAAGACGGCTTTCTCGTTGCGCGACACGGTGAGCCTGGTCCGCGCCAGCAACATTTCGGTGCCTCCTGCAACCTGCATCCAGGGGCCTTCCGGCATTTTCCATTGAGGCTTCACGCTGTTTTGTGTCAGAATTTCACCGACATTGGACAAAAAACCGATGCAAACCAGCAGATAGATAATCAGTACCCGCCACGACATTATGTGCCTCCTAAGCCGCTGACAGCCCAGTAATTCCGCTCATTATCAAAACTGGCACATTGCAAATAGAAATGCCTGGCACGTTTGAAATACATATTGGCCACCATAGCATCACCGAGTGTGCAGTAGAGGTTTGCAATCACCGTATCGTTCTCCAGTTCCTGAACGGCTTCTTCAAAAGAAGAGATGGCAGCGTGAAGCTGGCCTTGCCGGGCTCTCGCATAGCCAAACAACACCCAAGATGCGATGTCATCACGGAACCAATCGGTATTCGCCAGCATTGTAGCCGCAAGGTTGTACTTTTTTTCTCGTATCGCTTGCAGCGCTTTTACGCTCATAAATGTGCGATAGTGACGTTGCCCAAAGTCTCTGAACATCCTGTCCATCGGGCTTTTTACCGCCATGTAGAGTAGCGGTGTAAGGCGATGCTCAAGTTCCGCGAATTTAGCCTCGTTCATATAGATGAAGTTTTGATCGCCCATAAAGTCATAAATAACCGGAATATGCGCGACCGGCCCGGACCAGCCGGCATAATTAACGTAGGCGCGGGCACACAGCGTGACAAAATAGTCTGAAGAGGCCAGCTCAGGGTTTACTGAAAGAGCGGTACTGCAATGATCCATCAGGTTGACTGAGCGACCCGCGTCCATTGGAATGGTATTGATGCGATAAGGGTCTCTGACGTAGTAAAAGGCAAAAATCATTATCACCACCCCCCACATTGACAGATAGTACAACGTGGTAGGAGCCCGGCTTGCGGTCACCAGCCGGAAGGTAAGTGGAATGAACATCCCCATGATGACAAATGCGTACCAGCCGAAACTCAGGTTTGACGTCACCATCAGTGTGCGTTCAAGGACACTGCGAACGTCAAAGCTGGCATTGTAGGCTGGCTGCATATTGTAATTGTTCTGAACCTGCAGCCTGAAGACTTCCTCAACCAGCGCGCGTGCTCTTGCTTCTTCGAAGAAATTCGGCAAGAGTCCGGATGTCTCGTTGGCGATAATTATTGGCCAGCACAACGCCAGTAGTACCGGAACCAGCAAAAAAGGAAGGGCTGCGGGAAAGTGAACCAAGCCTAACAGCGCGCCGGTGAGATAAAATGTCAGCACCAGCAGTGGAAGAGAGTAACCAAAAAAGGACAGTTCCGCGCCGGTTGGATTTGCAGACAAGGGCATATTAAGCCAGTCTAGCTCAAGCAATAACACCATGACCGTGAGAATGAGCAAAAACAACACCGCAGCGCCAAGTTGTTTGTACTGAATCTGATTCGCAATCGCCAGTGTAGCCATCAGGGCAGTACCTCCGCCGCGACCGCGCTATCGGATTTCTTCAGTAACATGCGGACATCCTGAATTGTGTATACCCTGAGCATTACAATCGCGGCCAGATAAGTCGCCGCGAAGCATAAAGTGCCTGCTATCATTTGGGTTACCGGTCCAAAATCCGGAATACACAGATAAGCCAGCGACGCAAAACAGCCAGACAGAACGACTCCCGTTACTTTTTTTATCTGCGAGAAGGTAACGCCACGCCGACTAAGCATGATTAACCCTGTTACCAGTACAACAGCCTCAGTGATTGCGGTGCTTATTGCCGCACCCACGTAGGTGAACGGTAGAATCAGTGCCACACCCAGAACGGTGTTGAGTGCCAGACTGATAAGCGCCAGTTTCATCAGGGTTTTTTGCTCACCAAGTGCAGCGAATGCCGGATGCAGTAATGCAGCGGGGATTAATGCCATCAGCGCCAGCCCCAGGACTTGCAGTGCAGGGGCTGCTTCTGCATAAGTGCTGGTATAAAACAATGGCACCAGTACGTCAGCTGAAAGCCAGACCCAAAGTGCCAACGGGACTGACGCGGCAAATAAAAACACCGTGATGTGATTAAAGGTAACCGTAAAACGGCTGATATCTTGTTTAGCGAGCTGCGAAAGTCGTGGCAGCATAACGCCGCTAAAGGCAATCGATGCCGTTTCAATCAGTTGCAGAACCCGATATGCTGAGCTGTAAAGGCCTACCGCAATCGCCGTCGCCAGGACCGACAACAACAAAATGTCCAGGTGTACGGTGAGTTTTCGCAATACCAGTGACGCCCCAAGGGGTAAAGATTCTGCAAATATGGTCTTCCACCTGGCCCACTGAAAACGAAACTGCACACGGCCGTAGCGTTTGTTAACTTCGAATAGCAACCAGAGTGTCTGGACGAGATTCGCAACAAAGTTTACTGCACATACGGCGATTAATCCGCCACCTGCGGCCAGCACAGCCCATATACCGAACGCCAGTATGGCTTTGTGCACGACACCGATGAATGCCGTCACCTGCATGTCTTCACGTGCGCGAATGGCTGCACCAAAAATTAACCCCTGCAGGGCGCTGAATCCGGCAAGCAGCATGAATAAAAACGAGTACAGCAGCTTGCTCTCGATGCCCCAAAAGTAAAGACTTATGCTGATAACCGTGATAAAGGCAACAGACAGTCCAAGGAGCCCCAGAGAAGTGAAACCGATTTGCTCATGCAGGGCATGTGGTTGTCGTGCAATGTCGCGGATAGTGATATTGACCATGCCACCGTCTGCAAAAAGCTGAATGATGCTGACCACGGCAAGCAGAGTGGAAAAGATCCCAAAGTCTGCGACACCAAGATACCTTGCCATTACGACCATAGCGAGAAATACGAGCGCGCCACCAACCGCCATGCCAGCCGTCACAAACAGTGAATTTTTGACCAGCTTTCGATTATTGGCCATATTGGAATGTCACGTCTGTGGGATCGATGGCGTTCACCAAATCACCATCAATCAAATCTAACTGACCAGCCACAACCACGCGGTCGCCATCCGCGAGGCCACTGCTAATGCCGACAAAGCCACTGGCCCGCTGGCCTACCGAGACATTTACCAGGGTTGCTGTGTCTCCTTCGACTTTAAATACCTGGGCCTGATCCTGATTCTGGTTTAGTAAGGCAACTGCCGGTATGCGTAACACCTCTTCAGTGGAGGTAAAGCGAATGAAGCCGGTCATGTTCGCCTGGACAACTAACGCTTTGTTTTCCATGGTGAAGTACCAGTTGAGGTTGTCTATTTGCTCCTGTTCCGGATTAAGCGGAGCCTCTTGCAAAAAGCGACCTGAAAATACATAGCCATCAAGGCCCTTAAGCACGACCTCACCTTTATCCCGGTTGGCCATTAAGAACTGGTAGTCGGTAGTATCAAAGACGCAGTTGGCAATCATTGGATTCACTACGGTGATGGTAGCGACAGTCTGATTCAGCCGTGCAACTTCGCCCTGTGCGGAAATGATGTCGACACGCCCTGTGACCGGAGAAAAAATGTCGGTTTTTTCCAGTTCCACCTGCGCCAGTTGAAGTTCCTCATCTGCGGTGGCACGCTCCCGCTCTGTTTGTATCAGCTCAATAAATGCGCGGCGGTAGTCAATTTCCAGCGACTGACCACTGGCGCGGTTTTCACGGTAATAATCTACCAGGCTGGCGCGCTCTTTAATTTCTTCATTAAGCCACCGGATCCGATCTTTCGCTTTGGACAGATTTGCCTCAATCTGTCGCTTGTCCAGTTCCAGCAGTTTCTGGCCCTTTTCGACTACATCACCGGCTTCGAAATAGCTTTCCCGAATAAGAATGTCATTGATTGCACTGGCCAGTTCTACACTTTTACTGGGTTGCGTATTACAACTTCCCACTATCAGTGGCTGAATAGGGGCGACGTTCGCTTCGTAAATACTAACAGGCAGAGCCTGTCCGGCTTTACGGGCCGAGTCGGCATCAACAATGTTGGCATGACGCCGCATTTCCCTAAGCAGGAAAAACGCCATTGCTAACAGAATCAGGATGATAGTGGCGGGAACCATGACCTTGACAGTAAACTGTATAAACGACTTCACTGGTTAATCTCCTTTTTACTCAATGAAACGCGTAGTCCCGATATTCGGGAAATGTAAAGAAGCGTAAGTACAAGCAGTGGCAGATAAATAGCAAGATCGAAAAGTGCGTTGCGGATATTTCGTTCACTAAGCCAGTTATCGTGATACACCCCCTGAAACAGCGTCACAGAAAAACCAAATTTCTCGCGGGTAAACGGAAGCAATGCCGGAATGCCATAGGACTGGTTAAGCCCAGGATTCAGTCCGGTGAGTGCATCTATCAGTAAATGGCTGGCAATCAGTGTTGTGGATAGCATCGCCATCTTGTGCCCCCACACCGCAGCAATAAGCAAACCGGCAAGCGCACAAAACAACAGACTATGGGTATGCTTGTAATGCCACCTGACATCACCAAAAATCAGAAAGGAGGGAATAATGTCGAAGTCTGGCAAACAGGCAAGAAACATAGCTAAGATGATCCACCGCCATACTGGCTGCTTAACATCAATCCAGCCTCTGGCCAGCGGAATAGCCAGGAGTATGACGCCCGCACAGGCGTGAACTAGCGGCGTTGCCATTATCCGTCACTCCCCGCAAAACACAGTGCAACGTGACCCCGGGTCCAGCCTGACTGATTGCCGTTCGACAACGGAGAACTATTGTGGATGGCGACCATAAATTTTACTCATATTGTGGGAATGTCAGTACACCGTGTTTTAAGAATGAATCGGTCGTAGCGTGTTCGGCGCCTTCGACGAATTCGGGTATGTAAGATTTCTTTACCACGCCCTTCAGGCGCGACGGGTCAATCTCACCGACTTCGACCAACTGCCGGTAAATTTCAACCGTGCCACGCGCGATAGCATCCCAGTCAAAGTTGCCTGAAATAGTGTCAAAGGCGCGTTGGCCAAGTGCTTTCGCCAACGGCGGATTGTTGAGCAATAGCAACATTCCGGCGGCAAAATCATTGATGTCTTCGCCTTGCGCTACATACCCGTTGTAGCCGTGACATAACGCTTTGGCACTTCCTGCAAAGCTCACAATAGGTTTGCCGGCAGCCATATAGTTAAGCAACTTGATAGGGTAGCCCGGACAGGAGGTGCGGGGGCTGACGGTAATGGTAGCTGCATCCAGAAAGTGCGGGATCTGGGGAAAGCTGACGTTATCAACAATGATCATCGCGTTTTCCGCGCCATGTGCTTTTGCCAATGCCAGAAGCTCGGCTTTGGCCTTATCATTGTTCACATTACAGGCAATAACCAGTTTGGCTGCTGGTATCGATGTCGCCACAATGCCCATGGCTTTTACCAGCAAGTCAATTCGCTGAAAGCCTTCGATGGCACCCGTGTAGAGGATGATTGGCGTTTCTGCAGGTAACATAAGTTGATCGAGAATGATCTGTTTATTGCCACTGGCAAATAGATTCGGGTCCACACCTGGCGGAATTACGAAGACCTTTCTGGCTCTGATGCCCATATCCTCCACCAGGTAGGCTTTCAGTTCGTCTGACAACACCATTGATGCGTCCGCCATACGTGGCACTGTGTAATCTAAGCATTTGCCAAAAAAGCGGAAGAACCATTTTGGCCGTAATACGCTGTAAGTGGGAAGTTCATCAGCCATACTGTTAATGCCGTTGTAGACTAATGGCTTGCGGGTAAACAGTTTGGCAACCCAGCCAGCGATATTGGCTTCATAGTTGTGAGCGTGGATAATGTCGATATCATGCTCGCGGATCACATCAATAAGTTTACTGATCAGAAGGTAGTCGTATACGACTCGCGATTTACTGGGCCCAATCGTGATTTTTTCGTCTTTGAAGCGCGTTGACTCAACCCGGTGTATATGAAGGCCATCTACGCTTAGCCCTTTTTCGTATTGCGGGTAAGTGACTACGTGTATATCGTGCCCCTGCTTATGTAAAAACAGGGACAATTCCCGAATGGCGCCTGGTGTTCCGTGATTTGCCGGAAACGGACAGGATGCCACCATCGCAATTTTTAATTTCTTTTGCATAGTGTCGTCTCGCGCAACAGTAGTAATAAAGAGGGAGATAAGACTCACCGTTTACGTCAGGGCGAGGCTAGGGGACGTCACCGTGCACATTGGCCACCAGAGAAGTCAGTCCCTTAACCGTTATCCGCCATTACCAGTGGTCTCCCACACCATCCAATTTTTCCTGGATCCAGGTAGTTTCCTTCGATACCACTCGGGCAGGAACGCCGACAACCGTGCAGCCATCGGGCACATCATTCATTACCAGTGAGTTGGCTCCCACCACCACATTGTTGCCAATTTTCACATCACCCAGAATTTTGGCGCCAGCACCCAAAAACACGTTATTGCCTATTTTGGGAGGTCGTCCACCCTGGCCACGGAGGTGACCAATGGTGACATTTTGAAAGACAAACAGGTTGTCGCCAGCGGTGGTGGGGGGAATGAAAATTCCGGAAAAGTTATGGATAGCAAAGCCTTTACCCATTTTGAACGCAGACGGAATGTAGATTCCAAAGCCCAGCACAACGACAGACTTACCCATGATGTAGATCAACCTGAGGAGTTGTTTGATAACCGGTACGCGAACATGTCGGGTCCAGTGACCAAAGCGGTACACCACAACTGCAATCGTACCCGGTTCAAGCCAGACGCGGATGTTCTTGTTAAACGACGTATCGTTCTTTAAGAACCAGTGTTTCTTCAGATCGATATCTGATTTCACCAGTGACAGAAATTCTTTAAATGTCATTCGCATTTCATCACCCCCGAAACAAACGTATTGAGTGAGTCGATAGAGTGAAACGTGTCTGGCTCCAGATCCAGGTCGCTGATGCTGATATCAAACACGTTCTCCATTTCGGCTATCAGTGTGATCCGGTTAATGGAGTCCAGCTCAAGAGGAGAAGAGGTTTCCACATTGGAAAAGTCTTCTCCTTTGATCTGTCCCACTGTTGACTTCAGCAATTCCAAAATATTAAGTGCCATGGTAATTCCCCTTCTCGTTATTGCGGTTATTCAAATAAAGCTTTTGGAAAACGTTCGGTAATCAGAATGGCTGGTTGTCCGCCAAGGACAATGCGATACGTCCGGAATAGCACATTGAGCTTTTGCATCTTGTCGCTGCCTTCCTGATAGTGAAACGTTGGAAATTTCTCTAACCCGATTTCCAGCACTTCCCGATAAGACTCCATCCCTGAATCGCGGATCAACATGCCTATGCCGATTTCGCCGCGCAGCAGACGCTGTCTGAAAAAGGCAGGAATAATGCGCGGACGAATTATGGAAAATGCGGTGGCATAAACCTGATGGCTGGTCGCGCCCTGCAGCTTCACCTCGCGGGTGAGGACGTCTTCACCATGTGAAACCTTCAGCCAGGGAACGTCGTATTCGGCTTTACGTAATCCCTGGTCTGTCGGTACGACATTGACCGGCTCCCAGAAATAGGCTTCCAGGCTTTTGGTAACCGTGCCATCAGTTACCAGCAACGTGCGCAGAAAAGGTGGAACATCCTCCATCGGGAGTTTGCTCTCTTGTCCACGTTGTGGAATAGACCAGTCTTTTACAAATCCTTCTTTTTTAAATAAGGTTTGCTCATTTTTTGGTTTGCAGTAGTACGGTTCAATCATTGTTAACACTCCGGTTGAGCGGCTAACCTGAACAGCGAAATCAGAGGTATTTTCTAAGCACCTTGCCTAACGGGCTTTTTGGAATAGCCTGCAAGAACACGATTTGCTTAGGTACCTTGTATTCAACAAGTTTCCCTTTGATAAATTGGTATAAATCGTCGGTAGTGATCTCCATTTCAGGGAGCAATACCACGTAAGCGACGACCTGTTCTCCATAAACCTCATGAGGTTTTGCGACTACTACAGATTCTTCAATCAACGCGTGGCTGTTAAGCAGACTCTCTACTTCCAGCGGGTCAACTTTATTGCCTGCAACGTTGATTAAGAGCTTTTTCCGGCCCGTAACGCTGATGCCATGTTCATTGCGAACACCCAGATCGCCGGTACAGAACCATCCGCCAACAAAATTTTCTTTTGTGGCTTCAGGCATACCGTCGTACTGATGCGTCATCGCCGGGCTTCGTACCCAAATTTCACCTTCCTTACCGTCGGCAAGCAGATTGCCATCTTCTCCCCTGATCTCCAGTTCCACGCAGGGGATGGGTAAGCCGACAGTTAATGCGTTTTGCGGGGAGGGTGAGGTATTACAGCAAATCACGCCGGTTTCACTGCTACCATAGATTTGGCCAATGTACTTACCGGTTTTGCTGTAAAAGTCATTGAAAATTTTAGGCGACAGAGGCGCGCCCGCTGAGAAGCAATGCCTGAGTGCAGAGAGATCCGGTGGCGACTTGAAGTTCGCCAGCGCCATGATCTGATACATAAAAGGGACGGCGGGGTAAAGCGTAATGCGGTAATCTGCTAGTGCCTGTAATGTCTTGCGCCCATTAAACTCGTTGGTTAACAAAATACAGGTGGCACCGCTAAGCAGGGCCATCAGTAAACCATTGGAAAAGCCATGTGAATGATAAAGGGGTAACGTGCACAAGACGTTGTCGTTAGCCGTAGTGCCAAGCAATGCTGACATATCATCGTATTCGTCAAGCAGGGCTTGCTGGGTGCGGAAGACCCGTTTCGATTTCCCGGTAGATCCGGAAGAATACAGATACATACCTCCTTTATGGCAGGGAGATTCTGTACTGGCAGTCTGGGCGTGCGATAACGCGTTTTCGTCTAACCACGGGATAGCGTGGTTGAAAACATACTCACTGACATTGGATAACGAGCGGGGGCCGCAAACCAGTTTCACATCGGCATGTTCCAGGTAATACTGAATTTCTTCCGGTTGATAACTGTTGTTCAGTGGCAGCAATATTGCGCCTGCGGTAAACGTCGCCAATGCAAAGACGATAAAGTCGTAACCATTCGAAAACATAACCGCAACACACTGCTCAGGTTGTACACCTGCCTCGTTAAGCAGCTCACGGGCCTTTTTTACATCTGTGTGCAATGCAGTATATGAATACGGCACGTCATCAATAATGAGCGCGGTAGCAGCACCAGCTTGCTGAGCGCATTTTTCAAAGCGGTTGCCCAGAGAATCCATTTTCCTGTCCTTCTGTTACAGTTAGTGAGTCGCAGCCCCTGCCGGGCAGAGGCGTCACGGTTACTGAGACATCTTTTTATTCACTGCCAAATCCATTGCAGCGGCCTGCGGCTTACGAAGCTTGCTATACATTTCAAACAGCTCGCGAAAGGCTTTAAAAATCACTTTGATGTTAGCGCCCGTTTGTTCGCCGACTTCTCTTGAGTAGTGGTTCACCGGCACTTCTTTAATGGTCATCTGGTTCATTTTGGCTCGCGCCAGAATTTCGGTATTTATCATAGCGCCCACGGATTCCAGCTTGTATCCCTCAAATACATGCTTGTGGAAAAGTTTAAAGGCACAATCAATGTCTTTGACTTTGACTCCAAGAACCGTTTTCACCAGCATGCCCCAACCCCATGCATTCATTTTCCTGATGAAAGGGTCGGCACGTTTGGCGCGATATCCGGTAACAATGTCGTGATGATCAATCCAGTCCAGCAAAAGCTCAATTTCATCCAGATCGAACTGTAAGTCTGAGTCGGAAAAAAAGATGAGTTCGTGCTGTGCAGACTCAATGCCGGTACGAAGCGCAGCGCCGTATCCGCGGTTTTTGGCATGATGTTTCGCCACTACCTGCGGTGTCTTTTCAGCAATGGCATCGAGTCGTTCGCAGGTCTCGTCAGTACTGCCATCATCGACAACAATGATTTCTACCTGGTCAAAAAAACGTTCGAATGACTTCAGTGCTGCATCAACGGCACGCTGGACATTGTCCTGCTCGTTAAACGCCGGGAAGACAACTGATATCCCTTTATAAGGTTTGCCGGTATCTGAGAACGCTATACGTTCTTTCATTCTTGCTGAGTACTCGAAAGCGCGTGGCTCAGCGGGGATAGTGGCGGATCCTGTAACCTTATAATCCGCGTGCTTTGAGTGGTTTTTACGGTATTCCATAAAATTTCCTTAGTAACAAAGTTCGATTGATTCCTACCACTAGATGAAACCACTGTTAGTAAACACGACATCAATTGGCGTATAACGCCCTAATACTCCCTGAGTAAAACATCACACGCTAAACGGAGCTTATTTAACGAGTGTCTGAAAAAAAGGCTGTTTTGTGCGGCATTACGCAATGTAATGATGGCCTTGCGCTGCAGTTTATAACTGGTCCAGCGCGCCGAGTGATTGCCTTTACGACGAGCAGCCGCATCCTGATTGGCCAGGACATCTTCCACCGGTTGCCACAACGTTTCAGGTGAATAGCCATAGGTGGCTATGTCACGGTCTGAGATTCGACTTAGCAGCTTACGCAGAAACTGGTATTTTTCTGGTTCTGCGGCAATTTCGGTTGCCCAGCGTTCAATACTCTTGGTACTCAACCCACTGTAGTTTTTTATGCCGATCGGATCGCCCAGCCCTTGCGTGGTTTTGCTGGCACTGAGGTTCAGCATTTCAGACTCAAAATCAATTTGCAGAAACTGGCAAAGTTGCCGGGTCATGGTTTCTGGCTCGCTGACAAGCTGCTCATATTTGACATGAAACAGAGCAAGATCCGGGTCGCGGAGCAAACCTGCAATTGAGGGGATATATCTTTCGAACAACGCTTCATGCTGCTGAGTCAAGGCATAGTTGCCTTCAAAAAAGCTGTTGGCGAAAGAGGAAAATACGGCAGCCGGATGACGGCTGATAACAATGTATTTGGCGTCGGGGAAGACTTTTTTCATAAAGGGCCAAATCGTTGCGTACTCAGGCGTTTTATCCAGATAGATAATGTTCTCATCGCCACCGCTGGCACAATTATAAAGATGTTGCGCATAACAACGACAGGCCTGCCAGTAATCTCTCTCCTGCCCGGGCAGGCTGGCGATAAAGTCTTTCTGGCCAATGCCCGCGACAATATGATCGTAAGGGGCTTTCTCCACCTTTGCCCACACGCCGAGGTGTGCAAGCGGGGTTAGCAGATGTGGCTCTGGCCCACCCATAACCTGGCTGTGACTGGCGATAATACGTTCTAACATGGTGGTGCCGGATCGTGGGGCACCCACCAGAAATACAACTTGGCTGTCCATAGTATTTACTCAATCTATCGGCTAAAAACGTTTTCGACTGGCAGCACTTTCCCACTACCACGAACACGAGTTTTCGTAGTAAAAAGCAGTCTTGGTACGGCTAAAAAAGTACGTCTACGGCAAGATATAGCTGGTTTCTATGACCAGGCTTTAGGTTTCACGCCTACGAGGCGCTCGAATTCTTTGTTGTGAGTTTCAAAATATTCTATCAACTGCTCCCGGCTCTTAGCATCAATGGATGGTGGCCGCTCTTTACTGTCGTTAACGCGTCGTAATACTTTCGCGATGCCAGAATCAACCACCCACTTAACGAAACGGGTATAGCCACGGCGCGACAGCCAGCGATAGCTTTGTACCAGTACATTTTCAAGCAACAAGAAGCGGTAGTTTTTGGCTTCATTGCTTGGCACATGGTAGTCCTCAGGTAAATAATCGGCGTTTATCACACCGATATGCTGATAAATCTGGCGCATACCTGCCGGAATGTCTTTAAGGAAATCTTCAAGTACGATAACCAGGATTTGCTCTTTCGGAAACTCCGCATAGAAATTTTTCAGGTATTCGTGATACCTGCCAGGTGCGAGATTATCTTCATCTTTTATATAGTCTGAAAAGGACAGGCTTGGAGAAATGTCACCTTTTCTTATAGAGTGCAGATAATTTGAAAACGCACGCTTAACCGGGTTTCTTACAATCGCAATCAGCCTTGCCTGAGGGAAGTGCTTTTTTATTCTTGCTGGCGCTTCAGGGTGTGCCAGGTAAGTCACAGAGAACTCTCCCTTAAGCAGTCCGTCATCACTATTACCGAATTGAGACTGATACCAATCAAATTTATGCTCAGGATACAGATCGCTGAAATAGTTAAGTTCTTTCAGGTTTTTACTACTTATTTCCGGGTGTTTGACGATATTCTCATAAATCCAGGTAGAACCGCATTTTCCTGAGCCTATGCCAATAAAGTCCACCTTAAACGGTGCATTGTTCATGGCGGCTTCAACCTTCTTCCAATGAAATGATTGTTAAGTACAACTACAAAAATAGTAGCAATATGTTTG
Source organism: Alteromonas sp. H39 (assembly GCF_047556435.1). GTDB lineage: Bacteria > Pseudomonadota > Gammaproteobacteria > Enterobacterales > Alteromonadaceae > Alteromonas. Next base: position 1,846,332 of record NZ_CP180210.1, read on the forward strand.
CCGTAATGTTGACTGGGAAGGGGAGTGATGGGGACTTTTTTGTTCAATAAATGAACAAGTCTTTGATTTGATATGAAATATTGTTTTAAGGAAAACTTAAAAGTCAGGAAATTGACGGTGTTGTCAATCTTTTGACCTTGGAGCGAAGGGCGGTAGATGGCGGTGTAATGATCATATGTGGTGCAAGAAAGACTATTGCACCGCTCAAAGCGGTGCAATTTTCACGCGTCGATATCATACCTATTGCTGATGCAACTGCTGGTGATATCGCCTGAAGTCACTCTGCCACGCCGGGTTGTCAATGTCCCATACATAGACCTCGAAATACTGTGCATCGAATGCCTGTATTCCGTGGTCAATTCCATCTGTTGGCCGTGCGAATCGCAGTTTTGGCACATGGTTCACATTGAATGGACGATCCCAGCTTCCCAGCATTTGAAAACCTGTCAGCAGTCCATTCCTATTCGCGAGATGCTGGGCCCAGCTCTGTTCAGGAAAGCCACGGTAATTGCTGCAATTCGGACACGGTCGGCTGGCAGCAAGGTTGTCCATCCAGAGTCCGGTTCTGTTGTAGCGCGAAATAGCAGCTTCTATATCTTCCCACAATGCTTGCCGACGATTATCGTCATGGATAGGCCATAGCGATACGAAAGTCACCTGGTTGGGAAACAGTGCTTTTGTCATGCTCATTACCGGGAGGATATTGCCTTCAATCAGGTTTTCACGTGTAAAGCCGGGTACGCTGGAGACAGTAAACGCACCCTCATCGCGTAATGCGCCGTCAGGTGTACCAGGAAAAGTTGGATGAAACAACGCAAATGCTGAGTGGTCTCTGAGGCGTACAAGCCGTCCTCCGGCTTTTGGGTCGGCAATTCTGTGGTTTGCTGCAGCAGTGAGAAAGGCGCGGTATCGCTCAAGCAAGTCAGGATCCCAGGGCACAGGTCGCAACGTGCCACCGGCAATATAGGTACTGATTTGCCTGTCCTGGACGAGGTAACGCGGTAAGTCAGGCATGATGATCCAGGAAAACTTTTTGTCGATGGCCGCAAGTCGGGTGACGATGTGGGTCAGTGGTCTGAAGTCGTAATTGCCATGCGACGGCTCCATCTCCTGCCAACTGTATCGCCAGGCAAATCCGTCGACAAATTCATAATCGCGGATATTCGCATCCCGAAACGTGCCGCGGTTGCCATCCAGTACATAAATACCTGTAAGTGATGATGTCGCTTGTTGAGCGTAAGTATGAAAAGTAATTAAGCAGAAAAAAATGACAGCCGCCAGAGACGCTGCTGCATGCTTACTGAAAAAATGATATGTCATGATATGACCCTTGGTAAAAAGTAGGTTCGCGTTTGTCGTGTTCCATTCGCATAGCGATGTCATTCAGTATCTGTGGAGCGTTATGCGAATTCGTAACGCATGTCACGTCCGGTGCAGTGGTTGTTGTTATTCCGTGCTTAAAATAACCAGTCGGCGAAGCGGCTCGCTTGGTCTGTGTTTCAACGGGGGGAGGGCCATATGCTGCTTACACAAATAAGCTGGCCTTATATCTCTTTTATTGTTTTATGGCAAAAGCCGGGCCAATGTCCCGAAATACGCAATTTTCATCACACGGTCGGTGTTGTAAAAGAAATTTAGTTTAAAAATCAATCCTGTTTTACGTGCATCACAATTTTCAGGGAGTACAGAGCGTTTTGCAGTGGCCAGCAAATGAGTACAGGATGTAGCGGTTTGGTAACAGGTTTAAACTCAAGAGGCATATCGCAGACGTGTTGAGTGTAGTCGGGCAGGGGGAAACATTGCTATATAGGCTGAAAAGAAAACACCCGCAGAAGCGGGTGTTTTTGGGAGATAGCAGCAGTTTGATTACTGATGCAGGCGTTGTTGCATGGTTTTCAGGCCTGCTTGCCAGTCTTTACGCTCGATATCCCAGATATAAACTTCAAAGTATTGAGAGTCAAACTTATCAATCGCAAACTCCATTCCGTCCATCGGCGTGCCGTTTTTCACTTTTGGTACATGGTTAACGTTGAACGGGCGGTCCCATGTGCCAAGCATTTGGAAGCCGGTCATCAGGCGATCAGACACGTTAGTCATATGTTTAGCCCAGCTCACCTGAGGATAGCCTTTGTACGGCGAACAGTATGTGCAGTCTCGTGACGCAGCCAGGTTGTCCATCCAGATACCCGTATTCCAGTACTCAGAGAATTTATCCTGAAGCGCTTCCCAGAGTGGCAGGCTGCGGTCATTGTCGTTAATTGGCCACAACGAGAAGAAAATGGCTTGTTTAGGGAACGTTTTCCGGAACAAATTAGCGACAAAGTCTACGTTGCCATCAATTAATTTACTGCGAGAGTAGCCTGGGATATCTTTAATTTTGATGCCTTCATCGCGCATACCGCCGCGAGGAGTCCCTGGAAAGGTAGGGTGCAAAATCGCGTTTACCGAATGCCATTTAAAAGGGATCATGCGGCCATCGCGTTTTGGATCCGGCATGCGGTGCATGGAAACGGCTTTTACAAATGCTTCGTAACGCGCCAGCAATTTCTCATCCCAGGGAGAGGGAATGGCTTTATTGTTATAAATATACGTGTCCATTCCGGGTTCTTTTGCAAGATAGTCAGGCAGATCCGACATGATAATCCAGGACATTTTTTTGTCGATGTCACTCAGTCGTTTAACGATGTGCTCCAGGCCACGAAAGTCGTATTTGCCTTTTTCAGGCTCCATATCGGCCCACGAGAACCGCCAGGTATAGCCGTCGACGAAGTCATAATCGCGTATATTGACATCGCGGTAAGTGCCGCGGTTACCGTCAAGGATATAAAGTCCTGTTAACGGCTTCATCCTCTCGTTTGCGGCGAGAACATCAGAAGCAGAAGTAAATGTTAATGCGAGAGCTGCAGAAGCAGTAAAAACTGCCTTTTTTAACGAAGAAGCGTGTTTGGAAAAAAAGTTACTACACAACATGGGAAAACCTCAATACTACGAAAAAAGAGTGCGCCGGGGCTGACCCCGTCAACGCGATACTGAGAATAGAGCGCAGAGATTCGGATTACAAAAGGTATTGGTTATGAGTACCTATCAATAGGTATATAAAATTAAACACCCTATATGTATCAATAGTTTACGAGTTTTATAAAGGTATAAAATGCGATACAAAATATAATATAGAGCACTTTTTGTACTGATTTTGATAATTTTTCGAATCAAAAAATCACTCTGCACCATTGAGGTGCGAGTAAAAATGCGTAATATTGAAAGGTTTTTCATAAAAAAGTACTAGGCAAGGAAATGAATTCACAAAAAACCTCATGCGGACTTATTATTGTTGATATTCAGGGCAAGCTTGCAGGCTTGGTTAAGGAAGGGGAAAATCTTCAGGCCCGCGTGCTAACACTTGTTACGTTGTGCCACGCGCAACAGCGTCCGGTTATTCTTTGTGAGCAAATGCCTGAAAAGTTGGGCGCAACCGTGCCAGCTATTGCCAATGCAGCCGGCTGCGCAACTCGGTTTCAAAAAAGCACTTTTAACGCCATGCTCTGTGCAGACTTCAAAGCTGCTGCGCTTTCTGAAAAGCAGTGGGCGGTTGCTGGGATCGAGTCGCACATTTGTGTATACCAAACCGTAATGGGATTGCTGAAAGAAGGCATTGATGTGTCGTTGATCACCGATGCCGTAGCCAGCCGGCATGCAGGTGACCGCGACGTGGCGATACAAGCCATGCAGGCCGCAGGTGCGAATCTAAAAACCACCGAAATGCAGATTTATGAATGGCTTGAACGGGCCGACGACCCTTTATATAAGCAGATGCTGCCTCTGATAAAAGCGTTACCAGCAAATTGATGTCTATGGGAGCCCAAGCCGCCCGGTATCCCCCATGCTGGCACGTGATGGTTGTTTTTATTGTTTCAGATTCCCTTTAACCCGGCCGCAAGCAGAGAGCGCGACAGGTAGGTTCTTTAAACCGAAGCGCGATTGGGGCTGCTGCAACCAGGTAACGGAACACAAACTCACACTTCCATGATGGCCCGGAATAGAGCGATATCTAATGACATGTTGCAGTGCATTTTACTAAAAGCACAATATTCTTGGCCCTGACAGTAAAAAAATCATGAAAAACTGTCATTATCAGCCTGTTAGGGTAGCCGACTGAAATGTCTGTCGTGTAAACTATCGGGCTTTATACCACAGTGGACTGCAGCCACCCGGCAGCAGTCTCTCCACGCAAGATGTCAATTGAGGATAATATGGAGCTCGATTCCATTATCAATCAGGCGAAAGGCCAGATTGACGCTGCCGAAGATGCAGCCACACTCGACCAGGTGCGCGTCGAATTCATGGGTAAGAAAGGCAAACTTACCGACATGCTGAAAAGCCTTGGCAAACTATCTGCTGAAGAGCGCCCTGCAGCGGGGCAGAAAATTAATCAGGCAAAGCAGCAGATCCAGCAGGCTATTGCCGCCAAAGGTGACGCCCTGCGTGAAGCCGAAATGAATCAGAAACTGGCAGAAGAAGCGATTGATGTCACGCTGCCAGGTCGCACCGTGTTGCCGGGTAACCTGCATCCGGTTAGCCGGACTATCGCCCGCATCGAACAATTTTTCTCAGAGCTTGGATTCGCAGTAAAAACTGGTCCGGAAGTGGAAGATGGTTTTCACAATTTTGATGCACTGAATATTCCCGCTAACCATCCAGCCCGAGCGGACCACGATACGTTCTATTTTAACCCTGATGTGATGCTGCGCACGCAGACATCAGGCGTACAAATTCGCACAATGGAGGCCGAAGCCCCGCCGCTGCGTATTATCTCACCTGGCCGCGTGTACCGTAACGATTACGATCAGACGCACACGCCAATGTTCCACCAGGTTGAAGGCCTGATGGTTGACAAAAACGTCAGCTTTACTGACTTAAAAGGTATTTTGCACGACTTTCTTCATCACTTTTTTGAAGAATCACTGGAAGTGCGTTTCCGTCCTTCTTATTTCCCCTTCACAGAGCCTTCTGCGGAAGTGGACGTGATGGGCAAAAACGGTCAGTGGCTGGAGGTGCTCGGGTGTGGCATGGTTCACCCGAACGTACTGAAAGCGGTGAATATCGATCCTGAAGAATATACTGGCTTTGCCTTTGGTATGGGTGTGGAGCGTTTAACGATGCTGCGTTACGGGGTAACCGACTTACGCGCATTCTTCGAAAACGATTTACGATTCCTCAAACAGTTCAAATAAGGCAGTAGTTAGCATGAAAATTAGTGAAAAATGGTTAAGAGAGTGGGTTAATCCATCGCTGTCCACCAATGAACTGTCTGAGCAACTGAGTATGGCAGGTCTGGAAGTGGACGGGGCAGAACCTGTCGCCGGCGATTTTACCGGTGTGCTGGTAGGAGAAGTCGTAGAGTGCGGCCAGCACCCGAATGCCGACAAACTGCGTGTGACCAAAGTCAGCGTGGGCGGCGAAGAGTTACTGGATATTGTATGTGGTGCGCCAAACTGCCGACAGGGTATCAAAGTGGCTGTCGCTGTGGTTGGCGCGGTATTACCCGGCAACTTCAAAATCAAGAAAGCCAAGTTACGCGGCGAGCCATCAATGGGGATGTTGTGTAGCTTCTCTGAGCTGGGGATCAGCGATGACCATGATGGGATTATAGAACTGCCCCAGGACGCACCAATTGGCAAAGATCTTCGTGATTACCTTAACCTGGACGATGCCAGCATCGAAATCGATTTAACACCAAACCGCGCTGACTGTCTTGGCGTGCGCGGGATTGCCCGTGAGGTTGGTGTTCTGAACAACCTTGATGTATGCGAGCCTGCAATTGAAGAGGTTGCTGCACAGTCAGATGAGAAGCGCAATGTGACGCTTTCTGCACCTGACGCTTGTCCGCGTTATTTAGGGCGGGTGGTAAACGGTGTAAACGTGAAAGCGGAATCGCCGTTATGGCTGAAAGAAAAACTGCGTCGAAGCGGCATCCGCAGCATCGACCCGATTGTCGATGTGACCAACTTTGTGTTGCTTGAACTTGGCCAGCCCATGCACGCATTCAATCTGAATGCTATTGATGGCGGCATCAATGTGCGCATGGCGGAGCAGGGCGAAGAAATTACTCTTTTGGATGAAAGCACAGTCGAGCTTAACAGCAATACGCTGGTTATCGCAGATGACAACAAAGCATTGGCCATGGCGGGTGTATTCGGCGGTTTGCATTCCGGTGTCACACAGGAAACCACAGGCATTCTGCTTGAAAGTGCCTTTTTCGCACCAGACGCGATGATGGGCCGCGCGCGCCAATATGGTTTGCATACGGATGCCTCACACCGTTACGAGCGTGGTGTGGACCCACAACTACAGCGTAAAGCGATGGAGCGCGCCACCGAGTTGGTGATAGAGATTTGTGGTGGTAAACCAGGCCCTGTCGTTGAAGCGGTGGACGAAGCCAAATTGCCTACATCTGCAACCGTGACGCTACGCAAAGAGAGATTGCATAATGTCCTGGGCATAGCGATTGATGATGCAAAAGTCACTGAAATTTTGCGCCGTCTGGGCATGGATGTAGAACAAACAGATGCAGGCTGGAAAGCCGATGCACCCAGCTATCGTTTTGATATTGCCATTGAAGAAGATTTAATTGAAGAAGTGGCGCGAGTCTATGGCTATAACAACATTCCGAATGTTGCGCCTAAGGCCACTCTTAGCATGCTACCGGCAAACGAAGCTGAACTTTCATTAAGTACTTTCAAGGCATTAATGGTGGATCGCGGTTTCACCGAAGCCATCACTTATTCCTTTATCGATCCAAAAGTGCAGGACGCATTATTCCCTGAGCAAAAATCACTGGTGTTACCACATCCGATTTCTTCAGACATGTCGGTGATGCGGGTGTCGCTGTGGCCCGGTCTGCTGGGAGCGGCAGCCTACAACCAAAAGCGTCAGCAATCCCGTATCCGGATGTTTGAAACCGGACTACGTTTTATCGCTGATGCTGAGGCGCCAAGTGGTGTATCTCAGCAACCTGTTATTGGCGGTATTCTGGCCGGACGTCGCATGGACGAACATTGGAATGGCAACGATGAACAAGTTGACTTCTTTGATGTCAAAGGCGAGGTTGAGGCATTATTGGCGTTAACGGGCAGAACCGACATAACGTTTGAAAGTGCCACACATACTGCACTGCATCCGGGAATGACGGCGAAAGTCTTACTGGGTGGAAAAGAAGTGGGCTTGTTAGGGGCTGTACACCCGCAATATACTAAATTACTTGGAGTTTCTGGTCGTCCGTTTCTGTTTGAGCTTGATCTTACGGCGATATCAGGGCGTAAACTTCCTGAAGCTGTACCTGTTTCTAAGTACCCGGCAAACCGCAGAGACATTGCGATCACGGTGAAAGATGAGGTCAGCGTAGGCAGCCTTCTTTCTTATGTAGAAAAAGTTGGCGTAAATCAACTAGTTGGCCTAAACTTGTTCGACGTGTATAAAGGTAAGGGAATTGAGCCCGGTTATAAGAGCCTGGCGATATCACTTACCCTTCAGGATCCGGAAAAAACCCTGGAAGAAGCTGAGATTCAGCATGCTGTAGATACTGTGGTTAAAAGTCTGGAAACCAAATTTGGGGCAGCGTTAAGAGAGTAAACTATGGCACTAACCAAAGCCGAGATGGCTGAACACTTATTCGAAAAACTGGGTATTAATAAAAGAGACGCAAAGGATCTGGTTGAAATGTTCTTTGAGGAAATCAAAGGCGCCCTGGAGTCCGGAGAACAAGTGAAACTGTCGGGTTTTGGTAATTTTGACCTGCGGGATAAAAATGAACGACCAGGAAGAAATCCGAAAACCGGCGAAGATATTCCTATCAAGGCGCGCCGGGTGGTGACATTCCGTCCGGGTCAAAAGTTGAAAAGCCGGGTGGAAAACTCCAAGCCCACGGATTGATTTACCTCGGTTAGTTACGCGTAAAGCGCGGACGTGCACAGCGTCCGCGCTTTCTGATTTGTTTGGCATTACGCGTTTTTTTCTGTCGCTAGCATCCCTGGCTAGCGAATGCTTCTTGCAATCTTTGCGATTTCCGGTGTTAACGTTTCAAGGCGCGTATCATTCTGATACACAGTCTGTGTAACCAGGCTCGTAAAGAATGCGCGCTTATTATGCAGATAGTTCAAACCAGCCCGGCTTTGATAGGTGTCAGTCCAGTTCGGATAGCGTGGTGCAGAATTGCCGTGCTCACGCATTATGTCTTTCCAGTCATTTACATTCACTTCTTCACGCAGCATCAGGTAGGCGATGGCTCGCGCCATGCGGTAAGGTTCTCCATCGGTCAGCGCCGGGGCGTTCTGCGGTGAGATGTGCTGCAGCAACACAGATGCAGACTGCTTTATCTGGGAGTGGGTTAATGCAGGGTTCAGCGCCAGTTGTAAAATGACATCTGCCGCGTGGGCCAGACCATGTCGCCAGCCAACCTGTTCACTAAAACCGCGATAATCTGTTTGTTTATCCAAATAGGATGAGACCGTGTCAATAGCCTGCTGACGGTGTGCGTTTGTGAATACGGGAAAAATACGATCTGTGCGTATGACCTCGCTATAAACCAGAAGGGCGAAGGGCAAAAAAACCTTGTGAGGATCGTTAACATGGGTTGCGATATCCGTTGAAAGGCGCTCGAACAGTGCCAGCAATATCGGCTGAGATGGCGTAGCCTGACGAAGCAACACGGAAAACCCCTGATAGCCGATGTCATCTCTTAGTGTTGGATCAGGTGAGGCCAGACAGGCATATAGGCGGTTCACCAGTTCCGTAGTCTCAGCCTCTGACTCAGCGAACGCTGTGGAAATGTATTGCTGCCAGCGCTGTTCGTCAAAGTCCTGGCTGACGCAGTACTTGTGATCCGGTACGGCTGAAACGCTAAAGCTTGTAAGCAAGAACACCAACGCAATAAAGTGAAACTGGCGCATAATAAACTCATTGAAACGAAATAATAAACAGCATTGCAGATATACAGAGTGATTGCACCGTAATTACGATTAAATGCTGGCATTTCGTTTTAGTCACCGGGGCAGAAAAACCGATTATGGTGCGTTCTTACAGACAATGCTGGCGTCGTTCAGGTGAAAATGGTGGTGTGAGTGGCGCGCCAGGTTCTGGCGTCCTGCGGTGTGTCAGATAGCTCTGATATGACTTGTCGGTCAGCTAAGCTTTTGCGACGACAAGGGCCGGTTTCCCGACGCGTTTGATATGGTATCCTTATCACGCATAAGCCGCAGTATGACTGAGCTTCATATTGACGGCTTTCAATTTTATCAAAAACCTTTACGGGAGAGTTATGAAAGGGGTCATTGCCGTTCTTGTGGTTGTTGCGCTGGCAGTTGCAGGCTGGTTTATCTATTTGTCGCAGAATTCTTCCAGTGAGGAAAATACACAGGTGCCGGTTATTACGGTGATGGAAATTTTGCATGCATCCGACCTGCAGGAAGGCATTAAGGATGCAGTTAGCGAGAACGACCAGCAAGCGATCAACGACTGGTTAGACAAAGCTCGCCACGTCGGTGAACAAGCCGCCCTTTCTGACAGTGACACCGCCTACCTGGCCTCTGAGCAGGCAAGAGAATACGTCATTTTTAACGCGAAGCGGGCATTATTTAACGAGAAATTCGAAACCCGCTATCTGAATTTACGTGGCATAGATGATCTCAAGCAAGCCTACCCGGAGGCACGGGATCTGTTCCCACGAGCGGAAACGCTGCTGCAGAAACGTGATGACATTATCGAGCGAATTGCACAGACGCTGGCAGGCACAGAGGCACCAGATGAGGAGCATATCCGTGAAGCGCAAACGATGTGGAAAGCACGTTACCTTGAGCGACAGCAGGAACCGCCAGCGTCTGACACAGATGCCGGGTAGGGATTAGGTTTCGGTTACCGGTGCCGCTTTCGCTTTGGACAATGACATCAGATCCTGGGGGCTTATCGCAATTTCGAGTCCCCTTCGCCCCCCGCTGACGTAACATACCGTATAGCCTACTGCACTGACATCTATCACTGTCGTTAGTTGTTTTTTCTGACCCAACGGACTGACACCTCCCATGATATAACCGGTTGCCGCGGTCACCTTAGCCGGATCAGCCATTGTCGCTTTTTTAACACCGCATGCTTTTGCCATTTTTTTCAGACTTAGCCTTGCAGTCACTGGGATCAGAGCCACTGCTAGACTGCCATTATCCAGCTCAGTCACCAGTGTTTTGAATACCTGTGAGGCTGGCAGTGAAAGCTTTTCAACGGCTTCCATCCCGAACGCCTGGCAACTGGCGTCATGGTGATACTCAAGAAGTTCGAACGTCACCCGACGTTTGTTTAGCAGCGTTACTGCCGGCGTCATTGGTTCTCCTTCGGACTGAACGTACGGATATATTGTGCATCTCCGGGAAGGAGTGGCGTTGATTGGCCTGCGGTATATTCTTCAAAACCTGCCCGATAATAAGGAGACAGGGGATGCCCTGACTGACCACCCGGTAATGTGAGGATCGCCTTGTCCAAAGCGCCGGGACGAACAAAAAAGCGTTCGGAAGCCCCAAAGGCAGGTGCCTGCACAGCTGGCATGTAGCTGTCACCAAAACCTGCGGTCACGTTCATGTTCAGCATGTCTCCGAGTAACGGGATTTGGCCGGAAAATGGATGTCTGATGCGAAGAGCGTTGACATTACCCCACGTCGCGTTTTCCAGTGTATTATCCGGGCTCTCTTCTTCCAGTATCCGTGGTTTAGCGTTTTGGTATGCCTGGAGCATAAAGTGTTGCCAGGTAGTTGCACTGTTGGGTAACCAACTGTCCGGCTGTTGGCGAAGCAGCTGCCATAACGCCGGCTCTACACCACGAAGCAGCGGCCCCACTGGTGTTCCCTGCTTTTCCAGCACGGAGAGAACCGGAGACAGCAAATCTTGCATGACCTGAGAGCGAAACCGGCGCACTAAGGTGTAACCAACAGAGTCCGGACAGGCGCAGGCTCCCCAGTTCTCAAGCAACGATATGTCTTTGGCAAATTCGCCACGGTTTGCCTGTATTGTGGTAAGGAGCAAGCGATGCCATGGCATCAAAAAGCGGGCTTCATTATCCAGTTGAATGCGGTAAAAGTCCTGCTCGCTGAATGTCTCTCTGTCCAGCAGCCGGTCCCGGATTTGCACCGCACGTGCGCCAAGCGCATATCCGCCATCGCCAAAGCGGGGTAAATCATTGGCAGCGATGACTCTGGCATTCGCGGTCCATAACCGGCCCAGTGGCGGATTCATAACCACAGGAACATCGGATTCAGAAGTCGCCCATTTTTCATCAACCATATCAGGTGTAATGGCGGTGTTACTGGGCAGGGTTCTACCTGACACCGCTCCAGCGGGTGTCCAGGCAAGATTGCCCGCCGTGTCTACAGCAACCATATTCTGTACTGGCATCCCCATGGTCGGAGCGATTTCAACAGCAGACTCAACCTGCTTCGCCAGATCCAGATCCATTACCCTCAGGTTGACCGCATATGGCTGATGCGCGACCCATTGCAATGCATACTGCTGGTTATTGAGGCTTCTTACCGGACCCCATTCACTCATCGTAATCGAATAGGGTTCCTGGGTATCGGAAAGTGCGATCGGGCTGTTAATGGTCTGCGTGGGCGCATCTTTTGGCAACCGTATCCAGTCAACATTATCCAGGTTTGCATTGGTAAAACCCCACGCGATATGACCATTTGTACCTACCACGACACCGGGAAGACCTGGCAGCGATACGCCGGTAATGCTGACGTTTTCGCCGTCTCTGTAATACCGTAATTGTGTGCGGTACCAGATAATGGGGACCCGTAACCCCAAGTGCATATCGTTGGCCAGCATGGCGCCATTGCCGGTAGTAAGCTCACCGCTGACAGCCCAGTTATTGCTGCCAATATCCCACGGGGGACGGGATACCATCGCAGTGGATTGCTGTCTAATGGCATCGGGCAGGGTAGGGATTTCCGCTCTGCCTATGGGCACACGGCTACCATCCAGTGCCGCCTGATATTGCGAAGGCTGGGTCAGAAAGCGAAGCATATCCATGCCGAACGTATCTTTTAGCGCAGTGCGGGCAAGATCCAAATCAACCTGACCAAGCTGTAAATCCATGTACATGCTGTACACTACCAGAATACTGTCACTGGGCTGCCAGGCACGGGGTTCAAATCCGGTGACGAGGTACTCGAACGGAAGTGCCGACATCTCCGCAATGGCAGCATTCACTCCCTTTGCGTATTGTTCAAGTAACTGTTTCTGATAGACCGGGAGTTGGTCAAAAGTATCTGTGGCGCGCGTGCCAAATTGGTGAAAGCGCGCTCGCTTATCAACGTCGACGGCCATGCTGCCAACCCACTCAGATAATTCGCCAGATGCCGCCCGGCGTTGCAAATCCATTTGAAACAAGCGGTCCTGTGCGTGCGCAAATCCCAGTGCATAGGCTGCATCAACCCGGTTGTCAGCAGTAATTATCGCCTGTCCCATGGCATCGCGACTCAGCGTGACTTTGGCACTGACGGCTGTAGTCGTGGTGTCGCCGGTTAACTCCGGCAAACTCATACGTAGTATGCTGTAAGCCACTATGCCTGCGATACAGACAAGCGCAATAGCGCTTAAAACCAACCACTTAATCCAATTTAGCACGTGTATTACTCCGCTTTTTTTTCTATCCTACCTATTCTCAATGACGAATAGAAGACAGGAAGCGAGACTACGATGGGACCCTTGATGCTGGATTGCCGGGACGCGCTGTTGCTACCCGAAGAGCGTGAAAAACTAGCGCATCCTAATGCCGGCGGCGTAATTTTGTTTTCCCGGAACTATCATGACAAACAGCAGCTTCGCGAATTAGTAAGATCCATTCGTGAGGCGGCAGGTAAACCGGTGCTTATCGCTGTGGACCATGAAGGTGGCAGGGTGCAGCGTTTCCGAGAGGGCTTTACGCGTCTCCCAGCCATGGGCGAAATTCAGTCGATGACGTCCTCGCCGGAAGAAGCCGCAGCGATAGCCCGGTGTTGTGGTGTAATCACTGCATCAGAATTAAAAGCAGTGGATATAGATTTCAGTTTTGCTCCGGTGCTGGATATTAATGGGATATCCCGCGTCATTGGCGACAGAGCTTTTGCCGACAATGCCAAAGACGTGATTACGCTCGCGTCTGCATTTATTGCCGGGCTGCATGATTGCAACATGCCTGCGGTGGGCAAACACTTCCCAGGTCACGGGAGTGTAGCGCCTGATTCTCATGTCGATTTGCCAGTGGATGACCGCTCACTGTATGACATCGAACGTACCGATATGGTGGTGTTCCAGAAACTTGTCACTCAGGGTAAGCTGGACGGCATTATGCCTGCTCACGTCATCTATTCTGAGGTCGACAACGCGCCTGCCGGCTTCTCTCCTGTCTGGCTACAGCAGATATTAAAGCAACAGGTTGGCTTTAAAGGCGCTATTTTTTCAGATGATTTGTCTATGCATGGTGCCAGTGTCGCGGGTGATTATGTTTCCCGTGCGCGACAGGCGCTAAGGGCAGGCTGTGATATGGTACTGGCCTGTAATAATGTGGCCGGGGCGGAATCCATTCTTGATAATCTGGCGTTCGCAGAACAGGCGTCCTCTGCACTAACGGCTTTCAGTGGCCGGACATTACCCGATAGTGCCCCTGCACACTATCAGCAAGCATGCAGGAGTCTCGCAGTCTATGGATAAGGTGAAGCCGCAGTTTATGCTGCTAGCGGCAATTATCGCGATGGCTACCGCAGCAGGCTTTGCGATTGCGGGATTGCCACTACCAATGACGCTTAGCGCAGCAATTACGGCTTTAGTTGCAACCCTTTGGGTTACCGAGGCGCTGCCGATTGCGGTAACATCGCTGATCCCTTTTTTCGCATTTCCTGCAGTAGGCGTACTTGACTATCCTGAGGCTGCGGCGGCGCTGGGAAATCATGTGATCGTATTATTGATGGGGGCGTTTATGCTCTCAAAGGCGTTGGAAAAATCTGGCGTTCACAGGCGCCTGGCAGTTTACATGATTAGTGCTACGGGGGCTTCCAGTGCCCGTCGTCTGGTGTTTGGCTTTATGATTACCTCAGCGCTACTGAGCATGTGGATTTCGAATACTGCAACCGCGCTCATGTTGTTGCCCATTGCGCTTGCGATTATTGGCGCGATGAATTCACCCGCGCTGGCATCAGCAATTTTGCTGGGTATTGCCTATGCTGCGAGTGTAGGGGGCGTTGGCACGCCAATAGGCACGCCACCAAATATCATTTTTATGAGTGTGTATCAGCAGACCACGGGAACGGAGATCAGTTTTCTTAACTGGATGAAAACTGGCATACCCATTGTTATCCTTGGTATCCCGGTCATGGCGCTGTGGTTAACGCGTAAACTGTCGGTGCTGCCAGCACTGACCTTACCTGAAGCGGGAAACTGGGCGCCTGCAGAAAAGTGGGTATTGTCGGTGTTTGGTGTTATTGCTCTGGCATGGATATTTCGTCCTTACTGGACAACATGGCTGGGAATGCCGTTTGTTGGCGACAGCACGATTGCATTGGCTGGTGTGGTGTTGATGTGCATACTTCCAGACGGCGACAAGACACAACCTGGCCGTTTGCTTGACTGGAAAACAGCTGAAACTATTCCGTGGGGAATGTTGCTGGTGTTTGCAGGAGGCATTTGTCTGGCAGACGCGTTTACTGCCTCGGGACTGAGCGAGCTAATGGGGGAAGGCCTGCGTGGTTTGTCTGTCTTGCCGTTACTGCTGCTGGTCCTTAGTTTGTGTCTGGTAGTAAGCTTTGTCACTGAAATCACCTCGAATACCGCGACCGCTACATTACTTATGCCAATTCTTGCCAGTGCGGCTATCGCCATTGAGGTAGACCCCGTTGTCCTTATGATGCCAGCCGCAATCAGTGCCAGTTGCGCTTTCATGATGCCGGTAGCTACCCCTACAAACGCCATCGTTTATGGTAGCGGGAAGTTAACAATAAGCCATATGGCGCAAGAAGGCGCAATCCTGAATGTTATCATGGCCATCATTATCACCGGGGTGGTGTTATTAACACGGTAAAGGTAGGGAACGGGTAACGGCGACACCTTATTACCTGTGTTACGGCAATGCTGCCTGCTTTTCAGCAGCAAGACGGTCATAATATTTATTTGTATGACAATAGAGTGTGGCAGGGATCTCTGTTACCATTTTGCTATTTTCAATAGCGGAATTAAGAGAGGCGCATGGCAAAGCAAAAGCCGCAAATTGAAGTTGTGAGTTACGGCGTATACCGGCATTGGGACGCTACATCGAAGACACTGCCTAAAATTCAGCAATTCACCTTAGTTGTTCCCGCCCAACTGGATATTGAGTTCGGCTTTATTGTTAATATCAAGAAAGCCAAGAACAGTAAAATCCGGTATTGCATCTACCATCCCGACATACCGGATGATAATGGCGAGCCTATGGCGCCCTTTGACGGCGAGGAATATGTCCGCAGCAATGACTGGGACTTTTATCTTGGTGACACCTTGTGGGACCCGATAGAAAACAAAGTTGGCGACTGGAGAATGACAATTGAGCTTAACGGCGAGGTTGTCGTGGAGAAAACTTTTTCCATCGAAGAAGCGTTACCGTTTGACGGGGCACAGTTCTGGAACAAGCACAGGGGAAAGCGAAAAGCCATTGGCCGGGGATAACGACCTTCGGTTATGTCCCAGCAGTTCAAGGGGACATTACCCATTGCAGCAGGATGATGCCATCAGTGTTTTACGCGCAAAATAAGCGCTCGCCATAACTGAAAAGACTTGTTGTTCTTAGAACAGAGAAAATAATGAGGCCAGCACAATCCAGCGCCTGGCAGAGACCGTCATATCATCTGAAACATCAGTCCCGGTGAGACGGTATCCGATTCCTGGTAAGGTTTCGATGACAAAAGGGTGCGGAGTTTCGACCTGGCTCAGTTGTTTTCGTAACCGGCAAATCGCGTGATTAATGACATCATCAGATACCACGTCATGGCCCCATATCTGAAACCGGATTTCGTCGCGGGTGAGGATATGCTGCTCCGTCTTTAAAAAGAGCGACAGTAACGCCGCCGAATGCTTGCTCAAATGCCAGGCATGCGTGTGGTTTTTATCCGTAATTTCTCTGGTCTGGGCGTCATAACGTATCGGCGTCAAGCCATTCTGCAGCGTTTCTTGTCGTGCATCCATGAACGGCTACCTGTATATACGATTCAATGTCATTATTATAGTTTGTCAACAGCCATCCTGGGATGAAAATGTTATTTCGATTCGGACTTTCACTGCGTTTTTAGAACATAAGTGAACGCTGCACTGAATTGATGCAGATAACATGACGGTAAATGGCGTTTAGCGGTATGACAACCCTCTGACATGACGATGTCATATTTAATTCAGGCTTTTGTCATCGCACTTTTCACACGTTTTCATACAATTCTCCCCGTTCATGAAAGTGTTTCCGATACTCCCCAGTCAGGTTGATATCGCAGCACTTTCTCTAATAAGGAGCGAACAATGAAAACAAAATTAATAATTCTAGCAGGTGTAGTAGCAGGAACAGTAATGGGCTCAAGTCAGGCCTTTGCAATGGATAGTTATCTGGAACAAACACTGGTGAGTTTCTGTGAGTCAACAATGAATAACGATCGCCTGCAGTTAGATCGCGATATCAGAAAGCATCGTTTTGATCACAAAACGGTGGCCACAAAAGTGATGTGCAATGGACAAACTATCATGGCATTCGCTAAGCAGTACAATGCCGAACGCACGTTTGCTGCATTTGAAAATCGCATGCCTGCCAGCTTGCGACCGGTGACAGAAATTAAGGACATAACCGTGGCATCGGCTGACGAACAGAAATGGTATGTTACGGTTGATACCGGACATTAATACAGCAGAATCGCTGTGCCTGATTAATGTCTGCTTTTGTACAGAACAACAAAAAGCGGCGCAAAGACAGCGCCGCTTTTTTTGCTCAGCTGATAACGTAAGCAATGTAGCCGCTGCTCTCAGACTTCAGAGGGCGTGATACCCGATTGATGATTCAGATATACTGCCAGCGTATATAAATAATCGGACAACCGGTTCAAATAAGCGGTGACGGCACCGGGCACGGCATGTTGACTGGCCAGCCGGGTTAAGGTGCGCTCTGCGCGCCGACAAACGGTTCGGCAAATATGACTTTGTGCAGCCGCTGGTGCCCCCCCGGGCAACACAAACCGGGTTTGTGCTGGCAGCGATGCGCTCATACTGTCAATCGCCTGTTCCAGTTCGGTGACGTCTGCTTCACATAAGGTAGAGGAGGCAGAAATTGCAAAGCCAGCTTGAAACAGCTTTCGCTGAATGGTTTCCAGAAATGCGGCGATATCATTCTCGCAAAGCGTCACGAGCAAGCCGATATGACTGTTCAGCTCATCAATGTCACCGTAGGTTTCCAGCAAAACATCGTCTTTGGTCACCCGCAACGGTTCTTTTGCATAAACCTGCGTGGCCCCATTGTCGCCTTTACGTGTGTAAATCTTCATTGCGGTGTTGAACTCTCTTGCTGAACAGGGCGTTCGTAGCGACGAATTTCTACTACCATACCGAACAGCGGATGATCAAAATAATGCAATTGATTGCTGATCACGCGTCGTAGTTGTTTAAACGGAACTGACACCAGTTTATATTCTGGTTGATCTGGTGCAGTCGAGGACAATTTTGCAGTAACCGGCACAGGCTGGCGATAAAACATTTCGCTGTCGATATGCAGGTATGGTACGCGGTTTATATATTTCAAAAACACTTTCATATAGCCGTCAAGCTGCCATATTGGTGTGTCGGTGTCCGCCATCGGCCGCGTATCTTCCAGACCTGTGACATTGTCTTTTCCTGCCTGTAACTGTAACAGGCGAGCAAGTGGTACCGTTTGAGGCGCAGCCAGGCGGGCATTAAGATCAGCAAAAAACGTATCTTCGGTCAGGGTTCTTAGCGCCTCTTCTTGCTGAACTTCCAGTAGTGGTGCAGGTGTGTCCATTTCCGGTGGTATCGCATATCCGTCCAGCGTGAAGCGCTGCGCATAATTCTGACCGGCATATAGTCTGACCGAAGATGCAGTGTCCTGGCCAAACCGGACCTGCTGACGCCACGTAACATGCAGCAGGCGGGTGAGGTCGCGGTTTCTTCTGATTTGTTCAGAGAGTTTTTCCAGCTCCTGTGCATTGGCAGAAAGCAGGTGGGCCTGGTTGGCACGCGGCCAGTCATGGCCGCTTAATTCAATGGGAATAGCCTCTGGTGCAGGCAAACGATTATCCGGACGGTAACGCTTCCAGCCTGAGTCAGAGTACGCTAACCACGGCATTATTTCCTCGCAATAGCGAAAACGGGGTACTGACACCTGACGGACATCATTGATGCCACTGAACTCTACCCAGTAACCGGCGATCTCGGCTTCGCTTGGCAACAATGCACCTTCTGGCGTCGCGGCATCGGGTCGGGTGTTCAAGGTAGTCACAGCATCTGACAGTGCAGGCTGTCGCTGAGCGGAGTATTCTGCTGAACGCTCAGCGTTGATCTGACCAGAGCTATCAGTATTACCGCCATTTTCTTGCGTTTGTTGCCATTGCTGATATGTCCGCACAATGTCATCGACAGAGGGCGCAGGGCGCCACAATGGCGCATCGCTGCCATCACATTTAGCCAGATTTTGCTTTATCCAGCTGATATCCGGACGAATGATGTTACCTATAACATCAATATCCGCAGCGTAGGGGCTAACATCTTTTGCAAATTCAAAAGTCTCTTGTAACTGCGTGAGGGCCACGTTTCTGTCAAATACGATGACTTCTACGTCAAACCACCAGTCATCTTCGGCCTGAGCCGGCGAGGCTGATAAGGCAAACGCTGCGAGCAGCAAACCTTTACCAACACGGGGGAAGCTAAACATTAACGCGACTCCTTGGCAAAATCGGCGATGATATCGCCGGCCAGCGCCAGCCTGTCTTTGGCGCTGTCTGTTTGCGATACGATTCGTAATTTCTGACTACCTTCAAACCGGAACGTTTTCGGCTTGGTCTGGACAAGTTGAATAATATACCCCGGATCGATCGGAGTAGATTCTTTAAACTCTATGGTGCCACCCTGAGCAGACAAATCAATCTTCATAATGCCCAGTGACTTTGCTTTCAGTTTGAGTTCCGCAACGCTAATCAGGTTTTTCGCCGCATCAGGCAATAAACCGAAGCGATCTATACATTCTACCTGAAACTCATCTATATCATCCTGTTTTTCACAGGATGCCAGTCGCTTATACAGCGACAGGCGGGTATTGAGGTCAGCGATGTAGTCCTCCGGTAATAGCGCGGGTATTTTCAGGTCGACCTCTGTTTGCGCAGACAACGCATCATCCAGTGACGGTTCTCTGCCTTCTTTTAAGGCAGTAACGGCCTGGTCTAGCATGTCCATATACAAGCTGAAACCGATGCTGGCAATCTGTCCGGACTGATCATCACCCAGTAGTTCGCCGGCACCACGAATTTCCAGATCGTGTGTAGCGAGGGCAAATCCCGCTCCCAGATCTTCCAGTTGAGAGATGGCGTCCAGGCGTTTTACGGCATCCCGTGTCATACGTTTGGGGTGAGGCGTTAATAAATACGCGTATGCCTGATGGTGTGAGCGACCGACCCGTCCGCGCAACTGGTGCAACTGCGCCAGTCCGAGATGATCTGCACGGTCCATAATAATGGTATTTGCACTGGGAACATCGATACCGGTTTCGATAATTGTGGTGCACACCAGCACGTTGTAGCGTTGATGGTAGAAGTCACTCATTACGCTTTCAAGATCCCGTTCCCGCATCTGGCCGTGGCCAATTGCTATACGGGCCTCCGGCACAATTTCGCCGATTTCTTCTGCTGTGCGGTCGATGGTTTCTACTTCATTGTGCAGAAAATACACCTGACCACCGCGCAGAATTTCACGCATAATGGCTTCCCGAATAATGGCCTTGTTGCGTTGTTGCACAAAGGTCTTAATTGACAGCCGGCGAGCTGGCGCAGTAGCGATGATCGACAGGTCGCGCATACCGGACAGCGCCATATTCAGGGTACGTGGAATGGGCGTTGCGGTGAGTGTCAGAATGTCTACATCGGCACGCAGCGATTTGAGCTTCTCTTTCTGACGCACGCCAAAACGGTGTTCTTCATCGATTATCACCAGCCCTAAGTCATTAAACTTAATGTCGCTGGATAACAGCTTGTGTGTACCCACCACAATGTCTACCTGACCTTCTGTGATGCCCTCAATTACGGATTTCTGCGCTTTAGCACTGACGAACCGGCTCATCACTTCAATACGAAATGGCCAGTCTGCGAATCGGTCTTTGAAATTTTCATAGTGCTGCTGCGCGAGCAGGGTAGTGGGTACCAGTATGGCAACCTGCTTACCCTGATTGGCCGCCAGAAATGCAGCGCGCATGGCGACTTCGGTTTTGCCGAAGCCGACATCACCACATACCAGTCGGTCCATTGCCTGTGGGCTGCCCATGTCCTGGATGACGGCATTGATGGCCTGCATCTGATCCGGTGTTTCCTCAAACGGAAAACTGTCAGCGAAGCTTTGGTATTCTTCCCAGTTAATCGGGTAGGCAAAGCCGGGTTTCGCGGCACGGCGGGCATACACATCGAGTAATTCGGCAGCCACATCCCGTACTTTTTCGGCCGCTTTTTGTTTGGCTTTGCTCCAGGTATCGTTGCCCAGTGAATTGATTGGCGCATGATCGGTGTCCCCGCCGGTATAGCGGGAAATCAGGTGTAGCGATGATACCGGTACATATAATTTTGCCTGTTTGGCGTACTCAATACACAGGTATTCCGTGGTAACGCCGCCTGCATCCAGGGTTTGTAGCCCCAGGTAGCGGCCTACGCCATGATCCAGATGCACCACTGGCTGGCCAATAGACAGTTCTGCCAGGTTGCGGATAATGGCGCTTTCATCGGTATGAGTGCGCTTTTCACGAAGCCGTCGCTGACTGACCTTGTGGCCGAGTAGCTCGGTCTCGGTGATAAACAACAGTTCGCCTTCCTGGCTCTGCCAGCGGAAGCTGTGTTCTACCATCCCAATACCGATGCCTATACTATCGTGAGACTGTAAAAACTGATTAAAGTCCGGCGCCGGTTTGGGTTTGATACCGGCCTTGCCCAGAATGCCCAGCAGGCTTTCACGACGTCCCTGAGACTCGGCGCAAAATAATACACGGGCACCGCGCTCACTGGCCGCTTTCATGGTGTTTAACAGACGCTCTGCCGGCTGCTTCTTCTGTGTGTTAATACCGATGTCATCGAGCTTGTCACAACCCAGATTATGGTAACCGGCTTTCTCTTCCAGTATCTCTTTGGATAGTGTGACCCTTGGCCACTGCTTGATCCGGGCAAAGAGTTCTTCGATAGGGAGAAAAACCTGTGCGGGCGGCAACAACGGGCGTGCGGGATTATAGCGATGTTGTTCGTAACGCTCTGCCACATCAGCCCAGAAAAACTCACTGGCGTCTTTAATATCACCATGCAGCATGACGAGAGAGTCAGTGTGCAAGTAATCAAACAGCGATGCAGTTTGTTCAAAAAACAGTGGCAGGTAGTACTCTACACCACTTGGCATTGTGCCTTTACTGACCTGATAAAACACCGATTCTTTTGCATTGCTGGCGTCAAACTGATCCAGAAATTGCTGACGAAATAAGGAGATGGCGTCTTTATCAGTAGGAAATTCTCGCGCGGGTAATAACCGGATTTCATTGACGGTTTCGCCGGAGCGCTGGGTGTCAGTGTCAAAGTAGCGAATGGTGTCGATTTCATCGTCGAATAAGTCGATGCGAAAAGGCTTATCACTGCCCATCGGATAAAGGTCGATAATACTGCCACGAATCGAAAATTCGCTGTGACTCATTACCTGACTCACGTGCAGATAGCCAGCCTGCTCCAGGTTTCTGCGAAACTGGTCTCGATCCAGCGTGTCGCCTTTGTTCAACATCAGCAGGTACTTCGCCAGATAATCTGTCGGCGCGAGACGCTGCATTAATGTATTTACCGGAACAATGAAGATGCCGTCACGTTGCTGGGTAAAGCGAAAAAGTGTTTCCAGACGCTGAGATACAATATCCTGGTGGGGCGAGAAGCTGTCGTAGGGAAGGGTTTCCCAGTCGGGGAACAAGGTTACCTGCGCCGATTCTCCTTCAAGGAAAAAAGCCAGTTCCCGTTCGAGCTTGAGTGCGGACGGTGTATCCGCCGTTACCAGAACTACCGGCCCCCGATGTTGCTTAACGGCATGGCCAATCGCCAGAGCGCTGCTGCTGCCGTGTAATTGTCCCCAGTGCTGATGGTCCTGCGCACCCGTGTTTGATTTTTGCTTCGGTAGTGGCAAAGAGAGAATTGTGGCTGTCATGTCACCCTGAAAATGTCGGTATTTGGTTTTGTCTGCTGCGCTTATTCGTTATTGTCTTTAGCTTCTTGTGCCCGCTTACGCAATTGCTGCGACTGCAGGTGCAAACTTGCTCTGACCAGCAGTTCCTGATCCTGTTCGCGGATACGGTTAAAAAAGAAGGCTATATGGTAGTCATTGCCAACCTGCTGGCAAGCAATAACTTCCCCAAAGCAGAAAATGGCGGCAGCTTCTTCGTCGATAAACACTTTGATTTCTGCCAGAGTACCAACTTCCATGGCTTCGGAACTGCTCACTAACATGCCTCCACCACCAAACTTCACCGTTTGCAGCCGATGCTTTTCATCATCTTGCTGATGCAGAACAAACGACATTATAAGGTCAATTTTACGTGACTGATGGTTAAGAAAATCGGTCAGTGCCTGGGCGTGATCGCCCAGCTGTCGAAGGGGACGCAGTGCCTTGGTTTCAATATCTGCCATCTCACTGGCGATGCGAAAGGCATAGGGCATGCGGTCTTCGAGTTCGCTGATGGCAGGGAGGCCATCGCCGTCTTTCAGCGGCACAATATTTACATTAAGCGCATGAGCAATCATAAAATACTCATCGAATTGGGCTTGTTTCTGCTCCAGCGTTAGCGTGTCCATATTGTCTCCAACCACCAAAATCTTGTGCGTACAGTAGCTTACACGTAGTATACATACATTACGAGCAATCCGCCGATATGTGGTCACTTCCGGTTTCACATATCTGAAAACGACCGGTGCAGGATAACCTGAGCGGTACGTAAACTAAGTAAATTTGAGAAAGTATGAGCCTTCCCGTACCGGCCTTTATCGCTCTTCGATACGCGACCGCAGGCAAGCAAAACAGCTTCGTTTCCTTCATTAATAAATTTTCTGTCGCTGGGATTGCACTGGGTTTGGCCGCCCTGATCATCGTGTTATCGGTCATGAATGGTTTTGAAAGCCAGTTAAAACAACGTGTGTTGGGCATAGTACCTCAGGTCGTCGCCTATGCACCTTTAACGGGCGATACCATTGATAACCTGCCCGGAGTACGTGCGGCGATGCCATTTCGTGAAGCTGAGGGTGTGATTCAATCGCGACAGGGACTGCGTGGGGTGCAGATCCACGGTGTCAATGGCAGCGTCATGGCAAACCAGAGTATTGTCAGCAACAACCTGCTGACAGGCCGGTTTTCTGAACTCACCGAGCGTTCTTTTCATGTCATTATCGGACGGGCGCTTGCTACTCAGCTAGACGTGCGTCCCGGCGACAGGCTTCGTGTGATGGTAGCGGGGGCAAGTATCTATACGCCGTTTGGCAGAATGCCCAGTCAGCGACTGGTCACCGTATCGGGCATTTATGATTTGGGTTCACAGATGGACAGCAAAGTCGTTTATATGTCGTTGCCTGACTTGACGCGTCTCATGCGTTTGCGTGCGGATTCCCCGACAACAACAAGATTGTTTCTTAATGACGCGTTTACCTACCAGCAGGTCGTCGACGCCCTGGATAGTCTTGCGATCAGCTCTGACAACTGGCGTAGCCGGCAGGGACCGCTGTTCGACGCCGTAAAGATGGAAAAGAATATGATGTTTCTTATGCTGCTGCTCATTATCGCAGTAGCAGCGTTTAATATTGTCTCGGCGTTGGTCATGGTTGTCAGTGAGAAGCAGGGCGATATTGCTATTCTGCAGACACAGGGAATGACTGGCAGGCGGATGATGTCTGTATTTATGTTAAACGGCCTTTTTAACGGCGTGAAAGGGGCATTAATAGGACTGGTAGCCGGTGTAGGTATTGTAATTAACCTGAATACACTGCTGGGACTGTTTGGAATTCCATTAGCATTGTCGGCTGATGGCGCTGGCGTGCCTGTTGTGCTGCAATGGTCTCAAGTTGTTATGGTGACCGTTTTTTCTCTTGTGCTATGTGTACTTGCAAGTTTGTATCCGGCAACCCGCGCCATGCGGGTCAATCCAGCAACGGCTTTACAGAATGAGTAACTCAGAAATCTGACCAGTTGGTGCATTTGGCCGTGCAATATACGGCAATTTTCACTATACTCGCGGTCTTTTAAAATCCGGACCGGTAGACGATATGAAAAAGAATTTTATCACTTCGCAGGCGCTGCTACAGGACTCATTCCGCCTGGCCTCTCAGGTATATAGTGACGGCTTTCGTCCTGACTTTATCATCGGCATCTGGCGAGGTGGTGCACCCATTGGTATCGCGGTGCAGGAATTTTTCGAGTTTAAAGACACCTCCACCGACCACATTGCAGTACGCACGTCTTCCTATTACGGCATTAACAAGCAGTCGAAAGAAATTCGCGTGCACGGCCTGCATTACCTGGTTGAGAATGCTAATGCCGGTGACAAGTTGTTGATTGTTGATGATGTGTTCGATTCAGGACGCAGTGTAGACGCGCTGATAAAACAAATAAAAAAGCTGATGCGCCTGAATATGCCAACTGATATCCGCATTGCCTGTCCCTGGTATAAGCCCGCAAATAATAAAACGGATATCGTGCCGGATTACTTTGTGAACAAGAGTGATGAATGGTTGGTTTTCCCACATGAAATTGCGGGATTGAGTGAAGAAGAGATAAGGGCTGGAAAATCGGAACTAGCCGATGTGATGGACATTTTGTTTGATAAATAAGCGTCAACAACACGCATAATGTCAGGTGACCACGACGCCCGAAGTTAAATAACGCCAGCTTTTTGCTGGCGTTTTTAATTATGACTGCGGGATCTATTGCCTGCTCGGCCAACCTTTATTGTTGCCGTACCCTTTAAAATATCATCGCGGAACAGCCGTGGGTCAGAAACGCAGAGCCCCCAAGTGCTGCCTGACTCTTGCATCAATGTTGTGCGTCTGCCAAAAAGGTGAGGTGCCGGTATTGTGTTTTGCAGCAGGTTTACCAGCCCACATGCGAATACTGGTGAGTGGCGGCAGCCAGTTATTTACTGCCTGGGTCAAGGTAAAACTTGTCGTGAAAGGTATATACCCATTCTGGTTTATATACCACTAACAGTGTCATGGTTACGCCATTGATAAAGCCTTCCGGGAAAAGGATAAGCGGAATTAGCAGCATGTAATTATCAACTACGGTATCCCAGCTATATATACCATCTATTGCATAGTAGCTGCCCAGGAACGCCAGTTTAAGTGCGATAACGATAGCGCCCGGAAAAAACGCGCACACAAAGATATATACAAAAAGGTGGCGCGGGATCTTGTGGAACGACAACAGATAGATCAGGTAGGACACGCATACCGGCATTACTACCCCAATGAGACCATTCACGCCAAACATTTGCCAGCTTTCGTGGCCTATCGACGTTATTCCCAAGAGCGCTACCAAGCCTGCGAATAATGCATACCGGAAGCCCAATATGAGGGTCAGTGCAGTAAGCCACAGAAAGTGGACATCCAGTCCCTGAAAAATACCGGCACGGAAAACCCACATGAAGAAGGTGAGGGCAGTAGCGCCAAACACCACATGTTGACGGGATTTACTCTCTTTTAACGCCGCAAAGGAAACATGTCGACCCACAAACAGCAATATCGCCGCCAGCACGATCAGCGCCGTTAGCTGCAGGAATGTTAGTGTTTCAAACATATTCAGATTGCGTATGTCGCCCAGATAGGCGCATGATCGGATGGCTTTTCAATGCCGCGCAATTCGTAATCTATACCCGCATCTTGCAACGTATCGTGCACAGGCTGCGTGGCCAGAATTAAGTCAATACGTAGTCCACGGTTGTCGTTGAAACCTTTTGAGCGGTAATCGAACCAGCTGAACTGATCGGTAATTTCGGGATTCAGTTTGCGAAAACTATCGTAAACTCCCCAGTCGCAGAGGGTATTCAGCCATTCCCGTTCAACGGGTAAAAAGCTGCATTTTCCGGTGCGAAGCCAGCGCTTGCGATTTTCTTCACCAATACCGATGTCCTGATCGTGATGAGAAATATTCATGTCGCCCATAATGATGACGTTTTCTTCCTTGCTGTGGCAGGTATTCAGATAGGACATCAGATCGGCGTAAAACTTTCTTTTAGCGGGGAATTTGGTGTCGTGGTTTTCGTTTTCGCCCTGCGGAAAGTACCCGTTTAAAATCGTCACGGGTTTGTCATTCCCATCTTTTAGGGTCACCATGATCATACGGCGTTGCGCGTCTTCATCATCAGTTGGAAACCCACGCTGAACGCGTTCTGGCTCCTGTTTCGTTAACATGGCCACACCATAATGGCTTTTCTGTCCGTGAAAGCAGACGTGATACCCCATGGCTTCAACGGCCTCTACCGGAAACTGTGCGTCATGTACCTTTATTTCCTGCAGGCCAATCACGTCTGGCTGATGTTTATCGATAATGGCCTGAAGCTGATGCAGCCTGGCCCGAATACCATTGATATTAAATGAGATGACTTTCATGTTGTCGCTATCCTGTACTGCGTAGCCCGCTATGCTACCAAATTATTGTTTTAGTGAGGAGTCGCAAAATGTGGCGAGTTTGTTGCCATTCAACAAACGGTGACCGGCTGTTGCCGATTCAGGCTGGTTCCATGGCTGTGTGCAGTCTGCTGGCAGTGTTTCTGAGCCCACTGAACAACGCATTTGCAGACCGGCAGATTTGCTCACCTTCCTGTTCGGTGAGTGTCAGCCCGTCCACATAGTGGCGAAAACCCGCCCAGTGCTGATTGCAGCCAGATAAGGTTTGATAGTAATTCTTTGGCAGGGAGGCGGCGCCATTGCTTAGCAGCCACCGGTATATCATCTTCGCGCCCATCGACGAGCCCAACCACACATACCCACAAGCGATAATATCAGTGCACTGGCTGGTAAGGGGAGGGTTATTCACAAACTCAGGCGCTGTTGGTGCGTTCAGCACCAGTAAATCAGCATCCAGTGCACCGCAGACTGCACTCGCGTCAAGCATGCTCGTCACAGGATGGGTGGGTGCCTCTTGTGTCACTTGATGAATCGCACCGTGAAATGAGCGCAGCGTCAAAAGCGTGTCCGTATAACGAGAAGCAGAGAATGAATCGGTCATCAGCGCTGCGAATGGCATGGTGTCCTCAAGTGCCTGATGTTGATGCGCGGTGTGTGTTCTGAGTTGTTGCAGTACTGACGTCATAAAAGCCTGATAAAAATTGATCTGGGTAGAGTAAAATAATGTAAGGTATATGTTTGCCAACTATAACTACAATACCATATGAATTCTGCATGGACGAAATAGACTTTTCCGGCCCCGTCAACCTCACCAACTGTGACCGTGAACCCATTCAACATCTTGGTAAAATTCAAAGTTTCGGCTGCTTTCTGGCACTTCAGTCGGACTGGGTCGTCGCACTGTGCTCAGACAACACAGAAGACTTTTTGGGCGTTGCACCTGACCAACTGATAGGGCAGCCACTAATCGAGTGTATTGATCGACACACGCTACATGATTTACGAACCGCATTACAGTCGGCCATGATCACCGGGCGTAACGAGCGACTGTTTGAGCACACGATCACATCAACGCAACGACGTGTTGATTTCTCCGTGCATCACAACGGCGAATTCATCATTGTGGAGATGGAAGCATGTCATGGTTCGCGAGAGTCCCATGATGTCTTCGTGCGCTCACTATTGAGCCAGTTTTATATGGTTAAATCCGGACAGGAACTGGGTGAGCTGGTTACCCAGCAGCTCAAACTAATCACGGGCTATGATCGTGTGATGCTGTACCGGTTTCTGCCTGATGGGGCTGGTGAGGTGGTAGCCGAGTCTAAAAACCCGGATTTGTCGCCGTTTCTCGGTTTGCGTTATCCCGCTACCGATATTCCAACACAGGCCAGAGCGCTGTATGTGAAAAATTTGCTGCGGGTGATTGGTGATGTCAATGACCCGACTGTTGGACTTTACAATGACCGGCCGCAATCGCCGATTGATATGTCGTTCTCGACGTTACGTGCGGTATCGCCGATACACATCGAATACCTTAAAAACATGGGCGTAGACGCGTCCTTGTCTGTGTCCGTGATTATCAGGGGAAAGTTATGGGGGTTAATTGCCTGCCATCACTATTCGCCTAAACTTCCATCCTATTATCAGCGCACAGAGCTCGAATTATTCGCAGAGATTTTTGCTCTTGAAATGGGAGCGCGGATCGCCGCAGAACGGGACAGGGAATCGAGCCGGACCCGGGAAGTTCTGACGCAGCTGATTGCTACAATGTCTTCGCAAAACGCATTGATAGACATGCTGGAAAGCCAGTTCCCACAGTTAAAATTGCTAATTCCCTGTGATGGTATTACGGCGTTTATCGATGGACAGACGGTTGGAGCAGATAGCCAGCTTAATGAAGAAACGTTATACCGACTGACACGGCACCTGAATACTCAGGCGCCGGGTAAGGTGATAGCGATTAATGCACTAGATAACGCTATCCCGGGTTATGACACAGACGCGCAGCGTGTGGCTGGCGTGCTGGCGGTGCCAATATCAAAAAGCCCCCGTGATTACCTGTTGTTTTTCCGCCATGCGCAAACTCAGACAATTAAATGGGCTGGCAATCCGGAAAAAGCGGTGACACACGGGCCAAATGGCGCAAGACTGACACCAAGAGCCAGTTTTGATGTGTGGAAACAAACCCACGATAATCGCTGTCATGAATGGAGCGAGCAGAATGCAACTGATGCGGAATCGTTACGGGTAACGCTGCTTGAAATCGTTATCCGTCACGCGCAGGAGCGCGACCATATTCTGCGAGAAGCCAGTCGTAAACATGAAGTGTTAATTTCAGAATTAAACCATCGTGTAAGAAATATACTAAACCTGGTCAATGCTATTATCTTGCAGACCGATCAAAATGACCGCTCCGTTGCAGAGTTTGTCAATGTATTGACCGGCAGAATGGCAGCGTTGGCATCGGCTCATGATCAGCTTACCGCTTCTGAGTGGAGTAAAGTCAATCTCCGGCATATTCTGGAAACGGAAATAATGGCTTATATTGACCTTGAGAACCATGTCACGCTGTCAGGACCAGATGTAGAGCTGAAGCCTGATGCCGCCACACCTATTGTGCTGGTTATGCATGAAATGTTTACCAATGCAGCCAAGTACGGGGCGCTAGCGGCGTCGCTAGAGAAGGGGAAAGTGTCAGTTCAGTGGACCTTCGAAAAAGGCCACGGTCTGACACTCAGATGGGAGGAAACCGGCGGGCCGCCAGTGTCGCCTCCTAAGCGTGAAGGGTTCGGCATGACACTTATCCGGTCTGTCATTCCACATGAATTGGGTGGTTGTCTGGATATTGATTTTGCTCCGGTTGGCGTTAACGCGTCGATATTTATTCCCGAACGTTATGTCACCGCTTATAAAGCACCGTCTGATGAGGCCACCAAAGTGCTCACAGAGACGGTAACAACAGAAACCTCGACGCTTCCAGAACGAGCGCTGGTAGTGGAAGACAGTCTTGTTATTGCACTCGATATGCAGGCGAAACTCAAAAGAATGGGGATTACGCAGGTCGCTGTAGCAGGTACTATCGAGACGGCGCGGACGCAGTTGCAAAAGCTACAGCCAGGCTTAGTGGTTTTTGACATTCATCTGGGGAAGGAAACCACGCTGGGACTATTGCAGGAAGTCATCGAAAATCACACGCCATGTTTGATTGTCAGTGGGTACGGTGAACAACTTAAGCTGCCATCCCGTTATGATGCGGTTCCCATAGTCTCCAAGCCGGTTTCTGAACAGAATCTTCAGCATATCGTATCAACCTTGTTTCCATCGCACCCAGAAAATAGGAAAACTGAATGAGTTTATTAGCAGGAAAGCGCGTGGTTATTGTGGAAGATACCACGATCGCGGCTACATACCTTGCACGGGAAATTACCAACATGGGGGCTGAGGTGGTGGGTCTGGCACGTTCTGAAGAACAGGCGCTGTCTTTGGTAGAGAAAGGTAAGCCTGCGCTCATTCTGATGGATATTAATTTGTCTGATGGTGGTAGCGGCATTGAGGCTGCCAAATTGATCCTGAAAAAACACAATATTCCAATTATATACACTACCTCGTATTCCGACGACGCCACGCTGACTCGTGCACTTGAGACCAGTCCTTACGGATACATCGTTAAGCCATTCGACTCAAAAATCATCAGGACTGCCTGTGAAACCGCCCTTCATCGCTTTGCGCTGGAGCTACAGGTTACAGAATCAGAGAAACGTTTCAGGGTCGCATCAGAGGCAGCACAATTCGGTGTTGTGGCTTTAAAAGAAAGCGGTAAGGCGTTTGACTTTCAAGGCGCGAGCAGTCTGCAAAATCGCCTTGGCGCCGGTACCAGTATGCCGGTTAGTGACTTTATGGCGCTGTTTCCGGAATCAATGCGTAACGAGATTGCTGAATCCATACAGCGCGGAGAAACCGTTCGTAAAACCATAAAAGTGGAAGGGCAATCGCTCGGTGAAGAAGCACTGTGGCTGGACGTCGTGTTTAGTGACGTCAGCATGGATAACGAACGTGTAAAAATTGGCGCGGTGATTGACGTTACTGAGCGTCAGCGCAAAATGCGCAAACTTAAGCTCTCTACAATCATTCTTGACCAGCTTGCCGAAGGCGTTGCGGTGTTGGATAAACACGGCATGATACGCGATGTTAATAAAGCACTGTGTCGGTTGTTTGGTGTAGCTGCATCAGCGCTGGTGGGAGCCAGCCTATCGGAATTTGGCATACGTCGGGATGAGCTCTTAGACGCCACAGTAGGCGGACGTTCCGGTGTACCTAACAGACAGAAGCGAACGCTGTTAACGGCACGTGGTGAAGCATTCCCGGCATTGGTCACACTATCAGAACTGGAAGAGCTTCATGGTGACTTACGGTTTGTAATGACAGTGTCCGACATTTCGGAGCTGGCACATGCTGAGAAGCGTCTTGAGTCATTAGCTTATACCGACCAACTTACTGGTGCAGGAAACCGCAACTATCTGAAACTGGCGCTGAATGAAAGTATGGAAGCCGACAAACTGAAAGCGCTTATTTTCATTGATATCGATGGTTTCAAGCTGGTTAACGACACCTATGGTCATGATGTGGGAGATCAGCTACTGGCAAAATGCGCGCAGAGCTTTCAGTCTGAATTAAGCGACGATGATATCTTTATACGTCATGGCGGCGATGAATTTGTCATTTTGGTACAGAACGAAATCGATGTGAACACGCTCAGTGAGCGGTTGCTGAAAGCGCTGGATACGCCAATGATATCTGACAATGCTGTACTAAAAATGAGTGCCAGCATCGGTACTGTTACGTACGAGCAAAATCAGGACGTGAATGAGCTGCTTAAGCAGGCGGATATCGCCATGTACGAAGCCAAGAAACGGGGTAAAAACCAGGCGGTGGCTTATTCAAAAGAGCAGAACGAAGCGATTGAGTATCGCTTGTATGTCGAGCAAGGGTTGTACAATGCGTTGTTAAACAAAGAGCTTCATGCAACGTTTCAGCCCATTGTCGATACACAGCAGAAGGTAGTGGCTCTTGAAGCGCTCTGCCGTTGGCACAGTCAGGATATTGGGGATATTAACCCCGCCTCTTTTATTCCGGTTGCAGAAGAAACCGGGCTGATAAATGCGCTGGGCCTTAAGATGTTGCGTGAAGTCTGTATTGCGCATTCACTCTTGAGTGAGAGTGGCTTTGGTCATATCAAACTGCATGTGAATGTATCGATTCTGCAGCTTAACTCTTCAGAATTGGTCAAAGAGTTTCTGGATTATCTTGCGGACTTTTCTGTCTCCACTGATGACATAGTGTTGGAAGTGACAGAGTCAGCCATGCATGACGTTACTACCCGGAATGTATTGAAAACCTTATCTGAAGCGGGCTTTGGCATTGCTATTGACGATTTTGGCGCCGGTTATGCGTCGGTATCCGAACTGGCTCAGCCCTTTACTACCGTCGTGAAACTGGATAAAAGTCTCGCACCGAGTCAGGATGAGACGAGCCAGCGAAATATTATCGCAGAGTCACTGGTACAATTGTGTCGTAAGCTGAATAAAAAGGTACTTTTTGAAGGAATTGAGAGCAAAGCTCAGGCTGACTTTGCCACCGAGGCCGGTTGTCACTATATGCAAGGATTTTTATTTGCCAGGCCGATGTCGATAATGGAAGTTATTAACATGTTACGAGACGCAGAGCCTGAGACTGTGCCCGCCAGTAAGTAGGCTCCATTACCTGGCCCGGCGAGAGCTGGGAAAAAGCTGGTCTTGTTTACCAACAGGTGAGTTACCTGCCAGAGCGCTGCTGCTTGGCCTGCCTGTGGTTACGTGTCAGGCTATGTCGGTATGTTGCGCGATATACTCAGATGGCGTTACTGCTGCATCGTTTAGCACCGGCACCGCAAAATCGGCGGGGCAGGCCATCTCCCCCAGCATCGAATGCACCAGTTGCGGGTCTGGGGTAGCGATGGCAACTTCACAAAATAGCTTTGAAATTTGTGCACATATGACGACACACGGAGAATCTTCAAGCAGGGTGTCGATATCCTCGACCATACTTTTGGCCGCGTGTGGTAACGCGTTATGGCGATCCTTCTGATTAAATGCCCGCGCAGTGTCTGTCCAGGGAAAGACCACGCTGATCACCTGATAGCTGTCATCGGGTAGATAGCTGGTTAGTAGCCACATGGTAAACTTGCGAAAATTTATGCTGATAAGATCCCGATAATGAAAGGGGAGTGGGTCAGAGTCAGACAGTATCGGTAGCGACAGTTTCATTTCACTGCACTCTGCTTGGTGTTGCTATACATACTCACCTTCCATATTGTGATTGTTGGCGTACATTGAAATCGGGAACTTGTCGTAAATCTTGTTTTTAAGCGCACTGGTCATGTGCACGACAAATAAGTTGTCGTGCTCTTTTCCATGCTCGGCGACAAACACGTTAATAAATTCGGAAATCATCTGGTTGGACTCGTCGGTCGCTGTTTTTACCAGCTCCATTGCGAAATCATGAAGACGCTTCACGGATTCGTTAAATTCAGAAAGGACATCAATCAGATTGATTTGTTCTTCGACCTCTTCAAACACCGATACCCTGAATTCAGCAGGGCCTCCAATATAGTCTTTCTCAACCAGTGCTTTAAGTGAATAGCGGCGCAATATTTTACCGTTTTCATCTTCTTCAGCCAGGCTTTCCAATATTAGTGTGTGAATGCTGATACCGTATTGCGATACATAATCATAGAGGCTGTCGACAAAACGGTAGGCAAATGACAGACGGTATTCTTTCTCCATCTGATGCGTTAATGCGTCGGTGAGCTCCCGGTCTTGTGGCAGACAGGCCTGCACATGGCGCTTTAACTGGCTGGTAAATATGCGCGCGCTGAGCACATAGTTATTCACGCAGGCATTGAGGTGTGGCTTGGCGGTTTCCAGCGCTTCAGAGCCGGCCTGATCGACATAAAGTCGTCCTAACCGGGACATCGCGTCCAGCACCATCTGTAAATTGGCATTTACCAGCCGAAATTTGTGGGTAATGGCGTAGGCAGATGAGAGCCGTTTTCTTGCGCGTTTTAGCTCTTTAAACTGATCCTCGTCCAGTGACAGTTTCTCGTCATCAAGACGTGAGGTAATAAAATATTCTGATTGCATCCAGCCCGGCGCTTTATTATTTAATTATGTGTCAGGCTACCATGGTTGCACTTGCTAATTAAATCAAAAAGTACCTGTTAATTGGCATTTTAACCGTTCATCACCGAGCCGGGTATAATCTGAAAATGGCTTTTTGCTGCCCTGCGAGCAACTGGTATACTCACAGTATTACCACTACCACTTTGGAATGAATGTGTTTCCAGCAACTGTAACTGAAAAACTGCCAGCCGCGATTGTCAAAGAGGTGTTCTCACTTTCTGCTGATGCGCGTCAGACACTCTTTCTTGACTACGTTGAAAAGGCTGAAGCCGTCTGGCTGCTTAAAGGAAAAGACGGGTTTGTGATGATAGCCTCAGAGGAAGGGGAAAGACTGCCTGTCTGGCCACATTTTGATCTGGCCTCAGCGTGGAGCACAGGATCTGACGATGACGTGGAGGCGGTGAGTATTTCGCTGGCACAATTTAAACAGGACTGGCTGCCTGGTTTAGGCAAAAATCAGATTGAGCTGGTGCTATGTCCAAGCCGGGTCGAAAAAGAAGATCCCGTACTAACCGCCGAAGAACTACTGGCATCATTTCAGGATGAGGAATAGCGGGTGACGGGCGAAGTGCAAACGCTGATGCCTCTTGCAGCCCGCGTGGCATCTGCATCAGGCTGGGACAATGCGACCAGAGCTATCATGCTGGCGGGAAAAGCGTTGCCCTTACTGCCGCCTGAGATGCGCGATCCGCAAGCGTACGTTAGTGGATGTGAATCTGATGTCTGGGTCGCCACCATTGAACTGAATGGGCAGGATACCATTGCTGGCTGGTCTCCCAGCAAGATTATTCGTGGCGTGTTGAGTATTATTCTGGAAAAAGCCAATGCTCTTGATGCGTCAGCACGTGCCTCATTCGACTTTGACCACTATCTCACACTATGTGGTCTGGACAGATATCTGAGTCAGTCGCGGGGCAATGGGGTGAAAAAGGTTATTGACAGGCTAAGGTTGCTAAATACCTGAATAGCCAATGTGGCCAGATCAGATGATCCCGCCGTCCGGCAGGTTTTTATAGACATCCTGTGCACAATGAATGTCGGGCGACGTTAAATTACAACGACGTGCAATGAAAGTTGCCATCAGGCTAACCGTTGCTTCATCACTGTCGTAATTCATGATACAGGCGTGTGTGTACAGTGTTCCGGTCCACGCCGCGGGTAACGCGTGAGAGTGGCGGATAAATGAGTTGATAGCTGGCTGCAGATCGTGCCGGGCATGCTCTGATATACGCGAAATCACAGCAACCCCCTTATTGTTACTGTCATCAATTCCTGCTTCCCGTCCGGCCTGGACAAGGCTGACTGCTTCACCCATGCCCTGACACAAGACAATGCGGTCGAGGCGTTGCTGCGCATAACCAGAGAAAG
This sequence comes from Alteromonas sp. H39, assembly GCF_047556435.1. Taxonomy (GTDB): domain Bacteria; phylum Pseudomonadota; class Gammaproteobacteria; order Enterobacterales; family Alteromonadaceae; genus Alteromonas. The sequence goes on from NZ_CP180210.1 coordinate 1,881,829, forward strand.
ACAGCAGGCTTAACAGTACCAGACAGAGTCCCGGTTTCATAAGAGTTGCCTCATGAGGTGCAATCTTCAACGGTATCTTTTATAGCCGGAACTATCAGGCCTGGTTCACAATTTCTGCTGATTTTTGGCAGCGATCCACTGCGACATATACTTAGTACTGCTCAGTGTGTGATGCCACAAAAGGTGTTGCAGGAACAGGGGACGCCGGTGTGTCTGAGGATCTGTGACCAGTGACTGAATGGTACTTAGTAAAAGTGGGACGTGGGCGTCGGGATGAAAAGCTTTGATACAAGTGAAGCCGGCCTGTTGCGCCGTGGTCCATGCTAGCTTATCTGAGTATAACGTTGCAGCGTCCTTCACAAACGCGTCGATGTTGTCCTGGCAGGCCCCGGGCCATTTGTCTGTGTCCGCAATACCTTCCGCACCGATGGCGGTGGTAACACTTGGCGTACCTGTCTCCATCGCCAACAACAATTTTCCTTTTAGTCCGGCGCCAAACCGCAGCGGAGCAAGCAGTACTCTGGCCTGGCTAATTACCTGCTCGGCATCGTCCGCCCATCCCTCAACAAAGAATCCTTGTGTGGGATTATGCAATTGTGTGGCCTTTTTCGGAGGGTAGGCACCATAAATGCGTAATTGCGAACCGGGAACCTGCTTTCTGAGTAACGGCCAAATGTGTTGTTTTAGTTGTAGTACGGCATCCCAGTTAGGGGCATGACGAAAGTTGCCAATCGACACGAAATCTCGACGCTGTTCATAGTCTGGCAATGTAGAAGGTGTCGATAGACAATCTTTTGGAGAATGTAGCAAAGGAAAATAGAGCAGCTGTGCAGCGGGAACCTGGTAATAAGCGGTTAGCAGTGAGTATTCCGCTGACGACATCACCAGCGTTAAGTCACTTCGTAAGATGCTGGCAACTTCACGTTGGGCGAGGAGCGTATTTTTGCAAGCCTGATCCACGTGGAGCCCCCGTCGAACGGCATCCCAGCGGGACTGTCTGAGGCTATGGAGATCTTCTGTGTTCAGGATCCGAATGGCTGCCGGGCACACCTCTCTGACACGCCAGGAAAATTGCTCTTCAGTCATGTAGCGGTCAAAAACAACCACATCCGGTTGTAATGCCGCCATTCTGTCGTTAAAACTGTCACAGTTAAGCCGCACTGACTCTACAGCAACATTCAGAGCACGTAAATCGGCTTTATGAGGGCTGTCAGTCGCCGCGGTCATAAATATAATGTCGTGATCCTGTTCCCGCATCGCGGTAAGCAGCGCAAGCATATTTCTTCCGGCGGCAGAAGAATCGGGCTCTGGCCAGACATAGCCGATAATGACGATACGTAACCCGGACAACACTGTTCACTCCTGAAGTAAAAATGAAATGATACCAGATGTCCGTGCACAATGAGTCACTGTCAGCACTGACAAGTTATATCCGTAATGACATACTGGTAAAAAAGGAAGCCAGAATGATGCAACATCTGATATTCGGAAGTGGCCTGATTGGGAGTTATTTGGGCAGTGTAATGACACTGAATAACGCCAGTGTCAGTTTCGTGGCAAGGGGTAGCTGGGAGCAACGCCTCTCTTTGCCATTGCAGTTGACCGACTATCTGAACAATAAGGCCAGGGTAGACGAACAGCGAGTGGTTGCTGAACCCTTGAGCACACCGCCGGATGTAGTCTGGCTGACAGTAAAATGCACCGCGCTTGCGTCAGCGTGTGAGGCGTTAACTGATTGGGTGGGCCCTGACACGGTTATTGTGTGTTGTCAGAACGGAATCAGTGCTCACGCTGAGGTAAAGCGATTTTTTCCTCATCATGAGGTACTGCGGGCGATGGTTCCGTTTAATGTCGTCATTGCTGAAGAGCAACATCTTCATAAAGGCTCAGAAGGCACACTTGTGATTGAACAGTCTGCAGACAGTGACTTCACAGAATCTCTGGTAAATACCGTGTCGCATCCGCTTCTGGCTGCCATGTCCTCTGACAACATTGAAGCAGTCCAGTGGGCCAAACTGCAACTGAATCTGGGTAACGGTGTAAATGCGCTTGCCGATATTCCGGTAAAAACCATGCTGGAAAACCGCTACTACCGAAAGGTGATTGCCGCGCTGATGACGGAGCTGCTTACCGTGGCCAGGGCGAAAAAACTGAGTTTACCCAAAGTGGCCCGGTTGCCGGGATTTTTGATACCGTGGGTACTTCGACTACCTGACAGCATGTTCAGGCTCGTCGCCAAACAAATGCTGGCTATTGATCCGACTGTGAAAACCTCGATGTGGTGGGATCTTCACAACCACAAGGCCACTGAACGTGATTACCTCTACGGTGCACTGGTGCGCGCCGGCGAGGCGGTAGCTGTGCCTTGCCCGGTCAACGCGTTACTAAACATACTGATAGCTGAGGCCGAACGTGATAATAAAGCGACACAATACACACCGTTGCCAGCCAGAGCGATGTACAAACAAGTACAAAAAGTATCAGGTCGCCCAAAGTAATCACCGGTTACTGGTTTTACTTTAAAACGCCACACACTAGCTAATCGCTACTATCAGGCGCTTTCATTTAGTTTTCTACTATTCGATATGTAGCGATATCACTCACGAAGCCTGACTGTATTGAGAGGAACGCATTGACTGAGTAGTATTCTCTGGTGACCCCAGTTATTCGACAGAAAAAAACAGACATCTTATGCGATTTTTATGGCGCGGTTGCGTATAATGTTCTATATCTGAATAACGGATTCAGTATTTGCGCAGGGAACGGCATCGTAATCCTTCTACCCAAGGGAAAGGTTTCGGAGCATCTGAAAATATGAACGTGCAAGATATCGCTCAAAGAGCGACAGAATTATTTGTTCTCCCTGACTCAGTTACTCGCCTGAAAGCGTGTATGGACGACGATGCCGCCAGCATGGACGACATAGCGGAAATCATTGCTTTTGACCCTTCACTCGCCACTCAGTTGTTACGAGTGGCAAACAGCGCGTTGTATCGTTTTCCAAACAAAATAGAAACCATCACGAAAGCCCTGCAGGTTATCGGTACACGCTCTGCTTACGACCTGGCACTGGCCTACGGTGTGACTCATGCGTTCAGCGACGTAGAGGGTAAAGCCATTGATTTGGATAAGTTCTGGGAGCAAAGTGTCTCCTGTGGTTTACTGGCTAAATACTTTGCTGAAAAAGAACGGATGAAACAGCCTGAGCGACTGTTCGTTGCGGGATTGCTGCACAATATTGGAGAGCTGGTTGTGGTGGCCGAAATGCCTGAAGAAGCTAAAAGGTGTTTGGCATTTAATTCCCGCGTCAGCCCACAGGAGCTACAGGAAGCCATTCTGGGTTTTAGTTACACCGAGCTCTCGTCTGAATTGATTCGACTGTGGGGGATCCCGGCCTGTATCTTCGAGCCCATTCGTCATATTCACGAGACCGATACCCCTGCGCATAATAAAGATCTTCAGATTCTCCAGCTTTCTTACGTGCTCGCGCTGGATAATGTTAATCCCGAAATTTACCCGAGCTATAACAATCTCAAACCACACCAGCATGAAATACTTGAGCTTGAACGCGAAGATCTGGAAGACGCGCTTGATATCACGAATCTTCAATGTATCAGTGTTATTTCGCTGTTTAACCCCAGCGCCTTCATGCTTTACTGAAACGCTTTTTTAACGGAACCGGCGCCACGGGGTTATCAAAAGCAGCAGGGCGTGTAGCTGAAGCAACAGGCAATCCAGCCTCGTAGCAGGGTAACAGTGCTTGCCACTACCACGCCCTTCGCGAAAGCCCAGTGCTAGTCAAACACCGCGACGGTCTGCCTGCTTAGCGCAATAACATCGCCGTGTGCGTTCCATATGGTAGCTTCGGTATGCCCATAGCCATCTGCCGCCTGGCGGGTGTGGCACTGATATGCAAACCAGTCTGTACCGCTGACTTCATGATGAGGATGAATAAATTCAATGTTCCAGCTTACCGTGCTGGCGGGTGCCGGAAACTTCATCATCTGTAACAGCGTAGGGGGCCAGGCATCAATCAGTGTAATCAGATGGGCATCGGTAATACGCTCAGGTGGTTGCTTAAAGCGCATAAAACCATGATAAGCGCTGTCTTTTTTCCAGCTAAACGGCAGTCCGCCTTTATCAATGGACAAATCAAAGTTACGCACAAAACGCGGGGTCACTTTGGGGATTTGTGGAATAAACTTGCCCTTTTTGGGAATGTCCATACCGTGATCCTCAGTACACTCCACCTTGATCCCAGACTTTCTCGCTTTACCAAAACAGGCCTGGCAAAACACGCAGATTTTGCCATTTTGAATAATTTGTCCGGAAAACTGAGACACGTTACTGCCTTCACGTAGGCGGGTCACCTCGATAGTAAAAGGCGTGTCCAGTGCCAGGGGACCCACAAAGTTCGTCGTAAACGACCGCAGTAACCGGGCATCGTGTACCTGGCGGACGATAGCTTTATATATCATACCAGCGGAAACACCGCCAAATGCGGTACGGCCCTGTGCCCAGGTGTCGGGGATCACTCGCTCATTAAATACCCATTTTGAATCACTCACCTGAACAGGAGTGGGCAGGGATAATAACTCGTCTACATGCATAATGTTCTGGTCCGATCAGTTCAGTGACGTCATCCTAACCTATCCTTACATCGCCGCCAAATAGAATGCTAATACATCTACTTATGTTAACAAATAACTAACATTTAGTGGTAAGCATCAGAGTCTTACGTAGACTGGGATAAACTATCAGCAAGTCAGGTGAATTATGTCTCAATCAGGCGTGGCGACAGCCTCTAAAACAGAGTCGGGGTCAAAAGCATATCGTAATTACGTGCTTTTCATTCTGACGCTGGTTTATGCGTTTAACTTTATTGACCGGCAGATTGTCGGCATTCTCTCCCCGTTCATTAAAGCTGACCTTGGGCTTGATGACGCTCAGTTAGGCTGGTTGAAAGGCATTTACTTCGCCTTGTTGTACACCATAGTGGGGATCCCCATTGCCTGGCTGGCGGACCGCTACAACCGGGTGAATATTATCGCAATCTCTTTGACCATGTGGAGTGGCTTTACAGCGGCTTCCGGTTTTGCTGCGAATTACTTCCAGCTGGCCATGGCGCGAATTGGGGTAGGTATTGGTGAGGCGGGAGGCAGTCCACCGGCTCACAGTATTATTTCTGATTTGTTTCCGAAAGAGAAACGTGCCGGGGCATTGGCAATTTACTCGCTGGGAATTCCCTTTGGGATCATGCTGGCATTTTTCGCCTCTGCGTTTTTTCTGCAGGGTGGAAAAGCCGATTGGCGAACAGTGATGATTAGCGTGGGTTTGCCCGGTATCGCGCTTGCGATATTGCTTAAGTTCACGGTGAAAGAGCCTGCCAGAAGCGCAGCGAAAGCGCCGGCTGAGGGGGTAAAAGGACCTACCGTCTGGACGTCGGTGAAAGCACTCTTAAGTGTGCCTACCTGGTGGGGAATGGCGTTAGGTATTTCCTTTGCGTCTTTTGGTAACTACGCGATTTCAACCTGGATCATTGACTACTATGTTCGCGCATTTGCAGGGCTGGACATTACCCTGCTGCTGGTCGTATTCGGTATTACTAACGGTACAGCCTATGCGGGAGGCGTGTGGCTGGGTGGTGTTATCGCTGACAAGTGGGGCAAAACCAACAAGAAAGCCTATGCATTGTTGCCTGCCATCACCTTAATCATCGGTGTGCCGGCGTTCTATTTTGCGCTGCAGGTACAGGATTTATGGACCTCCGTCGCGTTGCTCACTATTTTACTGTTTACCACCGGCTTCTATTTCGGTCCCTGTTTTGCCATGGCGCAAACCCTGGCGCCGGTGAATGTAAGAGCGATGTCTACGGCGCTGTTTTTCTTTGTATTAAATATTATCGCGCTGGGTGGCGGACCAACTATAACCGGCATCATCAGTCAGGCGCTGGTGCCTTCGCTGGGTGAAACTGAAGCGCTCAGACAGGCACTATTATACCTTATTATTCCGTATGCTATCGCCATTCTGGTATTCTTCTGGACCAGTACCAAGATTGTGAAAGACTGGGATGCGGCGGAGGCCAGCGGCCAGTAGTATATAACCAGTAGGAGTCAGTGTGGATAAGCAATATGATGTAACCAGGCATGCCAGTGACAACGTTATGCAAACTGCCTCCACTCTCACTCCGGTAACGTACCACTTCGGCCATGCCAACGGCTTTCCGGCTGAAAGTTACAATGTGCTTTTCAATGCGCTGCCAGCACACTGGCAGCGCTTAAGCGTGTCTAAGTTCGGCCATACTCCTCAGTATCCGGTCAGCGCAAACTGGCGTAGTCAGGTGGATGAACTCATTGCCCATGTTAAAGCCAAACGCCCGGACTCGCAGCCTGTGTATGCTGTCGGTCATTCTTTTGGTGCCGTTATTTCCTATATGGCAGCGTGCGAACAACCTTCACTGTTCAAGGGCCTGATTATGTTCGATCCGCCACTTGTGACAGGGGTCGCCAGTTTATTTTTCCGATTGATCAAACACACGCCGTATATCGACAAACTCACGCCCGCACGACTGGCAGCGTCAAGACGAACTACCTGGCCAAAAAGCACGGATCTGGTGGCTTATTTTAAGGATAAGGGGCTGTTTAAAAATATGGACAAACGCTGTGTTGAAGATTACGTCCATGCGGTTACGCGCCTGCGTGGCTATCACTGGCATCTGACATTCAACGCCGATGTCGAAGCTGAACTGTTTCGAAATGTGCCGCATAATTTGCACACCTATTACGGCAAACTGGCATGTCCGGCAGTATTGGTGACGGCCAAAGATACCACGGTTTGCACAGAGCAAAGACGAAATCCGTTTATCAAAGGGAATAACCTTCGACATGATGTCTTACCGGGCGGACATATGTTTGTTCTGGAGCGGCCTGAGGCGGTGGCGGATTATATCACCGCCACAATTTCGGGCTGGGAAGCGGCTCAGGAAGCCTGAAGCCCGCCAACCGGCTGGCCTAGCATTTCGCGGGTAACCAGCACGACGCCTTTATCTGACACTCTGAAGCCGCGAGCGCGATCTTCGTCATGGTTGTAACCGATAACCGTGCCTTCAGGGATAACGCAACCACGGTCGATAATGACTTTTTTCAGTTTGCAGTGTCGCATTACTTCGACGTCCGGCAACATCACCGCTTCTTCAATCAGTCCATAGGAATGCACTCGCACATTAGAGAAACATAAACTTCGGCGTAGCGTCGATCCGGAAATAATACAGCCGCCGGACACCACTGAGTTAATGGCTTCACCCCGGCGATCATTGTCTTCCCAAACAAATTTGGCAGGTGGTAATTGCTCCTGATAAGTCCAGATAGGCCATTTCTGATCGTACAGATTGAGTTGTGGAACGGGTGCCACCATTTCCATGTTGGCTTCCCAGAATGAGTCAATCGTTCCCACATCGCGCCAGTATGCGTTGCCGTCGTGGCCCCCTTCGAAGGGATAAGCACAGACAATGTGATCTTTGATGATAGAAGGAATGATGTCTTTGCCGAAGTCTCTTTGAGAGCCCGAGGTTTCCGCGTCACGGCGAAGTTGTTCGAATAAAAATTCAGTGTCAAAAACGTAATTACCCATAGAGGCCAGACAGCGGGTAGGGTCGTTGGGCAGTGGTGTGGGCGAGGCAGGCTTTTCTTCAAAGCCAAGAATTCGGTAATCCTCATCCACAGACATTACCCCGAATGCGCCCGCAGCTTCCTCTAACGGCACCGACATGCAGGATACCGTCATTTTTGCGCCGCTTTCTTTATGACGTGCCAGCATGTTGCCGTAATCCATGCGATAGATATGATCACCTGAAAGGATCATGACATACTTTGGTAACTCATCTCGGATAATGTCAATGTTCTGAAAAACGGCATCAGCAGTTCCCTCGTACCAACTATCAGAAAATCGCTGTGAAGCCGGTAAAATTTCAACGGACTCACCAAGTTCCTTTTTGAAGTGCCCCCAGCCCCGCACCAGATGACGGATCAATGAGTGTGATTTATATTGAGTGACAACACCGATCCGGCGAATTCCCGAATTAACGCAGTTCGACAGCGGAAAATCGATAATTCGAAACTTTCCGCCGAAATACAACGCCGGTTTCGCTCGCCAGTTGGTCAGTTCATGCAGCCTTGACCCTTTTCCGCCTGCGAGAATAAGTGCATAGGTATCCCGGGTCAGGTTACTAATATAGCGTGAACTGTGATCTGCCATCTCTTTATCTCCATCGATCTGGACACGATACCACTGTGTCATATTGTTTATGTGGCGCATATCGCCGTTATCGAGAGGGTCTGTTGCATCAACAGCAGCCCCGGATCTGGCATCGCATACTACAGTGTCCGGTGGTAGAGGCGACGACGTTAATTGTCCGTGATAACCTTAAATCCATATTACACAAGAAAAAATAATATGCCATGAAAGTGTGTCAGGTGTTTGGACTTACACCATTGGTGCTCAGGATTAGCATGCTCAGGAGAATGTATGACTGTTTCAGTAACCAGACGCCGGGTGATTTTTGATCATGACGGTGGCATTGATGACTTATTGTCGCTTTTGCTGTTGTTGCGCATGCCGAATATCGATTTGGTGGGGGTATGTATCACGCCTGCAGACTGTTATCCCGATGATGCTCTGACATCGACACTAAAAATACTCACGTTGTGTGGGAAAAATGACATCCCGGTTGTCGTTGGCAACAAGACAGGGCCCAATCCGTTTCCACCGGACTGGCGCGCGCAGCCGCGAATTTGTCACTCACTGCCCGCCATGTTGCGGGTACAGGAAACGCAGTCCAATCACTCTGGCGTTCCTGCTCATCAGTTTATTCGCGATATATTGCAACATAGTGATACGCCGCTTACCGTGCTCATGACCGGACCAGCAACCAATCTGATGTGGGCGTTGCACGACCATCCTGTGCTTTTCGACAAGGTGGAAGAGGTAGTGTGGATGGGTGGCGCCATTGATGTAAAAGGGAACGTGGCGATGCACGACCACGATGGCAGCGCTGAGTGGAATGCGTATTGGGATCCTGCGGCCACGGCATGGCTACTCGCGAGTGGGCTATCGGTGTGCCTGGTTCCCCTTGACGCCACAAATGCCTTGCCTGTAAACCGTGACTTTCTCTGCGAGCTGGCGGCATGTAACACGCCGGTTTCCGATCTCGCAGGTCAGTTTTGGGCTGCCACGGTGACGGCTATTCCTACCTACGAATTTACCTATTTTATGTGGGATATACTGTCCACCAGTATATTAGGTCTGCCAACACACGCATACGAACGCGAAACAGGCACATTGTCTGCTTCTACCTCAGCGCCACAGGCCGGCAGAGTTTATCGCGATCCGCAAGGCGGTGAAGTGAGTTGGGTAGCATCGGTGCAGGCGCAGGAAGCGAGGAGGTTTGTATTACAGCATCTCTGCGGAGAATTTTAATCGCACACTGCTAATTGTTAATCTTTTGTTATAATCTGGTCGGTGCAGTTACTACATTACGGAGAAAAGCATGTCGATGCTGAAAAAATTAATCTATGGACTTTTGATTATTATCGCTGTTGCTGCGGTCGTCGGCTTTATGCTGCCCGGTGACTATAAAGTTGAGCGTAGCATTGTCATTGATGCATCACCCAATAAAATTTACGAACATGTGGTCGATCTCAAAGCCTGGCCGCAGTGGGGGGTATGGTTCCAGCGTGATCCACAAATGCAAATATCGTACGGTGGGCCAGACCGTGCAATAGGCATGCGTTCAAAATGGGCAAGCGAAACGCAGGGCGACGGTGAAATGGAAATTATCCACCTGGAGCACAACCGCTTAGTGGAATATAGTTTGTACTTTCCCGAATTTGATATGGGTTCTGTTGGTCGTGTTACACTCGAGCCGACAGATGACGGCACCCGCGTTACCTGGAGTGATGAAGGTGAGGTGGGCAACAACCCAATGGATCGTTACTTTGTACTTATGCTGGACGACATGATTGGTTCGGATTTTGAGACCGGACTGGAAAACCTGAAAACGGTTGTTGAAAATCAGGGGTAACCATTTCACTTTCCGTTTTTGTCAGTGAAACGGATTTAACCATTTGCCCGATACGGTAAAAGCGCGCACTCAAAAAGTGCGCGTTTTTGTTTTGTGCGAACACAAAACTGCGATCTGGCGAGGACACTTGGTGAACGAGCGAGTAGGGTGTCAGAGCCAAACCGCCTGATCTTACTGATAAAAAATAGCGTAACGAATCGGGTTGTAAAAATCCTGACTGGTTTGTTGGTAACGCAGTCATCAACGCAAAACGACAAAGCAAAATTCTGCGTGGCTTCTGCCTCATTCCGGACAAATCTGGTAAGGCAAAATGACGGCATGCCAGACACAGGCGTAAGAGGAGTTACGGGTGGCGATAAGCAATAAGATAAAACTGGTGGTAGGGCTGGCGTTTAACAAGTTGGCAGATTTATTGGTATCGCCCAAAACAACACTGCCGGCATTGTTAATAACGCTTGGTGCGCCCAGCTGGATGGTAGGCTGGCTGGTGCCAATTCGGGAATCCGGCGCATTACTGCCGCAAGCCGGTATTGGTGTTATCTTGCGCCGCTACTCAGCACGCCACCATGTCTGGCGTATCGGAATGGCAGTTCAAATCTCCGCGGTTTGCAGTATGGTGGCAGCATCAATGATGCTGACCAGCGCGACAGCGGGATGGGTGGTGCTTGGTGCGCTTGCAGCCCTTAGCCTGGGGCGTTCCGCCTGTTCGTTAACGTTTAAAGACATTGAAGCTGACATCGCGCCGAAAGGCGAGCGCGGCAGGCTCATTGGTATCGCCTCAACAGCATCTGGTGTTGTCACCCTGCTGGTGGCAGTGCCTTTGGTTTATTTCCAGGACAAGCTCGGAGACAGCGTGGCAATAGGGCTGCTTGGACTCGCTGCTTTATCATTTATCACGACCTTTCTGATTATCCTGCCGGTAAAGACTTACGTTGATATTGATACACCAACAGCAAATAGTGACAAGACGCGATTCTGGCAGTTTGACAGTGTGGTGTATCGATTCGTTCTGGTACGGGGCTTGTTCGTGCACTCGGCGTTAGTGGCACCTTACTTTATGCTTGAAAGTGATTACGGCGCGCAAGCCCTGTTGCCGCTCTATCTGGCTGCGCAAGCTGCGGCGACAATGCTATCGTCATTTTTCTGGGGAACGGTGTCTGATAAAAGTGCCAGACTTACGCTGCAATTGGCGGGGGCGCTGGCCATTCTCGCTTGTGTGGGGTTATTACTAATGGACGCAACATCATTATGGCTTTCTGCTGCGTTGTTTTTTGTGCTCTCCATTGCCCACGCAGGGGTCAGGACAGGCCGTAAAACGTATAGCCTGGACGTCAAGTCGGGTCAGGACAGGACTGAGCTGGTAGCTTTCAGTAATACTGCAATTGGCATTATTCTGCTGGGCTTTGGCGCAATGTATGCGGCGCTGGCCCCGTTAATCTCATTTTCAGTTGTCTACATCATGACTGCGTTTCTGGCGCTGGGTATTGTTCTCAGTTTTATTTTGCCCGGCGAAAAGCAGGACAATAGTCAGGTGTGATTTACCGGGGAAATATCGAAACCGGGACACAAAAAAGCTCAGTTACAATTGTTGAGCTTTTTCTTTTGTCTGACGGGAACGGACCTGGGCCTAAAGGCAGCTGTGCAGTGCTGCCGGGACGATCATCAGCCGCACAGCGTGGGACCATTGCGCATATTGCGTAACAGTTTCGGTCTATTTAACTCCCATCGCAACAGCAACTTTGGATACCGGAGGGCGCTGTATGACACCGCTGATATGGCGTGTCGCTTCAAGCAGAATATCCATCGACACGCCGGTATCAATACCCATGCCGTTTAACATATACAGCACATCTTCTGTCGCAACGTTACCGCTGGCTCCCTGTGCATAAGGACAGCCACCTAATCCGGCCACCGCACTGTCAATTGTGCTGATGCCATGTTCCAGGGCTACCAGCAGGTTTGCCAGCGCCTGCCCGTAGGTATCATGAAAATGTGCAGCAAGCGCAGAAGCTGGTGCAACCTCAAGCACGGCTGCCAGCATGGCTGCAGTTTTCACCGGTGTTCCGGTGCCGATGGTGTCACCCAGAGAAACCTCGTAACACCCCATGTCCAGCAGAGTACGGGTAACCTCTGCCACAGACTGAGGAGACACGTCTCCCTCATAAGGGCACCCGAGTACACACGATACATACCCCCGCACTCTGATATTTTGTGCTTTCGCTGCTTCCATCACCGGCGTAAAGCGCTCCAGGCTTTCGGCGATAGAACAGTTAATGTTTTTCTGCGAAAACGCTTCGGAGGCGGCACCAAACACTGCCACTTCATCGGCGCCCGCTGCCACGGCGTTGTCAAAGCCTTTTATATTGGGAGTCAGCGCTGAATACACAGCAACAGGTTTGCGGGTAATACCGGCAAACACAGCGGCGGAGTCTGCCATTTGTGGCACCCATTTGGGTGACACAAAGCTGCCGGTTTCAATGCGCTTGAGCCCGGCTTCTGCCAACAGATTAACCAAGGCAATTTTATGCGCCGTGCTCACTTGTGCTTTTTCATTTTGTAAGCCATCGCGAGGGCCGACCTCGACAATGCTGACCTTATCCGGATACGATTTACTCATCTTCATCGAACGCCAGCAAGGTAGCGCCTCCGTCTACCAGCTCACCTGGTTTGAAGTAAAACTCAGACACCTTACCTGCTTTATGAGCCTTGATCCCATGTTCCATCTTCATTGCTTCCATAACCAGTAGTGTGGTGCCCTTTTCTACGTGGGTTCCGGGCTCCACAAGCAAGTCGACGATGGTACCGTTCATCGGAGCGGTAAACTCGCCAACCCCGACATCAGCGGCATCGTCACCGTAATCGGGTAACTGATGGATAAAGTGATAGGCGGCGTCGGCGGCAAATAAGAC